>CACYTF010000038.1 GCA_902777335.1 uncultured Eubacteriales bacterium
GAAGTTGAACACGCCGTTGTCGTCCCAGCCGTGCTCGTCGTCGCCGATCAGCAGGCGCTTGGGGTCGGTGGACAGGGTGGTCTTGCCGGTGCCGGACAGGCCGAAGAAGATGGCGGTGTTCTCGCCGTTCATGTCGGTGTTGGCCGAGCAGTGCATGGCGGCGATGCCCTTCAGCGGCAGGTAGTAGTTCATCATCGAGAACATGCCCTTCTTCATCTCGCCGCCGTACCAGGTGTTGATGATGCACTGTTCACGGCTGGACACGTTGAAGGCCACCACGGTGTCGGAGCGCAGGCCCAGCTCCTTGTAGTTCTCGCACTTGGCCTTGGAGGCGGTGTACACCACGAAGTCCGGCTCGAAGGCGGCCAGCTCTTCCTCGGTGGGCTTGATGAACATGTTGCGCACGAAGTGGGCCTGCCAGGCGACCTCCATGATGAAGCGGATGGCCATGCGGGTATCCTTGTTGGCGCCGCAGAACGCGTCCACAACGTAGAGCTTCTTGTTGCCGCTCAGCTGGTTCTTGGCCAGGGCCTTGACCTTCTCCCAGACCTCTTCGCTCATGGGATGGTTATCGTTCGGGTAGCCCTCGGTGGTCCACCAAACGGTGTCCTTGCTGTTCTCGTCCATGACGATGTACTTGTCCTTGGGGGAACGGCCGGTGTAGATGCCGGTCATCACGTTGACCGCGCCCAGCTCGGTCTCCACGCCGACGTCGTAGCCCGTCAGAGAAGGGTCCATTTCAGCCTCGTACAGGTACTCGTAAGAGGGATTGTAAACGATCTCGGTCGTACCGGTAATGCCGTATTTGGTCAAATCAATCGCTGCCATGGTGGTATCTACCTCTTTCCTCAGGATTTGGCATAAGTATACCACGAACAATGTTAAGCCATCAATCTTTTGAAGATGGCAGAGGTTAAGATTAGTGTAGTCTATTTGCCTAAAATTGGAAGTATATAAAGGGGTTGTACGCGCCGGAGGCCAGCGACAGCATGCAAAGCATAAGCAGCGCGGGCACGGCGGCCAGGGACAGGCGCTCCCGCCATTCGGGCTTCACGGCATTGAGCGCGCGGCGGGGCAGCGACGATGAGAGCAGGCACCCCAGCGCCAAAGCGCCGACGGCGCGGGGCGTCAGCGTGTAGAGCCCGCGGCCACCGCCCGCGACCATGCCCTTAAGGTAGGCCAGGGCAGCGGTCATGCTCTCCGCCCTGAACACCACCCAGCCCACCAGCACAAAAAGCAGCGTCAGCGCGCGCTGGGCCGCGTGGACGGGCATGCGCTCCGAGGGCCTGTAGCCCAGCAGCACCCCCAGCGCGCTGAGCGCGCCGTAGTACAGGCCCCAGACCAAGTAGGTAAAGCCCGCGCCGTGCCAGATGCCGGTGGCGAAAAACACGATCAAGAGGTTCAGCACGTGCCTGCCCCGGCCCGCGCGGCTGCCGCCCAGCGGTATGTACAGGTAATCCCTGAACCAGGTGGACAGCGAGATGTGCCAGCGCCGCCAGAAGTCCCGCACGGTCACGGCGGTGTAGGGCGCGTTGAAGTTTTCCGGATAGGTGAAGCCGAACATGGCCCCAAGGCCGATGGCCATGTCCGAATAGCCGGAGAAGTCGAACAGGATCTGCAGCGCGTAGGCCAGGGCCCCGACCCACGCCCCCGCGGCGCTCAGCCCGGCCGTTGAGAAGGCCTCGTCGGCCACGACGGCCACGGTGTTGGCGATCAATACCTTCTTGCCAAGGCCCATTGCAAACCGCTTTAGCCCGTACCAGAAGCCCTCCAGCGTCTCGTGGCGGCTGGCGATCTGGGGCTCCACCACGTCGTAGCGCAATATGGGCCCGGCGATCAGCTGGGGAAAGAACGTGATGTACAGGGCCAGCCGCGCCCAGCTGCGCTGGACGGGCGCGTCGCCCCGGTACACGTCGATCACGTAGGACAGGGCCTGGAAGGTGTAGAACGATATGCCGATGGGCAGCGTGAGCCGCGGCACCGCCCAATCGAGGCCCAACAGCCGGTTGACCGTGGCCGCGCAGAAGCCCAGGTATTTGAACGCGAACAGCGCGCCCAGGTTGACGGCCAGCGCCAGCGCCAGCAGGCCCCTGCGCGCGCCGGTGCTCCCGGCCCTTCCGAGGCCCAGGCCGCACAGGTAGTTGCAGGTGATGCTGACCAGCATCAGCGCCAGGTACGCCGGACCGCCCCAGCCGTAAAACGCCAGGCTGAACACCAGCAGCCAGCCGTTGCGCAGCCTTCGGGGCAGCAGGTAGTACACCCCGAGCACCAGCGGCAGCGCGATGGTCAGAAAGGTCATTGTGCTAAATACCATAGGTCAACCTCCCCGACGCCATTTCTTCGTCCGCCGCGTCCTCGTCCCCGCCTTCCGGGGCGTCCTCGTCTTCATCCCCGTCTTCGTCCTCGTCTTCATCCTCATCTTCGCCGTCGTCGAAGAAGTCGTCGCCGTCCTCGGCCTCCGCCTCCTCGAAGTCGTCGCGGTTGAACGCGCCCCTCTGGAGCGCATCGCCTTCGTTATCCGCGTCAGGCTCGGGCGCATCCATCGCGCTCAGGTCCGGCTCGGCCAGAAGGTATTCCCGGATGTTGCGCTCGCAGACCAGCACCAGCACGTCGTCGGCGGCGTGGCCCGATTCGAGGGGGGAGGTCCAGATCATTTCGCATTGGCCGTAGGCGTCAGTCAGCCAGGGCCCCACGGCCGTGCCGAAGGAATCGCGAAACACCGTCAGCCGGCCTTCGCCGTTGCCGGACAGCGTGAACGATCGCCCCGCGTAGTTGGCGTCCGGCAGCGGCGCGTCCGGGACGACGCTGGGCACGGATTCCTCGATCAGGCCGGAGAGCCCCATGAGCCGGGCCAGGTCACCGTCGCGGAAGAGTACGTCCGCGCCAGCGGCGTAGCCCCGGGCAGTGGCCCCGGTTTCAGAGAGTATCTCGCGGGCCGCGATGGCCGCGCCCAGGGCGTTCCAGTGGGTGTCCGTCTTGTAGTAGATCAGCCGCTCGCCGGCGGCGGCCTCCCGCAGCGGGGCAACGAGGTCGATCCACGTGAGGGGGAGCGCCTGACACGCCGCGCGCAAAAGCGGTATGTTGCCCGCGTCTTGGCGCATCGGGTAGCGGCCCGGCATGTATTCCGGGTAGAGGGTGGATTTGTTGGGGATGATGGCCAGATAGACCCGCGCGCCGCGGCGAGCGTAGGCCTCTGAAAACGCGCGCAGATTGTCGGCGATGGCAGTGAGCTCCGCCTGGGTCAGCCGCCCCTCGCCGGTGTAATCCGGCACGGTGGGGGAGAAGAAGAGCCAGCCGCCCTTGCCGGCGACGACCTGTTCGTTGGCCGAGGCGCCGAGCAGCCGGTAGTTCAGCCAGGCGTTGGCGTGTATGAAGGCGCTGCGAAAGCCGAAGTGATCGCACAGCCAGCGCTCAAAGTCGCCGGAGAAGGCCGCGTTCAGCTTTCCCGATTCGTCCGCGATTGCCGGATAGTCCGCCGGCACGCGGTATTCGGCCCCGGAATCCCGGGGCCCGAAGAGGGGCATCCCCAGAGAGGGCAGCAGCAGCAGCGCCATGCACAGGACAATGACCGCGATGCGCGCGGTTTTCATCGATCAAGCATCCCCTTTATGACATTTGACGGTTCGGACCGATTGAAAATGGCATTGCCCATAGACGGACAACGCCATATTCAGATGCGGTTCGGCTTACAGGTCGATCAGGAACACCAGCTTGCTGATCTTCTTGCTCTTGGTGTACACGTCGAGTATGTAATTGCCGGAGGCGTAGTAGGCGTGGTTCTTGTTGTAACGGTCCTTGTGGATCTTCGTGCCGTACTTCTCGGCGAGCTTGGACACCTTGTTGCCGACCTTCAGGCCGGAGATCGTGGGCACGGTGCCGCTGGTCAGCGTGATGGTGATGATCTGTTCGCTGGTCTGCGCCTCGGTCTTGTAGCGGGTCTCGATCGATATGCCCTTGCTCTTGAAGGTGTACAGGCGTCCGCCGTAGGGCACGGTGCTGCACACGGCCACGTTCTTGGTGGTGCAGCTGCCGAAGGCCTTCTTCAGCTTCGCGCCGGTGGTGGTGGCGCCCAGCTTGAACTGCGAGCCGCCGTAGCTGACGCCGGCCTGGCTCTTCTTGAAGGTGGCGGCGAAACAGGAAACGCCGGACAGGATCAGCATCAGCACCAGGATCAGGGCGCTGACGCGCTTTACGGTTTTGCGATTGACCAACTGCATGATGAACCCCTCCATGTCATTCGTCGTTTATGGTAACCTGATGGCAATCGGATCAGAAACCCTGGACCTTCACCGTCTTCGGCTTCAGCGCGTCGCGCAGCTCGGTGCGCGCCTCGCCGTCGCAGATGTACACCGTGGTGCCGATCGGGCAGTAACGGTAGACCCATTCCGCGTCGTTGTTCGGCAGGCGGACGCAGCCGGCGGAGGCCCGCTGGCCGAGCCGGTTGATGGTGGAGTAGCGGATGGTGTGGTCCCGGTTGAACAGCGGGGAATGGAAGTAGTAGCCGCTGCGGTACACCGAGGGCCAGCGGATGGTGTCGCCGCTGGGGCCGGGGTAGGTGTACCACTCGCCGATCTTGCGCTCGATCTTATACTCGCCGTTGCGGGTGCGCTCGTAGGTCAGGCCGGTGGAGCAGATCATGTGGCGCAGCGGCAGGGTGTACTTGCCGTTCGCGTCCTTGATGTACACCGTGACCACCTGCGCGCGCTTGTTGACCAGTATGATCGCACCGGTGCTGCTGGTCATGTCGCTGGGGGGCAGCACGTTGCTCTGCCAGCCGGTGTACAGGTTGACCGGGTCTGACAGGGGCGCGTTGTACTGGTCGTTCCATACGGGCATGATCCTGTAGGCGTAGAGCTTCGTGGGCGCCATTCTGTCGGGATACCAGGTGTTCTTGGTGGTGCCGATCAGCTCATAGTCCTTCGAGGGCAGAGAGGTGCGGTAGACCGCGTACTTGGTGGCGCCCGGAGACGGGCTCCAGGTGATGTTCATGTGGTCGGTCGGCCCGTAGGTGAAGGATTCCTGGTAGATCACCTTCACGTCGGTGACGGGCGACAGCACGGTGACGGTGTTGGAAGCGCCGCCGAGGTGATCCCCGAGTATGGCCCGGACCCTGAACGAGGTGGTGCCGGAGGTGACCTTGGTCACCAGCCGCTTCAGCGTATCGGCGTCGGTGGCCACGTATTCGGACCAGTTCTTCCCGTCATAGGAATACTCCACGAGGTAGCCGGTGGCCTGCTTCGCCGCGGACCAGTTCAGCCGCATGTGGTGCTTGGTCGCGGTAAACGTCAGGTCCTTGGGGGCGGGGCCGTCGACGACCTTCAGCTTGAGCACATAGGTCTTTCCCGATTCCGTCTTGGCGGTGATGCTGACGCGGCCGGTCTTTCTCAGGGTCAGCGTTCCGTCCTTTGAGACCTTGGCGATCTTCTTGTCGGAGGAGGTGAAGGACTTGACCTGCTCGCCCTTTACCGTCACCTTGTAGGGCAGGTACAGGTAGGCGGACTTGGAGGTGCTGGCCTTCTTCAGCTTGATCTTCTGCACCTTCAGCGCCTGCGTGAAATACGCCGGTCCGGCGGGCTCGGCCGCGTCCACCGTCTGCGGCGCGGCGTCCACGGCGCTGTCGGCCGCGGGCGTTTCTTCGCCCTCGACCTCGCCTTCGGCGGGGGAGACGCTGCATTCGTCCAGCTCAGCCGGCGCTTCCAGGCCGCCCAAATCCACGAACACTTCATCGACAGAGGCTTCGACCTGAGCGGCCGTGACCTCCTCGGCCAGGCCCAGACTGCCCAGCGCGAGACACAGCAGGATCAACAGAGACAACAGACGCGTTTTCACCCAATCATTTTCCTTCCTATTCTTGGTAACACAAGTATATCACCTTGCGACGGTTTTTTCAAGTTAATTGAACATGGCATCGGTTTTGGCTATTGACAAGGCGGCGCCGGCGCGCTATAATACGAAATTGAATTTGAAAATAGATTTCAGAATGAGGTATCCTATGAAGAGAATTATGCTGTGCGCTGTGGCACTGTTCTGCCTGCTGGGCTTCGCCGCGAACGCGGAGGGCGATCTCAAGGTGGTGGCCGCGAACTTTCCCTGCTACGATTTCGCCCGCCAGGTGGTGGGGGACAGGGGCGAGGTGACCCTGCTGATCCGCCCCGGCGTGGAGGTCCATTCCTACGAGCCCTCCCCGGCGGACATACTGGCCATCGAAAGCGCCGACCTGTTCGTGTACGTGGGCGGCGAGAGCGACGCCTGGGTCGAGAGCATACTCTCCGGCTTTGATGCCGCCCAGGGCCCGGCCACGCTGCGCATGATGGAGGCCGTCACGCCGCTGGAGGAGGCGGGCGAGGACGACGGCCACGCCCACGGCGACGGGCCCGAATACGACGAGCACATCTGGACGTCGCCCAAGAACGCCATGGCCATGGTCGCGGCGCTGTCGGAGGCGCTGTCTCAGCTGGACGCGGACAACGCCGGTGCCTACGCCGCCGCCGCAAAAAGCTACATCGCGCAGATCGCCGAAATCGACGCGGCGTTTGCCGAGGCGGTCGAAAGCGGCGTGCGGCGCGAGCTGGTGTTCGCCGACCGCTTTCCGTTCCTCTACTTCGTGCGGGAATACGGCCTGGATTACGTCGCCGCGTTCCCGTCCTGCACGGCGCAGACCGAGCCCACGCCCCAGACCATGCTCACGCTCATCCAGCGGGTCCAACAGGACGGCATACCGGTGGTCTACACCATCGAGATGAGCACCCAGGCGGTGGCCAGGGCCGTGGCCGAGGAGACCGGCGCGGGCATCCGCACGCTGTATTCGCTGCAGACGGTCACCCAGGCCCAGTTTGACGCCGGCGAGACCTACGTCAGCCTGATGGGCGAGAACGTCGAGGCGGTCCGGGAGGGATTGAATTGACGCGCGGTACGTATAATACCCGCCAGAAGCGGGAGCTGCTGGGCTTCCTGCAGGAGCGGAGCATGCAGCACTTCTCGGTGGACGAGGTGGTGTTCGAGCTGCGGGACCGCGGCGAGAAGATCGGCCGGTCCACGGTGTACCGGTACCTGGAGCAGCTGGCCGAGCAGGGCAACGTGCGCAAGTACCCGGGGGTGCAGGGCGTCACGCAGTATCAGCACGTGGAGAATGCGGAGCGCTGCGACGGGCACTTTCACATGATGTGCAGCCACTGCGGGAACCTGATGCACGTGGATTGCGCCCTGATGCAGACCGTGTCGGAGCACCTGGACGCCCGGCACGGCTTCAGGCTGGACCCGCGCCAGACCATACTGGTGGGCGTGTGCGACAAGTGCCGCGCGGCGGACGGAGAGGCGGTGGAGCATGGCGCTGATTGCGATACAGGATGTCACCATTGCCTTTGAGGGCACCGTGGCCGTGGATCGCGTGTCCTTCGAGGTGGCGCGGGGCGACTACCTGGTGATCGTCGGCGAGAACGGCTCCGGCAAGAGCACGCTGATGCGGGCCATGCTGGGCCTGGTGAAGCCGCGCTCCGGCCGGATCGTCTACGGCGACGGCCTGGAGAAGAACCGCATCGGCTATTTGCCCCAGCAGACGGCCGCTCAGCGGGATTTCCCGGCCTCGGTGGAGGAGGTCGTGCTGTCCGGCTGCGTGAACCGCATGGGGACGCGCTTCTTCTACAACCGGGCGGACCGGGAGAAGGCCCTCGGCAATATGAAGCTGTTGGACGTGGAGCGGCTGCGCAAAAAGTCCTACCGCACGCTGTCGGGCGGCCAGCAGCAGCGGGCGCTGTTGGCGCGCGCCCTTTGCGCCACCGACGCCATGCTGCTGCTGGACGAACCGGTGACGGGGCTTGACCCCAACGCGGCCGCGGAGTTTTACGAGGTCATCAGAAGCCTGAACCGGGATCACGGCGTGACCGTGGTGATGGTGTCCCACGACCTGAGCGGCGCGATGCGCGACGCCGGCAAGGTGCTGGTGATGAACCGGGGCATGGATTTCTTCGGCAGCCTGGAGGACTACCGGACGCGGTTTGCGGAGGGGATGGTGAAAGGGCATGGGTGATCTGCTGCGGCGCTGCCTGATGAAGCGCACAGACCCGGACGCGCCGCAGAAGCGGCGCAGGGGGGCCGCCGTGGCGCTGTGGGGCGTGATGGCGCTTCTGGTGCTGTGGGCCCTTTTCAATCTGCGCGCCATCGGCGACGCCTTTGTACAGTTCCACGCCTTCCTGGCCTATCGCTTCATCCGCCGGGCGCTGATCGTGGGCATGCTGGTGTCGCTGTGCGCGTCGCTGCTGGGCGTCACGCTGGTGCTGAAGCGCTATTCGATGATCGGCGACGGCCTGTCCCACGTGGGCTTCGGCGCACTGACCGTGGCCATGGCGCTGGGCTTTGTGACGTCGGAAGGCCTGCCCGCGTTTCTGCCCCAGGGGCTGCGCGGGGCCGTCGCCCGGCTCTGTGCCGGCATCGCGGCCAATCCGCTGCCGTTTACGCTGGTGATCGTGGTGGTGTGCGCGTTTCTGCTGCTGCGCATCAGCGAGCACAGCCGCATGCGTGGCGATTCGGCCATCGCCCTGATCTCCACCAGCGCGCTGGCGGTGGGCGTGATCGTCACCAGCATGACCAGCGGCATGAACGTGGACGTCTACAACTACATGTTCGGCTCGATACTGGCCATGAGCACCTCGGACGTGTACGTCTCGGTGACGCTCTCCGCGGTGGTGCTGGTGCTGTTCGCGCTGTTCTACCCCCGGATATTCGCCGTGACCTTCGACGAGATGTTCGCACGGGCCACCGGCGTGCGCGCCGGCGGCTACAACATGCTGATCGCGCTGTTGACGGCGATGACGGTGGTGGTAGGCATGCGCATGATGGGCACGCTTTTGATCTCCAGCCTGATCATATTCCCGGCGCTGTCGTCGATGCGCCTGTTCTCCAGCTTCCGGGCCGTGACCATCAGCTCCGCAATCATATCGGTGGCCTGCTTCGCGCTGGGCATGCTGCTTTCCTGCGTCTACTCGCTGCCCACCGGCGCCGGCATCGTGGCGATCAACCTGGTGGTGTTCATCGCGTTCTCGGCCATTGACGCGACGAGGTGAAGGATGATAAACTGAAAGAAACCTGATTTGCAAGCAAATCAGGTTTCTTTCATGGTACCGCCACGGGGACTCGAACCCCGGTTTTCGCCGTGAGAGGGCGACGTCTTAACCGCTTGACCATGGCGGCATAGCTGGCTGCCGAACCTGGATTCGAACCAGGACTAAATGAGTCAGAGTCATTCGTGCTACCTTTACACAATTCGGCAATGTCTTACAGGCTCAATGCCCGACCGACGAATGGTATTATACCGCCGCGCAAGAGAAAAGTCAAGCGGTTTTCATCATTTCATCTGTATTTTACGTTTGTCCCGTCCGATGCGGTGTACAAACGGGCACAATTAAATATTTGTAAACGGGCACAAACCGCTTGAAACTTTCATAATTTCGCGCTATGCTAAGAAAAAGCGGGCCCAAGCCCGGAATACCGATAAGTGAGGAGCAGGTCTCGATGAAAGCCGTCAATATCAAGCTCAGCCTGGCTGAGAATGTCAAGACTTTTGTGAACATCGCAAATCGCTATTCCTACGATATCGATCTGCGCGTAGGCCGCCACGTGGTGGACGGCAAATCTATACTGGGCATCTTCAGCCTGGATCTTTCCAAGCCCATCACCCTCGAGGTGTACGCCGATCACTGCGACGACCTGATGGAAGAGCTGAAGCCCTTCATCATCGGCTGATCCGTCTGAGAGTATCAACAGCATCTGAAAGCAACGAGCCAATCCACGGGTTGGCTCGTTGCTTTGCGCGGAAGTATTGACTTTTGCAATGGCGTCCTGTATAATCATTACGAAAAAAAGTGTAAACACATTAAATCATGAAACAGGAGGCGGACATGGAGATCAAGCGCGACATCTATCTGAATCGACTGATCCGGCGGGAAAAGAACGGACTGGTCAAGATCGTGACTGGGGTTCGCCGTTGCGGAAAGTCATACCTTCTGATCAACCTGTTCCACAATCATCTGCTTCAGAAGGGCGTTCGGGAAGACCACATCATTGAAATCGCCCTGGATGACCGCAGCAACAAGGAACTGCGCGATCCCGACAATATGCTGAAGTACGTGAAGGAACGAATCGTCGATAGAGACACCTACTATATCATACTGGACGAGGTACAGCTGCTTGCCGAATTCGAGGATGTTCTGAACAGCTTTATGCACATCCGCAATGCGGACGTCTACGTGACGGGCAGCAACTCCAAGTTTCTCTCCTCTGATCTGGTGACGGAATTCCGGGGGCGCGGAGATGAAATCCGCATCTATCCGCTTTCCTTCCGGGAATACTGTTCCGCGTACAGGGGCAGCGCCGACGAGGCGTGGGACGATTATTTCACCTATGGCGGCCTGCCGCTGATCCTCTCCCGGGAAACGCCGGAGGAGAAGGCGGAATACCTCATGTCTCTGTTTCAGAAGGTGTACCTCAGCGATATCGTCGACCGCCACAAGGTGCGCAATCGCGAGGAGCTGGACGAGCTGGTGGATATACTGGCCTCCGCCGTGGGCTCGCTGACCAATCCGCTGAAGCTTGAAAACACCTTCAAAACCGTCAAGAGGAAGACCATCAGCGACAAGACGCTGAAGAAGTATCTGGACTATCTGATGGACGCTTTCCTGGTGAGCAGGGCGGTCCGATACGATATCAAGGGGCGGAAGTATATCGGCTCCCCGGCCAAATACTACTTTGAGGACGTGGGCCTTCGCAACGCAAGGCTGAACTTCCGGCAGATGGAAGAGAACCACATCATGGAGAACATCATCTATAACGAGCTGCGCATTCGCGGCTATCATGTAGATGTGGGCCTGGTGGAGCAGTACGGGAAGAACAGCGAGAACAAGACCACGAAAAAGCAGCTCGAGGTGGACTTTGTCGTGACCCGTGGGAGCGAGAAGTATTATATACAGTCCGCTTTTGCGATGACCACGCCGGAAAAACAGGCACAGGAGGAACGCCCCCTGAACGCCATCGGCGACTCCTTCAGGAAGATCATCGTTGTGCGGGACAACATCAAGCCGCGCAGGAACGATATGGGAATCGTGACGGTCGGCGTGCGCAATTTCCTGCTGGATGAGAACAGCCTGAAGCTGTAAACCCGCCCTGCGGGAGGGTGTTCTACAGATACCCCCTCAGGAATGACACCGTGATGGAGACGGCCTCACGGAACATGAAGTGGATCAGCGTGGGTCCGGTGTATTCCGAGGCGACGCCGTGGGCGTTGACCATGCCGGCGCGCCTGGCCAGCCGGAGGGCGCGCCACACGTGGTAGTTGTTGGTGACGATGCCCACTTGGGCGTCGGGCCGTGCCATCAGCGCCAGGGAGTTGGCGATGTTTTCGCGGGTGTTGGTGGATTTGTCCTCCAGCACGATGCGCGCCGGGTCCACGCCGCGCTTGACGAGCTCGTCCCGTATGCACTGGGCCTCGCTGATGGGCTCGTCCCGGCCCTGGCCACCCGAGGCGATGATCACGGCGTTCGGGTGATCGTCCAGGCACTTCATGACGGCGTTGATGCGCCGGGTGAGGCCCGGGCTGGGGCCGTCCTGATACACGCTGGCCCCGAGCACGATCAGGTAATCCATGCCGGGAGGCGCGGTGGCGTTCATGCCGCTGATCACAAGGCCCTCCAGCGCCATCAGCAGCGCCAGGCCCGCGATCAGCAGACCGCGCCAGCCATAGCGCAGCCACGGCGGCAGATCGAAGCGCGTCAAAAGCGCCGCCGCGATCAGCGCCGCGCCGGCCGCCGGCCAGACCCATGCGATGCTCAGCCCGAAGCGGGAGAAGAGGCTGATGACGAAAAAAAAGACAATGCAGGCGATCCCGCCTGCAAGGTACAGGATTCCGAGTGTTTTCATGATTCTATCCTGCGCTCGATGACGTCCTCCAGCGTGATGCCGGTCAGGTAGTCGGTGATCAGCTTCTGCAGGCCCTCCCAGACCACCAGCGTCTTGCAGGCGTCGCAGCGCCCGCACTGGTTCGGCGTCTGCTCCAGGCAGGTGACGGGCGACATGGAGCCCTCCACCACCTGCAATATGTCGTTGACGGTGTAGGCGCGGGCGGGCTTGGTGAGCATGTAGCCGCCCTGATAGCCGCGGATGGCGCGCAGCATGCCCGCCTGGCTGAGGTGAAGCGCGATCTGCTCCAGGTACTTCTTGGAGATGTCCTGGCGCATCGCCACATCCTTCAGGGTCACATAGCCGTCCTTCTGGTGCTCGGCGATGTCAACCATCATGCGCAGCGCGTAACGCCCTTTGGTGGAAATCTTCACAGTGAACGCCCTCCCTCAGGTCACTCATCCTTCTGTGCATAATTGTAACATGAATACAGTATTTATGCAAGCATGCTTGCCGGCACGCCCAAAAGACGAATCAAAACAACGCAAAATGTGAGATGAAAGCGGCGCAAAAGGACAAATAACGATCACCTTTCTGCGCAAAAATTGCTGACATATAGGAACAATCTATAGAAACAAATTAGGTTATTCTTTTTTGACGGGTTTTTCGGCCTCCCGGGGCCTCGAACCGGTCAGCCTGCGCAGCTCGCCCTCGCAGAAGTCGCAGAGCTCCCGGGCGTATTCCTCGCTGGCCGCTTCGGCGACGATCTTGAACTCGGGCCGGGTCTCGTCCGGGCAGATCCAAGCCCAGCCGCGCTCGCGGGTGAAGCGCATGCCGCCGCCCAGCTCCACGTGGCGCTCCCGGCTGGCCATGGCCCGCAGTATCCTGCCGGTGAGCCCGTGGGGCACGGGAATGCTGCGGCTGCGCCGGGCGGTCGTGGGCATGTCGCGCAGCCAGCCCCGCAGCGTGAGCCTTTCTTCGGCCAGGGCGCTGAATATGGCCAGCGCCGCCCGCAGGCCGTCGAACTGGAGCTCGAACTGCCGGGGAAAGCGCTCGGCCAGGGCGTTCATCCACAGGGCGCTCTCGCCGGACACGTACTCCACCTGCGCGTCAAAGCGCCCGGCCAGGCGCTGTATGGCCCGCGTGGCCTGCACCGGCACGAGCAGCGTGCGCTCGCCCAGGCGAAGCAGCGTCCACGCCATGAGCAGCTGCCGCTCGCCGTCCGACAGCGCGCCGTCCACGTCGTACAGCGCGCAGCGCTCGCCCTGCGCCTCCAGCTCCAGGCCGACCTCGCCCGGGGCGAGGTCCATCGCGGCATCCGGCGGGATACGGCGAACGTACAGTCCGGCCCGGCGCAGCGCGTCGAGGGCCGCCTGCGCGAGGGTCTCGTCCCCGGTATACAGCGCCAGCTTCGGCGCGTCGTCGGGGTCGGCCCTGAATTCCGAGGCGACCTCTGAGATATAGGCGGAGCGCAGGGCGTCCGCGGGCTCGACGGGCGGCGTGTCGCCGGAGAACGGGGCGATGAAATCCTGGCGGGCGTTCTGACCGCAGACGCCGCGCTGCTGCCGCGTGAGCAGGCGCGCGCCCCGGGCGTTCAGCGGCGTCAGCCGGTCCCGCTCCGTAAGCGCCGCGGCGTCGCAGCGCAGGGTCCTTTGGGCATGGCGAAGCTGGGGCAGCGTGCACACGCCCGCGTCCAGCACCCGCACGCCCTGGGCCAGCGCCCCGGAGGCCGCCGCGTACCACTGGGCCGAGGCCGCGCCGCCTTCCGCGCGCCCCAGCAGCAGCTCACCGGGCTTCAGCACGGCGCAGACCGAGCGCATGACGCGCGCCGTGCCGTCCGGCGCGCCGAGGGCCAGCGCGCCGCCGGTGAAGCCGGCCGGGTCGGTCCCGCCCCACACTCGGTTGGCGCTCAGCCGCTCGCCGTCCTGGGCCCGCTTGCCGGGCCACAGCCGCACGCCCGGCAGCAGCACCGCGCGCCGTCCCGCCCGCGCGCCGGCGCCCAGCACGCTCTCCTCATAGGCCTGGGCGCCCTCGTCCAGCGACGCGCCGGTAGAGAGCACGCAGCCCCGGGCCTGCGCCCCGGCCTCCAGCCGCGCGCCGGGCCACAGCACCGAGCGCTTCACGCTGGCCGACGGCCCGATCACGCAGCCGTCGCCGATCACGCTGTAGGGCCCCACGTAGGCCCCGGCCAGCACCCGGGCGTCCCTGCCGATCAGGCAGGGCCCCTCCAGCACGGCGGACCGGTCCACGGCGGCCCCGGGCAGCTGCACCATGCGGCCGGGGCGGGGGAACAGGCCGTCCACGCGGATGCGGCCCTCCATGGCGTCCATGTGGGCCTGCAAATAGGCCCGGGTGTCGCCGATGTCGCACCAGTAGCCCTGCATCACATAGCCGTACACCGGCAGCCCGCGGCGCACCAGCTCCGGAAAGAGGTCGTGGCCGAAGTCGCAGGCGCGCCCCTCGGGGATGTGCTCCAGCACGGCGGGCTCCAGGATGTAGATGCCGGTGTTCACCGTGTCGGAGACCACCTCGCTCCAGTCCGGCTTCTCGTGGAAGGACTGCACCCGCCCGTCGGAATCGGTGAGCACCACGCCATAGTCCAGCGGGTTGTCGGCCTGCTTCAGCACCAGCGTGGCCAGCGCGCCCTTTGCGCGGTGATAGCGCAGCGCGTCGGCGATGTCCAGATCGGTGATGCCGTCGCCCGAGAGCACGACAAAGGTCTCGTCCAGGAAGTCCGCCGCCTGCCGCACGCCGCCCGCGGTGCCCAGCGGCGTGCGCTCCACCGTGTAGCGCAGACGGACGCCGTAGTCGTCGCCCGCGCCGAAGCAGTCCTGTATGGCGTCCGGCAGGTAGCCCAGCGTGGCCGCCACGTCCGTGATGCCGTGCTTCTTCAGCAGCGTGAGCGCGTATTGCATCACCGGCCGGTTCATCAGCCGGATCATCGGCTTGGGGCAATCGCAGGTCAGCGGCCTCAGGCGCGTGCCCTCGCCGCCCGCCATGATGATCGCCTTCATGGATACCGTCACATCCTTTATCACAGCATAGACATTATGTATGCGCTATTATGGCCGGAATAGACGCAAACCATGCAACGCGGGGCGATGCGCCCGGGAAGGTTGACGAACGGGGGCGCGTGTGGTAGACTGTCTTCAGGCCCGGCGAAGGGCCGACGAAATGGAAGATGAGCGTATGGCGAGCATAGGAATATTGGGCGCGGGGACGTGGGGCATGGCGCTGGCGCGCATGCTGACCAACTGCGGCCACGCGGTGACGGTGTGGTCGGCCCTGCCGCAGGAGATCGACGAATTGTCGGCCACCCGGCGGCAGAAGAACCTGCCGGACATGGTGATCCCGGATAAGACCCGGTTCACCAAGGCCATCGATGAAGCGTGCGCGGGAAGGGACGTGCTGCTGTTCGCGGTGCCGTCGGTGTACGTGCGGGCCACGGCGCGCCAGGCGTCGCCGTACATCCCCGAGGGGCAGATCATCGTGGACGTGGCGAAGGGCCTGGAGCCCGGCACGCTGTACACGATGACCCAGGTCATACGGGACGAGCTCGGAAAAAAGCGGGTGTTTACGGTGGCGCTGTCCGGCCCGACCCATGCCGAGGAGGTGGCGAAGGACCTGCCCACCACCATCGTGTCCGCCTGTACCGACGAGGCCGTGGCGCGGCGGGTGCAGGACATCTTCATGAACTCCTGCATGCGGGTCTACACCAATCCGGACGTGAAGGGCGTGGAGCTGTGCGGCGCGGTGAAGAACATCATCGCGCTGGCCGCGGGCGTCTCGGCGGGGCTCGGCTTCGGCGACAACACCAAGGCCGCGCTGATCACCCGGGGCATGGCGGAGATCACCCGTCTGGGCCTGGCCATGGGCTGCTGCGAGCAGACCTTCAGCGGGCTGGCCGGCATCGGCGACCTGGTGGTCACGGCCACCAGCCGCCACAGCCGGAACAACCGCTGCGGCGAGCTGATCGGCAGGGGCGTGCCCCCGGAGGAGGCCGTCCGGCAGGTGGGCATGGTGGTGGAGGGCATCAACGCGCTGCCCGCCACGCTGCAGCTGGCGGAGCGGTATGGGGTGTACATGCCGATCACCGAGGCGGTGAACGCCGTCGTCAACGGGAGCATGACGCCCCGGGAGGCCGTGGACGGCCTGATGAGCCGGAAGAAGCGCTCGGAGGTCAGCTGGCTGTGAGCCGTTCGGACGGTTCCGAACGCGGAGGAACGAACCAATGAGAAGGCGGGTGTTGAGCATGTCGCTGTTCAGGAGGAAGCCAAAGGCCCCGGCCGTGGCCTATGACCCCGAGACCCAGCAGCCGGCGGTGCGCCGGAGCATCTGCACCGGTGAGATGACCGTGGGCTTCATCGACCGGCGCACCGGGAAATTCACAGACCTGATGCGCGTGGACGGCCAATATGAGCTGGACGCGTTCATGAAGCGCATCGGCGCGAGCGAATACAAGACCATATACTGACGCTGAATCCGTCGGTCCGAGACAAGGAACGCCCTGCCGGAAACACGCCGGCAGGGCGTTCCTTGTCTCGGACCGACGGCGTGTGGCAACGTTAAGATTGCATTCCTGCACTTGACAATGCCTGAATCCTTGTATACAATAATACACATATTCAAACCCCGGGAGATGAGACCATGCTGGAAATGTCCAACAAGACCAACCTATTGGAGCAAAGGCAGTACAAGTATTCCCTGCAGGACGTGGAAAAGCCGAACCTGTACCGGGACATCTATCCCTACGACGAGGTGCCGCGCATCGCGTTCAACCACCGCCGCGTGCCCATGGGCATGCCGGAGGACATCTGGATCACCGACACGTCGTTCCGCGACGGCCAGCAGTCGGTGGAGCCGTACACGGTCAAGCAGATCGTGGACCTCTACAAGCTGATGGCCCGCCTGGGCGGCCCCTACGGCGTGATCCGGCAGACCGAGTTTTTCGTATACAGCGAAAAGGACCGGGAGGCCATCGCCCGCTGCCAGGACCTGGGCTACCGCTTCCCGGAGATCACCACCTGGATCCGCGCAACCCGGGAAGACTTCAAACTGGTCAAGGACCTGGGCATCCGCGAGACGGGCATACTGGTGTCCTGCAGCGACTATCACATCTTCAAGAAGATGCAGATGACCCGCAAGCAGTGCATGGACTACTACCTGAGGACCGTCGCCGACGCCTTCGAGGCGGGCGTGATGCCGCGCTGCCACCTGGAGGACGTGACCCGGGCCGACTTCTACGGCTTCGTGGTGCCGTTCGTGAACGAGCTGATGCAGATGAGCCAGGACGCGGGCATACCGGTGAAGATCCGTGCCTGCGACACGATGGGCTACGGCGTGCCCTACACCGAGGTGGCGCTGCCCAGGAGCGTGCCGGGCATCATCTACGGCCTGCAGCACTATTCCGACGTGCCCAGCGAGATGCTGGAGTGGCACGGCCACAACGACTTCTACAAGGCCGTGACCAACGCCTCCACGGCGTGGCTGTACGGCGCGTCGGCGGTGAACTGCTCGCTGCTGGGCATCGGCGAGCGCACGGGCAACATACCGCTGGAGGCCATGGTGATGGAGTACGCCAGCCTGCGCGGCAGCCTGGACGGCATGGACACCACGGCCATCACCGACATCGCCCGCTACTTCCGGGATGAGATCGGCTACGACATACCGGTGATGACGCCCTTTGTGGGCCGCCAGTTCAACACGACCCGCGCCGGCATACACGCCGACGGCCTGCTGAAGGACGCGGAGGTGTACACGATATTCGACACCCGGAAGATACTGGGCCGCAGCCCCTCGGTGATGATCGGCAAGGCCAGCGGCCTGGCGGGCATCGCCTACTGGATCAACGAAAACTACCAGCTGACCGCCGCCGAGGCCCTGGACAAGAAGGACCCGCTGGTGATCGCGCTGAAGGACTGGATCGACGAGGAGTACGCCGAGGGCCGTCAGACCACGCTGTCCAACGCCGAGCTGGAGACGAAGATCGAGGAGCTGTCCGGCGGCCGGTTCCGCAGACTGTGAGGGGGGAGAATACCATGATGATGGATTACAGAACCGTATCCCTGTCCGATCAGGTGTTTGAGCACCTGGAATCCGACATACTCAGCGGGCGCTACAAGCGCGGCGACATCGTCACGGAGCTGCAGCTGTGCGCGGAGCTGGGCGTGAGCCGCACGCCGATCCGCGAGGCCCTGCGCCGGCTGTTCCAGGAGCATTTGGTCGAGGACACGCCGAAGGGCACCATGGTGCTGGGCATCACGCCGAAGGACTACCGCGACATGTCCGAGATTCGGCTGCGCATCGAGGATCTGGCCGTGAAGGGCTTCATCGACAACGCCGACGCCGACAGCCTGAAGGCGCTGAACGAGGCGGTGGAGTTCCAGGAGTTCTACCTGTCCCGGGAGGACGTGGACCAGCTGAAGGCGCTGGACGGCCGCTTCCACGAGATCATCTACGCCGGGTGCGGCAGCATGATACTCAGGGACACGCTGTCGCCGCTGCACAAGAAGATACAGCAGTACCGCCGCAACGCGCTGCGCACGCCGGAGCGGGCCACCCACTCGGTGCAAGAGCACCGGCAGATTCTGGAGGCCATCCGCGCGAAGGATGCCGACCTGGCCGCCGCGCGGATGCGGGACCACATCATGAACGCCATGAACCGGGCGCTGACAGAGGAGGGCGTGTAACATGGGCCTGACCATCGCACAGAAGATCATCAAGGCACACCTGGTGTCCGGCACGATGGTTCCGGGGCAGGAGATCGCCCTGCGCATCGACCAGACGCTGACCCAGGACGCCACCGGCACGATGGCCTACCTGGAGTTTGAGACGATGGGCATCGAGCGCGTGCGCACGGAGCTGTCGGTGGCCTACATCGACCACAACACGCTGCAGTGCGGCTTTGAGAACGCCGACGACCACCGCTACATCCAGAGCGTGGCGAAGAAGCACGGCATACGCTTCTCCCGCCCCGGCAACGGCATCTGCCACCAGGTGCACCTGGAGCGCTTCGGCGTGCCGGGCAAGACGCTGATC
The DNA here is from genome assembly GCA_902777335.1 of uncultured Eubacteriales bacterium. Classification (GTDB taxonomy): domain Bacteria; phylum Bacillota; class Clostridia; order Christensenellales; family Aristaeellaceae; genus UBA2862. The sequence goes on from CACYTF010000038.1 coordinate 18,925, forward strand.
GGCTCCGACAGCCACACGCCCACCGGCGGCGGCATCGGCATGCTGGCCTTCGGCGCGGGCGGCATGGACGTGGCCGTGGCCATGGGCGGCGGCGCGTACTACATCACCATGCCGAAGATGTTCAAGGTGAACCTGACCGGCAGGCTTCGCCCCTTCGTGAGCGCGAAGGACGTGAGTCTGGAGATACTGCGCATACTCAGCGTGAAGGGCGGCGTTGGCGCGATCATCGAGTGGGGCGGCGAGGGCGTCAAGACGCTGTCGGTGCCGGAGCGGGCCACCATCACCAACATGGGCACCGAGCTGGGCGCGACCACCTCGATCTTCCCGTCCGACGGAATCACCCGGGCGTTTTTGAAGGCCGAGGGCCGGGAGGACGCCTGGACGGCGCTCGAGAGCGACCCGGACGCCCAGTACGACCGGATCATCGACATCGACCTTTCCGCGCTGGAGCCGCTGATCGCCTGCCCCCACAGCCCGGACAACGTGAAGAAGGTCTCGGAACTGAAGGGCACGAAGGTGGACCAGGTCTGCATCGGCTCCTGCACCAATTCCAGCCTCATGGACATGCTGAAGGTGGCGGCGCTTCTGAAGGGGAGGACCGTCGATCCGTCGGTGAGCCTGTCGATCTCCCCCGGCAGCCGCCAGGTGCTGTCGATGCTGGCCGACCACGGCGCGCTGACCGACATACTGGCCAGCGGCGCGCGGGTGCTGGAGTGCGCCTGCGGCCCCTGCATCGGCATGGGCTTCAGCCCCAACAGCGCGGGCGTTTCGCTGCGCACGTTCAACCGCAACTTCCTGGGCCGAAGCGGCACCGCCGACGCCGGGGTGTACCTGGTGTCTCCCGAGACCGCCGTGGCCGCCGCGCTGACCGGCACGATCACCGATCCGCGCCTTCTGGGCGACATGCCGGAAATCAAGATGCCGGAGGTCTTCCGCGCCGACGACTCCGCGGTGCTGATGCCCGCCTCCCCGGATGAGGCCGCCGGGGTGGAGGTCGTGCGCGGGCCCAACATCAAGCCCTTCCCGGACAGCCGCCCGGTGGGCGACACCATCGAAGCGCCGCTGACGCTGAAGGTGGGGGACAACATCACCACCGACCACATCATGCCCGCCGGCGCGAAGATACTGCCCTACCGCAGCAACATACCGCACCTTTCGCAGTTCTGCTTCGGCGTGTGCGACGCCACGTTCCCGGAGCGCGCCAAGGCCGCGGGCCAGAGCATCGTGGTGGGCGGCAGCAACTACGGCCAGGGCTCCTCCCGCGAGCACGCGGCGCTGGTGCCGCTGTACCTGGGCGTGCGGGCGGTCATCGCCAAGAGCTTTGCCCGCATCCACGTGGCGAACCTGATCAACGCCGGCATACTGCCGCTGACCTTCAAAAACCCGGACGACTACGACGCGATCCAGCAGGGCGACAGCCTGGCCCTGCGCGGCATCCATGAAGGCATGGATAAAGGAGAGATCGCGCTGGAGGACGTGACCACCGGCAGGACCTACACCCTGTCCTGCGATTTCACCGAGCGCCAGAAGGCCATGCTGAAGGCCGGGGGATTGCTGGCGTATACGGCAATTTCCGATTGATTGGTAAACCAATCAATCGGAAATTGCCGAGAGTGGAGAGTGAAGAGTGGAGAGTTAAGATGAGAATGCATTTCATACTTTGTAAATTCCTTTGCATCGTCAACAGGAAGATCATTCGATGCTATCCACTTTGAAAAAGAGAAATCCTGTAAGGATTTCATCCTGAACTCCACTCTTCACTCTCCACTCTTCACTCTATATATAGGAGGAATCATCATGAACGCATACATCGACAGCGCAGTTCAGCAGTTCAAGACGCTGCTGGAGGAGCAGCTGGCGCGCACGGGGCGGATGGAGAACGCCGCGGCGCCGAAGGATTTCACCAAACTGCCGGTGGTCACCGTGGGCGTGATCGACGGCGACGGCATCGGGCCCATCATATCGAAGCAGACCACCAGGGTGCTGGAGGCGCTTCTGAAGGACGAGATCGCCGCGGGCAGCATCGTGTTAAAGCCCATACAGGGGCTGACCATCGAGAACCGGCTGGCGAAGGGCCAGGCCGTGCCGGACGACGTGCTCAGCGAGATCATGACCTGCGACGTGCTGCTGAAGGGCCCCACCGAGACGCCCAAGGGCGGCACCATGGAGAGCGCCAACGTGGCCCTGCGCCGGGCGCTGGACCTGTACGCCAACGTGCGCCCGGTGGCGGTGCCGGATCAGGGCATCGACTGGACCTTCTTCCGCGAGAATACCGAGGGCGAGTACGTGCTGGGCAGCCGCGGCGTGGAGATCCCCGGTAAGCTGTGCATGGACTTCAAGGTGACCACGCTGCCGGGCACGAAGCGCATCGCCCGGGCGGCCTTCGAGTTCGCGAAGAACAACGGCAAGACGAATGTGGCCATCGTCACCAAGGCCAACATCATGAAGAAGACCGACGGCCGGTTTTCCGAGATCTGCCACGAGATCGCCGCCGAATACCCCGGCATCGAGGCCGAGGACTGGTACATCGACATCATGACCGCCAAGCTGGTGGACACCCGGGTGCGCAGCCGCTTCCAGGTGTTCCTGCTGCCGAACCTGTACGGCGACATCATCACCGACGAGGCGGCCCAGCTGCAGGGCGGCGTCGGCACCGCCGGCAGCGCCAACCTGGGCGACCAGTACGCCATGTTCGAGGCCATCCACGGCTCCGCGCCGCGGATGATCGAGACCGGCCGCGGCGACTACGCGAATCCCTCCAGCCTGCTCAGGGCCGCGGCGATGCTGCTCAGGCACATCGCCCGCGCCGAAAAGGCCGCGAAGCTGGAGGCCGCGCTGGACAGCGTGCCACACGACGGCGACACGGCCAAGGGCTTCGCCGACCGGCTGATTCAGGCGATAGAGTCATAATACCCGGTGTAATTTAACACAGACCGGCGCGAATTGCGCCGGTCTGTGTTAAATTTCATCGGGTATTCAATATTCCGCATCGTCCATCCGTCTATGGAGTGTTATAACGATTTCCCGCCGGCGGCGGGATGTGACGTCACTTTGTGATACTGGAGCGTGTTTCCATGAACGACCGGGAGTACATGCGCCGCGTGCGCGCCGTGGAGGGCAGGCTGTACCGCGTCGCCCAGGCCATGCTGTGGCGCGAGGCGGACTGCCTGGACGCCGTGCAGGAAGCCGTGTTCCGGGGCTGGATGAAAAAGGAGGCCCTTCACGACGACGAGCGCTTCGAGCCGTGGCTGGTGCGGATCCTGGTGAACCAGTGCCGGGACATGCTGCGCAGGCGCAAGCGGGATCCTGTGGCGCTCAAGACAGATGTGGGTCGGGAGGATCATCTGTGCGAGGACCTGCATCTGCGGCTGGCGCTCAGGCGGCTGCCGGAGAAGTACCGGCTGCCGCTGGTGCTGCATCACGTGGAAGGCTATCCCCTGGCGGACGTGGCCGCGGCGCTGGGCATCCCCAGAAAGCTGGCGGCGTCGCGATTGCACCAGGCGCGGGACGCGCTCCGAAAGCTGTTGGACGGAGGCGATGGAGTATGAAGCGAAGGGATTTGGATTCGCGCCTGGAACGGGCGTTCACGCAAGCGCCTCCGGAGCTGTCAGGCAGGATCGAACTGGCATTTTTGAGAGGAGAGCAAGCCATGAAGAAGAGATATAAGATTACGGTTGCACTGTCGGCCGCGGCGGCGTTCGCGGTGCTGATATTGGGGATCGCGCTGGCGGCGGGAGCGTTGACGCGGCCGAGACAGGATGCGGTGGTCGCCGCCGTTGATGGCGCGGAAGGCATAGCGGCTGAATCGACGCCGACGCCCATGCCTGCTGCCGAGCCGGAGTATACCCCGACGCCCATGCCGGCGCCGGCACAGGGCGAGGATTTGACCGCCCAGATCTGCTATGCCACAGTGCAAGGGGAGTATTTTCACCGCTACGAGAACTGTTCCGGCATGCAGGACGCCATCCCCTGGACGCAGGCTGCCGCGCTGGCGACGGGCAAACAGCCCTGCCCGGTATGCCTGTCGGCGCTGGCGTCCGCCATGCCCACGGTTTCGCCCATGCCACCCGAGCAGGACGGCGGCACCGTGTATTATTCGGATACGGACGCCTATTATCACGGCGATGACATCTGTTGCGGCAGGCTGCAGGACCGGTCGCGCACGCTGGACGAAGCGCTGCGGGACGGCAAGGAACGCTGCCCGATCTGTCAGCCGGTGGTGCCCGATGGCTATAACCTGTTCCTTGCGGCCTTCGGGCAGGGGCTGGACGCGCTGTATCCCGGCTTCACCTATGCCTTCAGGGGCATGAATACCGCGCACTACGACAACAACACCTGGTACGTGACCGACGGCGAGCAGATCTGGGCCGCCTGTACCGTCTACGATCACTACAGCGGCGAGGGAGCAGGCGACGACGACGGGGTGTGCTTTACACTTACATCTGACGGGTACAATGACCTATGGCGTTTTCTCTCCGAAGCGCCGCAGGACCAGTGGGGCATGATTCTCAACGAAGCCACAGAAGACGCTGTGGACCATGCCCGGCTGGCAGAGGGAGTCGAAGAGGTGGCAGGCGACATGGCATTGACAAGCGTCAGGGCTGTTGTGAAGCCGTCCGGCCTGATCGACAGCGCCTGGATGAGCTTCTTCGACGCCAATCGAACCATCCGCGTGGACGCGGGCTTTGCGCTGCAGGAGGACGGAAGCTATGAGATATGGACCTTGGTGAACGGCGTGGCATTGGGGTGAGCGGACAGTAGAAACGCTTGGTGACACAACGCATACAGCGCGGCAGGGGCGATCCAGCATCGCCCCTGCCGCGCTGTATGCGGTATATCGGAATTCAGTTTCAGTCGATCTTCCGGAACACGATGGCCGTGCGGCAGGGAATGTAGATCTCGAAGCCCAGGCCGCGGCCCTCGACGAACTTGGTGTAGTACACGTAGTCCTTGCTGGTGCGGTCCATGCCGCCGAAGTCGATGTCGTCGGTGGAGAAGATCACCTTGTACTTGCCCTCGCCCACGGAGTGAACCGGCAGGAAGAAGTTGGTGGGGGAGTAGGTGGGGTGGAAGTTGAACACGTACACCAGCTCGCCCTTTGAGAAGGCGATGATCTTGCCGGGCTGGTCGATCCACAGGTTCACGGTGTCCGTCTTGCTGAGCACGCGGTACTTCCGGGAGAACTTCAGCATGGCCTTGTCGAAGTTGACCAGCCACTCGTACTTCAGCATGCTGTTCTGCACCAGCGACCACTGGCGGCGGGCGTACTTGTAGCTCCAGCCGTTGCCCTCGCGGGGGAAGTCGATCCACTCGGGGTGGCCGAACTCGTTGCCCATGAAGTTCAGGTAGCCGTCGCTGCCCAGCACCAGCGTGATGAAGCGGATCATCTTGTGCAGCGCGATGGCCCGGTCGATGGCGATGGAGTGGAACGACTTGTTCATGCCGGTGTACATCTCGGCGTCGGCCATGCGGAAGATCAGCGTCTTGTCGCCGACCAGCGCCTGGTCGTGGGACTCGCAGTAGCCGATGTTCTTCTCCTGGGGGCGGCGCGTGGTCAGCTCATACCACATCTTGAACATGTCCCACTGATCGTCGGAGTACTCCTTCAACAGCTTGATCCAGAAATCCGGCACGCCCATGGACAGCCGGTAGTCGAAGCCGATGCCGCCGTTGCGGATGGGCACGCACATGCCGGGCATGCCGCTCATCTCCTCGGCGATGGTGATCGCGAAGGGGTTGACGGCGTGGATCAGCTCGTTGGCCAGCTGCAGATAGGTGAGCGCGTCCACGTTGGTGTTCAGGCCGAAGTACTGGGAGTAGTCGGTGAAGTTGGAGCCCAGGCCGTGGTCCTGGTAGATCATCGAGGTCACGCCGTCGAAGCGGAAGCCGTCGAAGTGGTACTCCTCCAGCCAGAACTTCAGGTTCGAGAGCAAGAAGTGCAGCACCTCGTGCTTGCCGTAGTCGAACAGGCGCGTCTTCCAGGCCGGGTGCCAGCCCCGGTCGCCGGAAAGGAAATATTGGTTGTCGGTGCCGTCGATGCCGTTCAGGCCCTCGTCGGCGTTGGCGGAGGCGTGGGAGTGCACCACGTCCAGCAGCACGTACATGCCCAGCTCGTGGGCCTTGTTGATCAGGTACTTCAGGTCCTCCGGCTCGCCGTAGCGGGAGGAGGCGGCGAAGAAGTTGGTGACCTGGTAGCCGAAGGAGGCGTAGTAGGGGTGCTCCTGTATGGCCATCAGCTGTATGGTGTTGTAGCCCAGGTCGTGGATGTAGTCCAGGTTGAAGTCGGCAAACTCGCGGTAGCTGCCCACCGCCTCCTTCTCCTGGGCCATGCCGATGTGCGCCTCGTAGATGTAGGGCGGGGCCACCTTGCGCTTGCCGTAGCCGCCGTCCGTCCACTGGAAGGGCTTGGGCGGCGCCCACACCTGGCCGTTGAACATCTTCGTCTCCGGGTCCTGATACACGCGGCGGATGTAGGCGGGGATGTGGTCGGAGCGCACGCCGTTCTTCGTCAGCTGGACCTTCACCAGCTGGCCGTGCTTCAGCGCGTCCGCGCCCTCCAGTTCGATCTCCCAGGTGCCGTCCGGCAGCCGCGTCAGCGGGTGGGATTCGCGGTTCCAGCCGTTGAAGTCGCCGATCAGGTGCAGCGCGTCGGCGCCGGGCGCCCATTCGCGATAGACCCAGCCGGTGGGCGTGCGGGAGATGCCGTAGTACAGGTAGCCGTTGGCAAAGGACGACAGGTCGGCCTTGTCGCCCAGCAGCTGCTTGCGGGTCTGCGCGTGCCGCTCCATGCGCAGGGAGATGTCGCTGTAATAGGGCTGGAGCCAGGGGTCGATGGAAAGTATCTTGTATTGCGCCTGTTTGAGAGCTTTGGACACGTATAAGCACCTCCGAGGGATGGTATTTAAGAGTGTTTTTACCATTATAACATATTATTCGTTCCGATTCCACTGTTTTTTAAAATTTCGTGTTTATTCCGCGTTCGACGACCGAAGCAGGTATTCGATGAACTGGCGGTTGGTGGGGCGGCGGGGAAAGAGCTCGCGAAGCGCGCCCCGCTCGTAGGCGATGGCGATGGCGCTGCGCAGGGCGCGCTCCACCCGGGGAACGGTGGCGCCCGACTGGGTCGCCAGGCGGGCGTACACGCCGCTGGACAGGTTTTTGAGAAGCCGCGCGTCGCCCTGGCAGCACTGCACCGCCTGCAGCGCATAGGCGTATCCGCTGAGCCTCGGGGACATGCCCAGGCGCTGAAGCAGCGCCCGCGCGCCGGAAGCGAAGCGCTCCTGTTCCGGGCCTTCTTCGCCCTGGCGGGCGATCTCCACAGGCGCGGGGGTCTGAAACGCGCGGCATTCGAGGATCAGCGCCGGAAGGCTCGCCGGCTCCACGGGCTTGCACAGGAAGAAGGAAGCGCCCAGGCGGCAGGTGCAGGCCATGATGGCGTCCGAGCAGAAGCGGGTGCATATGATCACGGCGGGCGGCTGCCGGAGGCGGCGCGTCTCGCGCAGCAGCGCGATGCCGTCCAGCCCCGGCAGGGAGATGTCCGTCAGCAGCACGTCCGGGCACAGATGCCGCAGGTCCTCCAGCGCGCGGATACCGTCGCCCGCGCTGCCGCAGACCGAGATGTCCGGGTGCCCGGCGAGGGCGCCGCGGACCCGGGCGATGAAGCGCGCATCCATGTCGGCGATGTACAGCGTGACGCGACCCATATCAACACTCCTGAGTAAATACTAATGGTGTATATATAATACTATTTAGAATACACAGGATGCAATAGACAGGCATGACAAATTGAGAACAATAGTATTTCCGTACTGTAACAAGTGGAGCGGACTACTGTTGCCCGGCCAGCAGCGCGTGGATGGCCTCGGCCAGGGGCGGCACCGCGTTCAGGGCCTGGCGCAGCGTGTTGCGGTTGTGGCCCACCTCGATGAGTATGGCGGGCGCGCCGATGTGCTGGTTGTAGCGCCCGTCCTTGACCAGCACGGGCTTGCACAGGCCGGGCTCTATGGCGTTGATCTGGTCCTCCAGCGCGCAGGCGAAGGCGTAGTTTTCCTTGTAGAAGGGCTTTTCGTCAAACCCCTTGCCGTTGCCGATCAGCACCATCAGCGGGGCCATCAAAGCGCCGCTTTTTCCGGCGACGGTCTTCACCTCGCCCTCGGCCCATGCGTCCCGGTGCAAATCGATGTACAGGTCGAAGGGCTCGGCGTAGCTTTTAAGCGTCTTCAGCGACCGGGTGTAGGCGGTGGAGAGCTGGTCCCCCTCGTGGTCGGTGCAATCGTGCACCACCTCCAGGCCGAGCCGCTGCAATTCCTCGGTCAATGCCCGGCCCACGCGCACCACGCTGTAGTCGGTGTCGGTGGTCCGCCAGGCCTCCACGGCCACGTAGGGGTCGTCGGCCACCTGCTCGTAGGCCTCGTGGGTGTGGGTGTGGTAGATCAGCACCCGCTTGGGCTCCGCGGGCGCCTCTGTGGGCGTTACGATCTCGATCTCAATGCCGTCCGGTGCCGCCGGGGCCTCCTCACCGTCAGACGAGGCAAAAACCTGCGCGGTCTTTGCCTCGTCGTTCTGGGACGCGTCCACCAGGTTGGCGGAGCCGCTGACCGGCGCCGGCCGGCGGTCGGTCAACAGCCTTGTGCCGATCAGGGCGAGCACGACCGCCAGCAGCAGTATCGCGACGGCCAGCAGCAGCCGGGACGCACGGACGACCTTGAAATGAATCATGTGTTCACCTCCCGCAGCGCTTCACACCGTAATCTATGAGCCTGAAATGGGGAATATGCATTTTATGGCGGTGACACTTGCAAAATGAGGCGATTCATAGTATAATAACGAACACGGCGTCCGTTCGGGCGCCGCCGGGAAGGGGTTGATCGCTTGGACAATGCGCAGGAACTGATCCAGCGCCTGAATCACAGCGGCAAAAAGCTCTCCAAGAGCCATCGGCGCATCGCGGAATGCATCGTCACGCATTACGACAAGGTCGTGTTCATGACCGCCTCCAAGCTGGGCGAGTACGTGGGCGTGTCCGAATCCACGGTGGTCCGCTTCGCGGCCGCCCTGGGCTACAGCGGCTATCCGCACCTGCAGAAGGCGCTGCAGGAGCTGATCCGCCATCGCCTGACGGCCTCGCAGCGCTTTGAGATGACCTCGGACATGGACCACGCCCAGGTGCTGAACAAGGTGCTGAAGGCCGACATCCAGAACATCCGCTCCACGCTGGACGAGATGGACATCAACGCCTTCGAGGACGCCATCGAAAAGATCATCGCGGCCCGGAACATCTACGTGCTGGGCCTGCGGGCCTCCGCGCCCATCGCGGAGTTCTTCGCCCACTACCTGCGCTTCATATTCCAGAACGTGCGGGTGGTCACCTCCGGCATCAGCGACGTGTTCGAGCAGCTGGCCCGCATCGGCGAGGGGGATCTGCTGATCGGCCTGTCCTTTCCGCGCTACACGGCCCGCTCCATAGAGGCCATGGAGTTCGCCCGCTCCCGCGGCGCTTCGCTGATCGCCATCACCGACGGCCCGCTCTCGCCGCTGCACGCCACGGCGGACACCTGCCTGATGGCCAAGAGCGACATGTCCTCCTTCGTCGATTCCTTCGCCGCGCCGCTGTCGCTGATCAACGCGCTGATCGTGGCGCTGGGCCAGCGCAGGCGGCACGAGGTCTCCCAGTACTTTGAAGACATGGAGGAGATCTGGGGCAAGTACGACGTGTACCTGGCCAGGACCACGGAATAGCTATGGCGGATTGTATCGTGATCGGCGGCGGCGCGGCGGGCATGATGGCCGCGCTCTCCGCTTCCGGGGCGGGCGCGCGCACGCTGCTTGTGGAGCGCAATGAGAAGCTGGGGAAAAAGCTGTACATCACCGGCAAGGGCCGCTGCAACGTGACCAACGCATCGGATATGGAGGGGTTTCAGCGGGCCATACTGAGAAACCCCCGTTTCATGTACTCCGCCTTTTCCCGGCTGGACAACCGGGCGCTGATGGAATACCTCGAAGGCCTGGGCGTGCCGCTGAAGGTGGAGCGGGGAAACCGGGTGTTCCCGCAATCCGACAAGTCCAGCGACGTCATCGCGGCGCTGCGGCGCGCCCTGGAGGCCGCGGGCGTACAGGTCTTGCTGAACAGCCGGGTGAAGGGCCTTGTGATCGAAGACGGCCGCTGCGCGGGCGTTTCGATGATGGACGGCCAGACCCTACCGGCGAAGGCCGTGGTGCTGGCCACCGGCGGGCTCAGCTACCCGTCCACCGGCTCCACCGGCGACGGCCACGACATGGCCCGCGCCTGCGGCCACGACATCGTGACGCCGAGACCGGGCCTTGTGCCCATCGAGACCGTGGAGAGCTGGCCGGGCACGCTGGCGGGGCTTTCGCTGCGCAACGTGCGGCTGAGCGCCTGGGCCGCCGGGCCGAAGAAGGAGAAGCGCTTCTTCTCGGAGATGGGGGAGATGCTGTTCACCCACTGGGGCGTCTCCGGGCCGCTGGCGCTGACGCTGTCGAGCCTTCTGCCGGAGGACCTTTCGACCGTGCGGCTTGCGATCGACCTGAAGCCGGCGCTGGATGAGCAGACGCTGGACGCCCGCTTGCTGCGGGACTTCGGCGAGATGTCCAGGAAGCGGCTGATCAGCGTGGCGGACGGGCTCGCGCCCCACAGCCTGGCCGAGCAGCTTTTGAAGCTGGCGGGGCTGTCGCCGAGCGCGCCGGTCAACGGCGTGACGGCCGCGCAGCGCCAGGCGCTTCTGAAGGTCCTCAAGGCGGTGCCGCTGACGCCCAAGCGCCTGCGGGGCTTCGACGAGGCCATCATCACCCGGGGCGGCGTGTCGGTGAAGGACATCGACCCGTCCACACTGCAGAGCCGGAAGGTCCCCGGGCTGTACTTCGCCGGAGAGTTGATCGACGTGGACGCCGAGACCGGCGGCTACAACCTGCAGATCGCCTTCTCCACCGGCGCGCTGGCCGGAAGGAGCGCGGCGGAGGGAACAAGAGCATAAACGAAGCGCCGACCCCGATCGGGGCCGGCGCTTCGTTTATAATGTTCAGAGCTTCTCAAAGTCCGCCGCGCCGTGCTTGCACAGGGGGCAGACGAAGTCCGGGGGCAGCTCCTCGCCCTCGTACACGTACCCGCAGATCTTGCAGACCCAGCCGACCTTCTTCTCGGCGGGCTTCTGCGGCTTGGGCTTGATGTGGTCGAAGTAGTAGGCGTAGGTCACCGACGGCGCGCCGGAGAGCACCTGGGCCTCGGTCACGTCGGCGATAAACAGCGTGTGGGTGCCCAGATCGCGGGCCTCGACCACCTTGCCGGACAGGAACGCGTTGGTGCAGCCGGTGATGAAGATCAGGCCGTTGCGGCTGCGGGGAAAGCCGCTGCCGGGGAACTTATCCGTGTCGCGGCCGCTTTGAAAGCCGTAGTATTTGAAGATGTCAAAGGGCGCGTCGTTGGTCAGTATCGACACGTTGAACAGGCCCGTCTTCAGGATCATGTCGTGGGTCAGGTTCTTCTTGTTCACGGTGACGCTGATGCGCAGCGGTGTGTCGGTCAGCTGGGCGGCGGTGTTGACGATGCAGCCGTTGTCCTTGTCGCCGTCCTTCGCGGTCAGCACGAACAGGCCGTAGGACAGCTTGAACATGGCGTTGGGCTCCACCGGCTGGGCGGCGGCGTGCTCGATGGCGGTGGGCCTGGGCAGCGTGTCCACGATGGCGGCCACCAGCTCGTCCAGCTCGGCCATCTGGCTCTCCTTCAGCGCGGACTTGAGGGTCAGGCCGTGCTCCAGTATCGTCGTGTTCTTCAGCCGCCCCAGCAGCTCGCGCATCAGGCCGCCGGAGGTGGGGGCCCAGCTGCCGTTCTCGACGATGGCGATGGTGCGGTTCTGCAGGTTGTGGGCCACGATGTCGTGCAGCGCGTTCTCCATGTTCACGAAGATGCCGGCGTTATAGGTCGTGGACGCGAACACGATGTGGCTGACCCGGAAAGCCTCGGACACGATCACCGACGGGTGGGTGACGGACACGTCGTACATCTTCACGTTGCGCACGCCGGCGTCCGCCAGCTTGGCCGCGATGATGTCCGCCGCGTTCTCGGTGTGGCCGTACACGGAGGCGTAGGCGATGATCACGCCGTCCTCCTCGGGGGTGTAGGTGCTCCACTTCTGGTACTTGTCGATGAACCAGCCGATGTCCCTGCGCCATACGGGGCCGTGCAGCGGGCAGATCAGCTTGATGTCCAGCGCTGCGGCCTTCTTAAGAAGCGCCTGCACCTGGTTGCCGTACTTGCCGACGATGTTGGTGTAGTAGCGCCGGGCGTCGTCCAGGTGTTCGGCCTCGAAGTTCAACTCGTCCGCGAAGATGTTGCCGTTCAGCGCGCCGAAGGTGCCGAAGGCGTCGGCAGAGAAGAGCACGCCGTCCACGGTGTCGTAGGTCACCATGACCTCCGGCCAGTGCACCATCGGGGCCATCACGAACTTGTAGGTGTGTTTTCCGGAGGACAGGCTGTCGCCCTCCTTGACCACGTTCACCCGGCTGTCGATGTCGAAGGTGAAGTAGTTCTTGATCATCGCCACCGCCTTGGCGTTGGTGTAGATCCGAACGCCCGGGTAGCGCAGCACCAGCTCGCTGAGCGTGGCGCAATGGTCCGGCTCCATGTGGTTGACCACCAGATAGTCCAGCGGCCTGCCGCCCAACAGGTGCGCCAGGTTCTCGAAGAACACCTCGCTGACGCTCTTGTCCACGGTGTCGAACAGCACCGTCTTCTCGTCCAGCGCCAGATAGGCGTTGTAGGAGACGCCGCCGGGAATCGGGTACACGTTTTCAAACAATGCCAGCCTCCGGTCGCTGCCACCGACCCAGTACAGATCCTGCGTGATTTGCCTGACACAATGCATTTGCGCATCCTCCTTCTTGGCGCGCGCGCCGACGCGCCGCGCTTAATGGCTGGTTTGATTATAGCATACAATCCGGCTTCTGGCAACCGGGCGATTTTGTTTCAGGGCGACATCATTTACTTGCCAAACAAAGCAACGGTAAGGAAGTCGGGATTCAGGGCGGCCTTAGACATTTTTGCTTTAGCGCTCATTCTACCC
>CACYTF010000039.1 GCA_902777335.1 uncultured Eubacteriales bacterium
GGTCGCCGTCCACCAGGCCCTCCTGGGTCCAGCTCAGCTCGGGGTCGGCCTCGCCGTAGGTCTTGGCCTTGCCCGCAGCGGTCACCACCAGCGACTTCCTCGCAATTTCCACCTCCAGGGCCACAGGGTCGGTGCCGTTGTGGTTCTTGTCGCCCTGCACCTTGTACCAGACGTAATAGGTGCCGGCGTCCTTGCCGGTGGGCACAGCTTCGCTCCAGTCCCCTGCGGGCGCGGTCTTTCCGTCCGCGCCGACGGCATAGACCAGCGTACCGCCCTCGACGCTGCCCGCCTTCACCAGAGGCTGCTCAGCGCCGTCGTAGGTCAGCGACTCGCCGGTGGGGGCCTTGGGCGCCACCTTCGCGTTCAGTATGGACGCGGCCACGGAATAGGGACCGTAATCGTTGTGGTTGGCGTCGCCGACAACCCTGTACCAGACGTAGTAGCTTCCCGCGTTGGTGGCTGTAGGGATGGATGTGGTATAAGGTTGTGTGGCTTCGGTGGCGGTGCCAAGAGCATACTGCATCGTGCCACCTGTCGCTGTTCCAGCGGTCACAAGCTCCTGAGCCGAACCGTTATAGGTCAGAGTCTTGGCTTCTGGTGCTTTTGTTACAACTGCCGCTTCCTTTGCCGCATAGGTATACGTGTAAGATGTTGCTGCTGTGATCGCAGTGTCCGTGCTTGGCTCTACATCCCAGCTTCCCGCCTTGTAGGTGTCGTTCGGCTTACTGCCGACTGCCGGGATCTGGTCTGCCGTCAGCTTGAGGGTGTCGCCCTCGTAGCCCGTCAGGGTCACGGTCTTATCTGCTGTAGTTTCATCATTCCAAGAACCGTTCATTACCTTAAAGGTCACAGTGTACGAAATAAATCCCTTGATCGTCAGCTCTTGATTGTCGGAAGCAAGGGTCGTATCCGTCGCTTTGACGCGCACATAGTAGGTTCCGGGAACAAGACCCGTGATGTCGCTGCCTGTTCCGGCAGTCCAACTTTCGGCATCCGACTTCTTATACTCCATCGCAGCCGTAACGCCGGTGAGCTTTCCATCGTTGTTATCTGCGGTCGTGCAGTTTACCACCGTCACTGTCGTGGGCGCATCCGGCGTCGTCTTTGCCGTCGGTGCTGTCAATGTGATCGAAGCATCAGCAGTCGGCGTTCCGGAAACCGTAATCTGCGTGTAGCTGTTGCGTGTCACGGATATGCCGTTGACAGTGGCAACGCTGTAATCTGTCGGGAAATAATAACCGTCATCTGCTGTATAAACCACATCCGTCATCGTACCGGACAGGTCGGTCTGCGATGCAGCACCGGAAGTCTCTGTTTTGGTCATATTGCTGCCTGCCGTAACGATCACGCTATAGGAAGCTGCCGAACCCACCGTGAATGTTTTTGATTCAGATGAGAAGATGACAGATGACAGATTCAGCTTTAAAGCAGGGCGCACACCAAGCGCGCAGACCACACTGTAGCCATAAGCGAGCACGTTGCCGTTACCGCCGTACACGCACGACGCAAAGTTACCAAAACTGCCGGGCGAGCAGAGCCACCAGTAGTTATAATTCGCTTCGGATGCCTGAGAACATTTTCTGGTATCCGTTGTCATTGCATTTGCCTGATCTTTTGTCAGAAGAAACATTTTGTTGTCGAATACTGCCGTTTTTGCATTACTTGTAATATTGTTATTATACCAATTATCTACTGCTGTTTTTACTGTCGAAGAAGCATATTCAACATAGCTTCCAGAAGAATTATACTGCGACGCAGCAACACATTCCTTTGAAAGCAGGGTGACTGTCCCGGCATTCGCAGCCGTGGAGTTGTTCTCGATCAGATACCATTCTTTGCCGTCAAAATTTACTGCTGTTGTAGTATTCAGCAGCTCGGCATAAGGATCACCATCCCACGCCAGTGCCATCAGACTCATCCCCGGCATCAGCACGACGACCATCGCCAGCGTGAGCAAAAAACTCAGCAGCTTCCTTCCTGTTTTCTTTCTTTTCGTATTCATCTAAATTCCTCCTTGCATTGATTTCTTATATAATAAAAACCGCCGAACCTGACAGGGTATAGTAACCCCGTCAAATCCGACGGTTATCCATCACGAATGTAGTATTCTGTTTCAAATGCCTCGCTGTCGCAAGACGCAAAAAGGGCGCAGTTAGCCCATGCTCTGCTCTGCTCTGCTCTGCTCTGCTCTGCTCTGCTCTGCTCTGCTCTGCTCTGCTCTGCTCTGCTCTGCTCTCTGCTCTGCTCTGCTCTGCTCTGCTCTAAGGAGCGTAGTTCTATTCCGCATGGCTGTCAAGCCCTCCTGTGCAAATAATCTGAGAAGTTCTCTCCTCATGTATCGGCCTGCCAGCGCGGATTCTTAACCCCTGCACGTGAGCATAAAGATACGCCTATATTATAGCAAAACCTGGGACTGATTTCAACGGATTTTTCAGAATTTTTCCTGAACAAGAAACAGGCGAGAGCCATCGCCTCGCCTGCAAAGATTGTATCACAGGTGTGGATATGAGCGCAAGTGACCACCCTCATAAAAAATCGGGCAGCTACATCACCATTTTCATAGTGATATGCTGCCCTGTGTTCCCGCTCAAATCTCGACCTCCACGGTCACGCCAGCCTTGAAGACCACTTCGTAGCCGTCATCCTTCACGACCACCCTGTCCAGGTAGCGAATGACCAGGTCGTTGTTGAAAGCCTCCATCCGCCCGTTTTCATCCAGCACTCCCTCCGGCACCGTGTACTTCGTGCGGCTGAAGAAGTCGTCGTAATCACGGCAGGCTCCGGTCTCTTCTACAGTTTCTGCCTCCCTCGCCATCCACTCCGGCAGGCTGTTCTTGACCATCTCGTCCACCAACTCCAGCAGGAGCCTGATCTGCACTTCCGTGTTTGCGTGCTCCGCCCGCTCGGCGTAAAGGCCATCCTTCCGGCGTCTTATTTCGACAATCTGGCTTCTCAGAAACGCCGCCTCGTCCATCTCGCTCGTGATCACCTGAGTGCTGCCAACCTCGTCAACCACGGTTGTGTTCATCGGCTCCTCGTCCTCCGGCACCTGGCTTGCCAGCACCTCCAGCCGTTCCTCCAGCCTGTCCTGCTGTCCGTCCAGCGTCTGTAGCAATGCGTCGATCCTGCCAATCTCGCCTGTGAGCAGCCGTTCCCGCTGTACCACCAGCTCCTCCCGCCGCCTCGGTAATTCGTTGAACGCCATGACCACAACCCTATGCGCCTCTGCCTCCCTCACGATGCGGCAGTCACAGCGGGATTCCACATTCTCGTGGAAGTCCGTCTTCTTCACCAGCGCCCTCTGCCTGCACCGCCAGTCCGTGTTTACATGGGGACGGTTCTTGTGTATCTGTCCCCATGTAAACCTCCAAGCACGCGAAAGGACCGCCTCGCGGCGGTCCTTTCGCGCGTCTGCGTTCGTTTACTTCACAACGCCCTTTTGCAGTATGACGTTGGCGTACAGCGCGCCCTCGCCGGTGGCGACGACGGCGTAGGCCTTTTTCGCCACCTCGTAGAACTGGAAGCGCTCGATGTGGCCGATCTTCGTGCCGGGCTCGTGCTTCTCGACGATCTTCGCGTACTCGTCCCAGATGGGGGTCTCCACCGGGTCGCCGGGCACGACCTCCATCAGCGAGACCGGGGCCTCCACGTAGGGGTCCAGCGGGAACAGCTGCAGTATCGCGTCCAGGATCTCCGGCACGCCGTGGCCGTCCAGGCGCACCAGCTGGCTGTTCTTCGCGATGGAGGCGGCGGGGAAATTGCCGTCGCCGATCACGAGGGTGTCGCCGTGGCCCATCTCCATCAGTATCTTCAACAGTTCGGGGCTCAGTATGCTCGGAATGCCCTTGAGCATATTTCACACATCCTTCCTTTACTTCTTGTAGAACGGCCCGTAGTTCGCGCAGGCGCGGTAGTCGGCGCCCTCCTTATCCATGCCGAAGGCGTTCCAGGCCGCGGGCCGGAAGATTTTCGTCACGGGCACGTTGTGCATGGCCACCGGTATGCGCAGCATCGAGCAGAACGTGATCAGGTCCGCGCCGATGTGGCCGTAGCTGATCGCGCCGTGGTTCGCGCCCCAGTGGTTCATCACGTCGTAGGCGGTGGCGAACGGGCTGCCCGCCACGCCGTCGCAGCGCGGGGTGAACCAGGTGCAGGGCCAGGTGTAGTCGGTGCGCTTCCACAGGGCGTCGGTCACCTCGTCGGGCAGCTTCACCGTCCAGCCCTCGGCAATTTGAAGCATCGGGCCCAGGCCGTCCACCAGGTTCAGGCGGATCATCGTGGCGGGCATCTCGCAGTCGGTCACGAACCGGCTGGAATACCCGCCGCCGCGGAAGTAGCCCAGGTCGGCGTAGTTCCAGGTGGTGTTTGCCATGATGGCCTTCTGGTCGGCCTCGGTGACCTCGTACCAGGGCTTCATCAGGCGGTTGCCCTGCGCGTCCCTGGCCTCGCCGTTGGCGTCCAGGCAGCAGGCGCCGGAGTTGATCAGGTGGATGAAGCCGCCGTTCTCCCTCGCCACGCCCGTGAGCTCGTAGCCGGTGCAGCGCTTCACGGCCTCGGGGCTCCAGTAGGTGCGCACGTCGGCGAACATCTGGGCCCGGTTGGTCAGAAGCTTCATGAACAGCATGCCCAGGCCGTTCAGCACGTCGTTCTCGGTGGCGAACACATAGGGCTCCCGCGCGCCGTTGTGGTCGAAGGACGTGTTCAGCATGGCCTCGGGGTAGTCGCAGTTCGGGTAGAAGTCGGTCCACTGGCGCTGGCCCTGGAAGCCGCCGGCGATGGCGTTGTGGCCCACGGCCTCCTCCTCGTTGCCCGCGGGCAGGTTCGGGTTGCCGTTCAACAGGTCCTTGATGATCAGGTACATCTTCAGCGTGAATTCCCAGTCCGCGTCCTTCTGGGCCCGAGTCTTCTGCAGCGCCTCGGGGTTCTTGTCGAAGCCCTCGATCACGTTGTCCTTGGCCCAGGCGCACAGCTTCTCGTATTCCGCCTCGTCGTAGATGCCCAGCGTCATGCGGCGGATGATCTCCACCTCGTCCACGCTCTCCACGCGCATGCCCAGGTAGTCCTCGATGAACTTCGAGTCGATGATGGAGCCGCCGATGCCCATCGTGATCGCGCCGATCTGCAGATAGCTCTTGCCGCGCATGGTGGCGGCGGCGACGGCGGCGCGGCCGAAGCGCAGCAGCTTCTCGTGCACGTCCTCC
Organism: uncultured Eubacteriales bacterium; assembly: GCA_902777335.1. Lineage (GTDB taxonomy): Bacteria > Bacillota > Clostridia > Christensenellales > Aristaeellaceae > UBA2862. Next base: position 5,202 of record CACYTF010000039.1, read on the forward strand.
GGGATGTCGGTGTCGTCCGCCTCCTGCACCTCGTGGCCGTAGATGCCGAACGCCGGCAGGCCCTTCTGGGCGTGCGTCGCCAGCACGCTGGCCAGGTACACCGCGCCGGGGCGCTCGGTGCCGTTGAAGCCCCAGACGGCCTTGATGGTGTTGCGGTCCATGTCCATGGTCTCGGAGCCGTAGCACCAGCAGGGCGTCACCGTCAGCGTGATGGCCACGCCCTCATGGCGGAACTTCTCCTCGCAGGCGGCGGCCTCGGCCACGCGGCCGATGGTCGTGTCGGCGATGACCACCTTCACCGGCTCGCCGTTGGAATAGCGCAGGTTTTCCTCAAACAGCTTCGCGGCGGAGCGGGCCATGTTCATGGTCTGTTCCTCCAGGCTCTCGCGCACCTTCAGTACGCCGCGGCGGCCGTCGATGGTCGGGCGGATGCCGATGACCGGGTAGCTGCCCAGGTATCTGTTCTTGGCCAATGCAATCAAACCTCCCGTCGTTGGGACGCGCAATGTCAGCAGTCGGTGCAGCCGACGATCACGCCGTCCTCGTCCCAGAGGTCGTGCCAGTCGTTGGCGCCGGGCCACAGGAACACCTGGCCCTTCACCAGGCGGTTGTTCCGCTCCAGCGTGGCGATGGCGGCCATCTCCGCGTCGGTGAGCTTCTCCGTGACGGCGGCCGCCAGGTTCGCCTCGTAGTTGTGCACCGAGAACGGTATCGGCAGCTGGCCGCGCTGCAGCGCCCACTTCAGGCAGATGATGGCCGGGTGGCAGTTGTGGGCCTTCGCGATCTCCACAAGCTCCGGCATCTGCATGTCGGCCAGGTCCTCGGGCAGTATGTCGCGCTCGGGCCGCCGGGGCGAGCCCAGGGGCATGTAGCCGATGGGCAGTATGTCCCGCGCCACCAGGTAGTCGAACAACTCCTGCTGCTGGAAGCAGGGGTGCAGCTCCGATTCGCAGGCCGCGGGCCTGATGCGCAGCTTGGAAAGCACCGCGTCCAGCTTCGGTATGGTCATGTTGGAGATGCCGATGTGCTTCACCAGGCCCTCGTCCACCAGCGCCTCGATCTGGCGGTAGGTGTCCACGAACTCGGCCACCGAGAAGGGCTTGGAATCCGGGTTGCGGGAATCCACGTCGCAGAACGGGGCGTGGTAGTTCGGGAACGGCCAGTGGATGAACAGCATGTCCAGGTAGTCGCACTGCAGGTCGGCGATGGTCTTCAGGCACGACTCGCGGACGCGCCGGTGCATGTCGTTCCAGACCTTGGACATGATGAACAGCTCCTCGCGCTTCACCACGCCCTCGTCCAGCGCCCTGCGGAACTCGAGGCCGATCTTGTCCTCGTTGCCGTAGCAGGCCGCGCAGTCAAACAGCCGGTAGCCCGCGCGAATGCCGCCCGCCACGGCCCCGGCCACCTCGTCCGGCGTCACGCGGTCGGAGCCGAAGGTGCCCATGCCGACGCACGGTATGCGCCCGCCGTCGTTCAGGGAAAAGAAAGGAACGGACTTGGGATCTATCATGTTGAATCGCTCCATTCGTTTCAGGATAGAGAGTGGAGAGTGAAGAGTGAAGAGTTGAGAGCGAATGGCTGCTGCCGCGCGGGCAATCTGATCTCCACTCTTCACTCTCCACTCTTAACTCTTCTGATCAATCAGGATAAACGATCGCGACCTTGCCGCACTTGCCGGAGGCCATCAGGCGGTAGGCCTCGGCCACGTCCTTCAGCTCGAAGCGGTGGGTGATCAGCTTGTCGGGGTGGATGCCCCAGCGCACCAGGTGCTCCACCAGCTCTTCCATGCGCCAGAGGCTGGTGACCCAGCTGCCGTAGATGCTCTTCTGGCCGTGCATGATGTCCGGGGAGGGGTTGAAGGTCACGTCGTTGCCCTCGCCCACCATGGCCATCTTGCCCCACTCGCGGGTGCAGCGGATCGCCATGGCGCGGGCGCTGTTGTTGGCGGAGCAGTCGATGGCGCGCTCGCAGCCGTAGCCCTGGGTCAGGTCCATGATGGCCTTCTCGCAGGCGGCCACGTCGCCGGAGTTGAACACGTAGTCCGCCAGGCCCAGGTCCTTGGCCAGCTGCATGCGCTCCTCGTTGATGTCGGTGCCAATGGTCATGTCGCAGCCCATCGCCTTGGCCAGCATCAGCGTGGCCAGGCCCACCGGGCCAAGGCCCGTCACCAGCACCCGGTCGTTGCCGGAAACGCCGATCTTCATCAGCGCCTCGTAGCAGGTGCCGAAGCCGCAGGCCACCTGCGCGCCGTCCTCGTAGCTCAGCTCGTCGGGCAGGGCGATCAGGTCCTTCTCGTCGCACAGCATGTACGGCGCCATGCCGCCGTTGCGCTGCCAGCCATAGGCCGCGCGGAACGGGCTCTTGCAGGAGATGTAGTAGCCGCGGCGACAGTCGTAGCACACGCCGCAGCCGGAGATGTGGTACACGATGACCCGGTCGCCCTTCTTGAAGCGCTTCAGGCCCTCGCCCTCTTCCACGATGATGCCGCAGGGCTCATGGCCCGCGATCATGCCGGGCTGGTAGCCCTCGGGGCCCTTGCCCACGTGGGCCCGGTAGATGCAGCGGATGTCCGAGCCGCAGATCGTGCTGGCCTTGGTCTTCACGACCACCTGGCCGTGCCCCGGCTTCGGCATGTCGAATTCCTTCAGTTCCACCGTGCTGTTGCCCGGCAGTATGGCGCCCAGTATCTTTTTATCCATGATGCTACCCCCCAGTGTGTATTTTTCTGACCTGAGTATATCACCACTGACGGGCAAATTTTTAGAGAAAAAGCCGACTACTTTATGTTAAATATGTCGCCATTATATAAGTTTATGTCCTGCTCACACAAAAATATGGTAAAATACAGGCCGAGGGGGGGAAATGATGGAGACCCACGAATTTTCCTTCGGCTTTCAGATGGGCGGGCTGCAGGTGGCGCCGGTGCACGTGCGCGTGGAGCGGCTCTCGCCGGTCATCGCGGCGCACCGCCACTCCAACGTCAGCTACGAGATCCACTACACCCGCAGCGGCCGGGGCGACGTGACCATCGACGGCGTCACCCGGGGCGTGTACGCCGACACGCTGTACGTCACCGGCCCCGGCGTGGAGCACGCCCAGCGCTCGGACCCCGGCGACCCCATCGTGGAGTACTGCCTGTATCTGAACTGCTGGCTGCTGCCGGGCCAGGGCAGCCGGCCCTTCGCCCGCTTCGCCCAGACCCACTTCTGGATGGGCGAGGACGGCGGCCGGGTGTACCCGCTGCTGGAGCGGCTGCTGGACGAGTGCCGCCAGAGCCAGCCCGGCGCGCGGGAGATGATCGAGACGCTGCTGCGGGCCGTCATCATACTGCTGAATCGCATGTACCACAGCGAGCCCCCTCGGGCCGGGCACGCCGAGGCCCCGGCGATCACCCGGGCGGGGCTGATGCCCATCATCGAGGACGCCTTCTTCTACCGCCACCGCACGCTGACCCTCGACCAGCTGGCCGCGCTGTTGAACCTCAGCGTCCGCCAGACCCAGCGGCTGCTGGCCGCCAGCTTCGGAAAGACCTTCTCCCAGAAGCTCGCCGACGCCCGCATGGCCGCCGCCTCCCAGTTTTTGCAGTTCACCGACCTCTCCGTCACCGAGATCGCCGACCGCACCGGCTTCTGCTCCATAGAGCACTTCTCCGCCGCCTTCAAGCGACATATGGGATGTTCCCCCCGCGCCTATCGCAAACGGTCGAGGGAAGGGGGGAAGGAAATGAGGAATGAGGAGTGAGGAGTGAGGAATGGAGAGTGGAGAGTGGAGAGTGGAGAGTGGAGAGTGGAGAGTGGAGAGTGGAGTTCTGGTACAAATCCCTGACGGGATTTGTTTGATTCACAGGGGACCGGATTGCCACGTCGCAGGCTCCTGCGTCGCCTGCTCCTCGCAATGACACGCGGGGGGGCAACAACCTCCGCCCTGTCATTGCGAGGAGCAAAGCGACGTGGCAATCCGTTCCCCGTCAATCAATTGTGCGCATTTTTTGAGTCAATAGGAACCTGTCCCCGAGTGACTCAAAACACATTTGGATACGTGAAGCATGTGTAGGGGCGGCGATGCGCCGCCCCTACTCCTTGTCCGAGTCCCGGCCATTCCTGTTCCCTGTACCCTGTTCCCTGTACCCTCTCAGGCAGCCGGGCGGATGCCTATTGCCTATTCCCTATTGCCTACTCCCTACTCCCTATCATTTTCCATACAACTGATACAGCAGCCACCGCACCGCGCGGCAGGGCAGGATGTTGTCCAGGAACACCAGCAGCTTGTAGGGCAGGCCGATGGCGTAGTAGGGCTTGACGCGGCCCTTTTGCAGCGCCACGCGCACGATGGTCCGGGCGGCGGCCTCGGGGCTCATGCCGGTCTGCTCGTCCTTCTCCATCTTCGCCACCGAGCGGGAGATGCGCCCGCCGTAGGCGTCGTCGCCGGCGGTGCTCTTCTTGCGGGCGGCGGTGAAGCCGGTCTTGATGTCGCCGGGCATCACGCTGGCCACCTGCACGCCGTAGGGCGCGACCTCGTTGTACAGCGCCATGGTCAGCGAGCGCACCGCGGCCTTGGAGATGGAGTACCAGGCCTGAAACGGTATCGCGAACACGCCCGCCACGCTGCTGATGTTCACGATGCGGCCCGACCGGGCGGCGCGCATGTGGGGCAGCACGGCGCGAATGGCGTTGTCCATGCCGAACAGGTTGACCTCCATCAGCCGGTGGGCGTCGGCGGGGTCGGTGAACTCCATCGCGCCGGAGATGCCGAAGCCCGCGTTGTTGATCAGCACGTCCACGCGCCCCTCCTTGGCGATCACCGCGTCCACCGCGGCGCGCACGCCCGCGCCGTCGGTCACGTCCACGCTGGTGTGGAAGGGATCGTCCGGCGCGCCGCGGCGGCTGAATTCGTACACCCGGCAGCCCGCCGCGCGCAGCTGCTGGACCGTGGCGCCGCCGATGCCGCTGGTGCCGCCGGTGAGTATGACCACTTTATCCATATCGTCTTCCCCCTTCACACCCCGGCCCGCATCACGTGAAAGCCGGAGCCCCGGTCGATGATTTCCGCCGAGGCGTAGATCTCCTGCAGGTACTTCAATGCCGACGGCGCGCCCTGCTGCTTGCGCATCACCGCGTACAGCGCCCCGCCGGGCTTCAAATGGCCCCGGGCCGCGTCGAACAGGCCGTAGATCACCGCCTTGCCCGCGCGGATGGGCGGGTTGGTGACGATGGCGTCGAACGCGCCCTCCACCGCCGCGAAGCCGTCGCCCTGCACCACCGTGGCCGTCACGCCGTTGGCCGCCAGGTTGCGCCGCGCCAGGTCCACCGCCCGCGTGTTGATGTCGGTCATCACGATGTCAAGCCCCGGGTACCGCTTCCCCAGCGCCACGCCCACCGCGCCCCAGCCGCAGCCCAGGTCCAGCACCCGGCCCGACAGCGGCGGCAGCGCCTTTAGCAGCAGCTCGGTGCCCCGGTCCAGCCCGTCCCGGGAGAACACCCCCGCGTCGGTGACAAAGGTCATCTCCTGCCCCAGCGCCCGAACCGTCACCGCACGCTCCGCGTGCGCCGACCCCGGAACCTCCGTATAATAATGATCCCCCATACAATTCATTCCTCATTCCTAATTCCTAATTCCTCATTCAACGAGCCCCACGCTCGTTTTAAGCGCATTGATCTCCTCCTCCGTCAGCCTCCGCCACTCCCCCGGACCCAGCCCCGCATCGAGGGTCAGCGGGCCGATGCGCAGCCGGCGCAGCGCGATCAGCGGATGGCCGTCGGCGGCGAACATGCGCTTGACCTGGTGGAACTTGCCCTCGGTGAGCTCCACGTCGGCCACGGACCGGTCGTCCCCGGCCTGCAGCACCGTCAGCCTTGCGGGGCGGGCGGTGAAATCCGACAACGCCATGCCCGCAGCGAAGGCGCGGACGTCGTCCTCGGTCAGCCGGCCCTCGCACTCGGCCCGGTACAGCTTGCCGGCCTTCCACCTGGGCGAGATCAGCCGGTGGGCCAGCTGGCCGTCGTCGGTCAGCAGCACCAGCCCGGTCACGTCCCGGTCCAGCCGCCCCACGGGGCCCAGGCCCCGCCGCCGCAGCGCCTCGGGCAGCAGGTCCAGCACCGTGTTCAGGTGGCGGTCCTCGGTGGCCGTCACCACGCCCGCGGGCTTGTTCAGCATGATGTACTGCGGCCCCGCGTCCACCGGCGCGGCGCCGTCCACGCTGACCTGCGCGGGCTCCACCTTCATGGCCGGGTCCGCGGCGATGACCCCGTTCACCCGCACGCGGCCCGCCGCGATGGCCTTCTTGGCCTCGCTGCGCGTCAGCCCCGCCAGCGACACCGCCCTGTCCAGTCGCACGCCCGCTCGCCTCCCCGTTTTTTTCCAGATTTTTCCAATTTTGGCGCGCCGCGCCCGGTATGTTTTTCCGCGCTTCCCGTCGAAACATTTCGGAATATTGTCACGTCTTATTTGCGCAATGTGATGGATACACACCGCATTTGCAGTTATAATGAACGCGAACTTCTGTGTCCGCCGGTTCCTACTACAGTATAGGGCCAAAACCGCCGGACGTCAAGACAGAGGGAGGTATGGGATATGAAGCAGGACATCACGCGCCGCACGCCGCCCCGCAGGAACACGCACCCGAACCGGCACGCGCCGTCGCGCAAGGCCGCGCGCCGCCGCGCAAGGAGAAGGCAGCGCCTGCTACCGCTGGCGGTGACGCTCATCGTGTGCGCCATTGCGCTGGCGATCGTGGTCATCCGGCTGCCCCGCGGCCAAAACGCCGTGCCCGCGGTGCACACGATGGAGCGCGCGCCGGGCCAGGACGCCGCGCCGGTGATCCCGGAGGCCACCGCCGCGCCGGTGGTGACGCTGGAGCCCCAGATCACGCCGGAGCCCACGCCCCAGCCGACCCCCGAGCCCACGCCCACCCCCGAGCCCACCCCCGAACCGACGCCGGAGCCCACGCCCTTTGCCTACCTGCCCGTCACCCATCGCGCGGACATTGAGGCGAAGAAGATCGCCATCACCGTGGACGACTGCTACCAGGTGCACAACCTGACCAAGATCGTGGACCTGGCCGCCGAAAAGGGCGGCAAGCTGACGCTGTTCCCCGTCGGGGAGAACATCAATAAGGAGGGCATGCCCGAGCTGCTGCGCCGCTGCGCCTTCGACCTGGGCTTTGAGATCGAGAACCACACCTACAGCCACGCCCGGATATTCCGCCTGCCCGATCAGGAGATGGCCGCGGAGATCTGGAAGCAGCACGCCGCGCTGAACCGCGCGCTGGGCGTGAACTACGACCAGCACTTCCTGCGCCTGATGGGCGGCGACGGCGACACCGACCAGCGCATCCACCGGTACCTGTCGAAGCTGGGCTATCTGGGCATCGCCAACTGGAGCGTGTCCGGCTCCGATTCGGACATGGCCCACATCAAGAGCGCCCTCGCCCCGGGCCAGGTGTACCTGTTCCACACCACCGACCCGGACACCGAGAAGCTGAAGAAGTTCATCCCGTGGGCCATCTCCCAGGGCTACCAGCTGGTGACGCTGAACGAGCTGTTCGGCCTGCCGGCCAACGCCACCGACACGCTGACCGAACAGGTGATGCCGGAGCCGGACGCCTGCGTGGACACCCACACCATCAAGCTGGACGAGTACACCTGGGTGGCCTTGCAGCTGCAGGAGAAGCTGCGCAGCCTGGGCTACCTGAACATCACCGGCCCCTCCACCGGCTACTACGGCAAAAAGACCGTAAACGCCGTCAAGGCCTTCCAGAAGGACGCCGGCCTGCCCGTCACCGGCGAGGCCGACGAAACGACCCAGCGGCGGCTGCTGGAGGGATGACGATTCGAGGGGGCTGCTGCGCAGCCCCCTCTGAGTTTGGAGTGTGGAGCTTCGGTGCAAATCCCTGACGGGATTTGATTGGATTGTATGTGCATATGTCGCTTCATAGATTCCCCATCCGCAGATGGGGAAGTACCAGCGAAGCGGGGGATAGGGCACTTCAGACGAACCGCCGCGCACGGTGATATGTTCAGGTCCCCTACCCCCGCAAGCGGTCCCCCTCCCCATCTGCGGATGGGGAGGCTTAATTAGCTTCCCCGTCCGCAGATGGGGAAGTACCCGCGAAGCGGGGGATAGGGCACCTCATACGAACCGCCGCGCACGGTGATATGTTCAGGTCCCCTACCCCCGCAAGCGGTCCCCCTCCCCGCCTGCGGGCGGGGAGGCTTAGCATGCGTAGGGGCGGCCAATGGCCGCCCGCCCGGGTACGAAGCGCATCGCCGCCCCTACACAATATACGCGCTTGCAATGTGAGTCACGGGAACAGGTTCCCTGACTCATACTCATTTTGCCGTGCTACCGCCTGTGTGGGTTTGATCTGCGCTTCTGTCAGCGTTATACTGGGCATTACTCCAATCAACAGCCGTACCGGATGCCGGTTTTCCCGCGGATCACCGGATCTCCTGCTCAAGGCCCCTGAAATCCGCCGTATCGAAGAACTCGATCAGCGTGATCTCCAGTCCGTCGCAGAGCTTCTTGATCGTCACGATCCCCGGATTCCGGCTCACGCCGTTCACGATGTTCTTCAATGTGGAAGGCGGCAGCGCGGACAGACGGGCGAGACCGTTGATCGTCATGTTCCGTTCCTGACACAATTCTATGATACGATTCGCTACGCACGCTCTGGTTGTCATGGTGAGCCCCTTTCCTCTGTTTCCATGACTAAAGCGTAGCAAAATGAGAAATATCAGAACGACTATATATGGACTTTTTGGCCCATATATGGTAGAATAGAGGCGAAATGTACAGTTTATGTGGTCCGCATAATCTGACAAGGAAGCCAGAGCGTTCTTCAACGGTTGAAAAGCGCAGGCAAGTATAGATCGTTCCGGAGGTATTATTCGTGAAAGACAGTCTTGACTACCGTGCCATCGGCTTTAGAGTTCGTGAGCTTCGGTTGCAGCATAACCTGACTCAGGAAAATCTTGCAGAGATGATCTGCGTCTCTCCATCCTTCATTGGACATATTGAACGTGGTGAGAAGAAATCATCTCTGGAAACAATGAACCGTTTGGCCGTCAGTCTGAGCACTACTCTGGATTATCTCATATTGGGAATAAAGAACAGATGCAATCATGAATCATGCAGATTATATTCCGATCTGAAAAAGACACTTGATGCCTATGGGGAAACTCAATGTCGCGATGACGGACTTTTTGGCCCATTCTAATGTGAGTCACGGGGACAGGTTCCTTGACTCATTCTGAGTATCAGAAGCAGGGGAACGGATTGCCACGTCGGCCCCTCCTGCGTCGCGGGGCGAAGGACACTGTGGCAATCCGTTCCCCGGCCATTCCTGTACCCTGTTCCCTGTACCCTGTTTCCTCTCAGGCAGGCCTCCTTATGCGCCTCACGCCTCACTCAAACAAAGCGGGCGCCGCATCGGCGCCCCTACTCCCTACTCCCTAAATCGCCACATTGTTCACCGTCTTCCCGTCCATCCACGCCGCAAGGTTCCCCACGGCGATGTCCATCAGCCGCTGGCGGGCGGCGGTGGGGGCCCAGGCGATGTGGGGGGTGATCACGCAGTTGCGGGCGGTGAGCAGCGGGTTGTCGGCGCGGATGGGTTCCTCGGACACCACGTCCACGCCGGCGGCGTACACCTTGCCGGCGTTCAACGCGTCGGCCAGGTCCCGCTCCACGATCAGCGGGCCGCGCCCGGTGTTCAGCAGGATCACGCCGTCCTTCATGCGGGCGATGCTGTCGCGGTTGATCATGCCGCGGCTGTCCTCGTTCAGCGGGCAGTGGAGGCTGATCACGTCCGATTCGGCCAGCACCTCATCCAGCGCCGCCCAGCGGCAGCCCTCGGGCAGCTCGCCCGCCCGGCGGCGGCTGCAGGCCAGCACCTTCATGCCCATGGCCACGGCCACGCGCGCGACGGCCCGGCCGATCCGTCCGAAGCCCACGATGCCCATGGTCTTGCCGGACAGCTCGATCAGCGGCTTCTCCCAGAAGCAGAAGTCCGGGCAGGCCGACCACTTGCCCGCGTGTACGGCGGCGGAGTGCTGCGCCGCGCCCAGGCAGATGTCCAGCAGCAGCGCGAAGGTCATCTGCACCACGTCGTCGGTGCTGTAGGCGGGGATGTTGCACACCGCCACGCCCCGGTCGCGGGCGGCCTCCACGTCGATGTTGTTGTAGCCGGTGGCCAGCTCGCCCACGTACTTCATGTTCGGGCAGGCGGCCATCACCGCGCCGTCGATGCGGCACTTGTTGGTCAGCACGGCTTCGGCTTCGCCGATGCGCTCCACCACCTGATCGGCGGGGGTGCGCTCGTACACGGTCAACTCGCCCAGCCGGCGAAGGGGCTCCCAGCTGATGTCGCCGGGGTTGGCGGCATGGCCGTCCAGCACGACGATCTTCATGATAACGCCTCCATTCTCAGTCTCAGCGCGTTCAGCGCCCAGGACGCCGCGACGGCGCGCACGAATTCGCGGCTGCCGTTGAAGCGGCATTGTTCCACGGTGGCGCCGTCGGGCCCGGCCACGGCGATGAACACCGTGCCCGCGGGCGTGCCGTCCGCGCCGCCGTCGGGGCCGGCGTAGCCGGTGGTGGCCGCGGCCCAGTCCGCGCCGCTGACGCGCCGCGCGCCCTCGGCCATCTCCCGGGCGCACGGAGCACTGACGGCGGTAAAGCGCCGCAGCGTTTCTTCCCTCACGCCCAGCACCCGGGCCTTGGCGGCGTCGCAGTAGGTCACGTGGGCCTCGCCCAGCACCGCGCTGGCCCCGGGCACGCTCACCAGCCGCGCGGCCACCAGCCCGCCGGTGCAGCTCTCGGCGAAGGACACCGTCTCGCCGCGGTCCCGCAGGCGCTCGAACACCGCGCGCTCGATGCTGTTGTCCATGCCCTCGCCGTACACGTGATTGCCCAGCCGCCGGCGGATCTCCTCCGCCACCGGCGCGATCATCGCCCGGGCCGATTCCGCGTCCGCCGCCCGGGCCGTGACCCGCGCCTGCACCTCGCCGGGGCCGCAGTACAGCGCCAGCGTGGGGTTGTCGGCATGGAACAGGTCGCGCAGCCGGTTCTCCACCGCGGATTCCCCGATGCCGAATATGCGCAAAAACCGCGATTCGATGTGCGCGCCGCCCCGCCTCGCCAGCCACGGGGCCAGCCGCCTTTCAAACATGTCCTTCATCTCGTGGGGCGGACCGGGCAGCACGGCCACGGCCTTGTCGCCCCGCTCGACGATGCAGCCCGGCGCGGTGCCGCAGGCGTTGGGCATGACGGTGGCGCCCGCGGGGAACCAGGCCTGCTTGCGGTTGTTCTCGGCCATCGGGTGTCCCACGCGCTCCATGAACGCCTCGATGGCGTGAAGGCTTACTTCGTCCAGCGCCATCTCCAGGCCGAAGACCTCCGCCACCATCTCCTTGGTCAGGTCGTCCTCGGTGGGCCCGAGGCCGCCGGTGGTGATCACCACGTCGGCGCGGGCCAGCGCCTCCCGAAGCGCTTCCTTCACCCGCCCCGGGTTGTCCCCCACGGTGGTGTGGCGATAGAGGCTGACGCCCAGCTCGGAAAGCCTCCGGGAGATGTACTGCGCGTCCGTATTGGCGATCTGCCCCATCAAAAGCTCCGTCCCCACGGAGAGAATCTCAGCGATCATACCCTGTCCCCTGTTCCCTGTTCCCTGTTCCCTGTTCCCTGTCCCCTGTCCCCTGTCCCCTGTTCCCTGTTCCCTATTCCCTGTTCCCTATTCCCTACTCCATAATCAACGGCTTCAGCCGGAACTCCCCCCAGATCGACTCGTTCCAGATGAACCCGCTGTTGACGGCGGGGTCGTCGGTGATGATGAAGCGGCTGACGTCCACGATGGTGTCGTAGTAGGTGCTGCGGCCCCGGGGGGTGCCGGCGATCAGCGACAGCTTGATGATGTACTCGCCGGGGGCGATGCCGTCCAGCGGAAATTTGACCCGCTTGGTGAACTCCTCCTCGGCGGCCACCTCGAAGGGCTCGGTCTGGGTCATGGCGATGGGCGTGGCGATGCTGTTCTGCAGGATCAGCCGTATGCGCAGCCGGGGCTCTGGGATGTGGGACACGCACTTCAGCCGGAACTGCATGCAGCCCTCCTGGTCGTACTCCAGCGCCTGGGTGTTCTCAAAGTCGATGGCCAGCATGCGCATGGTGTCGCCCCGGTCGCGGTAGCGGGGCACCTCGTCCAGGTTGCGGCTGACGCTGCGGGCGCTGCTGCCGCCGTACAGCTCCATGGCGCGCTCCACAGTGCCGTCGTAGGTGAGCTTGCCGGTGTCCAGGTACAGGCCCCGGTTGCACAGCTGGCTGACCGTGCGCATGTTGTGGCTGACGTACAGCACCGCCCGGCCGCTGCGGGCGATCTCGGACATCTTCCCCAGGCACTTCTGCTGGAAGGCCAGGTCGCCCACGGCCAGCACCTCGTCGCAGATCATCACGTCCGGGTCCAGGTGGGCGGCGACGGCGAAGGCCAGCTTCACGTACATGCCGCTGGAATAGCGCTTCACCGGCGTGTCGATGAAGGGCTCGATCTCGGAAAACTCCACGATGTCCTTCATACGTGCGGTGATCTCCGAGCGGCGCATGCCCATGATGGCCCCGTTCAGGTAGATGTTGTCGCGCCCGCTGAGCTCGCGGTGAAAGCCCGTGCCGATCTCCAAGAGGCTCGCCACCCGGCCGCGGATGCGGATCTCGCCCTCGGTGGGCGCGGTGATGCGGCTGATCAGCTTCAGCATGGTGCTCTTGCCCGCGCCGTTGCGCCCCAACAGCGCCACGGCGTCGCCCTTGTCCACGTTGAAGGACACGTCCTTCAGCGCCCAGAAGCGCTGGTTGTGGGCCAGGTGCTCCTTGCCGATCTTCACGTTCGGGTCGTCCTTGCCCCGCACCCGGGCAAACCAGCTGGTCAGATCCCCGTGCAGCGTGCCGCCGCCGATCATCCCCAGCCGGTATTCCTTGGAGGCCCCGTCGACTTCAAGAACTCTGTTTGACATCTCAATCCCCTGTTCCCTGTTCCCTGTCCCCTGTTCCCTGTCCCCTAAACCGTATCCATAAACGTCCTCTCCGTGTGCGAGAACAGCACCACGCCGATCAGGAATACGGCGGCGGTCACGACCACGGACAGCAGGTTATAGCCGTAGGAATAGCGCGGCACGCCCAGGTAGGCGGCGCGGAAAAGCTCGATGATGGGGGTGATGGGGTTGAGCATGTACAGCCCCAGCAGCTGGGGGTAGCTGTCCGCGATCATCGACGTGGAATAGGTCACCGGCGTGGCGTACATCCACAGGTGCACGCCGAAGGTCACCAGCATGGCCAAATCGCGGTACTTGGTGGTCAGCGCCGATATGATGATGCCGAACCCCAGCGCCAGCACGCCCAGCTGCAACAGCAGCAGCGGCGTCAGCAGTATCAGCTGCCAGTTGGCGTGTATGCCGCTGTCCGGCTTGGCGGCGGTGATGATCAGAAACACCAGGAACAGCACGAACTGCACCGCGAAGTTCACCATCTCGGTCAGCACCGTGGAGAAGGGCATGACCAGCCGCGGGAAGTACACCTTCCCGAACAGCTGGCTGTTGTTCACAAACGTGTTGGAGGTGGTGAGCAGGCACTGGGAAAAGAAGTGCCACATCACGTTGCCCGCCATGTAGAACAGGAACTTGGGCACGCCGTCGGTGGGCAGGCCCGCCAGGTTGCCGAACACCACCGTGAACACCACGGTGGTCAGGAGCGGCTGTATCACGATCCAGGCCGGGCCGAGGATCGTCTGCTTGTACAGCAGGTTGAAGTTGCGCTTGAACATCAGCAGGATCAGGTCGCGGTAGTGCACCAGCCCCTTGATGTCGATGTCAAACCAGCCCTTGCGCGGGCGTATGACCATGTCCCATCGTTCGCCCCGGTTCGTATTGTCCATCAGAACCCTCCGCCTTGTTTGCTTCTCCTTCTATTTTATCACGGGAATATTACGCTTTCAAGTGATTCCCCCTGTCCCCTGTTCCCTGTTCCCTGTCCCCTGTTCCCTGTTCCCTGTCCCCTGTCCCCTGTTCCCTGTCCCCTGTTCCCTGTCCCCTGTTCCCTGTCCCCTGTTCCCTGTCCCCTGTTCCCTGTTCCCTGTTCCCTGTCCCCTGTTCCCTGTTCCCTGTCCCCTGTTCCCTACTCCCTCACCACACACACATCCACCCAACCCGCGGCATCGCAGGCGCGCTCCAGCTCTTCGATGGTCAGGCGGACGGCGCTGTGGTCGTCGCCGGCGGCGGGATAGACGGTGTCGTGGGCCTTCAGGCTCTCGTCGAGGTAGACCTGAACGCCCGGGTTGATGCCGAAGGGGCACACGCCGCCCACGCCGTGGCCCACCAGCGCCTCCACCCTTTCGCCGGGGATCATTTTGGCCTTGCAGCCGAAGCACGCCCGGTACTTTCGGTTGTCCACCCGCGCCGTGCCCTCGGCCAGCACCAGCACGGCCTTATCGCCCTGCAAGAAGGACAGCGTCTTTGCGATCATGCCCGGCTTGCAGCCCAGCGCCTCCGCGGCCTCGGCCACCGTGGCGCTGCTGTGCTCCGGCACGATGATGTGCTCCGCCAGCCCCCTGGCCTGAAGATGCGCCCTCGCCCGTTCAAACGACATGTCCATCGACCTCCCGTGTATTGGATATGTGCATTGTATCCCGTACCCACCGCGGTTGTCAAGCGCCTAAAACGGAAAATGAGATAGGGGACGGTTCCTTGTCTCACTGAATTGGGAGTGAGACAAGGAACCGTCCCCTATCTCATTTCCTGCGCCTTGCGCGCGCCGTGATTTTATGTTATAATTATCCTGTGAGGAAATGACCATTCCGGTCCCGGACCGGCAGAAAGGACGGTAGATGACTATGGCAAGAGGCGGATTTCCCGGCATGATGGGCGGCGGCAACATGCAGCAGCTGGCGCGGCAGGCGCAGAAGCTGCAGCAGCAGATGACGAAGGTCCAGGAGGAGCTGGACGCGCGGGAGTACGAGGCCAGCGCGGGCGGCGGCATGGTGACGGTGAAGGTCTCCGGCAAGAAGGAGCTGCTCTCCATCGAGATCAAGCCCGAAGCGGTGGACCCGGACGACGTGGAGATGCTGCAGGACATGGTGCTGGCCGCCGTGAACGAGGCGCTGCGCACCGCGAACGACACCACCGAGCGTGAAATGGGCAAGCTCACCGGCGGCCTGAACATGCCGGGGCTGTTCTGAGCATGGCGGAAATCGAGGCCATCGCCAAGCTGGTGAACCAGCTGTCCCGGCTGCCGGGCGTGGGCCGCAAGACGGCGCAGCGCCTGGCCTATCACATCATCGGCCTGCCGGAGGAGCAGGTGCGCCAGCTGGCCGCCGCCATCTACAACGGCAAAAAGCAGATCCACTTCTGCCCGATCTGCGGCAACTACACCGACACGGATCCCTGCGTGATCTGCGCCGACAGCGACCGCCGGCGGGACATCGTGTGCGTGGTGCGCGACCCGCGGGACGTGAACGCCGTGGAGCGCATGCGCGAATACAACGGCCTGTACCACGTGCTGCACGGGGTGATCTCCCCGATGGACGGCATCGGCCCGGACGACATCCACATCCGCGAGCTGATGACCCGGCTGGCCTCCGGCGAGATCAAGGAGGTCGTGCTGGCCACCAACCCGGACGTAGAGGGCGAGGCCACCGCGGCCTACATCTCGCGGCTGATCAAGCCCATGGGCGTGAAGGTCACCCGCATCGCCCACGGCGTGCCCATCGGCGGCGAGCTGGAGTACACCGACGAGGTCACCCTGCTGCGCGCGTTCGAGGGAAGAACCGAGCTCTGATTCACTGTAGACAAGGAGGCTCACCATCATGAAAGTACTCGTCACCGGCGGTGCCGGATACATCGGCAGCCACACCTGCGTGGAGCTGCTGAACGCGGGCCATGAGCTCGTCATCGTGGACAACTTCGTCAACTCCAAGCCCGAGGCGCTGGACGCCATCCGCACGATCACGGGCAAGGACTTCGCCTTCTGCGAGGCCGACCTGCGCAACCGCGCGGCGATGGAAAAGGTATTCACCGACCACGCGGTGGACGCCGTGATCCACTTCGCCGGCCTGAAGGCGGTGGGCGAATCGGTGGAGAAGCCGCTGGAGTACTACGACAACAACCTGTACGGCTTCATCGTGCTGGCCGAGGTGATGCGCGCCCACGGCGTGAAGACGCTGGTGTTCTCCTCGTCGGCCACCGTGTACGGCATGAACAACCCGGTGCCCTTCAACGAGACCATGCCCATCTCCGCCACCAACCCCTACGGCTACACCAAGGTGATGATCGAGCAGATGCTGCGGGACATCGCCGTGGCGGATCCCCAGTGGCGCATCTGCCTGCTGCGCTACTTCAACCCCATCGGCGCCCACGAGAGCGGCCTGATCGGCGAGGACCCGAACGGCATCCCCAACAACCTGCTGCCCTACGTGGCCCAGGTGGCCGCCGGCAAGCTGAAGCAGCTGACCGTGTTCGGCGACGACTACGACACCCCGGACGGCACCGGCGTGCGGGATTACATCCACGTGGTGGACCTGGCCCTGGGCCACTTGGCCGCGCTGGAATACGTGAAGGACCACCCCGGCGCCGAGGCCGTGAACCTGGGCACGGGCCGCGGCACCAGCGTGCTGCAGATCGTGCACGCCTTCGAGAAGGCCTGCGGCCATCCCATCGCCTACCGCATCGCGGCGCGCCGCCCCGGCGACATCGCCGAGTGCTACGCCGAGACGAAGAAGGCCGCGGAGCTGCTGCACTGGCACGCCACCCGCGACATCGACGACATGTGCCGCGACGGCTGGCGCTTCGCCAAACAGCGGTACGGCGTGTAGCGCTCAAACATCCATGCCAATACGATTCCCCGCCGCGGCGGGGAATATTTTTGCCACATCGCTTTACAAATCCGCGGTTTTCTGAGATAATGAGCATGTAAAGTATGTCGCGGTGCAAGCGCCGCTTGACAATGCCATTCCGGGAGGATCAAATCATGAGGAAGCTGCTGAGATATGCCGCGCTGGCGCTGGCGCTGCTTGTGTGCGCCGGGTGGGCCGCCGTGGCGGAGCCGGGCGACGCGCTGCCGGGGCTGAACCACTTCACAGCCACCACGCTCTCCGGCGAGAACTTCACCGAGGCGGACCTGGCCGGGGCGGACCTGACGGTGGTCAACATCTGGTCGGTCACCTGCGGGCCCTGCATCCAGGAGATGCCGGAGCTGGCCGCCTTCGGCCGGGTGCTGCCGGAAAACGTGCAACTGATCGGCGTGTGCTACGACGCCTATCTGGACGAGGCCGGCGTGAAGGACTTCCTGGCGCAGCAGGGCTTTGAGGGCGCGACGCTGACCGGCGGCGACGGCGACTTCACGACGCTGATGAGCCAGGTGCTGTACACCCCCACCACGCTGTTCCTGGACGCCGAGGGCAACCCGGCGGCCCTGCCGCTGATCGGCAGCCCGGAGAACGTGGCGGAAACCTATCTGGCGCTGGTCAACGACGCGCTGACGGCCCTGGGAAAGCCGGTGATCGCCCTTGAAGCGGAAGACGGCCAGTGATAGGCGCCTCACGGCGCTGCGCGTGGGCGGGGTGCTGCTGGCGCTTGGGATGATCGGCGCGGGCCTCGCCCGGCAGGAGACGTTGGTGGTGTTTGAAAAGGCGGTGCGGCTGTGTCTGGAATGCATCGGCATCGGGTGAAGCGGCGCGTCCCCCGGGGCGCGATCCAGCTGGTCGCCGCGGCGCTGTTCAACGGCTATGCCGCCGGCTTTGTCCGCGGGGGGATGTACCAAGGGCCGCTGAAGCGCGCGTGCGTGCCTGTGTTGAACTGCTGGTCCTGCCCCGGCGCGCTGGGGGCCTGCCCCATCGGCGCGCTGCAGGCGGCGCTGGGGGCTCCGGGGCGGCGGCGCTTCCCCTTCTACGTGCTGGGCACGCTCATGCTGTTCGGCGTGGTGCTGGGGCGGCTGGCCTGCGGGCTGCTGTGCCCCTTCGGCTTCGTGCAGGACCTGCTGTATAAAATACCGGTGAAGAAGTGGCGGCCGCCCCGCCGGATCGACAGGCCGCTGCGCTATTTGAAGTACGCGGTGCTGGCCGCGCTCGTGGCGCTGCCGCTCTTGCTGAAGCCGGCCTTCGGCGGCGCGCCGCCCTACTTCTGCAAGTACCTCTGCCCCGCGGGCACGCTGGAGGCCGGCATCCCCCAGCTGCTGCTGAACCCCTCGCTGCGGGGGCTGGCCGGCATGCTGTTCAGCTGGAAGGTGATCGTGCTCGTCGCGCTCGTCGCGCTGGCCACGAAGGTGGGCCGCCCCTTCTGCCGCTACCTGTGCCCGCTGGGCGCGCTGTACGGGCTGTTCAACCGGTTCAGCCTGTCCCGGATGGCGCTGGACGAGCACAAGTGCGTGCACTGCGGCGCCTGCGAGCGGGCCTGCCCGATGCAGGTGGACGTGACGAAGGCCGTCAACAGCGCCGAGTGCATCCGCTGCGGCCGCTGCGCCCAGGTGTGCCCGAAGGGCGCGATCCACACCCCAATATTCGGAAGGAAGGAAGAAGAGGATGACAAACCCATTCCCGAGAACGCAGGTTGAGAACATTTCGCTGCCCCGGATGCTGATGGGCACCAACTGGATGCTGGGCTGGAGCCACACCACGCCCTCGGCGGACCACATGATCCAGCGCCGCTTCGCCGAACCCGGGGCCTTCCAGGCCATGGTGGAGGCCTATCTGAGCTGCGGCGTGGACGCCATGATGGCCCCCTTCGGCAACCAGCCGGCGCTGCTGGAGGGCATCAAGCGGGCCGAGGACGCCGCCGGACGGCACGTGATCAAGATCGACACGCCCATCATCGACGTCAGCGACAGCGCCGCCGGGCGCGCCGCCGCCGAGGCGGTCATCGCCCGCTGCGCCGCCAACGGCAGCGAGATCTGCCTGATCCACCACAGCGCGGCGGAGATGCTGGTCAGCAAGCTGAAGGGCACCATGGACCGGCTGCCCGACTACCTGGACATGATCCGCCAGCACGGCATGGTGCCGGGCCTGTCCGCCCACATGCCGGAGCTGATACTGTATTCGGACCAGAATGGCTACGACGTGCAGACCTACATCCAGATCTACAACTGCATGGGCTTTCTGATGCAGGTGGAGGTGGAGGGCGTGCGCGCGATCATCGAGGGCGCGAAGAAGCCCGTGATGACCATCAAGCCCATGGCGGCGGGCCGGGTATCGCCCTACGTGGGCCTGACCTTCTCCTTCGCCACGCTGCGCCCCCAGGACATGGTCACCGTGGGCGCGCACACCCCGGAGGAGGTCTACGAGGACGTGGAGATCGCCCTGGCCGCCCTCGAGCGCCGCTACCCGGACATGGAGCGCCGCAACAGCCCCAACAAGACCGCCGTGCTGGGCGGCTGAAGCAAGACCACCGGCGGAGGTCCGCCCCCGCCCGGACGAACAGAAAGGAGCAGCACCATGAACAGACAGAGCATTGTCATTGACCGGGAATACGGCAGCGGCGGCCGCGAGGTGGCCCGCATACTGTCTGAAAAGCTGGGCATCGAGTTCTACGACGGCAACCTGCTGGTGATGGCGGGCCAGGAGTACGGCATCGACCTGAGCACCCTGCAGACCTACGACGAGAAGGGCGTGGGCGGCGTGCTGCACGACCTGAGCCTGGCAAGCAGCACCGCCTACGGCACCAACATGAACGACACGCCGTTCCAGGTGTATTCGGCCCAGTCCCGGCTGGTGCAGCAGCTGGTGGCGAAGGGGCCCTGCATCTTCCTGGGGCGCTGCACCGCCCAGATCCTCAAATCCGAGGCCCACGTGCCCTTCGTGCACGCCTTCGTGTACGCCAGCAACCTGCAGGACCGCATCGACCGCGCCCGGAGCGTGGACGGCGTGGACAGCGCCCGCATCGAGGCCTACATCCGCCGCCGCGACGCCCAGCGGAAGAATTACAACCGCTTCTTCACCGACAAGGCCTGGGGCGACCCCGCCAACTACGACCTGATGCTCAACACCTCCGCCCTGGGCTACCAGGCCGCCGCCGAGGCCATACTGGCGGTGGTACGGGCGAGGGAAGCTGAGTGAGCGCCCATGAACGTCTTCGATTTTGACAACACCCTGCTGCGGGGGGACAGCTCCGCCCGCTTTTTCGCCTACTGTCTGGCGCGGCACCCCCGCATGTGGGGGGACATCCCGGGCCAGGCGGTGAACGCGCTGCTGTTTATCTGCAAGCGGCGGGACAAGCGCGCCTTCAAGCAGCGGCTGTTCCACTTTCTGACCCTCATCGGCGACGTGGACGCGGCGGTGGAGGCCTTCTGGCGGCGCAACCTGCCCCGGCTGAAAGCCTGGTACCCGCCCCGCCACCGGGACGACGACGTGGTGATTTCCGCCTCGCCGGAGTTTTTGATCCGCCCGGCCTGCAGCCACCTGGGCATACGGTGCGTGATCGGGTCGCCGGTGGACAAGCGCTCCGGCACGTTCCTCGGGCCCAACTGCCAGGGGGCCGAGAAGGTCAACCGCTTCCGCGCCCGCTTCCCCGGCCAGAGCATCGACGCGTTCTTCTCCGATTCCCACGCCGACGACCCCCTCGCCGCCCTCGCCCAAAAGGCCTGGCTGGTGAAGGGGGAAAGGCTGGAGGCGTGGTAAGGCCGCCAACAGAAAACCACCCCTTGCGGGGTGGTTTTCTGTTGGGATCGTATCATCCCACCGCGTTCACCGGTTCGGGCTCGGGGGTGGACGTGGGGGCGGGCGTGGGCTCGTACACCTTCTCCTGGAAGGCCTGGTCGGCCACGCCGTTCACGGGCAGGCCGTAGACCTGCTGGGCCTGCTTCACGGCGCTCTCGGTGATCTCGCCGTAGCCGCCGTCCGCCTTGCCCTCGTAGTAGCCCAGCTCGCGCAGGCGCAGCTGCAGCTGCACCACGTTGTCGCCGGTGGAGCCCAGCTTCAGCTCCTCGTACACGCCGGGCACCGGGGTGGCGCGCACCACGCCCTCGTACAGCTTCTGCTGGAAGGCGTTGTCGGCGATGCCGTTGGGCTCCATGCCCCAGGCGGTCTGGGCGGCCTTGATGGCCTCCTCGGTCATGCCGCCGAAGGCGCCGTCGGCGGTGCCCTGCAGGAAGCCCAGCTCGATCAGGCGGGCCTGCATATCGGCCACCTCGTTGCTCTTCAGGCCCTTCTGCAGTATGCCGTACACCACTTCGGGCGTGGGCTCGGGCTCGTCGCTCTCCAGGCGGAACAGTATCATCCGCGCCTGGCCGTCGTTGTAGGTGGTCACGACCAGATAGTACATCTCCTCCCGGTCGCTGGAATACGGATAGCGCTTGTACAGCATCTTGGGCACGTTGGTGTTCAGCGCCACGCCGTAGTTGCCGGAGATCTCCGCGTCCATCAGCTGATAGCCGCGCTCGATGGTGTTGCCGGACTCGCTGCGCAGGCCGATGTCCACCACGTTCTGGGGCACGATGGGCGTCTGGCCGGTGTAGTCGTTCAGCACCAGCTCAAAGCCCGCGCCCGCCTCGTCGCCCTGCAGCTTGTACTGGGTGGAGTACTTCGCCGCGAAGTCGGTGGGCCGCATGTTGGTGCGCATGGTCTGGGTGAAGCTCACGGTTTCAAACGGCTCGTCCCCCGCCTCCACGCGGGCCGTGCCGTCGGCGTTGACCTGGGTGGTGTAGGTGAAGCTCTCGCCGTAGGGCACGATGGCGATCACCTGGGGCTCGCCGCTCGCTTCGACCTGGGCCTCAGGCTGGGTCTCTGCCTGCTCGGCATCGCCGCCCTCGGGCTGCTGTTCGACGACCTCCGGCTGCTGCTCGGCGGTCTCTGGCTGCTGCTCGGCGGTTTCCGGCTGCTGCTCGGCGGTTTCCGGCTGCTGCTCGGCGGCCTCCGGCGCCTCGGTGGCCTCGGGCTTCTTCGTCTTCTTGGGTTTCTTGGTCTTCTTGGGCTTCTTGGTCGCCTCGGGCTGCTCGGTCGCCTCAGTCTCGGCCTCGGGCGCCTCGGTGGGGCCGGGGGTGATCTCGCTCTCCGGGAAGATGTCGTCGCCCTCAACGGTGCCCTGCTCCACCTCCGGGAAGGCATTCAGCTCGGCCTCGGGGTCGCTCGCGGGCTCGCCCTCGTCCTCCGGCAGGGCGGTGTCCTCCGGCGCGGGCGTCGCGGTCACCACGGGCGCCGCGTCGACGTTCTTGTCCGGGTTGCTGTTCACATACCAGCGGTAGGCAAACGCGCCCGCCACACAGCCGAGTATAAAGCAAACGATCGCCGCAGCGATGGCGCGCCGGCGGTACTGGGCGCGCATGCGGCGCACCCGGGCCTTCATGGCCGCGGTCAGCTTCACGGGATTGTCCTTCATATGTAAATGCCTCCTGACAATGACAGATATACCTGAATACATTATAGCCACCGCGCCGTCGGACCGTCAAGCCGCAACCGTGGCGCGGGGGCTAAAATATCATGATTAAATTGTGGCAACTCCCTACTGGCGGGCGGCGCATCGCCGCCCCTACTCCCTAATGCCTAAACCCCCATCTCCCCCTCCGGCCGCAGCGCCTCCACGGCGGGCAGGTCGGCCAGGGTTCGCATGCCGAAGTGCTGCAGGAACTTGTCGGTGGTGCCGTAGAGTATGGGCCGGCCCAGGGTCTCGCGGCGGCCCTGCTCCTCGATAAAGCCCTTGTTCAGCAGGCTCTGCACCGAGTAATCGCACTTCACGCCGCGCACGGCCTCGATGTCGCCCTTGGTGACGGGCTGCCGGTAGGCGATGATGGACAGCGTCTCCAGCACGGCCTGGGACAGGGGCTGCTTCTGCAGCGGCTGCAGAAAGGCCTCCACCTGCTCGGCGTACTTCGGGCAGATGGACAAGAACACCGTCTCGCCGCTGCGGTTCAGCTGTATGCCCCGGTTCTCCAGCACCAGCACGTCGGCCAGCGCCGAGAGGGCCTCCTCCAGCTCCGAGGTGGTCAGGTTCATGGCATGGGCCAGCGCGTCCACCCGCACCGGATCACCGGAGACAAACAGTATGGCCTCGATGATGGCCGATAAATTCTCCATGATCAGAACTCCCGCCCCAGCCGGAACGCCTTCAGGTTCATCTCCAGGAACCTGGGGGGCACGGTCTGCTCGATGGCCTGGAGCCAGGCCGATTCGGGGATGTCCGACATCCGCCGGGACAGCACGCCGATCAGCACCACATTTACGGCCTTGGGGCTGCCGGCCTGCTCGGCCAGCGCCAGGGCGTCCACGGCCTGCACGTCGGCCATGGCGGACAGCTTTTCGAGGATGCCCTCGGGGTAGCTCGCCGCGCCGGTGATCACGGGCATGGGCCAGGTCTTCTGGGTGTTGGTGAGCAGCACGCCGTCCTGCTTCAGATAGGAGATCCACCGGGCGGACTCCAGCAGCTCGAAGGACAGTATGTAGTCCGCCTCGCCCTCGTCCACGATGGGAGAATACACCCTGTCGCCGTAGCGCACATAGGTGACCACGCTGCCGCCGCGCTGGGACATGCCGTGCACCTCGGACAGCTTCACGTCATAGCCCTGTTGGGTCAGCACATTGCCCAGGAGCTTGGAGGCCAGCAGCGTGCCCTGGCCGCCGACGCCGACGATCATGATGGAAGTGGTTTTCATTTGTCCTCGCCCCCTTCAAACGCCCCGAATTTGCACATCTGCGCGCACAGGCCGCAGCCCACGCACAGCGTGGCGTCCACGCTGGCCTTGCCGTCGGTGAACCGTATGGCCGGGCAGCCGACCTTCATGCAGGCCTTGCAGCCGCGGCACCGGTCGGGATCGACGGCCAGCGGGGGCTTGGCCTTCACGTATTTGAGCAGCGCGCAGGGCCGCCGCACGATGATGACGCTGGGCGCGTCTGCGGCGATCTCCTCCTGGATGGCGGCCTCGGTGGCGGCCATGTCCTGGGGGTCCACCACCCGCACGCGCTCGATGCCCGAGGCGCGGCAGATGTCTTCGATCTTGATGGGATAGGTGGGCTCGTTCTTCAGCGTCAGGCCCGTGGTGGGGTTCTGCTGGTGGCCGGTCATGCCGGTGATGGAGTTGTCCAGCACCAGCACCGTGGCGACGGACTTGTTGTACGCCAGGTTCACCACCCCGGTGATGCCGGAGTGCATGAACGTGCTGTCGCCGATGACGGCCACGCTGCGCCGCGCGGCCTCCTCGCCCAGTATCTTCGTGAAGCCGTGGGCCATGCCGATGGAGGCGCCCATGCACAGCACGCTGTCCACGGCATTCAGCGGCGCGCCGCTGCCCAGCGTGTAGCAGCCGATGTCGCCCAGCACGGTCAGCTTCAGCTTCGAGAGCACCGTGAACAGCCCGCGGTGGGGACAGCCGGGGCACATCACCGGCGGGCGGCCCGGCACGGCCTCGTCGTAGCGGCGGGCCTGGGGCAGCGCCACGCCCATCGCCCTGCGGATCTTGTTCTGGGACAGCTCGCCCTGACAGCCGAACAGGTCCTTGCCGCCGTCCACGCGGATGCCGTGCATGCGCATGTGGCGCTCGATCACGCCGTCCAGCTCCTCCACCACGATCACGCGGTCCACCTTCTCGGCGAAGGCGCGCAGCTTTTCCACCGGCAGCGGGTTGATCAGGCCCAGCTTCATCACGCTGGCCTCGGGGAAGGCTTCCTTCACATACAGGTAGCAGGTGCCGCTGGTGACAAAGCCCAGGGCCGTGTCGCCCATTTCCTCGCGGTTCAGGTCGGTGGTCTCGGCGAAGGCGCGCAGCGCGTCCATGCGCTTTTCCACCTCGGCGTGGCGCAGCACGGCGTTGGCCGGGGCCGCCACGTTCTTGCGGGGGTTCTTCTCGTAGGGCTTCAGGGCCGGCTCCACCCGGTCGTGCAGCTCCACCAGGCACTGGCTGTGGGCCACGCGGGTGCAGGTGCGCAGCAGCGCCGGGGTGTCAAACTGTTCGGAGAGCTCATAGGCCCGCTTCACGAAGTCCCGGCACTCCCGGGAATCCGACGGCTCCAGCATCGGCAGCTTCGCGGCCACGGCGTAGTGGCGGCTGTCCTGCTCGTTCTGGCTGCTGTGCATGCCGGGGTCGTCCGCCACGCACACCACCAGCCCGCCGTTCACGCCGCTGTAGGAGGCAGTGAACATCGGGTCCGCCGCCACGTTGAAGCCCACGTGCTTCATCGCGCAGAAGCTGCGCGCGCCCGCCAGGCTCGCGCCCACGGCGCTCTCCACGGCCACCTTTTCGTTGGGAGCCCACTCGGCGTAGACCTCGTCGTAACCGGCGGCGAACTCCGTGATCTCGGTGGAGGGCGTCCCGGGGTAGGACGACACAAACCGGCAGCCCGCTTCGTACAGTCCGCGCGCCACCGCCTGGTTGCCCAGCAACAGCTTTTTCATGACAAATCTTCCTTTCCGTCCTTGGTGTTCTATCCACTGCCTACTATCCACTGTTCCCTACCTATCGGCCAACTCCGCGGCCAGGCGCGGGTCGTCGCTGGTCAGATAGTCCACGCCCATGTCGAGCAGCTCGCACATCTGGCTGGCGTCGTTCACGGTCCACACGCCCACCAGCAGGCCACGGCTCTGCCAGCGGATCAGGTTGTCCCGGGTCAGGTAGCTGTCCTGCTGGCTGATGAACTCGGGCTTCAGCGCGGCCAGCGTCTGCTCCAGGTTCGCGGGCGTGCGGGTGAACAGCACCCCCAGCTTCGCGTTGGGCCGCAGGGCGCGGATGGCCTTCAGCTTGGCTTCGTCGAAGGCGATATAATACACGCGCCGCTCCATGCCGTAGCGGGCCACGGACCGCACGCAGGCCTCCGGGTCGGCCGAGTTCTTCATCTCCAGCACCAGGCCCAGGCCGGAGGCGGAGATGACCTGCAGCGCCTCGTCCAGCGAGCAGATGTCCGGGTCCAGCGCCTGGATCTCGGCCAGCGACAGGTTCTCGATGGTGTACCGCTTGCCCCGGACGACGAACGTGGCGTCGTGATGCACCACCTGCACGTCGTCCCCGGTGGTGCGCACGTCCAGCTCCACGTCGTCGGCGCCGGTGGCGGCGGCGTGGGCGAAGGCCTCCAGCGAATTCTCCTGCCAATCGCCGGCGCCGCCCCGATGGGCGATGATCTCCGTCTGGCGGCGGTTCTTCGCGTACACCCGCACGGTGCAGATTGCCCTCATGCCGTTGTAGGTGGTCACGGTCACCCGGGTCTGGCCCGGGCCCACGGCGCGGACCTGGCCCTGGGCGGACACCTCGATCACATCGGGGTCGTAGCCCGACCAGGTGAGCGCGGAGGCGCTGCCCGAGCTGAGCCGGGCCGTCAGCTTCGTCTTTTCGCCCACGGTCAGCTTCGGGGACGCGACGGTCAGCGTCACATATTCGGGCGCGGCCTTCACCGTCACCTTGCAGGAAGCCTTCACGCCGTTGGCGGTGCTGACCGTGATCGTGGCCTTGCCGGGCTTCACGCCGGTCACGACGCCGCGGCGCACGGAGGCCGCCGCGCCGCCGCTGGCGAAGTGGACCAGGCCCCCGGCGGGCTTGCCGTTTTTGCGCAGGGGCTTCGCGTTCAGGGTGAAGGTCTCGCCCACGCCCAGGGTGAGCTTCTTCTTCGCCAGCGCGATCTTCGCCGGCGGGTATCCGACCTCCACCGCGCAGGCGGCCACGCGGCCGTTGAAGGTGGTGGCCGTGATGACGGCGCTGCCCCGGCTCACCGCCGTCACCCGGCCGGAGCCGGCGCTGACGGTGACCACGCTGGGGTCGCTGCTGGCAAAGCTGACGCTGCCCGCGCTGCCGTCCGGCAGGCTGGCCCGCAGCTTGCAGGTTTCCCCGGGGAACAGGCTGAGCTCGGCCCTGCTCAGCGTCACCTGCTTCGGCGCGTCGAGCACCGAGACCTTCGCCCGGGCCCGCAGGCCGTTGAAGGTGGACGCCGTGACGGTGGTGGTGCCCCGGCCCACGGCGACGATCTTGCCGCCGTCGGAGACCGTCACCACGGCGGGGTCGTACCCGCTGTAGCGAATGGACGAGGCGGAGCCCTCGGGCAGCTGCGCCTTCAGCTTGTATTCCGAGCCCACGCCGCGCCTGGCGTCATAGCCCAGGCGGATGTCGGCGGCGTTCAGCGACAGGGCGATGGGCGCAGCCTTCACCGTCACCTTGCAGACGGCGTACCGCCCGTCCGGCAGCGTGGCGGTCACCACCGTGCTGCCCTTCTTCTTGCCGGTGATCCTGCCCGTGGAGGACACGGCGGCCACCCGCTCCCCGGCGGAGCTGAAGCTGACCTTCGCGCCGCCGGTGTCGGAGGTGACCTTCAGCTTGAAGGTCTCCCCCGCGCCCAGCGTCACCGAGTCCGCGTTCAATGCCACGGCGCTTGCCTTGCCGCCCTTCGGCATGGGGGCCGCGGCGGCGTCGGGCGCCATGATCGCTTCCTGGCCCGACGTCAGGGCCTGGTCCCCCCGCCCGAGCTGCGCCTCCGGGACCGGCAGCGCGGCTTCCAGCTCCAGGGGCACGGCCTCCACCGGCGCGGAGACCACCGGCGCGTCATCGTCCTCAAAGGGCGCGGCTTCGGCCTCGCCGCCCATCGATTCCGTCTTCACGGGCGCAATCCGCGCCGCCGCGGGCAGCCGCTGGGCTGTCGCGACCTCCGCCAGCGCCGAATGCGCCGACGCCCACAGGCACAGCGCCAAAGCCAGCGCCAACCACCGCCTCGCGCGCACGCGACCGCCCCCTTTCTAATATGTACGCTTGGTATTTTATCACGATTGTCGGCGTGCTGCGCAACTCGCTTCGCTCCCTTGCCCGCCGACTCGGATAACCTTCGGTTATCCTAATCATTATATCACATTCTCCGCAGAAAAGCGATAAACTATGCCCAATCTTAAAACAGACGCCAAAAGTTGACACAGTGAGGCGGGGGCGGGCCAAAATCAAGGGGACGGTTCTCTGTGTCACTGACATAGAGAACCGTCCCCCTACTACAATATATTTGGTTGGAGTTTTGACAGCCAGTCAGAATGCT
>CACYTF010000040.1 GCA_902777335.1 uncultured Eubacteriales bacterium
CGTTGTTCGCGTTCAGCGGGTTGGTCGCCTCCATGTGGACCTTCTCGATCTGCGAGGCGACCGCCTCCGCGTTCATGTGTACGGTGTCCATGATGAGCCGGTCGCTCGCCTGCACGCGCTGCATCGTGTCGGGGCGTCTGTCCTCCCGGACGATGCGCGAGAACTCAAGCCGGATCTCTTCATTCGGGATACGGACCTTTTCCGTCCGCTCGTCGTAGGCGAGGTATCCCAGATGAACGAGCAGCGTGAGCACATCGTCCCGATTCCTGAATGTGATCAGATCGTTGGCAAAGCCGTTGATGTCGACAGGCACTTCAACGCCGCCGATGAGCTGCGCAACGGTCTGCCCCAGACCGCGCTCGTCTCTGGCGATGTACCCCAACAGGCTTTCCGCGGCGGAGGTTTCCGTCCAGTAGGAGCGGAAGCGATTGTTGCGGATCGCCTTCATCACAGAATTCGGATTGTAGACAGAGCCTATGTCCTCCAGGGCATACCCGTCATACCATTGCTTCATCAGCGAAAAGTCACGATGATGCTTTTCGCAAAGCGTGGCGACTTCCGCCTCGGTAAAGCCGACATATTCGGCAAATTGGAGCGGGCCGAGCATCGTGTATTCCTGAAAATCCGATATCGCCGACTGGGAGCCGTCCTTCTTGATCGGCAGTATGCCCGTCATATACGCGGCGGCGAAGGTCTTGGCCGTGGTCGCACTGCTCTTGAAGAGCGTGCGCAGGAATTCCAGATACTCGCGCTGTATCCCGGGGGCCTCGCGAATCGGCGCGTCCCATTCGTCGATGATCATGATGAACTTGTTGCCCGCGGCTTCAACCGCGTTGACCAGCGTCGCGCTGAACCCTTCGACCACGGTAAGAGCCGGGTACGCCTCCGTCAGCTCCCTCAGGATGTTCCGCTTGATAAAGGCGATCAGGTCCTCCGTCGAGGTCTCTCCAAGCACATCGGTCATGTTCAGATAGATGACGTCATACCTGTTGAGGTGCCTTTTATAATCCGACGACTGCGCGATCTTCAAATCCCCGAAGAGACTTTCCGAATCGCAGGACTTGTCATAGTAGGCGCACAGCATCTGCGCGGCGAAGGATTTGCCGAAGCGGCGCGGTCGGCTGACGCAGGTCATGGACCGCGTCGTGTCTATGGTTTCGTTGATCAGCGCGATCAAGCCGCTCTTGTCCACGTAAACATCGTTTCGAATGCGGGAGAAGCCGCTGTTTCCGGGATTCAGATAGGTTCCCATGCCGTTCACCTCCGACGACGGAATCACGCCTGCAGCCGGCGCGCGCTCCGCCTGCCATGCACATTCATTATAACCGAAACGGGCGGAATGCGCAACCGTCTGTCCGCGCGCAATGAACGAATGCTTGCAATCCTCGGCGCTTTGCGGTATACTGTGCTCATCCAGCATCTTCCTCGCATACAAACCCCATCCGGGAGGCGCGACATGTCCGGCAGCGATTTGTTCCTGATCATCTTCACCGGCGTATGGTGCCTGGTGGGCGTCATATTCCTGGGCGTGGGCTTCGGCCTGTACCGCGCCGCGAAGCGGCGGGAGGAGCGGCTGCGCGCCCGGGCCGAGGGCGTGATCACAGAGGTGGCGCGCCGGACGCGCCATACCTCCGATGGCCGCAGCGTCAGCTGGCACCCCATCGTGGCCTTTGATGTGGACGGCCGCACGATCTCGCTGGAGAGCAGCGACGGCAGCGGGCGCAAGCGGTACTACGAGGGGCAGCGCGTGGAGGTGCTGTACGACCCGGACGACCCGACCTGCTTTCGGCTGGAGGGCCGGGACACGCTGGCGCTCTTGGGCAAGATCTTTCTGGGCGTGGGCGCGCTGTGCGTCGCCGTCGGCCTCGACGCGGTGCTGGTGGTCAAATGCCTCGTCCGATGAATCGCGTTTGAAAGGGGATACGCCATGAGAATCGTGGTCAAGGTGGGCACGTCCACCCTCGCCCATCCCACCGGGCGGATGAACATACGCCGCGTGGAGGCGCTGTGCAAGGTGCTCTCCGACGTAAAGAATGCCGGGCACGAGGTGATCCTGGTGTCCTCCGGCGCCATCGGCATGGGCGTGGGCAAGCTGTCGCTGAAGGAGCGGTCCTCGGACATCCCCACCAAGCAGGCCGCGGCGGCGGTGGGCCAGTGCGAGCTGATGTACACCTACGACCGGCTGTTCTCCGAGTACAACCACACGGTGGCCCAGCTGCTGGTCACCGGCAGCGACGTGGAGGACGCGGCCCGCAGGACCCACTTCCACAACACGCTGTACCGGCTGCTGGCGCTGGGCGCGCTGCCGGTCATCAACGAGAACGACACCATCGCCACCGACGAGATCGTCATCGGCGACAACGACACGCTGTCCGCCATCGTGGCCGCCACGGTGCGGGCGGACCTGCTGGTGCTGCTGTCGGACATCGACGGGCTGTACACCGCCGACCCCCGCGGCGACGCCGGAGCGGAGCTGATCCCCGTGGTCAAGGCCGTCACCCCCGAGATCGAGGCGCTGGCCGGCGGCAACGGCACCACGCTGGGCACCGGCGGCATGGTCACCAAGCTGCGGGCCGCCCGCATCGCCGGCGAGGCCGGCATCGACATGGTGATCGCCAACGGCGCGCGGCCGGAGCTGATCTATGATATTATAGAGGGAAAACCGGTGGGAACGCGGTTTATCGGAAACAGGATGCGATAACAGGGCAAAGCGATAATCGTTAAAGGTGAAGCTGTCAAAACAGATCCCGTCAGGGATCTGTTTCCACTATCCTGTTCAGCTGTTCCTTCAACACCGGCAGATCATCCCGTATGATTTGCCAGATGAGCAGGAAATTGACGCCTTCATAATCGTGGATGATACGGTTTCGCAGGCCATAGATATTTCGCCAGGGGATTTCCGGATGCGCCTTCGCAAACGTATCATCGACTCTGTTGGCCAGTTCTCCGATCTGGCCCAGATTGAACACGCATGCCTCCGCCAGCTTCGAATCGGCACAGAACTGCTCGTAGGTCACGCCCTCGCAATAGACTGTGATCTTCTCCGCGTAGGCGGACAGCTTTCTCACGATCATCTCATTCTTCATAAACCGTTATACCCGTCTCTCGAATTTCGCGATCAATGCGCGACCCTGCCTGAATGTGCGTCACGTCGAACAGATCCACTTCCTTGCCGACGGTATGCCGAACATCGTCCAAAAAGCCAACGAAACGCAGGCCGCTCAATCCGCTGTCAACCAGCAAATCCACATCGCTCTTCTCCGTGGCGGTACCTTTGCCATAGGAGCCAAACAAAACCGCACGACGAATACCGTATCGCGCAAAAACCGGCGCAAGAGTATCCCGCAGCTGTGGCACAGTATAGATTCCTGTCATACAATCCCCCCTGTGTTTCCCACATTCATTATAACCCAAACCAGCCGGATGCGCAACCATCCAAAATCAGAAATGGAAGCTCCCCAGTGCCCGCTCATAACCGAAAAATGCATTTACACCACCGCGATGAAATGCTATAATACCTCTACCATTCATCCTCACCGTTCCCATCCACGTTACAGGAGGCAACAGATATGACGACAATCGACATCCTCAAATCGGCCCGCGCGGCGTGGCCGGCGCTTCAGAAGGCGGACACGGCAAAGAAGAACGCGGCGCTGAGCGCCATGGCTGACGCGCTGATCGCGCGGCAGGCGGACATACTGGCCGCGAACGATCTGGACATGGCGGCGGCGCAGGGCAGGATCAGCGAGGTCATGCTGGACCGGCTGAAGCTGACCGGCGCGCGCATCGAGGGCATGGCCGAGGGCATCCGCCAGGTGGCGGCGCTTCCGGACCCGGTGGGCGAGGTGATCTACCGCGCCCAGCGCCCCAACGGGCTTGTGATCGAGCGCACGCGGGTGCCGATGGGCGTGATCGCCATCATCTACGAGAGCCGCCCGAACGTCACCAGCGACGCGGCGGCGCTGGCCCTGAAGGCCGGCAGCGCCTGCGTGCTGCGCGGCGGCAAGGAGGCCTTCCGCTCGGCAAACGCCATTGTGGCGGCGCTGCAGGCGGGGCTGGAATCGGTGGGGCTGCCGGCGGCGCTTGCGCAGCTGGTGCAGGACACCACCCGCCAGAGCGCCACGGACCTGATGACGGCGGTGGGCCTGGTGGACCTGCTGATCCCCCGCGGCGGCGCGGGGCTGATCCGCGCCGTCACCGAGAACGCCAAGGTGCCCTGCATACAGACCGGCACCGGCATCTGCCACGTGTACGTGGACGCCGACTGCGACCAGGCCATGGCCCTCGACATCATCGACAACGCCAAGACCAGCCGCCCCTCGGTGTGCAACGCCGAGGAGGTGCTGCTGGTGCACCGGGCCGTCGCCGCCGAATTCCTGCCGAAGCTGAAGGCGCGGCTGGTGGACGGCCGGGCGGCGAAGGGTCTTGTGCCGGTGGAGCTGCGGCTGGACGCCGAGGCCGCGGCCATCATCCCCGGCACGCCTGCGGGCGAGCGGGACTTCGACACCGAATTCCTGGACTACATACTGGCCGTGGGCATCGTCGGCGGCGTGGACGAGGCCATTGCCCACATCGCCGCCCACTCCACCGGCCACAGCGAGGCGGTGGTCTCCCGCGACCCGGCGGTGCTGGACGCCTTCGCCCGGGGCGTGGACAGCGCGGCGGTGTACCTGAACTGCTCCACTCGCTTCACCGACGGCGGCGAGTTCGGCCTGGGCTGCGAGATGGGCATCTCCACCCAGAAGCTGCACGCCCGCGGCCCGATGGGGCTGGAGGAGCTGACCACGTACAAGTACATCGTGCGCGGCAGCGGGCAGGTCAGGTGACCGACAGTCCAAAAAGGAACGGACCGGTATGCGCCGGTCCGTTCCTTTTTGGACTGTCGGTCATTCCTCGTCCTTGCCCTTGAACAGGTCGCCGATCTTGCCGATGACGTTCTTGGCGCCCTCGACGATCTTCTCGTCCACGTCGGTCTTGTCCAGCAGCTCCTGGGCCTTGCCCTTCAGGCCCTTGGCGGCGTCCACGATCTTCTCGTCCACGTCCGTCTTGTCCAGCAGCTCCTGGGCCTTGCCCTTCAGGCCCTTGGCGGCGTCCACGATCTTCTCGTCCACGTCCGTCTTGTCCAGCAGCTCCTGCGCCTTGTTCTTCACGGTATCCACAGCCTTGTTCAGTTCCTCGCTCATGGAATGATCTCCTTTCAAACATGGGATTTGTGAATATTATAGTAAGTTTCCCCCGCCGCGTCAAGGCCAAATCGGCGCTGTACCAGCACGACCTGTCGACGGTTTAAAATTCCGTGATTCACACGCCGATAATTGACATTCGCCCCCGGGGCGGGTACAATACCTTCCAGTAAAAGCAATCTTTAATTCGGCACGGGATGCCGGCAAGATGCGCAATATAAGCGATGCTCCGCACTGCGCGGCGCGGTTTGTATGTCATCCTGCCGGAAGGGCAGGTTTTTTGATGCCCGCCCCGCCCGAAGGATGGGAGGAAGCCCCTTGCAGCGCATCATCAGCGGCGTTCTGGCCTGTGTGGGCGGGCATTTTGTCCCGTCGGACATCGCCATTGAGGGCGGCAAGATCATCTCCGTCGTCCCCGCGGCGAGCGCCGCTTCAAGCAAAGCCCTGTACGCATTGCCCGGTTTCACAGATGTTCACGTGCATCTGCGAGAGCCGGGCTTTTCCTATAAGGAGACCATCGCCACCGGCACCCGCGCCGCGGCCCGGGGCGGCTACGCCCGCGTGTGCGCCATGCCGAACCTGAGCCCCGCGCCGGACAGCGCGGCGCATTTGCGGGCCCAGCTGGACATCATCGAGCGGGACGCGGTGATCGACGTCGTCCCCTACGGCACGATCACGGTGGGCGAGGCGGGAGAGGCGCTTTCGGACATGGAGGCCCTCGCGCCCCACGTCTGCGCCTTCTCCGACGACGGCCGCGGTGTGCAGGATGACGATGTGATGCGCGCGGCGATGCGAAAGGCCAAGTCCCTCGGCAAGCTGATCGCCGCCCACTGCGAGGACAACCGGCTGCTGAAGGGCGGCTGCGTCCACGACGGCGCGTTTGCCAAGGCCCACGGCCTGCCGGGCATCTGCTCCGAGAGCGAGTGGGGCCAGATCGCCCGGGACCTGGACCTGGTCCGTCAGACCGGCTGCGCGTATCACGTGTGCCACATCTCCACGAAGGAGAGCGTCGATCTGATCCGGCAGGCCAAAAAAGAGGGCCTGGACGTGACCTGCGAGACGGCCCCCCACTACCTGCTGCTCACCGAGGACGACCTTCGGGACGAGGGCCGCTTCAAGATGAACCCGCCGGTGCGAACCCGGGCCGACCGGGAAGCGCTGCTTCAGGGCCTGATGGACGGCACCATCGACATGATCGCCACCGACCACGCCCCCCACGCCGCCGAGGAAAAGGCGAAGGGCCTGCGGGGCAGCGCCATGGGCATCGTGGGGCTGGAGACGGCCTTCCCGCTGCTGTACACCTACCTGGTGCGCATGACGGGCCTGATCTCACTGGAAAGATTGGTCGACCTGATGTCGCTGGCCCCGGCGCGACGCTTCGGACTGCCGGCGGAGGGGCTGCGCCCCGGCGCGGACGCGAATCTCGCGCTGTGGGACCTGGACGCCAAATATGAAATCGACCCGAACGACTTCCTGTCCAAGGGCAGGGCCACGCCGTTTGAGGGGTGGCACGTATGCGGGCAATGTGTGGAAACGCTGTATAAGGGAAACGCCGTCTGGAGCCTGGCACAGGGGGCAACGCTGTGAGAAACGAAAGAGAGATCATCGACCGCGTCCTGCAAATCGCAATCAGGGACGACGGCGTTCGGGCGGTCGTCCGCACAGAGCTCTTGCCCGTCCGGGAATACCTTCATGCCTACAGCTTCGTCTTTGTTGTGCGGAATGTGGACGACTATGACCGCGACATCTTTGAAAGCTGCCTCGGCGAAAGGATCCTGCTGTTTCGGGCCGACAGGAATTATCCCGAGATGTTCCCGGATACAAAGGCGCACCTGATGGTGTTCCGCGACGGGATAACGATCACCGTCAACGCCATGAGCCGGGATACCTTCCTCGCAAAATATGGCGGATCGCGCGCGCAGGAAGACGTCTGGATCGGGGAAACGTATCAAAAGCTGTTGGACAAGGACGACGCGCTCCCAATGGTCGACCGCCTCGTTGAAGGTCAGACCCTATTCGCGGAGCTTCCCTCTGAGGCCGCATTCCTGGGTGCCTGCGACGAGTTTTGGTGGGTAATGAAGACGCTTGCCGAGTACACGCTGAGGGAAGAGCTGCCCGCTGCGATGTACTATTTGAATGTCTCTGTCCGCAGCCTGCTGAACAGGATGCTGCACTGGCATCTCTACCTGCAATCCGGCAAACCTATCGACGTGGGCATCCTCGACAGCAATCTGGAAAAGCTGCTGGAAGAAACGCTTTTCCTGTTGTACAGGAAGACTTACCCCGACGCGGACTGTGGGCATATCTGGGAAGCGTTTCGCGCCGCGTCCGAGCTGTGGCACAGGGTCGCAGGCATGGTGGCGGAACGCCGCGGATTCCAATACCCGTCCGCCGCCGAGGAAAACATGCTGGAATTCATTCGGAACCTGAAGCATTCTCCAGCCTTCCCCTCTGGGGAAGGTGGCAGCCCGCAGGGCTGACGGAAGAGGTCTCCGACGTTCCGCCTCGCGCCTCTATTCCCGCCTTGGCGCGAAGCCATCCGCAAGGACCTCTTCCGGCGCTTCGCGCCACCTTCCCCAGAGGGGAAGGCTAATACAAGAAGGCTGTGCCAGGCCTTCTGCCGCATAATAAAAATGGAATAGCGGCCAAGGAGTGTACATGCCCAAAATACACTACTACCGGGAGAGCAACAAGCCCCGTGCCCAGCAGCTGCGCCGGGAGATGACCCGGCATGAAAAGCACCTGTGGTACGATTATCTCAACAGCGCGCCTGCACGCTTTCGCCGTCAGAAGCAGTTCGGAAGCTACATCGTCGACTTCTATTGCGCCGAGCAAAAGCTGGTGGTGGAAATCGACGGCTCCCAACACTATGAACCGGAAGAACGTGCTCGCGATGAAGCAAGGACAGCGTATCTGGAAAGCCTCGGCCTGCGGGTCATGCGGTTCAGCAACCACGATGTCGACGTGCATTTTGAAAGCGTATGCGCCACGATCGACGCCATGGTTCGGGCCGAGACATCATAAGGACTCCTTCCGCTCTCGGGCTTCCAAAAGCCTTCCCCTTTTGGGAAGGTGGCAGCCCGCAGGGCTGACGGAAGAGGTCCCCGACGTTCCGCCTCGCGCCTCTATTCCCGCCTTGGCGCGAAGCCATCCGCAAGGACCTCTTCCGGCGCTTCGCGCCACCTTCCCCAGAGGGGAAGGCAACCTCATCAACGACATCGACGGAGGTAATCACCATGTCCAAGCGCACAGACATCAAGAAGGTTCTCATCATCGGCTCCGGCCCCATCGTGATCGGGCAGGCGGCGGAATTCGACTACGCGGGCACCCAGGCGTGCCTGGCGCTGAAGGAGGAGGGCTACGAGGTCATCCTCTGCAACTCCAACCCCGCCACCATCATGACGGACACCAGCATCGCGGACAAGGTGTACATGGAGCCGCTGACGCTGGAGTACATCGCGAAGATACTGCGCTACGAGCGCCCGGACGCCATCGTGCCCGGCATCGGCGGGCAGACCGGCCTGAACCTGGCCATGCAGCTGGAGAAAAAGGGCGTGCTGCGGGAGTGCGAGGTGGAGCTGCTGGGCACGCCGTTCACCTCCATCGAGCGGGCCGAGGACCGGGAGCTGTTCAAGGAGATGTGCCAGTCCATCGGCGAGCCGGTGATCCCGTCGAAGATCACCTACAGCCTGGAGGAGGCGAAGGCGGCCGCGAAGGAGATCGGCTATCCGGTGGTGCTGCGGCCCGCGTTCACGCTGGGCGGCACCGGCGGCGGCTTTGCCTACAATGAGGAAGAGCTGATCGAGGTGGGCGCCAACGGCTTCAAGCTCTCCCCGGTGCACCAGGTGCTGGTGGAGAAGAGCGTGAAGGGGTACAAGGAGATCGAGTTCGAGGTCATGCGCGATTCCAGCGACCACGCCATCACCATCTGCGGCATGGAGAACGTGGACCCGGTGGGCGTGCACACCGGCGACTCCATCGTGGTGGCCCCGATCCTGTCGCTGAACGACCACGATCTGAAGATGCTGAACGACTCCGCCATCAAGATCATCCGGGAGCTTAAGATCGAGGGCGGCTGCAACGTGCAGTTCGCGCTGCACCCCACCACCAGCGAATACTACCTGATCGAGGTCAACCCCCGGGTCAGCCGCTCGTCGGCGCTGGCGTCAAAGGCCTCGGGCTACCCCATCGCCTCGGTCACGGCCAAGATCGCGCTGGGCATGGCGCTGGAGGAGATCCCGGTGGCCGGCGGCACCGCGGCCATCGAGCCGAGCCTGGACTACGTGGTGGCCAAGTTCCCCCGGTTCCCCTTCGACAAGTTCGCCACCGCGCCCAATCTGCTGGGCACCCAGATGAAGGCCACCGGCGAGGTCATGGGCATCGGCGCGAGCCTGGAGGAGTGCATGCTGAAGTCCGTGCGCTCGCTGGAGAACGGCGCGCACCACCTGAGCCTTGCG
The DNA here is from genome assembly GCA_902777335.1 of uncultured Eubacteriales bacterium. Taxonomy (GTDB): domain Bacteria; phylum Bacillota; class Clostridia; order Christensenellales; family Aristaeellaceae; genus UBA2862. Next base: position 9,641 of record CACYTF010000040.1, read on the forward strand.
AAGTTCACGGCCATGGACGACGACGGCCTGTGGCGCTACATCGAGGACTTCCGCGCCGACGGCATATTCGCCGTCACCGAGCTGATCCGCCGCGGCGCGCCCATCGACAAGCTGTACGCGGTCACGATGATCACGCCGCTGTTCCTGGAGAGCATCGCCCGCATCGTCGAGATGGAGGGCATCCTGCGCGAGAAGCCCGGCGACGTTCGGGCGCTGCTGGCCGCCAAGAAGATGGGCTTTGCCGACAAGACCGTGGCCGAGCTGTGGAACACGGACGAGCTGTCCGTGTGCCATATGCGCAAGGAAAACGGCATCGTGCCCGGCTTTCCGATGGTGGACACGCTGCACACCGGGGCCTACATCCCCTACCTGTACTCCAGCTACAACCTGGACAACGCCTCCATCCGCACCGACCGGAAGAAGATCGTGGTGCTGGGCGCGGGGCCCATCCGCATCGGCCAGGGCGTGGAATTCGACTACTCCACCGTCCACGCGGTGCAGACCATCCGGCGCAACGGCTACGAGGCCATCATCATCAACAACAACCCGGAGACCGTGTCCACCGACTACAAGACCAGCGACAAGCTGTACTTCGAGCCGCTGACGCCGGAGGACGTGATGAACGTGATCGACTTCGAGCGGCCCGAGGGCGTGATCACGTCGCTGGGCGGCCAGACCGCCATCAACCTGGCCCAGCCGCTGATGGAGCGGGGCGTGAAGCTGATCGGCACCGACTGCGCCGCCATCGAGCGGGCCGAGGACCGGGGCAGCTTTGAAAAAATCCTCCAGGCGCTGGGCATCCCCCAGCCCCAGGGCCGCGCCGTGCGGAGCGTGGAGGAGGGCGTGGCCGCGGCGGAGGAGATCGGCTACCCGGTGCTGGTGCGGCCCAGCTTCGTGCTGGGCGGCCGGGCCATGCAGATCGTGGGCAACGAGGCGCAGCTGCGGCACTACCTGAAGGAGGCCGTGGAGATCGACGCCGACAAGCCCGTGCTGGTGGACCACTACATCCAGGGCAAGGAGGTGGAGGTGGACGCCATCTGCGACGGCCGGGACGTGTTCGTGCCCGGCATCATGGAGCTGGTGGAGCGCACCGGCATCCACTCCGGCGACTCGATCAGCGTCTATCCGTCCTTCTCGATCTCCGACAAGGTCAAGGGCGTGATCCTCCAGTACGCAAAGAAGCTGGGCCCGGGCATCGGCATCGTGGGCCTGTACAACATACAGTTCATCGTGGACCGGGATGAGAACGTGTACATCATCGAAGTGAATCCCCGCTCGTCCCGCACGGTGCCCTTCCTGTCCAAGGCCACCGGATACTCACTTGCCGACATCGCCACCGAGGCGATCCTGGGCAAGAGCCTGAAGGAGCAGGGCATCTTCGACCTGTACCCGGAGGAGAAAAAGCGCCACTACGTGAAGGTGCCCGTGTTCTCCTTCAACAAGATCAAGGGCCTGGACGCCTACCTGAGCCCCGAGATGAAGTCCACCGGCGAGGCCATCGGCTACGACGACAAGCTGAACCGCGCGCTGTATAAGGCGCTGCAGGCCGCGGGGCTGCGGCTGCAGAACTACGGCACGGTGTTCGCCACCATCGCCCGGGGAGACAAGGCCGAGGCCGAGCCGCTGATCCGCCGGTTCTACAACCTGGGCTTCAACATCGAGGCCACCTCCGGCACCGCCGCGTACCTCAAGGAGCGCGGCATCCGCACCCACGTGCTCAAAAAGATCGGCGAGGACAACAGCGACGAGATCGTGGAAGCCATGCGCCAGGGCCACATCGCCTATGTGATCAACACCCGCAACATCAACTCCGACAACGCCCTCTCCGACGGCGTGAAGATCCGCCGCGCCGCCACCGAGAACAACGTGACCATGTTCACCAGCCTGGACACCGTGCGCGTGCTGCTGGACGTGCTGGAGGAGACCACGCTGACAATCTCGACCATCGACGCCTGACGCCCGGGGCGGGCGGCGTCAGGCGCTCTGCCGGCCCCATCCGTTTTTCGCCGACGCAGATGACGCCGCCCTTCCGGCGCCAGGACAAAGTAGACAAATCCGGGCGCGTATGGTATAATCACTCTATCATATGGTACATATCCGGCTCCTCAGTCGCGATCGGGAGGGCGTTTTGATGAAAACCTGTGAAAAGATCGCCGGCAAGATCACTGGCGAAGACAACCGGCAGATGCTGCTGTACACGTTCCTCTGCGGCCTCGTCGCCCACGGCGTCATGCTGTTCAACAAGCTGAGCTGGCACGACGACCTGGAGCACGGCTTCAAGCTGCTGCTGGAAAAGCCCGTGGCCATGGGGCGCTGGATGCGGGCCTACCTGGCCTGGTTCGTGGCGAAGGTGTTCGGCGGCGGCTACAACCTGAGCATGCCGCTGTTCCACGGGCTGTTTTCGCTGCTGTTCATCGCCGCCTTCAGCTGCATCGTCACGGAGCTGTTCGACATCCGCCAAAAGGGCATGCGCATGGTCCTCTGCGGCCTGATGGTCACCTTCCCGGTGGTCACCAGCACCTTCGGGTACATGTTCACCGCCTCCTACTACTTCCTCGCGCTGGTGCTGGCCGGCGCGGCGGTCTACGTCATACGGAACAAGACGGGCCCGGTCCGCTTCCTGGGCGGCGCGCTGTGCGTGTGCTGCAGCCTGGGCATCTACCAATCCTACTTCGCCGTGACCGTATCGCTGGTGGTCATCCGCATCATCTTCGACATCGCGGACGGAAAATTCGCGTCGCTGGGCACGATCGTCAAGCGGGTCGTCCACGACATCGGCATGTGCGTGGTGGGCCTGGCGCTGTACTACGTGATCTGGAAGGTCAGCATGAAGCTGCTCGGCCTGTCCGCCAGCGACTATCAGGGCATCTCCACCATCGGCAAAGCCGGCCTGTCGGGCATGCTGAAGGGCGCGCTGACGACCTACAAGCGCTTCTTCCTGAGGTTCAGGCTGCCCGAGGAGAACGTCTACCCGATGGGCATCAAATACGTCCAGATGCTGGCCCTGGGCCTGTCCGCCGTCTGCGGGCTGATACTCGTCGTCCGGCGCGCCAAGAAGAGCGTGGTGCAGGCCGTCGTGCTGGCGCTGTTGATCGCGATACTGCCCATGTGCTTCAACCTGATCTATTTGATGACCGCCACCGCCACCGGCGCCTGGATCCACACGCTGATGCTGTACGGCCAGGCGATGCTGTACGTGTTCCTGATCTGCGCGGTGTCCCGGCTGTTTGCCGACAGGCCCAGGCTGGCGCGGGCGTCGCGGGGCGTCGTCATCGCGGTGCTGGGGCTGCTGATCTTCATGAACACCTACCTGAGCAATTCCTGCTACATGAAAGCCGAGATGATGCAGCAGCAGGTCATCACCGACATGACCGTGCTGGTGGCGCGCATCAAGTCCACGGAGGGGTACAACGACAAGATGCCCGTGTCCTTCCTGATGACGGGCAAGCGGGACGCGACCTTCCCCAAAAACAGCTACTTCTCCAAGCTGAAGCTCGTGCCGTTTGAGAACATCTCCCCCTATCACAACAAGCGGAACCTGGTGAACACGCTGGAACACTGGTGCGGCTTCGCGCCGGAGTTCGTCTCCTCCTCCAGGTTCAAGAATCTCCCGGAGGTGGAGGACATGCCGGACTATCCGGACGACGGAAGCATCCGCATCATCGACGACACGGTGGTGATCAAGTGGTGAAGCGCATGAAGACGGGCATCATAACCTTTCACTTTGTCAACAACTACGGCGGCGCGCTGCAAGCCTACGCGCTGCGCCGCTACATGGCCGACACCTTCGGCGTGGACGCGGAGCTGATCGACTACCGCAACTGGTTCATACGGACCACGGACGCCATACGCATGCTGCCGGTCACGGCGAACTACCGCATCTACGGGCCGTGGCTGCGGGCCTACCCGAGGATGCGCCGGCGCCGCAGGCTGTTCGCCGCGTTCATGAAGAACCGGATCTCCCGGTCCCGCCGGTACGACTTCGGCTGGCAGCTGAACGGCCACGGCAAGGACTACGACCTGCTGATCTGCGGCAGCGACCAGATCTGGAACCCCACGCTGACCTTCGGGCTGGCCAAGCCCTATTTCCTCCGCTTTGCCGGGCCGGAGAGCCGACGCGTCTCCTACGCCGCCAGCCCGGGGCCCAGCATCCGCGACAAGGACAAAATGCTGGCCTACGTGCGGGACCTGGACGCCGTATCCATCCGGGAGAGCGCCGAATGGCTGGAGCAGGGGCTGGGCAAGCCCGTGGAGCACCACATCGACCCCACGCTGCTGCTGCCCACCGAGGCCTGGAGGTCGATGGCGAAGGCCCCCGCGGAGAAGGGCGAGTACATCGTCTCCTACTTCATGCAGCAGAACGACAAAGCCTACGGCTACCTCGAGCAGATACGCCGGGAGACGGGCCTGCCGGTGCGGGACATCAGCCGCTACGGCTACAAGCCCGCCGGCGTCGACGAGAGCCTGGTGGACGTGGGGCCCGAGGACTTCGTGGGGCTGTTCGCAAGCGCGACGCGGGTCTGCACAAACTCGTTCCACGGGCTGGTGTTCGCGCTGATCTTCAACAAGCCGGTGGACTTCGTGCCGATGCACCGCTTCGGCGGGCGCATCGAATACCTGTGCAAGCTGCTGAACCTGAAGCGCGTGCCGGTGGACGGCGGCGCGTACTACCACATCGAATACGACCCCGCCGAGAAGGGCCGCATCCTCGAAGGGGAGCGCCGCCGCGCTCACGACTACCTGGAGCGCCAGGTGGGTCTTGCGGGCGGCGGGAATTGATCGCGCGGGCGCGTCCGGACACAAATGAAAGGCGGTGCAAACGATGAAGCGCAACCGAATCGAGCTGACCATCGTCGTCCCCTGCTTCAACGAGGAGGAAGTGCTGCCCCTGTTCTACCGGACGGTCACCCAAACCATCGAAGAGATGGGCGTGACCCACGAATTCATATTCGTGGACGACGGCTCCTCCGACGGCACGCTGAAGCTCCTCCGGCAGCTCGCGGCAGAGAACCCCGCCGTCCGGTACGTGTCCTTCTCCCGGAACTTCGGCAAGGAATCCGCCATCTACGCCGGGCTGCAGTACGCCAGGGGCGAGCATGTGGCGCTGATGGACGCCGACCTGCAGGACCCGCCCGCCTACCTGCCCCAGATGTACCGGATACTGCAGGAGGGCGAATACGACAACGTCGCCACCCGCCGGAGCACCCGCGCGGGCGAGCCGCCCATCCGCTCCTTCTTCTCCAGGGGCTTCTACCGGCTCATCAACAGAATCTCCGAGACCCCCGTGGTGGACGGGGCCCGGGACTTTCGCATGATGAAGCGCAAGATGGTCAACGCCATACTGCAGGTCGGGGAGTACAACCGCTTCTCCAAGGGCCTGTTCAGCTGGGTGGGCTACCGCACCAAGTGGCTGTCCTACGACAACGTGGAGCGGGCCGCCGGGCAGACGAAGTGGAGCTTCTGGAAGCTTATGCGCTACGCGATTGAGGGCATCGTCAACTACTCCCACGCGCCGCTGGACTTCGTGACCACCTCCGGCATGGTGCTGACCGTCGCCGCGTTCATCTGGGCGGTCGTGCTGATCCTGAAGCGCATCATCATCGGCAACTACAACGTCTCCGGCTGGACCTCCACGGTCTGCATCATCCTGTTCCTCGGGGGCATACAGCTGCTCTCGCTGGGCATCATCGGGCAGTACATCGCCAGGATCTTCCTGGAGACCAAGCACCGCCCGCTGTTCATCGTGCAGGAGTCCAGCGACGACGCACAGACGCCCGCGGACGGCGAATGACCGCATGCCACGCGGCGCGGGCATCCGTGGCCGTGTCTGTTCAATGACATCCAGAGGAAGTGATCCCACGTGAACCACACCATCGTCGAGGGTCGGGAGAATCTGCCGCTGGAGGACGTCGTCCGGCTGCTGAAGACCACCTATTGGGCAAAAAACCGCACGCCGGAGCAGATCGAGACCTCGATGCGTCATTCCGCGTGCTATGGCGTGCGGCTGGAGGACGGAAGGCTCGTCGGGTTCGCCCGGGTCATCACCGACAGGGCGACGACCTATTACCTTTGCGACGTGGTCATCGACGAAGCCCTTCGGGGCCAGGGGCTGGGGACGGCGCTGGTGGCGCACATCGTGGCGCTGCCCGAATACGCCGGCCTGCGGGGCCTGCTGCTCACCCGGGACGCCCACGACCTGTACCGAAAATTCGGCTATGAGCCCTTGAACGGCAGGGCCATGGCCAAAAACCCGAACCGTTGAGGCGCAATCATGCGAGAAGTGATCTATACCATCCAACAAAACGAAGTCCTGACCGCCGGCGTGTACCGCATGGCGCTATCGGGCGACACCTCGGCCATCGCGGCCCCCGGACAGTTCATCGACATTCAGCTTCCCGGGCTGTACCTGCGCAGGCCGATCTCGGTGTGCGACTGGGACGAGGGCGGCCTGACCATCATCTACAAGGTGGTCGGAAACGGCACGGCACAGCTGGCCGGCATGAAGCCCGGCGCGGCGCTCAACTGCCTGAGCGGCCTTGGGAACGGCTACGACGTGGCCGCCTGCCCGGACGACGCCGTGCTGGTGGGCGGCGGCGTGGGCGTGCCGCCGCTGTACGGCCTGGCGAAGCGCCTGCTCGCCGCCGGCAAGCGCCCGTCGGTGATCCTCGGCTTCAACAGCGCCCCGGAGGTTTTCTACGAGGCCGAGTTCCGGGCGCTGGGCGTTCCCGTCACCGTGACCACCGCCGACGGCAGCGCCGGGGTGAAGGGCTTTGTCACCGCCGCCCTGCCGGAAGGGGCCTACGCCTGCGCCTGCGGCCCGGAGCCGATGCTGAGGGCCGTGCACGCCAGGGCCTCCGGCGGCCAGTTCTCCTTCGAGGCCCGCATGGGCTGCGGCTTCGGCGCGTGCATGGGCTGCACCTGCGAGACCCTCACCGGCTACAAGCGCATCTGCCGGGACGGACCGGTCTTGTCGTATGAGGAGATCAGGTGGCAGCAGAAAAAACAATGAGGAATTATCCGGAAAGGATGTTCAACATGCCCGACCTCTCCGTCACCCTTTGCGGCGTCAGATTGGACAACCCGGTGATTCCCGCCAGCGGCACGTTTGGCTACGGGCGGGAGTTTGCCGGGCTGTACGACATCAACGTGCTGGGCACGTTCTCGTTCAAGGGCACGACGCTTTTGCCCCGGCTGGGCAACCCGCTGCCCCGGATCGCGGAGAGCGCCTCGGGCATGCTGAACGCGGTGGGGCTTCAGAACCCCGGCGTGGACCGGGTGATCGCCGAGGAGCTGCCGGCGCTGGCGAAGGTGTTTCACAAGCCGGTGATGGCCAACGTGTCGGGCTTCTCGATCGAGGACTACGCCGAGACCTGCCGCCGGCTGGACGCCTGCGAACAGGTGGGCTGGCTGGAGGTGAACATCAGCTGCCCCAACGTGCACGGCGGCGGCATGAGCTTCGGCACCGACCCGGGGATGGCCGCGGCGGTGACCCGGGCCGTGAAGGCCGCGACCACGAAGCCCGTCATCATGAAGCTGTCGCCGAACGTGGCCGACATCGCCGAAATCGCCCGGGCCTGCGCCGACGCCGGCGCGGACGGCCTGAGCCTGATCAACACGCTGCTGGGCATGCGCATCGACCTGAAGACCCGCCGCCCGATACTGGCCAACACCACCGGCGGCCTGTCCGGCCCGGCCATATTCCCGGTGGCGCTGCGGATGGTGTGGCAGGTGGCGCGGGCCGTGGACATACCGGTGATCGGCATGGGCGGCGTTTCGAGCGCGGCGAACGTGCTGGAGATGATGATGGCCGGGGCCACGGCGGTGGAGGTCGGCGCGGCCAACTTAGTGGACCCCTTCGCCTGCAAGAAGATCATCGAGGACCTGCCCGACGAGATGGCGCGCTATGGCATACGGGCGCTGTCTGAACTGTGACCCCCGAAAGGAAGCGTTGCTCTTGTCCATGCGGCTCGTGTTTACCCAGATACTGGTCATACTGCTGTATGTGGCGGTGGGCTTTGTCGCCGGCAAGGCACGGCTGATCCTCCCGGAGCAGCGCAAATACCTGTCCGGGCTGTGCTCGAACCTGATACTGCCCTTCACGATACTCTCCGCCGCGTCCCAGGATGTGGACGGGCGGGACATGGCCGCCCTGCTGGCCGCGATGCTCTTTACGCTGGCGCTGTACCTGTGCGTCACCGGGGCGTCGCTGGCTTATCATCGGGCAAAGCGCGCGCCGAAGGGCATGCGCGCGGTCTGCACGAGCCTGCTGACCTATCCCAACTGCACCTTCCTGGGGCTGCCGCTGTGCCGGGCGCTGTTCGGCGAGATGGCCGTGCTGTACAACCTCAGCGCGCTGATCGCCTTCAACGGGCTGTTCTTCACGCTGCAGTACGGCCTGTTCACCGGCGACGGCATGAACCTGAAGAAACTGCTGACCCCGGCGATGCTGTCCACCGCGGCGGTGATCGCGATGCTGGTGGCAAGGCTGCACTTCCCGGACCCCGTGCAGACGGTGTGCTCCGGCGTGGGGTCGATGATCACGCCGCTGTCGCTGATCATCATCGGCGTGATGCTGTCGGAGAGCCGCATCGTGGAGACGCTGCGGGAGAAGCGCTCCTGGCTGATCGCGCTGCTGCGCAACCTGGTCATACCGCTGCTGGCCCTGCCGGCGCTGCGGCTTCTGCCGATGGGCGCCGACGCGCGGCTGTGCGTGCTGGTGTACCTGGCCTGCCCCTGCGCCACGCTGACCAGCATCTACGCCATCAAGTGCGACACGGAGCCCGAGTTCGCCGCCCACGCCGTGCTGCTGTCCACGCTGCTGTTCGCGGCCACACTGCCCGCCATCATCGCCATCGGCCAGACCTTCCTCTAATTCCTCATTCCTCATTCCTCATTCCTAATTCCTAATTCCTCATTCCTCATTAGTAAAAAGGAGGTTTTCTCATGGGCAAGGACGTGATCGTCGCCTGCGATTTCCCCGACCGGGATTCGGTACTGTCATTCCTGGACCAATTCAGCGGCCAGGCCCGCAAGCCCTTCGTGAAGATCGGCATGGAGCTGTTCTACGGCGCGGGCCCGGACATCGTGCGTGAGATCAAGCGCCGGGGCCACCGTATCTTCCTGGACCTGAAGCTGTGCGACATCCCAAACACCGTCAAAAAGGCCATGGCCGTGCTGCGGGATCTGGACGTGGACATGGTCAACGTGCACGCCTTCGGCACCATCGAGATGATGAAGGCCGCCCTGGAGGGCCTCACCCGCCCGGACGGCACCCGGCCCCTGCTGATCGCCGTGACCCAACTCACCAGCACCAGCGAGGCGCGCATGCGGGACGAGCTGCTGATCGACAAGCCCCTGCCCGAGGTCGTGACCCGCTACGCGCAGAACGCCCGCGCGGCCGGGCTGGACGGCGTGGTGTGCTCGCCGCTGGAGAGCCCGGTGGTGCACGGGGCCTGCGGCGCGGACTTCGTCGCCGTCACCCCCGGCGTGCGCTTCTCCGGCGGCGCGGTGGGCGACCAGGTGCGCGTCACCACCCCCGCCCGCGCCCGCGAGCTCGGCAGCGACTACATCGTCGTAGGCCGGCCGATTACCGCGAGCGAGGACCCGATCGACGCTTATCGGAAGTGCTGTGAAGAATTTGTAGGATAGAGCAGTCAAAGTTGAGAGTGAAGAGTGAAGAGTGGAGAGTGGAGTTTTGGTTCAAATCCCTGCGGGATTTGTTTTGACTCAAGTCTCTCCAGTGCCGGTCAAGCATTGCACAAGGACCATGAATCAATAGAAATCCGAAGGATTTCCACATAATCTCCACTCTTCACTCTTCACTCTCCACTCTCCACACTCCACTCTCCATACTCCACACTCCACTCTCCACTCTCAATACAATACGGAGGTTTAGTGTTATGAAAAACCGTATCGCCAACGATCTACTCAGCATCGGCGCCGTGTTCCTTCGCCCGGAGCAGCCCTTTATTTGGGCCAGCGGCATAAAGAGCCCGATCTACTGCGACAACCGGCTGACGCTGACCGCGCCCGAGGTGCGAAACGACGTGGAGAACGCTCTGGCGGCGCTGATCAAGCGGGAGTACCCGGACGCGGAGGTGCTGATGGGCACGTCCACGGCGGGCATCGCCCACGCGGCCATCGTGGGCCACCTGATGAATTTGCCGATGGGCTACGTGCGCTCCGGCGCGAAGGACCACGGGCGCGGCAACCAGATCGAGGGAAAGCTGCTGCCGGGCCAGAAGGTGGTGGTGGTGGAGGACCTGATCTCCACCGCCGGCAGCTGCGTGGACGTGGTGAACGTGCTGCGCGAGGCCGGGGCCTGTGTGCTGGGCATCGCGTCGATATTCACCTACGGCATGCAGAAGGGGCTGGACCGGCTGGCGGCGGCCCATGTGAAGAACGCGAGCCTGACCAATCTGGACGCCGTGGTGGAGGTCGCCGCCCGGGAGGGCTACATCCGGCCCGAGGACGCGGCGCGGGTGCTGAAATTCCGGGACAACCCGTCGGACGAAAGCTGGATCGGAGGGAACGCATGAGAAGCCTGATCGACATACAGCAGCTCACCGTGCAGGAGATCGACGAACTGATCGCGGTGGCCAACGACATCATCGCCCGCCCGGAGGCCTACCGGGAGAAGTGCCGCTACAAAAAGCTGGCCACGCTGTTCTTCGAGCCCTCCACCCGCACGCGGCTGAGCTTTGAGGCCGCCATGTACGAGCTGGGCGGCCAGGTGCTGGGCTTCTCCGAGGCCCAGAGCAGCTCCGCCGCCAAGGGCGAGAGCGTGGCCGACACGGTGCGCGTGGTCTCGGGCTACGCCGACATCATCGCCATGCGCCACCCGAAGGAGGGCGCGCCGCTGGTGGCGAGCATGCACGCCACGGTGCCGGTGATCAACGCCGGGGACGGCGGCCACCTGCACCCCACCCAGACCCTGACGGACCTTCTGACCATCAGCCGGGAGAAGGGAAGGCTCACCGACATGACCGTGGGCGTGTGCGGCGATCTGAAGTTCGGGCGCACGGTGCACTCGCTGATCGCGGCGATGGCCCGGTACGAGAACGTGCGCTTCGCGCTGATCTCGCCGGAGGAATTGAAGCTGCCCAGCTACATCAAGAAGGAGATATTGCAGCAAAAGCACATCGAATACGTGCAGACCACGGACCTTTCCGCCGTGATGCCCACGCTGGACATACTGTACATGACCCGCGTGCAGCGCGAGCGCTTCTTCAACGAGGAGGACTACCTGCGCCTGAAGGACAGCTACATACTGACCCCGGAGAAGCTGCAGAACGCCAAGGCGGACCTGTCGATCCTCCACCCGCTGCCCCGGGTGAACGAGATCTCCACCGCCATCGACGACGACCCCCGCGCCTGCTACTTCAAGCAGGCCCTGTACGGCAAGTACATCCGCATGGCGCTGATCCTGAAGCTGCTGGAGGTGGAATAAGTGAACATCGATTCCATACGCAACGGCATCGTGCTGGACCACATCAAGGCCGGCAAGGCCATGGAAATCTACCGCTTCCTGGGGCTGGACGCGCTGGACTGCTCCGTGGCCATCATCAAGAACGCCCCCAGCAAGAAGCAGGGCAAGAAGGACATCATCAAGATCGACTCCGAGATGGCGCTGGATCTGAACATACTGGGCTTCATCGACCCGCAGATCACCGTGAACGTGATCCGGGACGGCGAACTGGTGGAGAAGAAGCACCTGACGCTGCCCAGGCAGATTCGGGACGTGCTGAAGTGCAAAAACCCCCGCTGCATCACCAGCGTGGAGCAGGAGCTGCCCCACGTGTTCGTGCTGACGGACCCGAACAAGGCCGTCTACCGGTGCCTGTATTGCGAAACCAAGGCGGAATAGTTGCCGAGAGCCGACAATCATGGTATAATGGCAGACAGTTCCGACCGCTGGAGGTATCGCGATGACCCGCGTTTTCTATGACGTCACGTTCCTGGCAGCGCTGGCGCTGATGCTGGGGTATGTGTGCATGTGGCACAAGCACTCCGACGTGCACGTGACGCTGGTGTTCATACTGGTCCCGGTGATCAACCTGGGTTACTGCCTGCTGGGCCGCACCACCAGCGCCGAGGCGGCGCTGGTGGCCAACAAGCTGAGCTACATCGGCGGGTGCTACCTGATGCCCATCATGATGCTCAGCGTGTTCAGCCTGTGCCACATCCGCCTGCCGAAGTGGCTGAGCGTGGCGCTGCTGGCCGCCGGCACCGCCGTGTTTCTGAGCACCTTCACCATCGGGGAGAGCGGGCTGTTCTACAAGTCCATCGAAATCACGCACACCCCGGACGGCATTTTGATGGTGAAGGACTACGGCCCGATGCACACCGCGTTCTACGCGCTGATCATCGCCTGCTTCGTCAGCAGCATCGCCGCCATGATCTACAGCTACATCAAGCAGAAGCAGGCGCCCCGCAAGCTGATCTACATGCTGTTCCTCCCCATCGCGCTGTGCGTGGCCAGCTTCTTCGTGGGGCGAAAATTGGTGCGGCAGGTGGAGCTGATCCCGGCGGCCTACGTGGCGTCGATGGCCGTCTACCTGATGATCGGCCACCGCATCTGCATCTACGACATCTCGGACACCGCCGTCGACTCGCTGGTGCAGACCGGCGACACCGGCTTCATATCGCTGGACTTCCACCTGAACTACCTGGCCAGCAACGCCACCGCCAAGGCCATATTCCCGGAGCTGAACAACCTGACCGTGGACTGGCCCGTGGACTGGCCCGTGGCCTGGTCGGCGCTGCTGCGGGACACGGTGCTCAAGTGGCTGGAGGACTTCAGGAATGACGAGACCAACTGCGACGTCTTCTACGAGCAGGGCGGGCGCATCTACCAGGTGCACGTGGGGTATCTGTACCACGGGCGGCGCAAGCTGGGCTACCAGTTCATACTGACCGACGACACCTCCGACCGGCAGTACATCAACCTGCTGAACCGGTTCAACACCGAGCTGACCGACGAGGTCAACGAGAAGACCGCCCACATCGTGGAGATGCACGACAAGCTGATCCTGGGCATGGCCACCATGGTTGAAAGCCGCGACAACTCCACCGGCGGCCACATCCGGCGCACCAGCGAGGGCGTGCGGCTGCTGACCGAGCAGATGGGCGCGGAGGACGGCTTCGAGCTTTCCGAGGCGTTTCGCCGCAGCCTGATCAAGGCCGCGCCGATGCACGATCTGGGCAAGATCGCCGTGGACGACGCCATACTGCGCAAGCCGGGCCGCTTCACGCCGGAGGAGTTTGAGAAGATGAAGGCCCACGCCGCCGAGGGCGCGCGCATCGTCCACGAGATACTGGACGGCGTGGAGGACGACGACTTCCGCCGCATCGCCGAGAACGTGGCCCACTACCACCACGAGCGCTGGGACGGCTCCGGCTATCCCGAGGGGCTAAAGGGCGAGGAGATACCGCTGGAGGCCCGGATCATGGCCATCGCCGACGTGTACGACGCGCTGGTCAGCAAGCGCGTGTACAAGGACAGCATGTCCTTCGAGCAGGCCGACGCCATCATCATGGAGGGCATGGGCAAGCACTTCGACGCGCGGCTGGAGCCGGTCTATCTGCGGGCCAGGCCCTGGCTGGAGGCCTACTACACCTCCGTATCGCGGTAAAATCTGCGCCCGACGATTGACATTTCAGGCGCGCTCTGGTATCATATAGGCACTAAATATTTGGAGGAAACCGAAATGACGCATATCAAGACCATCGAAACCCGGAATCTGTGCGACAGCGCCAAGAACGGCGGCTGCGGCGAGTGCCAGACCTCCTGCCAGTCCGCGTGCAAGACCAGCTGCGGCATCGCCAACCAGCAGTGCGAGTAAGCTGTCCACCAATGCCGCCTGAAGGGCGGCATTGGTGCGCTGTGGGGGATACGCGCTATGATACATCCATACAAGCTGGGCGGCTACAACATCGTGCTGGACGTGTGCTCCGGCTCGGTGCACGCGGTGGACGATGTCGCCTATGACATCATCGGCCTGTTCGAGGGCCGGGGCCGGGACGAGGTGCTGGCCCGCGCGGCCGCGCTGCACCCGGGCGTGCCCGCGGAAGAAGTGGCCGAGTGCTACGACCAGGTGGCCGCGCTGAAGGACGCCGGCAAGCTGTTCGCGCCGGACACCTTCGCGCCGATGGCCGGCGAGCTGAAAAGCCGCGCCTCGGGCGTGGTGAAGGCGCTGTGCCTGCACGTGGCCCACACCTGCAACCTGAACTGCGCCTACTGCTTCGCCAGCCAGGGCAAGTACCACGGCGACCGGGCCGTGATGACCTATGAGGTGGGCAAACAGGCGCTGGACTTCCTGGTGGCGCACTCCGGCAGCCGGCGCAACCTGGAGGTGGACTTCTTCGGCGGCGAGCCGCTGATGAACTTCGACGTGGTCAAGCGCCTGGTGGCCTACGCCCGATCCATCGAGGGCGCGGCGGGCAAGCGCTTCCGCTTCACGCTGACCACCAACGGCATGCTGGTGGACGACGAGGTGATCGAGTTCGCCAACCGGGAGTGCCACAACGTGGTGCTGAGCTTGGACGGGCGCAAGGAGATCCACGACGCGTACCGGGTGGACTACGCCGGCAACGGCAGCTGGGACAGGATCGTGCCGAAGTTCCAGAAGCTCGTCAAGGCACGGGGCGGCAAAAACTACTACATGCGCGGCACCTTCACACACGCCAACCCGGACTTTTTAAAGGACATACAGGTCATGCTGGACCTGGGCTTTACCGAGCTTTCCATGGAGCCGGTGGTCTGCGCCGAGGGCGACCCCGCCGCGCTGACCGCTCAGGACCTGCCCATCGTGATGCGGCAGTACGAGGCGCTGGCCGAGCTGATGATCAACCGCCGCCGGGAGGGCCGCCCTTTCACGTTCTACCACTACATGATCGACCTGACCGGCGGGCCCTGCATCTACAAGCGCATCTCCGGCTGCGGCAGCGGCACCGAGTACATGGCCGTGACCCCCTGGGGCGACCTGTACCCCTGCCACCAGTTCGTGGGCGAGGAGCGCTTCAGGCTGGGCGACATCTGGCAGGGCGTGACCAACGCGCCGGTGCAGGCCGAGTTCGCTGCCTGCAACGTGTACGCCCGCCCCGAGTGCCGCGACTGCTGGGCGCGGCTGTACTGCGCCGGCGGCTGCGCCGCCAACGCCTGGCACGCCACCGGCAGCGTCACCGGCGTGTACAAGACCGGCTGCGAGCTGTTCAAAAAGCGCATGGAGTGCGCGATCATGGTGGAGATCGACAAGCTATTGAATGAGGAATGAGGAATGAGGAGTAAGGAATTGTGGATGAAATCCTTGCGGATTTCTTTTGATTCATAGGTGAAGCAGGGGGTCAGACCTCTGCTTTAGGTTTGAATCAAATCAAATCCGAAGGATTTGTACCTGAATTCCTCATTCCTAATTCCTCATTCCTCATTACCTCCGGAGGTTCCTATGCTATCTACCCCCATCCTATCCTTCGTCCAGCGCTACGCCGAATCAAACCCGGCGCGCCTGCACATGCCGGGGCACAAGGGCGCGGGGGCGCTGGGGTTTGAGGCGGCGGACATCACCGAGATCGACGGCGCGGGCGCGCTGTACGAGGTCGGGGGCATTATCGGTCAGAGCGAGGCCAACGCCTCCCGGCTGTTCGGCGCGCAGACCTACTACTCCGCCGAGGGCAGCTCCCTGGCGATCCGGGCCATGCTGGCGCTGGCCGCGGGCATGGCCGGCGGCGCAAGGCCGCTGGTGCTGGCCGGGCGTAACGCCCACCGGGCGTTTCTGAGCGCCGCGGCGCTTCTGGATGTGGACGTGGCATGGCTGTACCCCGCGCCGGGCGAGGCCTATCACAGCTGCACGGTGACCGCCGCGGACGTGGACGCGGCCCTTGCGCGGCTGGAGGGCCGCTGCCGCACGGTATACCTCACCAGCCCGGACTACCTGGGCCACATATCGGACATCGCCGCCGTCGCGGAGGTCTGCCGCCGCCGCGGCGCGCTGTTGCTGGTGGACAACGCCCACGGGGCCTATCTGAAGTTCCTGCCGGGCGGCTCCCGCCACCCCGTCGACCTGGGCGCGGACCTGTGCTGCGACTCCGCCCACAAGACGCTGCCGGCGCTCACCGGCGCGGCCTATCTGCACATCCGGCGCGGCCTGAACGTCGACCCCGCGCGGGTGAAGCGCGCCCTGGCGCTGTTCGGCTCGTCCAGCCCCTCCTGGCTGGTGCTGCAGTCGCTGGACGCCTGCAACCGCGCGCTGGAGACCTTCCCCCAGGCGCTCTCGGATTTCCTGCCGAAGGTCGAAGCGCTGAAGGCCAGATTGGTCGGGCACGGCTACACCCTCGCCGGGGACGAGCCGATGAAGCTGACGATCATGGCCCGGCCCTTCGGCTATACCGGCGACGCGCTGGCCGCCGCGCTGAAGGCCGCGGGCGTGGTCTGCGAGTTCCACGACCCGGACTTTGTGGTGCTGATGCCGTCCCCGTCCAACCGGGACGCTGACCTCGCGCGGGCCGGTGACGCGCTCATGGCGCTGGAGCGCCGCGCTCCCCTCTCAGGCGCCGCGCCGCCCTTCCACGCCCCCGCCCGGGCCCTGTCCGTCCGCGCCGCCGCCTTCGCCCCCTCCCAGGTCCTGCCCGCCGGGCAGTGCGAGGGCCGCGTGCTGGCCGCCCCCGCCCTCAGCTGCCCCCCCTGCGTGCCCGTCGCCGTGTGCGGCGAGGTGGCCGACGCCGCCGTGATCGAGCGCCTGCGCTACTACGGCATCGAAGCGTGCGAAGTGCTTCTCAAATGAGATAGGGGACGGTTCCTTGTCTCACTTGAAAGTGAGATAAGGAACCGTCCCCTATCTCATTTTCAGCCATCTCATCTATGCCAGCGTCAGCGTCTGCTCGCCGTCCGCGTTCAGGTCGAAGCGGGCCCTTCCGGCGTCGGCGGTCAGTTCGTAGCCGCCCATGAAGCCGGTGAGGGTCGCGCGGCCCTCGGCGTCGGTGGTCAGCGTCTGGCGGGTCTCCCACGCGCCGTGGATCAGCTCCTTCAGCGCGTAATACGCGGGCTTTTCGGTGTTGTCCTCGTGCACGAAGCCCGACGGCGCATGCAGCCAGCAGCCGTCGTTGAAGTCCCAGGTGGTGATGGCCTCCACCCGCGGGTGGGCGAACAGCACCGAGTACATCTCCGCGATCTCCCGGGCCTGCCGGTCCTCGCCCTCGGGCGTGCTGGGCCAGCTGTCCACCTGCCAGTCGTTCAGATCCACGATGTGCGCGGGCATGATCTCGCCAGAGATCAGCGTGTTCTCGGTGAAGTGGATGGGCAGGCCGAAGCGGGAGAAGCGCTCCAGCACGTCGTTCAGCTTCTCCAGCCCCCAGTAGCCCTGGTGCTGGTGCGACTGTATGCCGATGGCGTCGATGCCCACGCCCGCCTCCAGCAGGTCCTCCAGCAGGCGCTCGTAGGCCGGGCCGGTGTTGAAGTCGTTGATCAGAAGCGTCGCGCCGGGGTTGCTCTCCCGGGCGGCGTCGAACACCTGCTTCACCAGGTCCACGCGCCCCAGTTCCCTGCAGATGCGGGTGACGGCGTTGTCGTATTTGTCGAACTCGGGCATGATGACCACCTCGTTGATCACGTCCCACATGTCAATGAGGCCCTTGAAGCCGGTCACCTCCCGGTGGATGCGTTCAAGCTGGCGGCGCAGTATCTCCGCGTTGGAGTACTTCATCAGCCAGGGCGCGCAGACCGTGTGCCAGCACAGCGGGTGTCCCTTCGTGCGCACGCCCCTCTCCGCCAGCCAGCGGGCCGCGGCAAGCGTCACCTCCTGCGCGGTGTGGCCCTCCTCGGGCTCGTACCGGCCCCAGTAGAAGGGCAGCGTGCCGTAGTTGAACAGGGCCAGCCACTTCTCCATGCGCGCGCCCAGGAACGCCCGCGCCCGCGCGTCCTGCACGGCCATCAGCGCCACGGCGTCGAACGCGCCGCAGCCGAACAGGAACCGGTGCGACGTCTGCCGCGCCTCCACCCGCCGGTTGGCCGCCGGCGTGCCGTCCAGCAGCAGCACCCGAAGCCGCGCCGATGCCTTGCGATGCTTCAGTTCATTCATCGATGATCTACCCCCTTATCGCTCGTTATGCCTATCATACGGTATGAATGAGCCGATGTCAAGAATATCGTTGAAGTTGCCGCGGAGATATGTTATAATTCGATTATCACCAAAAGGGAGGCATTGCATATGGACGCGAACATTCAAAAGCGGAACGCGCTGCTGGCCCAGAAGGTCATCAAGGGTCTGGAGTCGCGCAACATGACCGGCTACTACGCCGAGGACCGCCAGGCCGCGCTGAAGCAGGCGCTGGCGCTGATCCCCGAGGGCAGCAGCGTGACGATGGGCGGCGCGATGAGCGCCCACGAGATCGGGCTGGTGGAGGCCCTGAAGTCCGGCAGCTACAACTTCATCGACCGGGACGCCTATGCCGACCGGCGGGCGGCCATGCTGGCGGCCTACGACGCGGACGTGTTCCTGTCCAGCGTCAACGCCATGACCGAGGACGGCGAGCTGGTCAACATCGACGGCAACGCCAACCGGGTGTCCGCCATCGCCCAGGGCCCCAAGAAGGTGGTCTTCATCGTGGGCATGAACAAGGTCTGTTCCGACCTGGACGGCGCGATGAAGCGGGCCCGCAATGTGGCCGCCCCCATCAACGCCCAGCGCTTCGGCCTGTCCACCCCCTGCGCCAAGACCGGCGCGTGCATGAACTGCAAGTCCCCGGACACGATCTGCTGCCAGTTCCTGATCACCCGCTACTCCAAGCACAAGGACAGGATCCACGTGATCCTCGTCAACGACAGCCTGGGGTTCTGAGTTTCATATCCCGATCCTTCCGAACACCTCCGCCACGTCCCCGCGAATCACCAGGTCCGCGCGCTCGTCGGCGGGGGTTTGTTCGTTGTTGACCACCACCAGGCACTTGCCGTGGAAGTAGTCCAGCATTGAGGCGGCGGGCTCCACGGACAGGCTCGTGCCGGCCACGATCAGCGTGTCGCAGTTGGAGATCTCCCGGCAGGCGCCCATCACGGTGTACTTGTCCGGGGCCTCGCCGTAGAGCACCACCCAGGGCTTCACCACGCCGCCGCAGCGGTCGCACCGGGGAATGCCCTGGGTATTCAGTATCTTTTCGAGGCCGTAGAAGGCGTTGCAGTCCATGCAGTAGTTCTCCCACACGCTGCCGTGCAGCTCGTAGACCAGCCGGTTGCCGGCCTTCTTGTGCAGGCCGTCGACGTTCTGGGTGACCACGCCCCGCAGCTTTCCGGCCGCCTCCAGCCTGTACAGCGCCCGGTGGGCGGCGTTGGGCTCGGCATCCGGGTACACCATCCGCGCCCGGTAAAACTCGAAAAACGTATCCGGATGCAGATAGAAAAAGGACTGGCTCAGGATCATCTCCGGCGTCAGTCCTTCCCATTCCCCGGCGTACAGCCCTTCGGCGCTGCGAAAGTCCGGTATGCCGCTGCCCGTAGAAAACCCCGCCCCGGTAAACACCACGACGCGGCGCGAGCGCTCAATTATGGCCTTCAGCTCTGTCCCAGGCATTCTCACTCCACACTCCACACTCCACTCTCCACTCTTCACTCTCCACTCTTCACTCTCCACTCTACACTCTCAAAACGAGTTCCGCCACGAACACGATGGCGCAGCACGCCACCGACACCTGAAACAAACTGCCGCCGAACCAGGCCAGCGCCAGGCCGCCCGCCAGGGCCAGCCAGGCGGACACGGGGGTCTGGGTGGCCGAGAGTATGGCCGGAAAGGTCATCACCGCCAGCGTGACGTAGGGCACGTAGAACAGGAACGAGCGTATGGTCTTGTTGGTGATCTGCCGCCGGATCAGCGTCAGCGGCAGCACGCGGATCAGGTAGGACACCGCCCACATGCCCAGTATGTACAGATAGACGTTATGCTTCATCGGCGTCCCCCTCCCCCTTCACCGGGAACAGCAGGGCCGCGCCCAGCGAGATCACCACGGTGAGCAGTATGATCTTCATGCCGGAGGAGATGCCGTCGAACCAGGACAGGGCGTTCATGGCATAGCTGGCCATGAACGAAAGCGCCACCAGGGCGGCGATGATCCGGTTCTTGCGCATCGGCGGCACGAATATGGACATGAACATGCCGAACAGCCCCACGCTGAGGGCGCTGACCACCCGCACCGGCAGCGCGTTGCCCAGCACCACGCCCATCAGCGTGCCCAGGGCCCAGCCGGGGGTGGCCACGGCGGCCATGCCGTAGTTGTAGTACGGGTTCAGCCGCCCCTCCACCGACACGGACACGCCGAAGATCTCGTCGGTGATCCACAGCCCCATCAGCAGCCGGTGCCGCAGGGGCAGGCCGCTGTCCACCTTCTGGGAGAGGGCGCAGGACATCAGCAGGTAGCGGGCGTTGGCGATGGCCTCCATCACCACCACCTCCAGGTAGCTGGCCCCGGCGGCGATCAGCGTGAAGCCGATGTACTGGCCCGCCGACGCCATGATCAGGGCGCTGGCGATGGTGGCCTGGGGCGCGGTCATGCCCGCGTTGCGCGCCGATATGCCCAGCGCGATGGATACGGCGAAATACCCCAGCATGATGGGGATGCCGTCCTTCAGGCCCTTCAAAAACCATTTCCTTCGGTCGGTCAGCATGTCGCGCCTCCTGGCTGTATTTGCACGACTTCAATGATACACGATTTGGGGAAAATGTCAAATGAAGGTTGTCGAAAGCAGTATAAAACCAGGGCGGCGGTCACAGCGCCCGGGCGCCGTCGCGGCGGTCCTCCCGGAGCCTGCCGCGGATGACGCGGGCCGCGGACTTCACCGACCACAGCGCAAGGTGCAGCGCCGCGATCACCGCCGACACGGCGAAGAAGCCGCCCATGCCGGCCACCACGTCGGCAAACTCCATGCTGCCGGTGCCGGTGACGCTCTGGCCGATCTCGATGGCAAAGGTCAGCACCACCAGCACGGTCATCGCGTAGATCCAGGTGATCACCAGCACCCGGTTGCGCCTGGCCAGGAGCTTGAACACCGGGTACACCAGCATGATCAGCACCAGGCCGATGGCTCCGATCACCAAAAAGTGCAGCTGCTTGTCGGAAAAATTGGTTTCAAAGCTGTCGTTCAGGGTCATGATATATCTATGGGCGCGGGCGACCCACGCCGCCAGCATGTTCAGGTACTTGGACATAGCGTTGCTCCCTTCGTCGAATGACATGTATTTTAGATGCAACATATGGCAAAAAGGTTGCATCACTGAAATACTTTCGCAAAACATAGCATGCGCGAAAACGGTCGAAAGCACGCTGGAAAATGCGCGAAGCCGTCGCCCGGGGGCGACGGCTTCGCATCAATATCAATCCGAATCCCTATCCCTGCATGCTGTTCATAAACGCCATCAGCATTTCGGCCAGCTCGCCGCGGGTGGCGGCGTCGGGATTGGCGGTCTCGGTCATCGGGGCCACCTGCGCGCCTGCCAGGGCGGACATCATGCTCCAGAAGTCCGCGGGGGCCAGCGGGGCGTTCAGGTCGGTGTTGTTCTGGGCCAGCCCGTACTCCACGAAGGCGGCAAGGCCCTCGTTGGCGTCCGGCTCGCCGCCGATCATCGCGTAGGCCGCGGCCATCAGATCGCCGGTGGTGGCGGGTTCGTCCACGCCGAAGGCGTCGTCCGACGCCGGCGTCATCAGCCGGTTTTCAAAGGCAAAGCGCACGGCCTCGTAGTGTTCACTGCCCTCGGGCGCGTCGGTGAAGTCGATCTGCGAGGTGTCCACCGCGCCGAAGGGGTTCAGGATCACGTCGAACAGGTCGGCGTTGGCGTTGATGGCCGCCGCGCCGCCGGCGGTGCGCCATACGCCGTTTTCGAGCATCTTCGCGTAGATGTCGGCATAGCCCTTCAAGGTCTCGGGCGTCAGCGCCTTCAGCTCGCGCATCCAGGTCAGCGCCTCGTCCTGGGGCTTATTCTGCAGCGCGGCCATCGCGGCGGCGGTCGCGCCGGCGAGCTCGCCCTGCGGCTTGGCCAGCGCGGAATAGGCGCTCATGATGTAGCCGTCCAGCGTGTCCTGGTCCATGTCCATGCCCGCCACCAGCTCCGGCAGCGTCTGAAGCATCTGATAGGTCTCGGCAATTGTCGGGTCGCGGTAGGTCAAGGTCAGTATGCCGCCCGGTTCGAACGCCTGCTGCCCAGGCGTGTACACGCCGTACTGATCCCGCAGCAGCGGGAACAGGAACGTGTCGGTCACCACGTTTAGCGCCGCGTCCATGTCGCCGGTGTAGCCCTCAAGCCCCAGCGCCTCAAAGTCCGCCGCCAGCATGTTGAACTGTATGCCGCTGTCGATCACCAGCGCCTCGGATTTGGCGGGCACGGGCAGGTCGTACGCTGCGGGCTCGATCGGGCGGCTGTCCAACGAAGCCAGGAAGGCGTCCGCCAGCCGCCGGTTCAGCGCGATGCTGTCGGCGCTGCCGGCGAACAAGGTCACGGCGTTCGTCCGGTTGTTGAAATACGCCTGGATCGATTGCAGCTTCGCCACCGCGGCGGCGGGATCGCTCTCAATGAGCGCCTGGGTCCGGCCCAGGAATTCGTAGTAGTCCAGATCCTGCATGTAGGTATTGTACCGGAAGAGATCGCTGTAGGCGGCGAACGCGCGGTGCGCCATCACGCTCAGCGGCAACTGGGAGATGTCGGTCTTCATGCCCGCGCGGATGGCCTGGACCTGCTCGCTCAGCCTCTGCGCGTCATCAACCTTCGTGTCCAGCAGGATCTGACGCATCAGGTCATAGCCCGCCTCCAGATCGTCATCCAGGGCGGTCCAGCCCAGGCTCAGGTAGGGATGCCACTCGCCCGCGCCGTTCACGGGCGTGCTCATGGCGATCCCGCCGCCGTACAGATAGCGGCCGATCTGCTTGGCCAGCTCCGCCTTCGTGTGCGCGGCGGTATCCAGCTCCATCAACAGGTCGGTGTACAGCTGGGCCCAGTGGATGTCCTCCTGGGAAAGCCCGGCGGCGTCCAGCAGCACGCCCACCTGGCCGATGCCCTCCACGCCGGCGACGGCGTCGATGCGGCGCGCGCCGTTTTCATCGATCTCGTCGGATACGTCGTACAGCTTCCACTCCTCGGGCAGCGATTCCACCGTCACGGCCTGCAGGCTCGCCACCAGCTCGGAGGTGTCCTCCTTCTCCAGCTGGGTGTTGGTGGCCTCGACGATCGCGGCGATCTCCTCGTCGGTCATGCCCGCCTTGACGCCGGCCAGCTTCTCGGCCAGCGCGGCGTCGTGGGCCTCCTTCGCGCCGGGCTCGGGATAGGTGGTCACCAGCGCGGTGGTCTGGCTGCCCACCAGCCACTTGGCCACGGCCTCGGCGTAGCGGCCGTCCCGGTTCCATTCGTCCATCAGGAACAGGCTGTCCTGGTAGTCCATACTCTCCCAGGGATTGCCGGTCGAGGCGTAATAGCCGATCATGCCGGTCAGGATGTTGTTCACCGGATCGCTGCTCTCGCGGGTCAGCTTGGCGGAGATGTTCAGCGAGGTCATCACGCCGTCCACCTGATCCTGGGGGAAGCCGTTGGCGGCCACGTTCTCAAGCGCCGCGTCCACGGTGGCCTTGAACACGTCCGCGTCCGCGGGATCGACGTTGACGGCCAGGAACACGATGGCGAACTCCGGCCCGTTCTCTTCGATGTAGGCCCCGAAGCCGCCGTAGGGCAGGGCCTGCTGCAGCGACTGCTGGAAATCGGAGCCGTCGTCCGCCAGCAGGTCGGTCAGCGTGTTCATCAGCAGCTCCTGCTGCCGGTCGTCCTTCAGGCCCGGGCACACGAAGCCGTAGTAGATGTTGGAAGCGTGCTCGGTGCCGGAGCCCTGCTCCACCGGGAAGGGCAGCGACTGGACCACGGGCTCGGTGATCGGGGTATAGCCGTCGTCGCCGCGGGTGAATTCCTTCTTTTCATACGCGGAGAAGTAGCCGTCCAGCAGCTTCAAAAACGCGGTGTAGTCCTCGAACTGGCCGTACAGGTAGGCCACGCAGTTGGAGGGATGGTAGTACAGGTCGTGATAGCCGGTCAGCATCTCGTAGGTCATGTCCGGTATGAAGTCCGGATCGCCGCCGGAATCGTTGCCGACCATGGAGCCGGGGAACATGGCCCGCAGCGCGTTCAGATTGGCCATGCGCTGCAGCGTCCACGCGCCCTGCATTTCGGAATACACGGTGCCCTCGATGCTCAGCGGAGCGTCGGCGTCCTCCAGGCGGTAGCGCCAGGCCTCGGTGCGGTACACCTGCTCGTTCTCCATCAGCGTCGGGTTAAAGCAGCTGTCGGCGTAGTAGTCGGCGTACTTCAACAGCTGCGCCTCCGACAGGCTGGCCACCGGATATGCGGTATAGCGCTTGGCGGTCATGGCGTTCATGTAGGTGTTGTAGGTCTGGTACTCCAGGTTGAACCACAGCGCCGAGGACGGATACTTCTTCGACCCTGAGGTGGTGGCGTGCTCGAACACGTGCGGCAGGCCCGTGTTGTCGATGGCGTCGGTGAAGAACGCCAGGTCGAAGGCGCGGTTGGTATCGTCGTTGGCGACGTAGAACAGCTCCGCGCCGGTCTTCTGGTGGACAAAGCGCACCACGGTCGCACCGATCCTTGGCGCTTCCCGCGTCTCAAGGGCCTCGAAGCCGCACACCACGTCGCCCACCACGGGCAGCGCGACGCCCACCAGCTCCGGGGCCGGGTCGGCGATGGACTTCTCCGCCAGCGCCGCGGGCGCGAGGCCCAACAGCATGGCCAGGGTCAGCAAAACGGCCAACAGTTGCTTCATGTGTATGCCTCCTTTAAATCATCGCCCCGGCCATGCGCATCGATGACCGGGGCGTTGTGCGAACCTTCGCGTCACGCGGCGGGCGCATCCTCCGCGAACAGGGCCTTCTGCATGGCTTCGCCGGCCACGCCGTCCTGCTTCAGGCCGGCGCGCTTCTGAAAGGCCTTGACCGCCTTCTCGGTGCCCTTGCCGTACTCGCCGTCGGCGTTGCCCTTCAGGTAGCCCAGCTCCTTCAGGCGCTGCTGCAGCTTCATCACGTCGTCGCCCTTGCTGCCCTTCTTCAGCGTCACGTAGGTGGTTTCAGCTTCGGTTTCGGTTCCGGTTTCGGTTTGATCGCCGCCCTCCGCCGCGGGCGCGACGCCGCCGCGGGTGTACTGGTCGGGGCTGGTGGCGTAGACGTAGGCGATGCAGTCCACACTGGCGGCCTTGTAGCCCTTCTCGTCCAGGTAGTCCCTGAAGGAGGTGTTCATCGGGCGGCGCACGATGATGGAGCTGCCGGGGGTGAGGGCCTTGTAGCTGTACATGTTGTCGGAATCGATGTACATGATGTTGCCCTTGTCGTCCAGCAGCGCGCGCACGATGGTCAGATCGAACACGTTCTGATCGGCGTCGTTGGTGACGGTGGTGGTGATGTAGTCGTTGCTCCAGCTGCCCTCGGCCACGTCGTCCTCAAACACGGTCTGTTGGGCCAGGCAGAAGGTGGTCTTGCGCGAATCCTCGCGGCTGTTGATCTCCAGGTCGTACTTCACGACCTGATCCGGCGTCTCCACGCCCTCGATGCGGGGGTTGAAGTACACATAGGTGTGCTCGCCCGGCTGCAGGTACTCGGCGTAGCGCCACATGGAGGTGCTGGTGCCCACCACGTTGCCGTCGGCGTCATAGGCGTTCATCGCGCCGGTGTCCAGCTTCAGCGGCACGTCGGTATTGTTGTCCACCCGCGCGTACAGGTAGCAGTAGATCGTTTTCGTGCCGTATACGTGGAAGTTCTCCCGGGTCACGGTCAGCGCGGGGCCCTGGGCCTCCTCGGCCCACGCGGGCAGCGCCACCGTCAGCAGCGCCAGCGTCAGCATCAGTGCAAACAGTCTCTTCACGATAATCCCTCCTTGTCGTTATACCGCCATCTGATATACCACATCCGGCCCGTCCTGTCAACCGTCACCGGGCAACTTCCTTCAGGAAGCGCTCCAGCCGGTCCATGGCCTCGCTCAGGTTCTGCAGCGACGAGGCGTAGCACATGCGCACGAAGCCCTCGCCCCCCGGGCCGAAGGCGGTGCCGGGGATGGCGGCCACATGCGCCTTCAGCAGGAACTGCTCGCAGAATTCGGCGCTGGTCATGCCGGTGGAGCGGATGTCCGGGAAGGCGTAGAACGCGCCCCGGGGCTCAAAGCACTGAAGGCCCGCGCCCCGCAGCTTGTCCAGCAGGAAGCGGCGGCGGTAGTCGTAGTCCTTGCACATCATCTGGATGTCCCCGTCGCCGTTCTTCATGGCCTCCACGGCCGCGTACTGGCTGGTGGTGGGGGCGCACATGATGGCGTATTGGTGAATCTTCAGCATCTGCCTGATCAGCGGCTGGGGCCCGCACAGGTAGCCCATGCGCCAGCCGGTCATGGCGTAGGCCTTGGAGAAGCCGTTGACCACCAGCGTGCGCTCGTACATGTCCGGGATGTTGGCGATGGAGAAGTGGTGCCCGCCGTAGGTCAGCTCGGCGTAGATCTCGTCGGAGAGCACCAGTATGTCGGTGCCCCGCAGCACCTCGGCCACGGCCTCCAGGTCGCGTTTTTCCATGATCGCGCCGGTGGGGTTGTTCGGGAAGGGCAGCACCAACAGCTTTGTGCGCGGCGTGATGGCGGCGCGCAGGGCCTCGGCGGTCAGGCGGAACTCGTCCTCGGCCTTCGTCTCCACGAACACCGGCACGCCGCCCGCCAGCGACACGATGGGGCCGTAGCACACGAAGGACGGCACGGGCACGATCACCTCGTCGCCCTCGCCGACCAGCGCGCGCACCGCGATGTCGATGCCCTCGCTGCCGCCCACGGTGACCACCATCTGCTTCATCGGGTCGTAGTCCAGCGCGAAGCGGCGGCGCATGTAGCGGGAGATCTCCCGGCGCAGCTCCGCCAGGCCCGCGTTGGAGGTGTACTTGGTGAAGCCCTTCTCCAGCGCGTAGACGCCCGCGTCGCGGATGTGCCAGGGGGTCACGAAGTCCGGCTCGCCCACGCCCAGCGATATGGCGTCGCCGGCGTCCATGTTCTCCAGCAGATCGAAGAACTTGCGGATGCCCGACGGCGCGATGGCCTTCACCCGGGGCGAGAGGACGGCTTCATAGTCGATCATACGAACAACACCCTTTCTTCCTGCTCGGGGAGCTTCGCGAACAGGTGGTTCTTCTCCTTGTACTTCTTCAGTATGAAGTGGGTGGCCGTGCCGGTCACGCCGTCGATGACGGCCAGCCGGGCGTGCACGAACTCCGCCACCTCCCGCAGGCTGCGGCCGGTGATGGTGACGGCCAGGTCGTAGGCCCCGGACATCAGGTACAGGCTCTCCACCTCTTCATACTGGTAGATGCGCTCGGCGATGCGGTCGAAGCCGTCGCCCCGCTGAGGGGAGATGCGCACCTCGATCAGCGCCGTCACCAGCTCGTCGTCGGTCTTGGTCCAGTCGATCAGGGCCGGATAGCCCAGTATGATGTGGTTCTTCTCGTATTCGGCGATCTGGGCGGTCACTTCCCGCTCGTCCTGCCCCAGCATCGTCGCCAGCTGCGCCGGCGTCAGCCGCGCGTCCTTCTCCAGGAGGTTCAAAAGCTCGTTGTTCATGGGTTCGCCTTTCTGTTCATCATGATAATTCACCGCCGGCTTCCGACGCACGTCTGGAAACTCCGGCGGCAGCGTTGATACTATTATAATGGATTTCGCGCGGTTGGTCAATCCTGTGTTCACAAATCTGCTTGTTGTATCCCGGCAGGAAATGCGTTATAATAAGACACGGGAATGGTTTGCAACACCTGAAACGACAGGAGGTGCTCTCATGTGCTATACCATCGACGAAATCCGGGAGAAGGCTATGCCGATCGCAAAGGAGTACGGTGTGAAAAACATGAGATTATTCGGTTCCTATGCCAGAGGCGAGGCCAGAGAGGACAGCGACGTGGATCTGCGCATCGATCAGGGCAATATCAGGACGCTGTTTAATTACTTCGACATGGTAGAGGATCTGGAAAACGCGCTGGGCTGCCATGTGGACCTGGTTATGGACGACAGCCGTGATACAGAATTTCTGGAGCATATCGCCAGGGAGGAGGTCCCGCTCTATGTCGCAGAAGGATAGATACGCATTAAAATGCAATTATCTACTCCGTTCTGCGCCGGATTCATCGAACTTCCTGTTCCAAATCGTCAAACAGCGGGCTGTCAAAGAATTCCCGTATGCTGATGTTAAAGCCGTCACACAGCTTCTTGATGGTGGCAATGCCGGTGTTTACCGTCGATCCGTTCACGATGTCGCTGACTGTGGACTGTGTGATGCCTGAGATGTTGCTGATTTTGTTGATCGTCACATTCCGCTCGTCGCACAATTCATAGATTCGCTTCACCACAGCTTGGGCAATGGTCATATCAATACCCTCCAACGGAATTCCGTTGTAACGATGGTATCAACATGTGAAAGAAAAGTTTAACGCTTTACCGTTGATTTTTGATCAGACTCAGTGCATACTAACGGTATAGCGTTATTCTATTCATCGGAGGGTGATTCCATGCCCGCAGAACTGGATTATCGTGCCATTGGCGACAGGCTTCACGACAGCCGGCGTTCGGTCAATCTCACCCAAGCGGAATTGGCCGCCAAGGTTGGCGTCTCCGCGTCATTCATCGGTCATCTCGAACGCGCGGAGAAGATCCCTTCGCTTGAGACCATGGCAAGGCTCTGTCAATGTCTGAACATTAGCCTGGACTGGCTTGTGCTGGGTCGCAAGGGCAGCGGCTGCGACAGGTGTCGTTGTCCCCTGTACCGGGATCTGGCGCGTCTGGAGGCCGAATATCGCCCATAGATACCGTTGCTGTTCCACTTCCCCGTGTTTTAACACGCCCCGCGCCGCATAAACTTGATAGAACCGTCAAAGTGACCGACAGGCACAAACAATTTGCCCAAAACATGCCCGTATTCAACCAAAAAATCAACACGCAATCCGTTGCGCGAACCCGCGTTATGTGTTATAGTCACAAAGAGACTGGCTTATCGGGTGGAGGACGGATGCTGCGCGGACAGAACGCTTTCAGCGCGGCGGCGCCCCTTCGCACCCCAATACATTCGGAGGTGTTTCCGTGGAATTTGAACGCATGACCGTCAATCAAATCAAGGAAAGCATACTCAACAAGCTGCACACCCAGTTCGCCTGCGACGTGACCGACGCCACGCCGGAGCAGCTGTACCAGGCGCTGGCCATGGTGGTGCGCGATGAGATCATGCAGCGCCGGAGCTACTCCCGCGACGCCCGCAAGCAGCAGCAGGCCAAGAAGGTGTACTACCTGAGCGCCGAGTTCCTGATCGGCCGCGCGCTGCACAACAACATGGTGAACCTGGTCAACGAGAGCAACTACATGCAGGCCATGGATGAGCTGGGCATCGACCGCTCGGTGGTGTTCGAGGAGGAGCCGGAGCCCGGCCTGGGCAACGGCGGCCTGGGCCGCCTGGCCGCCTGCTTCCTGGATTCCCTGACCACGCTGAAGCTGCCCGCCATGGGCTGCACCATCCGCTACGAGTACGGCCTGTTCCGCCAGAAGCTGGTGGACGGCTATCAGGTGGAGGTGCCCGACAACTGGCTGGCCAGCGGCAACATCTGGGAGATCCCCCACCCCCGCGACACGATGGAGATCCACTTCGGCGGCCGCATCGAGGCCTATGAGGACAACGGCCGCACCTACTACCGCCACCTGGACTACAAGACCGTGCAGGCCGTGCCCTACGACATTCCCGTGGTGGGCTACGACAGCACCAAGGTGAACTTCCTGCGCACCTGGAGCGCCCGCGCCGTGCAGCAGATCGACATGAACCACTTCAACCGCGGCCAGTACGTGCAGGCCATGGAGGAGCGGGAGCTGGCGGAGGTCATCTCCAAGATACTGTACCCCAACGACGACAGCTACCAGGGCAAGGAGCTGCGCCTGAAGCAGCAGTACTTCTTCTCCTCCGCGTCGATCCAGTACGCGGTGAAGGACTTCATCGACGTGTACGGCTACAACTGGACGATCTTCCCGGACAAGGTGGCCATCCACATCAACGACACCCACCCGGCGGTGGCCATCCCGGAGCTGATGCGCATACTGATGGACGACTACGGCCTGGGCTGGGACGCCGCGGAGAGCATCGCCCGCCGCACCTTCGCCTACACCAACCACACCGTGCTGGTGGAGGCGCTGGAGAAGTGGCCGGAGAGCCTGTTCCAGGAGCAGCTGCCCCGCGTGTACATGATCCTGCAGGAGATGAACCGCCGGCTGTGCGCCAAGCTGTGGGATTCCTTCCCCGGCCAGTGGGACCGCATCGGCCACATGGCCATACTGGCCTACAACCAGGTGCACATGGCCAATCTGTGCGTGGCCTACACCCACTCCGTCAACGGCGTGTCCGCCATCCACACCGACATCCTCAAGCGCCAGACCTTCCACGACTTCTACATGCTGGAGCCGCGCAAGTTCGTGAACATCACCAACGGCATCACCCATCGCCGGTGGCTGATGCAGTGCAACCCGGAGCTGTCGGGCCTGATCGACGAGGCCATCGGCGACGGCTGGCGCAAGGACATGTCCAAAATCGAGGCGCTGAAGCCCTTCGCCGACGACGCGGCCTTCCGCGAGAAGTTCGCCGACATCAAGTATCACAACAAGCTGCGCCTGGCGGACCACGTGTACCGCCACCAGGGCATCGAGATGAACCCCGAGAGCATATTCGACGCCCAGGCCAAGCGCCTGCACGAGTACAAGCGCCAGCTGATGAACGCGCTGGGCATCATGATGCTGTACAACGACATCGACGAGAACCCGGACAAGTCGTTCCACGCCCGCACCTTCATATTCGGGGCGAAGGCGGCCCCGGGCTACCACCGCGCGAAGCTGACCATCAAGCTGATCAACGCCGTGGGCGACCTGGTGCGCAAGCACCCGCGCGCCAGCAAGCTGATCAACGTGGTGTTCCTGGAGAACTACTGCGTGTCCCAGGCGGAGCTGCTGATGCCCGCCACCGAGATCAGCCAGCAGATCTCCACCGCCGGCAAGGAGGCCAGCGGCACCGGCAACATGAAGTTCATGATGAACGGCGCGGTGACCCTGGGCACCATGGACGGCGCCAACTGCGAGATCTACGACCAGGTGGGCCCGGACAACATCTACATCTTCGGCCTGACGGCCCAGGAGGTGGAGAGCGGCTACGCCACCTATCGCGCCCACGACATCTACGAGACCAACCCGAAGATCCGCAAGGTCATGGAGCAGCTGATCGACGGCACGCTGTGCCCGGAGAACCCCCGCATGTTCCAGGAGATCTACCACTCCCTGCTGTTCGGCGACGGCGGCGGGATGGCCGACCCCTATTTCGTGCTGAAGGACCTGACCAGCTACATCACCACCCAGAAGAAGATGATGGCCGACTACGACGATCGCGACAAGTGGCTGAAGAAGGCCGTTCTGAACACCGCGTGCTCCAGCCTGTTCACCTCCGACCGCACCATCTCGGAGTACAACCGGCTGATCTGGCACCTGAATCCGCTGAAGCTGTAACCATCATGGCGGGGGACCTGCTTCCCCCGCCATCACCAACTATAGGAGCGACTCTATGAACATCTACCACGATTCCCGCGATCTGGTCTACCGCATGCCCCGGGGCGCCACGCCCTGCGGGCAGGCGATGCGCCTGCGCGTTCGCACGGAGGACATGCGCCGGGTGACGCTGCGCCTGTGGTGGAAAAACGCGGAGCAGCTGCTGCCCATGAAGCCCGCCCACTCCGGCCTGTACGAGATCGAGTTTGACCTGCCCGAGGAGCCGGGCCTGCTCTGGTATTTCTTCATCGCCGAAGACAACGAGGGCCGCACCTGGTACCTGGGCAACGCCGCGGACGGCCTGGGCGGCGCGGGCATGATGACCGACGCCCAGCCCGCGGGCTTCCAGGTGACGGTGTACGACCCCGCCTATGAGACCCCGGCGTGGATGCGCAACGGCATCATGCTTCAGATCATGGTGGACCGGTACTGCTGCGAGGGCAAAAAGGACGTGAACAACCTGCCCCTCGCCTCCTACTACCACATCCGCTGGGACGACGACCCCGCGCTGATCATCAACGACGACAAGTACGGCGACAACTGCAACAACGACTACTTCGGCGGCAACCTGAAGGGCGTGCAGAAGAAGCTGGACTACATCGCGGGCCTGGGCGTGACGGTGCTGTACTTCAACCCGATCTTCAAGGCCCGGAGCAACCACAAGTACAACACCGGCGACTACATGACCATCGACCCCAGCTTCGGCACCGAGGCGGATTTTGTCGAGCTGTGCGCCGAGGCCAAAAAGCGGGGCATCCGCGTGATACTGGACGGCGTGTTCTCGCACACCGGGTCCGACAGCCTGTACTTCAACCGGGACGGCAGCTACGGCTCCGGCGGGGCCTACTACGACCCGAACTCCCCCTACCGCGAGTGGTACCGCTTCCGCCAGTGGCCGGACGACTACGAGTGCTGGTGGAACTTCAAGACCCTGCCCAACGTGGACGAGGAGACGGAGAGCTACCAGAACTTCATCATCGACAGCGACGACAGCGTGTGCGCCCACTGGCTGCGCGCCGGGGCCTCCGGCTGGCGCCTGGACGTGGCCGACGAGCTGCCGATGGCGTTCATCCGCAAGCTGCGCAAGCGCCTGCGCCGGGAAAAGCCCGACGCCGCGCTGATCGGCGAGGTGTGGGAGGACCCCACCAACAAGGTCACCTACGGCGAAATGCGCTGCTACAGCCTGGGCGACACCCTGGACAGCTGCATGAACTACCCGCTGCGGGACGCGATACTGAATTTCATGCGCTTCCACTGCGACGCGGCGACCTTCGTGCGCCGGCTGGAGAGCCTGCGGGAGAACATGCCCGCCCCGTTCTTCTATTCGGAGATGAACCTGCTGGGCAGCCACGACACCCCCCGGGCCATCAGCGAGCTGGCCGACATCGGCGACATGGCCCCGGACCGCGTGTACCGCCACCCCTTCATGATGAGTCCCGACGACTACGCCCGGGGCCGGCGGCGGATGATCGCGGCCTGGCAGCTGATCTGCGCGCTGCCGGGCATGCCCTGCCTGTACTACGGCGACGAGGCGGGCCTGACCGGCATGGCCGACCCGTACAACCGGGCCACCTATCCCTGGGGCCATGAGGACGCCGAGCTGGTGGACACCTACCGCAAGATCATGACCGACCGCATGAACAGCCCCGTGCTGCGCACCGGCACGCTGCACCTGACCGCCCTCGGCGCGGACGTGGTGCTGGTGGAGCGCCGGATCATCGGCGGCAAGGACGCCTTCGGCAAGAGCGCCAGGGACGCCATGCGCGTGCTGGCCGTGAACCGCTGCGGCGAGCTGCGGCGCATCGAATACGGCG
Source organism: uncultured Eubacteriales bacterium (assembly GCA_902777335.1). GTDB lineage: Bacteria > Bacillota > Clostridia > Christensenellales > Aristaeellaceae > UBA2862. The sequence continues at coordinate 43,053 of CACYTF010000040.1, forward strand.
GCCGGGTATGGGAGATCCCGCCGGAGTCCGCCGTGTGGCTGAAGAGCGACAGCACCGTCAAGAAAAAGGCAAATTGACCCATCTCAAAGCGCCCCGCCGCCGGATCGTCCGGCGGCGGGGCGCTTTGAATGAGTCATGGGGACGGTTCATCTGACTCATTTCACGCGTGAAATGAGTCAGATGAACCGTCCCCATGACTCACGAGTATCTCCTCCAGCGTCACCTGGTTGGCCAGGGCGGGTTCGGCGGCGCTCTTCTTCAGCCGCCGGGCGTTGACCTGGCGCAGGCGGGCGATCTCCTTTTCCTGGGACGTGATCAGATCCTGCATGCGGCGCACGGTTTCGGCGGCCTCGTCCTGCTGCTCCTTCAATTTGCGCCGGGCGTCGCTGACCTCCCTTTCCAGCTGCTCCACCTTCATGCGCTTCGCGCCGTCCTCTTTCTCGGCCAGTATGCGCAGGCCGCTCTCCCGGAACAGCGACACGTTCAGATCGCTGGCGCGGGTCTCCATTTCGTGGTAGTCGCTCTCAAAGGAGGCCATGCGGCTGCGCAGGCGGCGGATCTCCGCCTCCCGGCGCTCCAGCACCTGCTGCAAATTCTGCCGGATGGCCCGGTCCCTCTGCAGCTCCTGGCACCGCGTCCGGGCCTTCGTCAGCCCCCGGCGCAGGCTCATACAGCGCCAGGCCAGCCAGGCCGACAGCCCCCCCAGCGCCACGAGCGCGATGATCGCGTACAGCAATGTGCTCTTCCCCCATTCTTCTGCCTGCCATTATACCACATTCCCGGCCCCGCGGCCATTCGGGAACGCAAATCTTCGAATAATGTCATATTCTGTGCAAGTTCTGAGGTCCTGTCTCGATAACGAGAATATGTTGGTGACAAAACTGTCACTACGTGGTATAATAATATCACTTCAGAAAGCGAGGGCCAGGACATGAACTTGGGAAAAGAAACCGAAACGCTTGAATTCAAAAAAACAACCAGAGAAATGAAAGAGGCTATGATCTCCATATCCTCCATCCTGAATAAGCATGGAATCGGAACGCTCTATTTCGGCGTGAAACCTACGGGGGACGTCTGCGGCCAGGACGTGTCCGAATCCTCGCTCAGAGATGTGTCGCGTTCTGTATATGAAAGCATACGGCCTCAGATCTATCCGGCTATTGAAGAAATCATCCTGGACGGGAAGCATTTGATCAAGGTGGAATTCAACGGCAACAATGTGCCGTATTCCGCCGCTGGCAGATACTATCTTCGGACCGCTGACGAAGATCGGGAGGTTACGCCCGAAGAACTGAAGAGCTTCTTCGTTGCAAACGAGTATCGGGAGAAATGGGAGAAAAACCCCTCTGCTGTTTCGACGAAACAGGTAGATAAGAATTCCGTCAAAGCATTTTGGCAGAAGGCCGTTTCCGCCGGAAGAATACCGGAAGGAAGGTATACTTGCCCCATCATTCTGAAGCGGTATGGACTCGTCAATGGCGACAAACTCAACAATGCAGGCGAGTATCTTTTCGGAAGCACACATCTGGTCACGCTGAAAGCTGCCATTTTTGCGACAGATGAAAAACTCACGTTCCTCGACATGAAGCTCTTTGAGGACAACATCTATAATCTGCTCGGAACAGCGGAAGATTATATACTGAAAAACATCCGGTGGAGAAGCGAGATCCTCGGCACAGAGAGAACTGAGATACCGGAAATTCCTGTGGCAGTTATCAGAGAGGTTTTGGCCAACGGCTTCGCCCACGCGGTTTACAACAGCCGCACAAATCACGAGATTTGTATTCATCCCGGAATGATCACCATCTATAGCCCCGGCGAATATGCCAGCAATCACAAGCCGGAAGACTACATGAAGGGGAATTATGAATCCGTGATCCGCAACGCCACGATTGCCAAAATCCTCTATCTCAACAAGTCGATTGAACAGTTCGGAAGCGGCTTTAAGCGCATCAACAGCCTGTGCAAGGATGCCGGAATCCGCTTCTCCTATGAAAGTGACGCGCTTGGCTTCAAGTTCATCCTGTACAGGCCGCAGCTTCAAAGTGACATTCCCAGCGTCACTTTGGATGTCACTTTGAACGGAACTGAGATGGCTGTTCTTGCCATTCTCAAGCAAAAGCCGAATTCTTCACGGGGCGAGATCGCGGACAAGATCTCCAAAACAGTCAGAACAGTGCAGAGAGCGTTGGACGCTTTGAGAGAGAAAGGATACATCCGTCGCGTCGGCTCGAAGCAAGAGCCAAGGTGGGAAATACTGAGATGAATCGGTTGAAAGGTCGGTTCTCAGAGATACTCGATAGATAAACCTGAAATTTATGTGCCGTTACGCAGGATTTTTAGCGCCCGTCGTAGAATAGAAATGGTTGCGGTTATAACACAATAACCTGTGGAGGTTGCAGCCATGAGCGAGCCCCGGAAACGCGCCGTCGCGGCAGGCCTTTCGGGAAGCGCCGTGTGTTCGCTGCGCGGCGCGCTGGCGGGCGCCGGCGTCGAGCTGGTCGCCGAGGCGCCGGACGTGGCGGGCGGCCTGCGGCTGATCCGCGAGCTGGAGCCCGATGTGGCGGTGGCCGGCGCGGTCATGCCCGGCATGGATGGCGTGGCCTTCGCCGAGGCGGTGGGCGCGCTGCGGCTGAACGTTCGGCCCGCGATACTGTTGCTCCGGCCCGCGGGGCTGCGATTGCCCGGTCAGGCGCGGCTGACAGGGCTGGACGCGGCGGTGCTGGACGCGCCGCCGGACGCCGGGGCCATCGCCCGGGCGCTTGCGCAGGTGGACGAGGGCGCCGCGCTGCCGGCGAACCTGGCCGCGCGCCTGAAGCAGCTGCTGGACGCCCTGGGCGTGCCGCAGCATCCGGGCCGGCTGTGCCTGGAGCGGGCCATCGCCCTGGTCTGGCGGGACCGCCGGCGGGTGCGCGCGCTGAAGGACAGCCTGTATCCGGCGCTGGCCCGACAGACGGGGCTGAGCTGCGCCCAGGTGGAGCGCGCGCTGCGCCACGTGATCGACGTGGCCTGGCGCACCGGCGCCATCGGCGAGCAGCACAGGATATTCGGAGACACAATCGACGCAAGGCGCGGCAAGCCCACCTGCGGCGAGATGATCGCGCAGCTTGCGGAAGAACTGCGATGGGAGGGATGACCATGAAAAAGATGAAGCGCGTCGCTGTGATCGTGCTGGACGGCGCAGGCGCCGGCTGGCAGCCGGACGCCGCCAAATACGGCGACGAGGGCGCCAACACGCTCAAACACGTGATCGAGCAGGCCAATCCGAGCATACCGAACTTAGAGGAGCTGGGCATACGGCACCTGCTGGGCCTGCAGGGCATTGGCGCGGACGACCCCATCGGCTGCTACGGCACGATGCTGGAGCAGGCCGCCGGCAAGGACACCACCACCGGCCACTGGGAGATCGCGGGCCTCACGCTGCACGACCCCTTCCCCACCTATCCCAACGGCTTCCCGCCGGAGGTGATACAGGCGTTTGAGGAAGAGACCGGCATGGGCGTGATCGGCAACAAGGTGGCCTCGGGCACCGAGATCATCAAGGAGCTGGGCGCGGAGCACCTGCGCACCGGCAAGCTGATCGTGTACACCTCCGCCGACAGCGTGTTCCAGGTGGCCGCCCACGAGGCGGTGCTGCCCGCCATGGAGCTGTGGCACGTGTGCCGCATCGCCCGGCGCATACTGAAGGGCGAGCACAACGTGGGCCGCGTGATCGCCCGCCCGTTCGAGGGCAACGTGGGCGAATTCGTGCGCACGTCCAACCGGCGCGACTTCTCGGTGGACCCCACCGGCCGCACCATGCTGGACGCGGTGAAGAGCGCGGGCTACGACGTGCTGGGCGTGGGCAAGATCGAAGACATCTTCAACCACCGGGGCCTGACCCAGTCCAACCACGCCGCCGGCAACCCGGCCTGCATCGACGCCACCATCGAGTACCTGAAGAAGGACCGCTGGCGCGGGCTGCTGTTCGTGAACTTAGTGGATACCGACATGCTGTACGGCCATCGGCGCGACGTGCCCGGCTTTGCCCGGTCGCTGGAGGAATTCGACAGGCGGCTGCCGGAGATCATGCGCCTGCTGGGCGAGGACGGCCTGCTGATCCTCACCGCCGACCACGGCTGCGACCCGTCCTACACCGCTCACACCGACCACACCCGCGAGCGCGTGCCGCTGCTGGCGTGGGGCCTGGGCGTCGAGGAGGGCGTGAACCTGGGCGAGCGCCGCACCTTCGCGGACATCTCCGCCACGGTGCTGGAGGCGCTGGGCGTGTCCGAAAAGCTGGACGGCACGTCCTTCTACCGGGATATCGCGCTGTAACGCCATTATGTGACCGCGGGCCCGCGAATCGCCCACATTTTACAAAAAAGGGCTTTTCATTTCCCGTGGTATGGGGTAGAATGATAAATGTAATTATAGGTGTGCAGGGCCCCGCGCCCGCCGCCATAATGTGATACTATTTTAGGGAGGTTTTTCCAATGGCTGTTAAAGTTGCTATCAATGGTTTTGGCCGCATCGGCCGCCTGGCTTTCCGTCAGATGTTTGGCGCTGAGGGCTATGAAGTCGTCGCCATCAACGACCTGACCAGCCCCGCGATGCTGGCGCACCTGCTGAAGTACGATACCGCCCAGAAGGGTTACTGCGGCGTCATCGGCGAGAACAAGCACACCGTCAGCTCCAAGGAGCCCGTGTTCGAGGAAGACGGCAAGACCGTGAAGGTCCCCGGCTCCATCACCGTGGACGGCAAGGAGATCACCATCTACGCCGAGCCCAAGGCCCAGAACCTGCCCTGGGGCAAGCTGAACGTGGACGTCGTGCTGGAGTGCACCGGCTTCTACACCTCCAAGGCCAAGAGCCAGGCGCACATCGACGCCGGCGCCAAGAAGGTCGTCATCTCCGCCCCCGCCGGCAACGACCTGCCCACCATCGTCTACAACGTGAACCACAAGACCCTGAAGCCCGAAGATACCATCATCTCCGCCGCTTCCTGCACCACCAACTGCCTGGCCCCGATGACCAAGGCTCTGAACGACACCTTCCCGATCGTCAGCGGCATCATGACCACCGTGCATGCCTACACCGGCGATCAGATGATCCTGGACGGCCCGCATCGCAAGGGCGACCTGCAGCGTGCCCGTGCCGGCGCCGCCAACATCGTGCCCAACAGCACCGGCGCCGCCAAGGCCATCGGCCTGGTCATCCCCGAGCTGAACGGCAAGCTGATCGGCTCCGCCCAGCGCGTGCCCACCCCCACCGGCTCCACCACCATCCTGGTCGCCGTCGTGAAGGGCAAGGACGTCACCAAGGAAGCCATCAACGCCGCCATGCAGGCCCAGGCTTCTGAGTCCTTCGGCTACACCACCGAGAAGCTGGTCTCCAGCGACATCATCGGCATGACCTATGGCAGCCTGTTCGACGCCAACCAGACCATGGTCAGCAAGATCGACGACGACACCGCTCAGGTGCAGGTCGTGTCCTGGTATGACAACGAGAACAGCTACACCAGCCAGATGGTCCGCACCATCAAGTACTTCGCCGAGTTGAAGTAATTGCGGCACAGGGGTTTTCGGGATTCTGCGGAAGCAGATGAATGAAGACCACTACGAAAAATGTTGAATTACCCACATAAACCGTTTCATCGCGGGATATGAAGGTATGATAAACGTTTATCCTCTCTTTCCAATCAGAACATGGACGGAAAGAGAGGTTTTTCTATGGAAATCAGCATGGTGATTCAGGAGTTCGGATTTGATTGTAGGATTCGCAAGCTGTCGCCCAAGACGATTGAGAACTATGGGAAACAGTTATCCTATCTTCAAAGGTATTTGGCACAGGAACACGGCATCACCGCGATTGAAGCAGTCAGGAGCATCCACATCAAGCAATTCCTTGCCATGATGGACGATAAGGGCAGGAAGCCGCAATACATCAACGACCTGTTGAAGGTGTTCAAGACCTTCTTCAACTACTGTGAGAAGGAAGGGCATGTCAAGACAAGTCCTGCCGCGGGAATCCGCAACATGAAGCAACCGAAGACCGTCATCATGACCTTTTCAGAAGGTGAAATCCGTGGTCTGCTGAATTATTACAATGGTCAGGATTTCCTAAACATGCGGAACAAAGCGATAATAGCTATGCTCTTTGATACAGGTATGCGGTTGGCTGAGGTCCTTAACCTTCACGCAGAGCAAATCCATGATGATTATATCCTCGTTCACGGCAAGGGAAACAAGGAAAGGCTTGTCCCTGTTTCGCCCTTCCTTGCCAAGCTGCTGTTGCGGTATAGGGTTGTCAGAGATAGCTATTTTAAGGACAAAGCAATCCCAGAAGGCTTTGTCTTCGTCTCCAATCGGGGAAAACGTCTTACCTCCGAAGTGGTCCGAACAATGTTGATTCAAGCGGCGAAGGAAATCGGCGTCAATCCACAGGTCCGCGTGTCCCCGCACACATGCCGCCATACCTTCGCCCATCTCCAGTTGAAAAACGGCTTGGACCTTTACAGTCTTTCACGCCTGATGGGACATGAGAACATCGCCATCACCCAACGCTATTTGGCAGGTTTACAGAATACCGAAATCGTGAAAGCGGCACAGAGAACGGGCGTGCTGGCAAACCTGTAATCAAAGCTGGTGGGATGGTTTGGAGCATCCCACCAGTATGTTTTAGGAAATCCGTGCGTGAAGAAAGCAGGATTAGAGCAACTTTGAGCAAAAATGAAATGCCGTGGAGCAACATCACAGCATTATTTTATTTTCTTGAAAGCCTTTTGAAGCATTTCCCGCACGCCTTTAATAATATTCGCGTTTGTCGCGGGTCTTCCGTTGAAATAGGCTTGGACATCAACAACTTGTTTCTCCGTTTGTTTCTTAACCATGTCTTGTATAGTGTTCTTCATAATATCATCCTTGTGGGTTGTAAAGTATTGCTCTATCTGCTGGTCAACAATCGGCGGCACAAGTTGCTCAATCATCAGTTTTACAAGGTCGTGAAATTCATAGATATGCTCAGAATGCTGTGGGCTTTCCGCACAAGAATCCAATAATGCTAAATATGCCAAGTAATTCATAGTATTCCTCCTCATGCTTCGCTACTTCCATAATACAAGCAAAGCATAGATATAGTTATTTAGTAGTATTATTATTTATATATTCGGCAAGCTCCAACCGATTTGGTTCGTTCTCCATGAAATATAGAAGAAGGGCGTCTGCCTTTGCGAGCGACAGATGAACTTTGGTGGTCTTCCACTTGTATAGGGTATCAGCGCGTATGCCCGTTGCGGCACTGATGGATTTGACGGTTTCGCCGCGCAGATTGATTGCGGTCCGAAGCAGGGCTTCGGTTTCTGCGAATGTGGTATATTGTTTCATGGTCTCACCTCCTCATAGGAAAGGTGGTGAGATTGGAATGGAATTCAGGTTCTTTCTTCCCAAAGCAAAACCTGCCGCATATTACGACAGGTAAGTGAAATCGGATTGTGCTCATTCTATCTCTATGTTCTTCACGCCATGGGAAAGGATGAGGTTAATCAATTCGTTGCGGGAGTAGTTGGTTTCGGCAGCGAGGCGGTCCAGTTCCGCAAGAGTTTCTACCTTGATGCGAACTGTGATGATGCGGTTGCCATCCTCGCCACGCTTCTTAATCTTCAGAGGTTCATTGTTCATAGCAAACTTCCTTTCAATATATGTTAATTATATATTGACAAATGGTTGCTTGATATGCTACAATAAGATATCTATTTAGATATCATAATATAATACACATGAAGAGGGTGATAATCTTGGCTGAAACCATGGGAACCAAAGAAGCGAGTGAAAAATGGGGCTATAGCCAATCGACAATCAGCGGCTGGTGTAGAGATAACATGATTCCTGATGCCTCTCAGGATGCAAAAGGTAGTCCTTGGCACATACCAAAGGATGCAAAGTGTCCTCGCCCAATCAGAAAAAGAGATAAAAAGTGTTAACTATATGGGCTATTGAAATACATGATTGACAATATCATAGCATCAGAAAGGAGAATTCTCATGAAGAAAACTATCATCCCGCGAATCCTAACATTTACTCTCATACTTGCTCTGTTCCTCTCAAGCAATGCTATTGCAGCAAAGTCGATGCTCGATGTAAAAGACATCGGATTCTATCTGGATGATTTTCTGGTCCTATATAAGGATGGTACAGTTGATGGTAAAGGGTTTTATACCTCAGAGTGCCTTTCGTGGTCAGGGGTATCTTCAATAAGAGTCAATAGTGGAAGAATTATTGGATTAAAAAGCGATAACTCCATTCCATATTTATATGACAGGTCTCTGAAGCTTGAACTGGATAGTGACTGGAAGAATATTGTAATGGCAGCGGTAGGCGACTCCCACGCCATAGGTCTTCGGGAAGATGGAACATGGGTTTCCGCAGGAGAATATAGAAATGGTGAATGTGATGTTGATGATTGGACTGACATTGTAGATATTGGTGCAGGGAATGGCTTTACTGTTGGTTTGAAATCAGACGGTACTGTCGTTGCTACTGGAAAGAATGATAAGGGGCAATGTAATGTTTCAGAATGGAAAGGCATTGTCAAAATCTCTGTTGGATACAATCATGTGGTTGGATTGTGTAGTGATGGAAAGGTTGTTGCAACTGGAGAAGATGATAACGATGAATGCTTTGTCGGACGTTGGAAAAATGTAATAGATATTGATGCTAACCATGGTGTAACATTAGGTCTAACTTCAGAAGGGAAGATTCTGATCACAAATAAGCGCCATGCAGCATTAGATGGATATTCTGGGCATAGGCAAATACCTGAAAATGCCACTTTTAAAAACGCTAAACGTATAGTTGGTAATGACTTTGTTATTGCCATATTCCTTGATGATGGAACTATTGATATTTATGGAGATAATGGTGAAGGAGCATGTGATTTCTTCGAGAAAACTGAATCATCAAATAATAAGGAAGAGACTCTTTCTGAAGACAAGTGTAAAGATATTGCTATAGAGTATCTAAACAAATATCTCAAGAATCCTTCATCTCTCCAGATTCACAATACAACCTGTACCAAGGATGGAGACAAATACTTGTTTATTTTCGATTACTCAGCAATGAACAGCTTTGGCGGATATACTCGAAGCACATATTACTGTATGGTAGATAGTAAAGACGGCGAAGTCACTTTGGCTTATTCAAATTAGCTGCGTACTCATTCGACTCAAAGCCCACACAAGTAAAAAGGTGTGGGCTTTCTTATATAGAATGCCTTGCCCTCACTAACGTGCTCTTGCTAATTCCCGTTAGCTCCCGCACTTGCCCATAGCTCTTCCCATCTGCCAACAGCCCAAGAGCGAAGGAAAGCTGGGCATCGGAGTATTTCCGTGGTCGGCCATCCTTGAAATCAGGGTTTTGCCGCAGAAGTTGTTTTGCGGTCTGCGTGCGCTCCACTATCATTCCGCGTTCATATTCGGCAAAAGCGAGCATGACGGTCAGAATGAGATTTCCCGTAAGTGTATTTTCCACCAGCCCCATGTTGAGAATATGGACCTTGACGCCGCGCTCAAATAGTTCTCTGACCGTCTGAACGCCTTGTATGGCAGTTCTGGCAAAGCGGTCCAACTTACAGACCACAAGCGTATCGTTGGCTTCCAGCCGCGCCAGAAGGCTTTGGAAGGCAGGGCGCTCCATTGTCTTTCCTGAAAAGGCTTCCTTCACGATTTCCTGACAACCGTAACTTTCCAGCGCGGCAACCTGTTCTTCCAGACTGTTACCGTCACGGCCTTGTGTGGCCGTGGAAACGCGGGCATAGCCGTAAATCATAGCTTTTTCCCCTTCCTGTTTTGACACTATCTTTTGATACCATTTGGTCCTATGTTTTGACACGATTTTCAGATGGCTTCAAAACTTAAAAGTTCTGATACCTTTCAGCATTGAGGACCACCGCAACGCGGCAGACCTTGGGGAAGGCAGGGTCCAGAGGCTTGCCATAGACAGTGTCGCCGCTGACTTCATCGTGATAGAGGATGTGGAAGCCCGCATCCACCGCTTCCTGTAGGCTGTCAAAGGCGATGATGTCTTCATAGGTCCTTCTGCTGGTTTTCAAAGATTTCAGCATTTTCATTGTAACAATGCTCCCTTCGTTCTGTGTGGGACTTGTGATGGTTACCACAAGCCCCATCCTTCTGTTATTCTCCGAGTATTAGGGAAACTGCTTTTTCCGCTTTGCCCGCCGCCGAGACTATGAACCTTTTGTCATTCTTCAGGACTTGGAGCCAGTTCTGGATATAGGCTGCGTTATTGCGAAAACTCTTTGAAGTTTCCAGTCCAACACGATTGACAAGGGCGGCGGCTCCAATTTCCGCGATTAACTCTTCGCGCGAATAGGCTTCG
>CACYTF010000041.1 GCA_902777335.1 uncultured Eubacteriales bacterium
AAGGTAGATAGGTCATCGGTGGAAGTGCGGTAACGTATGGAGCTTGATGATACTAATCGGTCGAGGGCTTGATCTTGAAAAAGAGAGTGGAGTTTGGAGCGTGGAGAGTGGAGTTGAGAGAAGCCGGAGACGGCGGAAACATCGAAGCGAACCAAAGGACAGACGCCACGGGAATGTGAGAGAATGTCAAAGGAGTGACGGAAGCCGTCTTGGTCAGACGGGTGAGGGAACTCCGACCTGTGCGGTTTTGAGGGTGCGAAAGGAGAAGGGTGAAGCCCTGAACCTTGACAACCCGATATTTCCGGTGACAATAGCCTGAGGGATCCACCTGTTCCCATCCCGAACACAGAAGTTAAGCCTCAGCACGCTGATAGGTAGGGTAGGTCGTCGCCGGATCTCACCGAGAGCCATTCGCAAGAATGGCTCTCTTTTTTGCGCGGAAAGATGTGGAAGTTAACACGGGGACGGTTCTTGTGTATCTGTCCCCGGTGTTTTTTTGGTTTACATGGGGACAGATACAGTAGAACCGTCCCCATGTAAACTACCGAGAGCCATTCAGATGAATGGCTCTCTTTTTGATCTCATTCAGTATAAACGTTTGGGATTGTCTGTTTGCTCCAGCAGGTAATCAATGGATACGTTAAAGTAATTGGCCAGCTTGATCAGCGTCGCGTAATCGGCTTCATGACTTCCCGTCTCATAGCGACTGATGCTGTTTTGATTGATACCCAGGTCCATGGCAAGCTTCAACTGGGATATGCCGCGCGCCTTGCGCAATTCCTTCAAGCGCATGCACATCCCTCCTTGACAAGAGTATACCAATTCTGTATACTGGAAATATCCCAAATTGGTATATTTTATGGAGAAGTGGCAAATGGAGGAACGCAATCACATTGATTATAATATGATTGGCCAACGTGTGTACCAGCGGCGACGGGCCATGGGACTGACACAATCCGAATTGGCAAAGCTGACAGGAGTATCTTCCTCGTTTATCGGACATATCGAGCGGGCAGAGAAGGCGGCTTCACTTGATACAATGGCCCAGTTGAGCGAGGCTCTGAAGGTATCGCTGGACTGGTTGGTTCAAGGCAGGCGCATGAGCTGTAATGGTGCGCGTTGTCCTTTGTATGATGAACTCGCGGTGCTCCTGCGATCGTATGGCCTTGGTGATGGGGTCAAGGATGGGCCATAGCGCCCATCGCTGTTACATGGGGACAGATACAGTAGAACCGTCCCCATGTAAACCAAAAAAACACTGGGGACAGATACACAAGAACCGTCCCCATGTAAACAAGAACCGTCCCCATGTAAACTGAACCGTCCCCATGTAAACACGTGCGGATGTTTTCATTGACAACGGGGATGGGGCAGGATACAATAAATGGGGGAATAAGACAATGATAATGTGCGGTACAGCCGTCATGGCGACGCGGGACCAGGTTGCGGATCGCGCCTGTTCGCCATCATTGTCATAAAGGAAGGAAGAGGATTGTGTCTTCACTGACGCGTAAGGCCATCATCGAATCGTTTCTAAAGCTGCTGGACGAGCGGCCGCTGAACAGGATCTCCGTGCGGGACATCGTGGAGGACTGCGGCGTGAACCGCAACACGTTCTACTATCACTTCGCCGACCTTCCCGCGCTGATCGACGCCATCGTCAAGGACGACGCGGACCGCATCGCGCTGGAGGGCGCGGGCCTGCAGTCGCTGTCGGACTGCCTGCGCGCCGCGCTGCAGTTCACGACGGAACACCGGCGCGCCGTGTACCACATCTACAGCTCCGCCAGCCGCGACATCATTGAGCAGTACCTGATGGACATCTGCGACTATGTGGTGCAGAAGTTCATCGACAACGTGTCCGCGGGCATGGACGTTTCCGAGGAGGACAGGGCCGTGCTCGTGCAGTTTCACAAGTGCGAGTGCTTCGGCCAGGTGATCGACTGGCTGAATCACGGCATGAACACGGACATGGAAAAGCAGTTCTTCCGCATCTGCGAGCTGGGCGAGGGCATGACCGTGGAGATGCTGCGCCGGAGCAAAGAGCGGCAAGAAACCTGAACGCGCGGCAGGCCGGGTGATCTTCCCGGTCCTGCCCTTTTTGTTTTTGGGCATTCGCGTCCGTTTGTCTGAATTTGGGACAAACGGGCCCGGGTGTCCATTTTATTTCCGGCGCGGCTGCGGTATAATGCGTTCAGTGATTGAGAGAGGAGGACGCTTATGAGATCGACCAATCTGATCAGGACGGCCAAGACGGGCTACATCGTGCTGTCGCTGGCGCTGTGCGCGCTGGGGCTTGGGCTGATGCTGAAGCCGGACGTGTCCGTCACGGCCATCGGGATCATCGTGGGCTGCGTCCTGATCGCGTTCGGCGTCGTCAAGCTGATCGGGTATTTCTCAAAGGACCTCTACCGGCTGGCGTTTCAGTTCGACCTGGCCTTCGGGCTGCTGCTGCTGGCGCTGGGCGCGGCGGTGGTGTTCCGGCCCGGCCTGGCGATGGGCACGCTGTGCGTGATACTGGGCGTTGAGATCATCGCGGACGGCCTGTTCAAGGTACAGACCGCGCTGGACGCCCGGCGGTTCGGGCTGGGCAGCTGGTGGCTGATACTGGCGCTGGCGGCGCTGGCGGGCGCGATCGGCGTGGCGATGATATTCAGCCCCGCGGAGGGCGCGATGGCGCTGGCCATGCTGCTGGGCGCGTCGCTGCTGGCCGAGGGCGCGCTGAACCTGGGCGTGGCGCTGTGCGCGGTGAAGATCATCGATCACCCCTACGACGGCCCGGAGCCGCACTTCCACCTGAAGGAAAGGAGAATGGAGTAAATGCGCTTTGCGAGAGCGGTTGTGAAGAGCCGCGTTGTGATACTGATCGTCGCGCTGCTGCTGCTGGTGCCCTCGGTGATGGGCATGCTGCGCACGCGCATCAACTATGATATGCTGGACTACCTGCCCGGGGATATGGACACCGTGATCGGGCAGAACGAACTGATGAAGGACTTCGGCAAGGGCGCGTTCTCGTTCATCGTGGTCCAGGGCATGCCCGAGCAGGACGTGGACGCCCTGAAGACGAAGCTCGAGGGCGTGGAGCACGTGGAGTCGGTCATCTGGTACACCAGCTTCGCGGACCTGTCGGTGCCCATGGAGATGCTGCCGAAGAAGCTGTACAGCGCCTTCAACACCGACGACGCCACGCTGATGGCCGTGTTCTTCGACAGCTCCACCTCGGCGGACGAGACCATGCAGGCCATCCGCGAGATCCGGGCGATCGCCGGCAAGCAGTGCTACGTGTCGGGCATGTCCGCGCTGGTGACCGACCTGAAGGACCTGTGCGAGCGCGAGGAGCCCATCTACGTGGGCATCGCCGTGGCCCTGGCCTGCGCGGCCATGATGATCTTTCTGGACGGCTGGCTGGTGCCCTTCGTGTTCCTGGCGAACATCGGCCTGGCCATACTGATCAACCTGGGCAGCAACTACTTCCTGGGCGAGATCTCCTACATCACCAAGGCGCTGGCGGCCGTGCTGCAGCTGGCCGTGACGATGGACTACTCGATCTTCCTGTGGAACGCCTACAACGAGCAGCGCGCGAAGCAGGACGACCGGCTGGAGGCCATGGCCCTGGCCATTCGCGAGACGCTGATCTCCGTGGTCGGCAGCTCGCTGACGACCATCGCGGGCTTCATCGCGCTGTGCTTCATGAGCTACATGCTGGGCCGCGACCTGGGCCTGGTCATGGCCAAGGGCGTACTGCTGGGCGTGATCAGCTGCGTGACCGTGCTGCCCGCGCTGATCCTGCTCTTGGACAAGCCCCTGCAGAAGACCAAGCACCGCTCCATCATCCCCAGGATGGGCGCGTTCGCCCGGGGAATCGTCAAGGCCTTCCCGGTGTTCCTGGTGGTGCTGGCCGTGCTGGTCTGGCCCGCGTGGAACAGCTACAACCAGACCCAGAGCGAGGTCTACTACGACATGGCCAGCTGCCTGCCGCAGGACATCGACTTCGTGATCGCCAACCACAAGCTGCGGGACGAATTTGACGTCGCCTCCACCCACATGGCCCTGGTGGACGCCTCGGTGCCCCAGAAGGACGTGGCCGCGATGATCGACGAGATGGAAAAGGTGGACGGCATAAAGTACGTGCTGGGCCTGGAATCGGTGATCGGGGACAGCGTGCCCAAGGAGATGCTGCCCGAGTCCATCACGAAGCTGCTGCAGAGCGACCGCTGGGAGCTGCTGCTGATGAACTCCGAGTATCACGTGGCCAGCGACGCGGTGGGCGCGCAGATCGACCAGCTGAACGCCATACTGAAGAAGTACGACCCCACCGGCATGCTGATCGGCGAGGCGCCCTGCACCAAGGACATGGTGGACGTGACGAACCACGACTTCCAGGTGGTCAGCCTGGTGTCGGTGCTGGCGATATTCGTGATCATACTGCTGGTGGAGCGGAGCCTGTCGCTGCCGTTCATACTGGTGGCGGTCATTGAGCTGGCCATATTCATCAACCTGGGTCTGCCGCACGTCATGGGCCAGTCGCTGCCCTTCATCGCGCCGATCGTCATCAGCACGATACAGCTGGGCGCCACGGTGGACTACGCCATACTGATGACCACGCGCTACAAGGCGGAGCGCGCGGCGGGCCAGTCGAAGAAGGACGCCGTCACCACGGCGCTGGCCACCTCCACGCCCTCGATCATCGTCAGCGGCATGGGCCTGTTCGCCGCCACCTTCGGCGTGGCCATGTACTCGCAGATCGACATCGTGCGGTCCATGTGCATGCTGCTCTCCCGCGGCGCGCTGATCAGCATGGTGTGCGTGCTGCTGTTCCTGCCCGCGCTGCTGATGCTGTGCGACGGCTTGATCCGCCACACCACGCTGGGCATGAAAGTGAAGGAATGAACGACAAGTCTCAGAAGGGAGCTTTCGATATGAAACGGTATATGATTTGCAGCCTGTGTGTTCTGCTGGCGGCGCTGTTGACCCTGGGTTCCATGGCGGCCCTGGCCGAGGAGAACAAGGAGACCGTGTACGTGCTGGCGGACGCCCTGGGCCAGCCCCAGAGGGTGTTTGTCAACGAGCGGCAGCCGGAGGGCGAGACCGGCGCGGAGGAGGCCCGGGAGGGCGAAATCGCGCTGCCGGTGCGCGTGGGCTTCCGGTACGAGCTGGACGGCGCGCCCATTGAGCCTGCCGACCTGGCGGGCAAGAGCGGCCATCTGACGGTTTATGTGGACTACGCCAGCAACCTGACCTGCGCCGCCGAGGTCAAGGGGGAGACGGTGGAAATGCCCATCCCCTTCCTGGCTGCCACGGTGCTGCCGCTGGACGAGGACGTGTTCTCCAACGTGGAAGTTACCAACGGCCATGTCATCAACGCGGGCCGCGTCAGCGCCGTGGTGTGCATCGGCATGCCGGGCCTGAGCGAAGCGCTGGACATGAGCGACAACAAGGACATCAGCCTCGGCTTCAACATCCCCACCGGCGCGGTGATCAGCGCGGACGTGGTCAATTACGCCAGCGACGGCTGCTACACCGTCGTGACCGGCCTGCCCCAGGACGCGAGGGACGCCAAGCCGTCCGTGGACATCAAATTCAAGGGCTTCAAGGTGAATTCGGAGATCGCCAAGGGCATGATGACCAGCGGCGCCAGCGAGATGCTGAAGGGCGTTGGCGACCTGGCCACCGGCGCGGACAGCCTTGCCGCCGGCGCGGGCACGCTGAACACCGGCGCGGCGGCACTCTCGGAGGGCCTGACCCAGTTGAGCGGGAACAGCGCCGCGCTGACGGAAGGCGCGAATCAGATCATCGGCGGCATACTTGACACGGTCAACGAGACGCTGAACGCCTCCGCGGCGGCCCTTTCCCAGGCGGACATCGAGCTGAACCCGCTGACGCTGGACAATTACGCCGCCGAGCTCGACCGCATCGAGGGCGCGCTGATGGCCGCGGCCCAGGCGCAGGGTGCCGACGCCGGGCAGCAGGCGACCGAGGCCGGTGCCGCCGGCAACGAGATCATACAGTCCCTCGAAGCGCTCCGGGCCAGGCTGGACGGCGTCAAGGCGTTCAGCGACGGCCTGGCCGGCTACACCGCCGGCGTCGATCAGGCGGCGCAGGGCGCTGAGGCCGTCGCCACCGGCGCAAGCGAACTGGACGCCGGCTCGACCAAGCTCGCCGCCGGCGCGAAGAAGCTGGACGGCAGCGTGCAGGCCATCATGGGCTACCTGGACGGAGACGTCAAGGAGATGCTGGACCGCGTGAAGGCCCTGGCCAATTTGCACTACGACGGCTATCTGGACAAGAGCGCCGAATCCACGCTGTTCATCATCCGCACGGCGGGCGTCTGAGGGCGTTGATGATGTCACACTGGGGACAGATACAGTAGAACCGTCCCCATGTAACACGGGCTGCCCGGGAAAACCGGGCAGCCCTGTTTGACAATGGAGATACCAATCGGGAGGAACCTATGGGCGAGATCATCAATCTGAATCTGGACTGGCGCTTTCACCTGGGCGACGAGCCCGGGGCGGATTACATGGGCTGGGACGACGCCGCGTGGCGCGCGGTCACGCTGCCCCACGACTGGTCGGTGGAGCAGCCCTTCGACCGCAGGCACGCCAGCGGGACCGGCTATCTGCCCGGGGGCGTCGCCTGGTACTGGAGGCACCTGACGCTGCCGGACGGGGTCGCGGGCCGGCGCGTCCGGCTGACCTTCGGCGGCGTGTACCGCGACGCCCAGGTGTGGTTCAACAGCAATTACCTGGGCCGAAGGCCCTACGGCTACGCCACCTTTACCTATGATGTCAGCGCCTTCGCGCGGCCGGGGGAAAACGTGATCGCCGTGCGCGTGGCCCGGGAGGAGGTGGCCGATTCCCGCTGGTTCACCGGCAGCGGCATCTACCGGGATGTGGCGCTGGAGGTGTCCGCCCCCACGGGCTTCGAGACGGACGGCGTGTTCGTCACGGCCCGCCCCGAGGGCGAGGACGCGATGCTTACGATCCGCTACGAGACCGGCGGCGCGGCGTCGGTTTCCTTCGCGCTGAAGGGCCCGGACGGCCTCTGCGCCGATTGCCGCGCGGACGGGCCGTCGGGCAGCGCCCAAATGCTGGTCAGAAGGCCGGCGCTGTGGAGCCCGGATTCGCCGGCGCTGTACACCCTGATCTGCCGCGCCTGCGACGAGAAGGGCCGCGGCGTCGATGAAATGCGCATCCCCGTCGGCATACGCTACTTCCGCTTCGACGCGGACCGGGGCTTTTTCCTGAACGGCGAGAATATAAAGCTGAAGGGCGTGTGCGTCCATCACGACGCGGGCGCGCTGGGCGCGGCGGTGCCCAAGGCGGTGTGGGCCAGGCGGCTGAGGGCCTTCAAGGCCATGGGCTGCAACGCCATACGCACCGCCCACAACCCGCCGGACCCCCACCTGCTGGAGCTGTGCGACGCGCTGGGCTTTTTGGTGATGGACGAGGCCTTCGACGAGTGGGAGGGCGCGAAGAACAAGTGGTGGCAGGGGCACAACGTGTATCCGCCCAGGCGCTTCGGCTACGCCATGGAGTTTCCCCAGTGGCACCGGGCCGACCTGGAGGGCATGATCCGGCGCGACCGTAACCACCCCAGTGTGATCCTGTGGTCGATCGGCAACGAGATCGACTATCCCAACGACCCCTATGTGACGCCGCTGTTTAAGGAGGTCCTGGGCAACAACGACGCCAACAAGCCCGCGGCGGAGCGCCTGTACGACCCCCGCAAGCCGGACGCCGGGCGGCTGGCCGTGCTGGCGCGGGAGCTGACGGACATCGCCCACGCGGCGGACGACAGCCGCCCCGTCACCAGCGCCCTGTCCTTTCCGGAGCTCTCCAACCGAACCGGCTACGCGGACGCGTTGGACGTGGTGGGCTACAACTACCGGGAGGGCTTTTACGCCGAGGACCACGCGCGCTATCCCGGCCGCGTGATCTACGGCAGCGAAAACGGCAAGAGCGCGGCGGAGTGGGCCTTCGTGCGCGACAACGACTTCATCTGCGGCCAGTTCCTCTGGACGGGTATCGACTTTCTGGGGGAGTGCCGCGACTGGCCGGTGCGCATCTCCCAGGCGGGCCTGATGGACCTGGCCGGTCACGACAAGCCCGGCTACTGGCACCGCATGGCGATGTAGACGGACAGGCGCTTCGTAAAGCTGGCCGCGGGCCCGGCCGACGCCGAGTGGGACGGCCCGGAGAGCGAGCGCTTCGCCTGGGAGGGCGAACCGGGCAAGCCGATGCGCGTCAGCGCCTATACCCGCGGCGGCCTGCGCACCGAGTGCTCGATCGTACAGCGGGAAACTGACGACAAGACCGAGGCGCCGTAGCGGCCTCGGTCTTGTAAATTGCGGGCTGGTTACTTCTTGCGCGCCTTCTTCTTCGGCTGAACCGGCGGATGGAATTGCGCGTTGTAGGCGGTGATCATGTCGTCATGGCCGTGGCGGCGGGCGCCCTTGAAGGTCAGCTGGCGCGCGATGTCGTAGATCACCGCCATCAGCGGCACGCCCACCAGCATACCGGCGATGCCCCACAGGCCGCCGAAGAGCAGTATGCCGAACATCACCCACAGCGCCGACAGGCCCGTGGAGTCGCCCAGTATCTTCGGCCCGATCACGTTGCCGTCCAGCTGCTGCAGCAGTATGATGAACACCAGGAACATCAGACAGTGGGTCGGGTTTTCCAAGAGCAGCAGCAGCGCGCAGGGAATCGCGCCGATCAGCGGCCCGAAGAACGGTATGATGTTCGTGACGCCCACGATCACGGCGATCAGAAGCGGCGAATTGAAGCCCATCAGAAGACACCCGATGAAGCAGAGGACGCCCACGATGGCCGAATCCAGCAGCTTGCCGACGAAGAAGCCGTTGAACATCCTGTCCGTGAACCGGGCCTCGCCCTCGATCCAATCCGCCCACTCCGGCTTGAAGACCCCGCGCACCACCAGCCTGGCCTGGGCGGCCAGCTGCCGGCGCTTGGAGAGGAAGTAGAGGCACACGATCAGGCCGATCAGAAGGTCCTTTACCACGCCGAACACGCTGAACGCCCGGTTCGCCACGCCGCCGACGAGCTGCATGGCCGTGCTCGCGATCTGCCCGCCGCCGTCCTTCAGCTTCTGGAGGATCGACTGGCTCTCTTCCGTCAGGCGCGCGTAGAGGGCGTCCCATCTGGCCTGCAGCTCCGGGTTCTCCTGCAGCAGGGTCATGACCTTCTGCTTCAGGGCTTCAAACTCCTCCGGCAGCGCCTGTATGATGCCCGTGACGCTGTTGACCAGCTGAGGCACGATCAGCAGCAGTATCGCCAGTACGACGGCAATTGCGATCAGCAGCGTCACGACGTCGGCCAGCCCCTGGCATTTCCCGCCCCAAAGCCGGCTCATGCGGTTGCTCAGCGGCGCCAGCAGATAAGCCAGCACCCCGCCGATGATAAAGGGCCTGAGTATGCGCCCCAGCAGATCGAACGCGCCCGATGATCCGCTCGAGCGGTACAGCGCAAAGAACAGTACAAGTCCAAACGCGATCACCGCCGCCGCGGTCACGCCGATCTTCACGTATACGGTGTTCTCCTTGTTTCGCACGTCCGTCACCCCTCTTGTCATGGAGCTGCCGCGTTTATAGCAGCCGATGGAAGTATTATACATGATTGAGGGAAGCGTGTCCAGCATGGAGTTCAGCTGCACGCTTTTATCAGTTTATTCCCGGTTCATATTCGGGGCGTATCATATACGCATCAGCTCAGGCAGGGCTGTTCATATACATACCCCCCTCTTCACTGACCCCCGGTCGACGCGGTTGCCTGGCAAGCGGACGCGCTGACGCGGGGGTCAGACAACTGCCAAAATGGTTAAATACTTTGTCAGATGCCTTGTAAGTATTGACTAACTACACGGGCGGATGGTAATATGCACCTATCCATGAGGGAGTAGCAGACATCTGCGGATGCAGCAAGTCAACATACCGGCCGTTCGGCCTGGCTTGCTCTAAACAGCGAGACTCATGTATAACTGTCAAGCTATACATGGTCTTTTATATCGATGAATGGACCAGGGTATGGCGGCGACAGGCCCTGTTTTTTTGTCCATTGGAGGCGGGCAAATGGACATCATGTTTTTCATCAACAGCGCGCTGCTCGGCGTGGGCCTGGCGATGGACGCCTTCTCGGTATCCCTTGCCAACGGCCTGAATGAGCCCGGCATGGGCCGCGGGCGGATGTGCGCCATCGCGGGCGTGTTCGCCGGGTTCCAGGCGCTGATGCCGATGATCGGCTGGGTCTGCGTGCACACGATCGTGCAGTATTTCAGGTCCTTTGAGCGGTGGATACCGTGGATCGCGCTGATCCTGCTGCTGTACATCGGCGGCAAGATGCTGATCGAGGGCATCCGCAGCAGGGGCGAGGATGTGGAGAAGCCCCGGGTGGGCGTGTACGCGCTGCTGGTGCAGGGGGTGGCCACCTCCATCGACGCGCTGTCCGTCGGGTTCACGATCTCGGAGTACGGCCTGGGGATGGCGCTGGCCTGCGCGGCGATCATCGCGGCGGTCACGTTCGTGATCTGCGTCGGCGGGCTGGTCATCGGCAGGCGCTTCGGCACAAAGCTGGCGGGCAAGGCCTCGATACTCGGCGGCATCATACTGATCGGCATCGGCATCGAGATCTTCGTGACCGGCGTTTTCCGGTAGACAGCGCCGAACCCTTTGGGATATAATAGAATCATATAGAACGGCGTCCGGGGAGGCGAGGGGCATGGCGGTCATCTTTCACGCGGACTGCAACAACTTCTTTGCCTCCTGCGAGTGCCTGGAGCGGCCGGAGCTGAAGGACGTGCCGATGGCGGTGGCCGGCGACCCGGAGAACCGGAAGGGTGTGGTGGTGGCGAAGAACGAGATCGCCAAGCGCTACGGCGTGAAGACCACCGACACGGTCTACCAGGCCAGGAAGAAGTGCCCGGGCATCGTGTTCGTGCCGCCCCGGCATCACTTCTACAGCGAGATCTCCGGGCGCGTCAACGCGATCTATTTGGACTACACCGAATACGTGGAGCCCGCCTCGATCGACGAGTCCTTCCTGGACATGACCCAGGCGGTGTCCTGCCTGAAGCGCACGCCGCGCCAGCTGGCGGACGAGCTGCGCCAGCGCGTCCGGTCCGAGATCGGCATCACGATCTCAGTGGGCGTGTCCTTCTGCAAGGTGTTCGCCAAGATGGGCAGCGACTACAAAAAGCCGGATGCCACCACCGTCATCACGCGGGAGAACTACCGGGAGCTGCTGTGGCCCCTGCCCGTGTCCGACCTGTTCCTGGCCGGCAGGGCCGCCGCGCAGGCGATGCGGCGCAAGGGCATTATGACCATCGGCGACGTGGCGCGGCAGCCGCAGCGGGCCATGCAGGGCCTGCTGGGCAAGCACGGCGACCAGCTCTGGCGTTACGCCAACGGCATCGACGACGAGCCGGTGCGCCTGTACGGCGAGGCGCGGGAGGTCAAGTCCGTCAGCCGCGGGCGCACGTTCAAGCGCGACCTGGTGACGGAGAACGAGGTCAGGACCGGGCTGAGCGTGCTGGTGGACGAGGTGGCCCGGACCCTGCGGCGGCAGAACCTGAAGGGCGGCGTGGTGACGGTGCAGATCCGAAGGCCGGACATGACCGTCATCTCCCGGCAGATTTCGCTGGGGCACTGCACGTTTCTCCAGCGGGAGCTCCAGGCGGCGGCGTTTGAGCTGGTGCGGCAGCACTGGACGGTGGGCGAGGCTCACCCGATACGCGCCCTGACCGTGGGCGTGACGCGGCTGTCCCCGGCGGACCAGGTGACGGAGCAGATCACGATGTTCGACCTGGCCGGCGCGGACGACCGGCGGCAGCGGCTGGAAAAGCTGGAGGCCGCCGTGGAGGCGGTGCGCCGCAAGCACGGCGACGCCAGCATCACCCTGGGCTGCCAGGAGAACGCCGGGATCGGCGTGAAGCGCGGGGGAGAGCGGGGATGAGCTCTGTCCCCTGTATGGAATACGGACCGGGTATGGAGGGAAACGGAACCATGAAGCCTTATCTTGCGGAGAAGGAAGAGGTGCTGACTGAGATCGGCGCTTCGATGCAGGGCCTCACCGACGCGGAGGCCGCGGCGCGGCTGACGCGATACGGCCCCAACAAGCTGAAGGAGGGCAAGAAGGACAGCCTGATCGTCAAGTTCCTGGGCGAGCTGAAGGACCCGATGACCATCGTGCTGATCGTCGCCGCCATCGTCAGCGCCGTCACGGCGCTGTATGCGGGGGAGAGCCTGACCGACACCGTGATCATACTGGCCGTGGTGCTGATCAACGCCTGCCTGGGGGTCTATCAGGAGAGCAAGGCCGAGGCCGCCATCGAGGCGCTGCAGCAGATCGCCGCCGCCACGGCCAAGGTCATCCGCGGCGGCCACCAGAAGACCGTGCGGGCCGACGAGGTGGTGCCGGGCGATCTGCTGATCCTGGAGGCCGGAGACGCCGTGCCCGCGGATGCCCGCGTGGTGGAATGCGCCACGATGAAGACCCAGGAGGCCGCGCTGACCGGCGAATCCACCGACGTGGAGAAGCAGAGCGAGGCGCTTTTTGCGGGCGAGAACGGCGAGGTGCCGCTGGGCGATCGGAAGAACATGGTGTACATGGGCTCCATCGTCACCTACGGCCGCGGCCACGCCGTGGTCACCGGCACCGGCATGGACACGGAGATGGGTGCCATCGCCGACGCGCTGACCAACGCCAAGGACGAGGACACCCCGCTGCAGGTGAAGCTGAACGAGCTGTCCCGCAAGCTCTCCGCGATGATCCTGGTGATCTGCGCCTTCGTGTTTATCATCAACCTGGTGCGCAGCGGCGGCAAGGCGGTGCTGGACACCTTCATGGTGGCCGTGTCGCTGGCCGTCGCGGCCATCCCCGAGGGCCTGAGCGCCGTCGTGACGATACTGCTGTCCATCGGCGTGACGAAGATGAGCAAGAACCACGCCATTATCCGCAAGCTGACCGCGGTGGAGACGCTGGGCTGTACGCAGATCATCTGCTCGGACAAGACCGGCACGCTGACCCAGAACAGGATGACCGTGGTGAAGAAGGTCGCCGCGGACGAGGCGCTGCTGATGACCGCCATGGCGCTGTGCTCCGACGCGGAGCTGGAGAACGGCGAGGCCGTGGGCGAGGCTACCGAGTGCGCGCTGGTCAACGACGCCAACAAAAACGGCATGCCCAAGGCCGCGCTGGCCGCGGACCTGCCCCGCGTGGACGAGGCGCCCTTCGACTCGCTGCGCAAGATGATGTCCACCCTCCACCGGGCGAAGGCCGGGCAGGGCTTCATACAGTTCACCAAGGGCGCGCCGGACGAGGTGCTGCGCCGCTGCACGACGATCTGGCAGGGCGGCAGGGCCGTCCCGCTGACGGAGGAGACGCGCGCGCAGCTCCTGAAGGAGAACAAGGCCATGGCGGACCAGGCCCTGCGGGTGCTGGCCGCCGCCCAGCGCGTGTACGACGAGCGGCCGGCCTCCAACGCGCCAGAGCACCTGGAGCAGAGCCTGACCTGGATCGGCATGTGCGGCATGATCGACCCGATCCGCCCGGAGGTGAAGGCCGCCATCGAGCAGTGCCGCAGCGCCGGCATCCGCCCGATCATGATCACCGGCGACCACAAGGACACCGCCACCGCCATCGCCCGCGAGCTTGGCATATTGGCGCCCGGCCAGATGGCCATCACCGGCGCGGAGCTGGACGCCATACCGGACGACGTGTTCGCCCAGGAGGTGCGGCGCTACTCGGTGTACGCCCGCGTGCAGCCGGAGAACAAGGTGCGCATCGTCAACGCCTGGAAGGCCCTGGGCATGGTGACCGCCATGACCGGCGACGGCGTCAACGACGCGCCCTCGATCAAGAGCGCCGACATCGGCGTGGGCATGGGCATCACCGGCACCGACGTCACCAAGTCGGTGGCGGACATGATACTGACCGACGACAACTTCGCCACCATCGTCTCCGCGGTGGGGGAGGGCCGCCGCATCTACGACAACATCCGAAAGGCCATACAGTTCCTGCTGTCGGCCAACCTGGCGGAGGTGCTGGCGGTATTCGCCGCCACGCTGATGGGCTTCTCGATCCTCCGGCCCGTGCACATACTGTGGATCAACCTGATCACCGACACGTTCCCGGCCATCGCCCTGGGCATGGAGGAGGCGGAGGCGGACGTCATGCGCCGTCCCCCCAGGAACCGGAAGGAGAGCATATTCAGCGACAACCTGGGCTTTGACATCGCCTTCCAGGGCCTGATCATCGCCGCGGTGACGGTGTTCAGCTTCTTCGTCGGCGGCCGCATGGAGCGCGGCGCGTGGGCCATCGCCGAGTCCGAGGTGGGCATGACCATGGCCTTTTTGACGCTGAGCATGATCGAGATCTTACACTCGTTCAACATGCGCTCGCGCATCGCGTCCGTGTTCGCGCTGAAGCGGCAGAACAAGATGCTGTGGCTGACGCTGGCCTTCTCGATACTGGTCACCGCCGCCGTGATCTTCATACCGTTCCTGAACCGGGCCTTCTCCTTCCGGCCCATCTCCTTTGGCCAGTACCTGATCGCCCTGGCCATGGCCCTGAGCGTGATCCCCATCGTGGAGATCGAAAAGGCCGTGAGGAGGGGAATCGTGAGGCGGAGGGAGAATGGGAAATGAGGAATGAGGAATTGTTGTTGAAATCCTGACGGATTTCTATGATTCATGAGGGACCGGATTGCCACGTTGGCCTCACTGACGTGGCAATCCGGTCCCCTTCATCCAATCAAACCAAATCCCGTCAGGGATTTGCACCGAAATTCCTCATTCCTCATTCCTCATTCCTAATTCCTCACGCCTCCGTCCTCCGTCTTCCCCTCCCTGTACTGCGCGGGGCTGACCCCAAAAAGGTTCTTGAAGCTCTTGCTGAAGTGGAAGGGGTCGGGGTAGCCGACGCGCTCGGCGATCTCCTTGACGGACAGCTGGGAATCCACCAGCAGCTTGCGGGCCATGCTCATGCGGTAGTCCGTCAGGTACTTGCTGGGGCTGGTGCCCACGCGATCGTGGAACAGCCGGGTCAGGTACGAGGACGATATGGCCTGCATGTCCGCGATGGCGGAAAAGTCGATGGGCTTGTCGTAGTTTTCCCGCAGATAGATCAGCACATTGTCCACGAGCTCCGCCGGGCTGGCCTCCCGGCGGGGCACGATTTGCTGCTCGCGGGCCAGCATCGTGGCCTCCAGCTGGCCCAGCAGCTGCTTCAGCTCGTCCGGGTTCACGGGCTTCAGAAGGTAGTCAACGGCGCTGTTGCGGATGGCGCCCCGGGTGTACTCGAAGTCGTTGTACCCGCTGACGATCACGCACAGTATGGCCGGGTTCAGCGCCCGCAGCCGGGAGATCAGCTCTATGCCGTCCATCTCGGGCATCTTGATGTCGCTAAACACCACGTCGGGCAGCATTTCCCGGGCCAGCTCCAGCGCCTCGGCGCCGGTGCCGGCGCGGGCCACCACCTCGAAGGCCGCGTTGGTCTGCTCGATCCGGTGGGCGATGTTGTTCGCGATCAGGCGCTCGTCGTCGGCGACGATGACTTTAATCCTTCGATTCATGGATGCTCGCTCCTATCCGTATGGCCGCGCCGCCCTCCGGGTTGTTCTCCAGCCGGAAGGTGAAATGATTGTCGTACAGCAGGCAAAAGCGTATGAACACGTTGAGTATCCCCATGCCGTTGATCTTCAGCGACGGCAGCGCCCGCGTGCGGCGGATCTCGTCCATCTGATTGCGCAGTGTGTTCAGCGTTTCCGCTTCAAAGCCGGGGCCGTTGTCGGTGATGGCCAGCTCGTAGCCGTCGCCGTTCAGAACGCCGCTGATCCGCACCCGGTAGGGCGGGCGGCGGGTGGTGGTGAACTTGATGGCGTTCTCCACCAGCAGCTGCACGCACAGCTTGGGCACGGCGGCGCGGTTCAGCGCCTCCGGCACGTCGATGGAATACTCCAGGTCGCCCTGGTAGCGGATGTCCATGCAGCGCAGATAGTCGCGGGTATGGCGCAGCTCGTCCTCCAACGGCACCAGCTGCCCGGTGTCCGAGGAGATGTAGCGG
This sequence comes from uncultured Eubacteriales bacterium, assembly GCA_902777335.1. Lineage (GTDB taxonomy): Bacteria > Bacillota > Clostridia > Christensenellales > Aristaeellaceae > UBA2862. The sequence goes on from CACYTF010000041.1 coordinate 16,080, forward strand.
AGGATGTTGGCCATGGACTGGCACATCACCGTGATCTCCCGGTTCATGCCCTCGTCCGCCATGGCCTGTATGGCCTGCAGGCTGTTGAACAGGAAGTGGGGGTTCATCTGCGCCTGCAGTGCCAGCATCCGCGACTGCATCTCCTGGTTCTGCAGCTGCAGGAGCTTGTCCACGTGCTCGGAAAGCGACGCCTGCATCTGCGAGAACGCGTCGTGGAGCGTCTGCATCTCCACCAGGTCCGTGTCCAGCGCGGGCAGGGCGGCCCGGTTTTCGATGTCGATGCTGCCGATCTGCCGGCAGATCGCGTCGATGGGCGCGGTGATGCGCCGGGACGCCAGGTGCGACATCACGATGGCCAGCGTCAGCGCGGCCAGCGTGATCAGCAGTATCGTGGTGATCTGCACCAGCACCGGCCGCATCAGGTCGATCAGGTCGATGCGCATCACCGTGTAGAAGTTCCCGCCGTCGCAGGGCACGCAGCAGAGCATCACCGCCCTGCCGTTCACCCGCGCGCGGGTGAAGGTCTCCGGATAGTCCAGCGCCTTCGCCGCCTCGAACAGCGCCGGATCGCCCTGGGGGATGGGGTAGATCAGGCTGCCGTCCTCGCCGAAGAAGCTGAGGGACTCGCCGTAGATGGCGCTGTAGGAGGCGATGGCGGCGGCGACGCGGCCCACGCGCTGGCGGATCTCCACGAAGCCGCAGCTGTTTCCGAAGTTGTCGTACAGCTCCATCGCCAGCGTGATGAACTGCCGGCTGTAGAACCCCGTGGCGTACTTGGACAGCGATTCGTCCGCGCCGGAGAAGAATATGCGCTGGTGGTTGCCCGCCGCCGCCAGGTCGGCGTACCAGGGCTGCTCATCGGCGGCGGCCGCCTCGATGCCGTTCTTCAGGCCGCTGCACACGCGCTGGCCGTCCTTCGTGTACAGGTTGATCTGGTCGATGGGCCGGTTCGGGAACACGATGATCGACAGCAGCGTGGACAGCTTTTCGGCCTCGCCCGAGGCGCTGCGGCGCAGGAACAGCCTGTCCTGCACGCGGGTGGAGTAGCTGATGTTCATGGCCATGGTGCGCATGCGGTCGATCTCCTGGTCCGCGGCGGTGGCGGCGGCGCGGGTCTGCCAGTGGAGCGCGGCCAGCATCTGGCCGCGCACGCGTGCGCCCAGCACGCCGGAGAACACCGCCGCCAGCGCGAAGAAGGAGACCACGATGATGACCGAGTACGTGCCCAGCAGCGTGCCCCGGACGGTTTTTCGCTTCATCGCGCACCTCCCAGTAAAAAATATACATGAAATTCGCGGGAAATCACCATTCCACTCCGTTTGCACAAACGGTATAATTAAAACATACCAAATGCACCTCAATTGTACAGGGTGGGTAAAGAAATGTCAATAATATCAGATGGGAGGATTTTACCATGAAGAGGATTCTTGCCTGTGTGCTCGCGCTGATGCTGGCGCTGTGCGCCGCCGCCGTCGCCGAGGACGTCACCATCACCTACATGGCCAGCCAGGACTGGGTTCAGGACGCCGAGATGGAGCTGGGTGAGAAGTTCACCGAGCAGACCGGCATCAAGGTGGACTATCAGATCATCCCCTCCGACCAGTACACCAATCTGCTGATGTCCAAGCTGAACTCCGGCGAGTGCGCCGACCTGTTCGGCTCCCAGGCGGGCCAGTTCGACATCGTCACCCAGCTGAACGTCGAGAAGAACGCCGTGGACCTGTCCGGCGAAGCCTGGGCCGCCACCGTGGACCCGCTGGCCGCTGCCGAGACCTCCGTGAACGGCAAGCTGTACGGCCAGCCCGCCCAGGACGTTTCCGCCGTGTGGGCCGTCGCCTACAACAAGAAGGTGTTCGAGAAGCTGAACCTGGCCGTGCCCACGAACTATGAGGAGTTCAAGGCGGTCTGCGAGGCCATCAAGGCCGACGGCATGGTTCCGATCTACGAGGCCGTTTCCGACGGCTGGCACCACCAGCTGTGGTTCTGCGAGCTGGGCGTGGCCATCGAGCACGCCGAGCCCGGCACCGCCGAGAAGCTGAACAACAACGAGATGGGCTTTGCCGATAGCGCCACCGCGAAGCAGCTGGTCGACCAGATCAAGGAAATGGTGGACCTGGGCTACTGGGGTGACAACTACATGGCCAACGCCTATGCCGACGCCGCCAGGGCCATCGCCGAGGGCGAGTGCGCCATGACCGTGGCCAACCAGGGCTTCCCCACCGAGATCAACGCGGCCTATCCCGAGTTCCCGGCCGAGGACATCGGCTTCTTCGTGATGCCCCTGTGCGACAACCAGGTGCTGAACATGAACCCCGTAGGCCCCACCCGCTTCGTCTACTCGGGTTCCGCCAACGCGGACGCCGCCAAGCAGTACCTGGCCTTCCTGGCCGAGCCGGAGAGCATCCAGTACCTGATCGACAACGTGCCGAAGTTCAACACGCTGCCCTTCACCACCGCGAAGGACGCCTACTCCGACGAGATCTCCGGCTTCTACGCCGCCTATCCGGACCACGGCACCGTGTACCAGACCAGCGTGAAGTACGTCAATCCCCAGTGGATGGAGATCGGCAGCGAGCTGGTGGCCGTGATCCTGGGCGACCAGAGCGCCGAGCAGATGCTGCAGAACATCGACCGCAACCGCGCCGACCAGGCCGCGGCCGCGAAGGACCCCGCCTGGAACTGACGGGCGCGCGACCCATACACGATCGCTTGACACAACGGAAGGCGGAGGGGGCCCTCAGTGCGGTACCCTCCGCCTTTTCCGCACCGCTCCCCGGGAGGTCATCATGAACAAGAATCGCGTGTATCCCACCTGGTTTGCCCTCGGTGCGCTGCTGCTGTACGTGGTGCTGTACGTGCTGCCGTCGGTGATGGGGCTCGGCTACTCCTTCACGGACTGGTCCGAGTATTCCTGGGAGGTCCACTTCGTCGGCCTGGAGAACTTCAAGACGGTGTTCTCCGCCAACTACAACTACGTTCGCGTGCTGCTGAACACGCTGCGCTTCACGGCGGTGACCACCATTGCCAAGAACGCCATCGGGCTGATGCTGGCCGTGCTGCTGACGAAGAAGGTTCGCATGCTCAACTTCCACAGGGCCGTGATGTACATGCCCTGCGTGCTGTCGGCGCTGATCGTGGGCATGATCTTCAAGTCCATCATGGACCCGAAGGTGGGCCTTCTGAACACGGCGCTGCGCGCGGTGGGCCTGAACGGGCTGGCGCAGAAGTGGATCTACGATTCCAAGCTGGCCTTCCCGTCGGTGATGGCGGTGGACATCTGGAAGGGCATGGGTTACATCATGACGATACTGATCGCGGGCATCATGTCCATATCGCCGGTGTACTACGAGGCCGCGGCCATCGACGGCGGCAACGCCTGGCAGTGCTTCCGGCACATCACGCTGCCGATGCTCACGCCCACGCTGACGGTCACCACGGTGCTGAACGTCATCTACGGCCTGCGGGTGTTCGACACGGTCTACGCGCTGACCAACGGCGGCCCCGGGTTCGCCACCGAGGTGCTGTACACCGCCGTGTACAAGGAGTTCAGCAAGGGCCGCTACGCCGTGGGCACCACGCTGTCGACCATCATCACGCTGCTCACGCTCGTCGTCGGCTACTTCATGATCAAGCACATGGTGAAGGGGGAGGGGGATCTGGCATGAACAGCATGGTGAAAAGAAGGCAGAGCCTGATCACCTTCGGCGTGAACGCGCTGGCGTGGCTGCTGTCGCTGATCCTGCTGGCGCCGCTGCTGCTGATACTGTTCAACAGCTTCAAGACCAGCAAGGAGGCCTCGGCGATGGCGCTGTCGCTGACGGCCAACCCCCAGTGGTCCAACTACTCGGTGGTCATCGAGAAGGGCAAGCTGGGCACCACGTTCTTCAACAGCCTGCTCTACTCCGTCAGCAGCGTGCTGCTGTGCACGCTCCTTTCCACGATGGCCGCCTACGTGATGTCCCGCAACCGCCGTAAGCTGCACAACTTCCTGTACCTGTTCATCGTGCTGGGCATCGCTATGCCGATCAATTTCGTCACGCTGATGCGGGTGATGCAGGTCACGAAGCTGATGAACAAGAAGATCGGCATCATACTGCTCTACACGGCCACGCAGATCCCGTTCAACGTGTTCCTGATCCACAGCTTTGTCGGGAAGATACCGGTGGAGATCGACGAGGCCGCCGTCATCGACGGCGCGCCGGCCACGGGGTTGTTTATACAGATCGTGCTGCCGCTGATGAAGCCGGTGCTGGTGACGGTGATGGTGCTGACCTTCCTGAACACCTGGAACGAGTTCGTGATGCCGCTGTACTTTCTGGATTCCTCCACGAAGTGGCCGATGACGCTGGCGGTGTACAACTTCTTCGGCATGTACTTCAAGGACTGGAACCTGGTCTGCGCCGACATCGTGATGACCAGCGCGCCGGTGGTGCTGGTCTACCTGCTGGGGCAGAAGTACATCGTCGCCGGCATGACCGCCGGCGCGGTCAAGGGCTGACGCGCAAAACGGAAAATGAGATAGGGGACGGTTCCTTATCTCACTTGGAAATGAGATAAGGAACCGTCCCCTATCTCATTTATCCGATGAACGGAGGGCAATGCCATGAAGCGAATCCAACTGTCAGAGGGCGTGGAGCGGGTCTGCCTGGATCCCGCGGAGGCGGCGGGGTTTGCGCCTGTCGTGTTCTCGGACGCGAACGGCGAATTCCTGCGCCAGACGGGCCTGCGCTGTGTCGAGCGGCCCGTCTGGCGGCTGGCCCCCGCGTCCGGGGAGGGTGCGGTGCGGCAGACCGCCAACGGCGAGGTGGTGGTGTTCGACGACGGCGACCGGGAGCGGGTGCGGGTCAGCCACTCGGCGACGCTGCGCTTCTCCTGCCCGGCTGGGCATGTGCTGACCGGCCTGGGCCAGCACGAGGCGGGGGTGTTCGACTACGCCAACGGCGAGGAGCGCCTCTACCAGCACAACATGAAGATCGCCATACCCTTCCTGCTGTCGGACGCGGGCTGGGGCCTTCTGATCGAGGCCGGCTGCGCGATGCGCTACCGGGGCGAGGGCGGCGGCTTCACGTTCGAGCTGGACGCCGTGGACGAGATCCGCTACGTGGTGATGCGCGGCGCGAACTGCGCCCAGGTGCTGAAGAAGCTGGCGGGCGTCGTCGGAAGGCCGGCGCTGCTGCCCAAGTGGGCCTACGGCTACGTCCAGTCGAAGGAGCGCTACAAGACCGCCGAAGAGCTGATGGACGTGACCGCCGAGTTCCGCCGGCGCGGGCTGGGGCTGGACTGCATCGTGCTGGACTGGCTCAGCTGGCGCGAGGGCTGCTGGGGTGACAAGACGCCGGACCCGGAGCGCTTCCCGGACGTGAAGGCGCTGACCGGCGCGCTGCACGATATGGACGTGAAGCTGATGGTGTCCATCTGGCCCAACGCCGGCAAGGGGCGCGACTGCGACGAGTTCGAGGCCGCGGGCCTGTTCCTGCCGGGCAGCCGAATCTACGACGCGTTCTCGCCCGAGGCCCGGGACCTGTACTGGGAGCAGTGCCGCCGCTACTGGATGGACGGCGGCGTGGACGCGCTGTGGTGCGACAGCTGCGAGCCCATCACCGACCCGGACTGGTGCGGCGAGGAGAAGCGGGACGAGGACGAGCGCATGCGCCTGTTGACCGAGTCCTCGGCCCTGCGGATGGACCCGGCGACGATGAACGACTACGGGGCCGTGCACCTGCTGGGCCTGCGGGAGCACTGGCTGCGGGACTTCCCGGACAAGCGGCCCGTGCTGCTGTCCAGAAGCGGCGGCGTCGACGCCAGCGCCCTCGGGGCGATACTGTGGTCCGGCGATGTGACGGCCCGCTGGGAGACGCTGCGCGCCCAGGTCACCGAGGGCGTCAAGGCCGCGTGCAGCGGCATCTGCTGGTGGACGCTGGACATCGGGGCCTTCTTCGTGGGGCAAAGGGAACAGTGGTTCTGGAGGGGCGACTACCCGGAGGGCGTGGCGGACCCCGCCTACCGCGAGTTGTACGTCCGCTGGTTCCAGTTCGGCGCGATGCTGCCGGTGTTCCGCTCCCACGGCACGGACACGCCCCGGGAGCCCTGGCGCTTCGGCGGCGAGGACAGCCCGGAATACAAGTGCCTCAGCGACGCGATCGCGCTGCGCTACCGGCTGCTGCCCTATCTGTACGCCACGGCGGCCCAGGCTTGCCGCGACGGGCTGCCGATGCTGCGGGCGATGATGGTCGCCTTCCCGGACGCGCCGGCGCTGTTTGCGCTGCACGACCAGTACATGCTGGGCGACGCGCTGCTGGTGAAGCCGGTCACGCGCCCGCTGGACAAGGGCGGCAAAAAAACGCAGGTCGCGCTGCCGCCGGGCGGCTGGTACGACCTGTTCACCGGGGAATACCATGAGGGCGGCAGGGAGATCGAGATAGACACGCCGCTTCACCGCTTCCCGGTGCTCGTGCGGGCAGGGAGCATCGTTCCCGTGGCCGAGGGCGCGCACAGCGCCGCGGAGCTGCCCGTGCCCGCGCGGGAGCTGGTGATCTACGCCGGCGCGGACGGCGCGTTCGACCTGTACGACGACGCGGGCGACGGCCCGGTCGACGGCGCGACGCTGCCGCTGCGCTACGACGACGCCGAAGGGGCCCTGACGCTGGGAGACTGCGACCTGCCGGCGCCGGTGGACATCGCCGTCCGCCTGCTCCGGCCCGACGGCAGCCGGGTTGACCGGACCGTGCGCTATACCGGCGAGGAGATGCGGGTCGAACTGGCATAATGTCATTACATGGGGAAGGTTTACATGGGGACGGTTCTTGTGTATCTGTCCCCATGTAAACCTTCGGTGCTCACTCGGCGGCGGGATAGCGCTTCAGTATGTTTTCCCGGCTCCGGGCGATGTGCCGCGCCATGGCCTCTCGGGCCGCTTCCGGCCTCCCGTCCCGTATGAAGCGCAGTATGTCGATGTGCTCGAAGGTGGAGTCTATGTAGTGGGCCTGCGCTTCGTCCGCGCCGAGCCCCGTGCTGGGGCCGTTCCACATCTCCAGCAGATAGGCCTTCAGCTTGTGGTTGTCCGCCGCCGTCCAGATCGCCATGTGGATATCCTGGTTCAGAGATTCGTAGTCCGCCCGGTTCAACGCCTCCAGATGATCCCGCAGGTCATGCAGCCGCTCCAGCAGGGCGGCCGTCTCCATGCCGTTGGCCGCGGCCCGCGCGGCCGCCTCCGATTCGAGCAGTATGCGCATGTCAAATATATCGGCGATGAACTTCCGGTCGATTTGATTGACGATGGCGCCCCGGTTCATGCGAAGGGTGATCAGCCCCTCGGCCTCCAGCGCCTGGAAGGCCTCGCGGACGGGGGTGCGGCTGACGCCCAGCTGCGCGGCCACGTTGCTGAGGCTCAGCTCATCCCCGCTGTGATACTCCCCGGTGTAGATCGCCTTTTTCAGGATCGATGTGATGCGGACCCGAACGGGCATGAGCTCCAACGTGTCCATGGCCTGTCCTCCCTGTTTCGTATACGATATATCATATTATAATCCGTCCGTTCAGAGAATTCAAGCCCCTGCTCCAGGGGCTGTTTTGTATAAACCAGACATGAAAAATGATCTTCGTATGGGCAGAGTGTCGAAAATCAGCGCGAAGGGCGGCGGGCTATTGACATGTCCCGCGCTTGGGTGTATTATTTGTATATCGTATATTGTATACAATATTCAACAGAGAGGAGTGGCTGTATGCACGCAATCGAGAAGATACTGGCCAAAAACAGCGGGAGGGCGGAGGTCAAGACCGGCGAGATCGTCACGGCGAAGGTGGATTTTGCCGAGATCAACGACCTGTATCTGCAGACCGTCTATTCCTTCTACGAGATGGGCGGCGAAAAGGTGTGGGACCGGGAGCGGTGCGCGTTCGTGTTCGATCACTACGCCCCCTGCCCGGACGTGAAGAGCGCCTCCAACCACAAGGCCATGCGCGAATTCGCCCAGAAGAACGGGCTTCGCTTTCACTTTGACACCAACTGCGGCGTGTGCCATCAGGTGATGCCGGAGGCGGGGGTCGTCTACCCGGGCATGATATTGGTGGCCACCGACTCCCACACCACCACCCACGGCGCTTTCGGCGCGATGGGCACCGGCTGCGGCGCGACGGACATGGCGACGATACTGATGACCGGGGAGATGTGGTTCAGGGTGCCCGAGATCATCGAGGTGCGGCTGGAGGGCGAGGCGCCGAAGGGCGTGTACCCCAAGGACGTGATCCTCGCGGTGCTGGGGAAGCTTCGCGCGGACGGCGCGGTGTACAAGGGCATCGACTTTACCGGCAGCTATGTCGAGAACCTGAACGTGGCCGGGCGCATGGTCATCTGCAACATGGCGGTGGAGATGGGCGCGAAGACCGCCTACATGCAGCCCAACCGGGATGTGATCGACTACGTGACGGCGCGGGCGGTGCGCCCCTTTGAGATCCAGTACACGGACCCGGGCTACCGGTACGCCGAGTCCCACGTGTTCGACGTGAGCGCGCTGGAGCCGGAGCTGGCCTGCCCGCACAGCGTGGAGAACGTCCACACGCTGCAAAGCGTGATCGCCCAGGGCGATGTGAAGCTGGACCAGGGCTACATCGGCTCCTGCACCGGCGGGCGCACCGAGGACATCGCCGCGGCGGCGCAGATTCTGAAGGGCAGGCACATAGCGCCCTACACGCGCCTGATCGTCGTGCCCGCCTCCAACGCGGTGATGCAGGAGTGCATCCGCCTGGGCCACATACAGGCGCTGATGGACGCCGGAGCCACCATCAACGCGCCCGGCTGCGCCGCCTGCCTGGGGGTCCACGCGGGCATACTCGCGCCCGGCGAGGTGTGCATCACCAGCACCAACCGCAACTTCCCCGGCCGCATGGGGTCCAAGGAGGCCAGCCTCTACCTGGCGTCCCCGGCCACGGTGGCGGCCAGCATACTCAACGGCAAAATCACCGACCCGAGAGCATATCTGTGACAGGAGGAGAAGAACATGGAGACGAAGCTGACAGGAAAGGTCATCGTGGTGGGTGACAACGTGGATACCGATCAGATCTACCCCGGTGCGTACCTGGCCCTGACGGACCCGGAGGAGATCGGGCGCCACTGCCTGGAGGGGGTCAGCCCTCAGATCGCCCCCGACTTTCCCCAGGGCGGCATCGTGGTGGCGGGCCGCAACTTCGGGTGCGGCTCATCGCGGGAGCACGCCCCGATCGCGCTGCTGGCCATGGGCGCCAAGGCGGTGCTCGCCGATTCCTTTGCCCGCATATTCTATCGCAACGCCGTCAACCTGGGCCTTCTGCCCATCGTATGCCCCGGCATCTGCAAGAAGGTCCACGACGGTGAGGCCGTGACGCTGGATCTGGACGCGGGTCACGTGACCGTCTGCGCCACGGGCGAGACGCTGCCCTGCGACCAGTTGGGCGAGCAGCAGCGGATGATACTGGAGGCGGGCGGCATCAAGCCGCTGATGCGCGCGCGATTCGGGAAGCAGTGAGGTTTGCTTGGCGGCTAACAAAAGCCCGGCGCCTGAACAGTCAGGCGTCGGGCCTCTCTTCCTGTCATTCCCTGTCGAGCAGCCAATCGGCGGAAACCTCGAGGACATCGGCGATGGCGCGCAGTTCTTTATCGGTGACGGATCGCTTTTGCCCTTCCAGCAGGGACAGGGAGGGAACACTCATTTCTATACCCAAAAGCTGAAGCTTGGCAAGAAGCTCAATCTGCTTCATGCCCCGCTTTTTACGTATCTGTGTTATGCGCGCGCCAACGATGTTTCGATCTCCCAGCGCCAGCTTCCGGGTATTCAGAATACCATCCCCTATCCAATGAAATTATAGGATGGTATTCTCTTGCCAAATTTGGATATTCCAAATATAATAAATTTAAGAATTCCAAATTTGATGAATGGTGGTGGCGCATGATGGATCGTTTCGCGGATATGGATTTGATCGGAAAGCGTGTACGGGACAGACGATCGGAATTGGGCATGACGCAATCGGAGCTTGCGGCGCGGATCAAGGTGTCCGCTTCGTTCGTTGGGCATATCGAGCGGGGTGAGAAGATCGCCTCGCTTGATACGATGATGCGACTGAGCAAGGCGCTGGAAGTGTCAATGGACTGGCTGGTTTGGGGCGGACAACGCCGGTGCGAAGGGGAAGAATGCCCGCTATTCCGGGAACTGTCGACGCTGCTCTCGGCATACGGGCTCGACAGAAGGGAATGAGTCATGGGGACGGTTCTACTGACTCATTGTACTTGAAAAATGAGTCAGTAGAACCGTCCCCATGACTCATTCCGCGGCGGGGAGGCACTGAAAAAGGGGCGACCGCACTGTCCGTGCAACCGCCCCGCGGTTTTCAGCCGCTTCCTCAGCTGTTCTCCTGCTCCTTCTGGACATCCGGGAAGGCGGAGTAGAGAGGCCTTTCCTTCGAGCCGTGGAAGGTGCGGTTGATGTAGTTCTTGGTGATTTTTGCCACCACGCCGGACAGGGCGATGACGCCGATCAGGTTGGGGATCATCATCATGCCGTTGAAGGTGTCGGCCAGGTCCCAGGCCAGGTTGTCGCCCATCACCGCGCCGCCGAACACCAGCAGCACGAATATAATGCGGTAGGGGATGGTGCGCTTTTCACCCAGCAGGTACTCGGCGGCCTTGGTGCCGTAGTGGCTCCAGCCCAGCACGGTGGAGAAGGCGAACAGCATGATCGAAACGGCGATGAAGGCCGAGCCGATCCAGCCGAAGCGGATGGAGAACACCGTGGACACCAGGTTGGCCTTGGTCAGCGTCACGCCGGCGTATTCGGCCACCGTCTCGCCGGTCTCCAGGTTCACAAGACCCGAGGACAGCACCGAGAAGGCCGTCATCGTGCAGACGATGATCGTGTCGGCGAACACCTCGAAGATGCCCCACATGCCCTGCTTCACGGGCTCCTTCACGTTGGAGTTGGAGTGGACCATGACCGAGGAGCCGAGGCCGGCCTCGTTGGAGAACACGCCGCGCTTCATGCCCTGCTCGATGGCCAGCTTGATGCCGTAGCCCACCACGCCGCCGGTGGCGGCCTTCGCGGCGAACGCGCCCTTGAAGATGGCGGAGAACACCGCGCCCAGCTGGGAGATGTTGGCGATGAAGATCACCAGGGAGCCGATCATGTACAGGATCACCATGAAGGGCACGATCTTCTCGGTGACGGCGGCGATGCGCTTCAGGCCGCCCACCACCACCAGGCCCACCATGACCATCACGAACACGCCGGTCACCCAGGTGGGCACGTGGAACGCGGTGAGCATGTTGCCGGAGATGGAGTTGACCTGGGTCATGTTGCCGATGCCGAAGGAGGCCAGCAGGCAGAACAGGCTGAACAGCCACGCCAGCACCTTGCCGATCGTCTTGCAGCCCTTGTAGCTGCCCAGGCCGTCGCGCAGGTAGTACATCGCGCCGCCGGACCACTCACCGTGGCTGTTCTTGCGGCGGTAGAAGATGCCCAGCACGTTCTCGGAGTAGTTGGTCATCATGCCGAAGAAGGCGATGACCCACATCCAGAACACCGCGCCGGGGCCGCCCACCATGATCGCGCCCGCGACGCCGACGATGTTGCCGGTGCCCACCGTGGCGGCCAGCGCCGTGCAAAGGCTCTGGAACTGGGAGATGCTCTTGTCGGCGGTGTGGCCGGTGACGTGCTTGTCATGGAACACCGCGCCGATGGTCTTGCTCATCCAGTGCTTGAAGTGGCTCAGCTGGAACACCTTGGTCAGCGCCGTCATCAGCACGCCCACGAAGGCCAGCAGCACCAGCGCCGGCACGCCCCAGACCACGCCGTTGACCGCGTTGTTGACCTGGGCCACGCCGTCCAGGAACCCGCCGGAGGCCGACTCCGCGAAGGCGGTCAGGCCCAGCAGCATCAGCGCCAGCGCCAGTATGGCAATTCTCTTCATAACGATGCCCCCTTGGATAATATGCTTTAGCATGATAACAAATCACTCAAAATGAATGATGTAGATAATTATAAATTCATATCCGGGGCATGTCAACAATTTTTACAGTGAAATGCGGGATTTTAACAACATGATAATGCAGATTTAGGGAGTAGGGAGTAGGGAGTAGGGGTGACGCCGGGAGGAGACAGGGGACAGGTCTGTCAAATGTCCAGCTTCGTGTCTCCCCCCAGGAATGTCGGCAAGCTCCTGCCCGTCTTCTTCCAGTGGCGGTATTCTGCAGTAGCGGTGAAGATCACGTCGCCTGAAGAGTTCAGGGCCGTTTCCATGGAATCCTGTATAACGCTGATGATAAACCCGACTCCGACCACCTGCATCGCGATGTCCGCCGGGATACCGAACAGCGAGCAGGCCATCGGAATCAGCAGCAGCGATCCGCCGGCAACGCCAGACGTCCCGCACGCGGCCAGCGTACTCAGTATGGAAAGCAGTATCGCCGAGGGGATGTCGATCGGGATTGACAGCGTGCGGACCGTCGCCAGCGTCATGATTGTAATGACGACCGCCGCGCCGTCCATGTTGATCGTCGCGCCCAGCGGGATCGAAACGGAATACACATCCTTGTCCAGGCCCAGCCGCTCGCACAGCCGCATATTCACCGGTATGTTCGCGGCGGAAGAACGGGTAAAGAACGCGGTGATCCCGCTCTCCCGGATACAGCGGAAGATCAGAGGATAAGGATTGCGCCTCAGGATCGCAAACACGATCAGCGGGTTGATGACCAGCGCGACCGTCAGCATCGTTCCGACCAGCAGCAGGATCAGCATGCCATAATCTCTGAAAATGGAAAGCCCGGTTGTGGATACGCTTTGAAACATCAGGCCCATGATGCCGAACGGCGCGAGGTTAATGATCCCTTTCACCGTGCGGGAAAGGATTTCGCTGAAATCCGTGAACAGGTCTTTGGTTCCGCTTCCGGCCAGCTTCTTCATCAGGATCCCGAAAACCACGGACCAGAACAGGATGGAGATGTAGTTTCCGCTGGTAATAGCGCCAATCGGATTGGTAAACATGCCCACCAAGAGGTTTTCAAGCACTTCCCCGATTCCTGAAGGAACCGTGTCCGCCTGCGCGGCGTCCTTCAGCACCATGCTGACAGGGAACAGGAAGCTGAACGCCACCGCCGCCATAGCCGCCAGAAACGTAGAGAACAGATACTCAAAGATGACAAAACCGAAACGCTGGTCGAATTTCGTCTGTCCGTTTGCCAGCGAGGAGATCACCAGCACGAATACCAGCACAGGCGCTATGGCCTTCAACGCGCTGACAAACAGGGTGCCCGGAAGCGACAGGAAAGAGACGGCGGGAACCAGAAGACCCAGCGCCGCCCCGGCAACCATTCCGATGAGGATGCGCAGAATCAGGCTGGTGTCGGAATACCTCCGTGCGATTCTGCCGATTATATTTGTTTTTCCCATGATGTTCCTTCCTTTCCATATTATTATTTCTTCTTGGTCCCCCAGGGTGTCAGCGCGGCTTTCAGCGATCTATGCCGTTCCGCAAAAGTATACCACATTTATTGACGCCTGCCCAGTCCCTTTTTTTATCGGGGCGCCGTCGTATGCGACGTATGAGCGGATACTGCGGATGCTGGAGCCAAAGGAAATAGACAAATTCTACCGATCATGGGCAAAATCGCTGCATAG
>CACYTF010000042.1 GCA_902777335.1 uncultured Eubacteriales bacterium
CATGATCATCGACGAATGGGACGCGCCCATCCGCGAGGCGCCGGCGGTTCAGGCGGAATACCTGAAGTTTCTGCGCTCTCTGTTCAAGAACAGCGGCGTCACCTCCCGCGTTTTCGCCGCCGCGTATATGACGGGCATACTGCCGATCAAGAAGGACGGCTCCCAGTCGGCGATCTCGGATTTTCAGGAATACACGATGCTCAAGCCCGCGAGCTTTGCACAATACGTTGGTTTTACCGAAGCGGAAGTCGTGGGACTGTGCGATCAATATGGGGTCGACTTTTCAGAGATGAAGCGATGGTATGACGGCTATTCGCTGCGCGAGGCCGGTTCCATCTACAATCCCAATTCCGTGATGAAAGCGATTCGCTTCAGGGATTTCGATTCCTACTGGACGGAGACCTCGGCGGCCGGGAGCCTGATGGACTACATCGGCCGGGACGTAAGCGGCCTGCGCAGGACCGTCGCCGAGCTGATCGGCGGCGTGGAGGTGGCCGTCGACACCAAGGGCTTCTCCAACGACCTGATCACCTTCCGCGGGCGCGACGACATACTGACGCTGCTCATACACCTGGGTTACCTGACTTACGATGAATCGACGAAGAAGGCCCGCATCCCGAACGAGGAGGTGCGGCTGGAATTTATAAGAGAAAATCGGTGCCCGCGCTGGTGATCGAGCTGAAATGGAACCGTTCCGCCCAGGCCGCGATCGAGCAGATCAGGCAGAGGCGGTATCCGGAGGTCCTGCGGGGCTTCGGCGGCGACATACTGCTGGTGGGCATCAATTACGATAAGGACGCGCCCGCGGGTCAGAGGAAGTACGACTGCAGGATCGAGTGCTGGCACGGATAGAAGCGCAATGCAACAGGCAGGGCCGCCCCGTCACTCGACGGGGCGGCCCTGCTTATCTATGTACCTCACACCTCAAACTCGATCAGATCCGTCATGTCGACCTCGCCGAACACGTCGTTCAGCACGAAGCAGAACGCCACGGTCGTGGGGTCGCCCTCGTCGTCGCCCAGGTCCTCGTAGGAGACGGTCATGCCGTCCTGCCAGATGATCTCGTCGCCGTCGAACTCCTCCTCCTGCATGTCGTCGCTGTCGTCCGTCACGATGTACAGCGTGTACACCGGCACGATGCGGTCTCCCGCCTTCAGCGGGGTGACGGTGCGTATCGGCAGGCCGTTCTCGTCATAGCCGGCGTTCGCGCCGAGTATGCGGCCCTCGCCACCCTCCGCCGGGAATTCCACCACCAGGTAGGTCGCTGCGCCGTTCAGCTTGACGGGGATCAGGCTCCGGCGACCCCGGTCGTTGCTCAGCTGGTCGTACAGCGGCACCATCTGGTCGCCGAACACGGGCCAGGTGCCGTCGAACAGGCTGTACACATTGCCCGTGCTCCAGTCCACCAGGTTGTTGCGCATCAGGCCGAAGTCCACGTAGCCCACCGCGTCCCCCTCGTCGATCTCCATCAGCAGCATGCCCTCAACGTAATCCAGGTAGCGCATGTCGTCCTCGGTGAGGCTGGCGGTGAAGGCGTAGTCGCCCTCGGAGAAGGCGATCTGCGGCTGCTGGGGCTCGGCCGGCACGTAGGTCTGCCCGTCGTCGTCCCAGGCGTAATCCTCCCAGGTGCCGCTGATCTGACCGGCGAGCTGGCTGATGAAGCTGCCCCCGGACACCTGCTGGGGCGTGGTGGTGGCGAAGCTGTGGCTGCCGCCCGACAGCTGGCCGGCGTAGGCCTTCACGAAGCCGATCCAATTGGGCATGTAGAAGGACAGGTCCAGGCCGTCGCTGTAGGTCTCAAACTCCGCCTTGGTGTCCTGCGGGATCAGCACGGACAGCCCGCTGCACGCGTCCAGCTTGTCCGACTGCCGGCTGGCCATCACCGCCTCCGAGAGCTGCCGGCGGGCCTGGGCGGCGCCGTCGGGGTCGTAGTGGGCGTAGGCGTCCAGCATGACGCCCATGTCCACCATGTCCCAGCTGCCGTCCACGAAGGAGCCGAAGGTGTACATCTGGCTGCGGCCGCGGCTCACGTCGGCCACGTTGCCCTGCTCCAGCTCGCCCAGCAGCACCGAGGCGAAGCCCTCCACCGTCTGCCGCAGGGGCTCGATCGCCTTCAGGTCCACGGCGCTGAGGGTCAGCCAGTCGTCCGGGTTCTCCTTCAGCGCCGCGTCCATGTAGGTGTCCAGTATCCTCTCGCACAGCGCCTTGTTGGTCATATTGGCGTCGCCGGCCAGCGCCTCCAGCCAGGGGGTGTAGTCCCAGCCGATGCCCGTCTCCAGCTCCTCGCTGGCGACGAAGCAGTCGATGTCGTAGCAGGACAGCATCACGGCCATCTCGTAGGTGGCCATCATGCAGGCGTCGCAGCCGAACACGTCGATGTGAAAGCCCCCCAGCCGCTCGTCCAGGTCGTACAGCGCGTCGTTGATCTCCATAAGCGACAGGCCGTCCTGGTCCGGGGCGGTGTGGTCGAAGCAGATGCCCGCCTCGGAGCCCGCGCCGTGGTCCCACAGCACCGCGATGGTGCGCTGGGCCGGGTACGTCTTCAGCCCGTACTCCAGGAACTCCAGCAGGCTCTCGGCGCTGCCCATGGACTTCCAGCCCCAGTCCTCGACGGTCTCAAAATCGCCGTTCCGCAGGGTGACGAGGTTGCGGGTATTGCCCTTCAGCTCGTCAAACTCCCAGTCGGTCGCGCCGCCGGCCAGCACCACGATGTTCACATCGTCGCCGACCTCGGCCATGCCCATCTCGCAGATGTCCAGGCAGGCCGCGTCCTGAAGGTCCGCGCCGCACATGTACACCAGCAGCGTCGTCGAGGCCTCCGCGCAGGCGGCCGCCAGCAGCGACGCGGCCAGCAGCGCAAGCAGGCAAAGCAACAGTTTCCTCATTCAGAACACCTCGCATCGTCGGTATCGCCGCTTCCCGGAAGCGCTATTGCTTCAGGAACTCAAAGCCGTTGAAATTGTCGTAGGCCCGCAGGCCGTACAGGCCGCCGATGGAGCGGGCGGACAGCACCGTGCCGGTCCTGAACAGCAGGCCCAGCACCGGCAGGCGGTTCACGACGGTCATCTGGATGTCGCTGTATATCTTGCGCAGCACGGTCTCATCCGAGGCGCTCCGGACGCGCTCCAGCAGCATGTCCATGTCGTCGTTGCTGTAGCGGTTGAAGTTCAGTTCGCCGCCGGTCTTCAGCATGGCGTTCATGTCCGGGATCTCGCTGAGGTTCACGGCCATCAGCGCCAGGTCGTAGTTGCGGTTGCGGATGGCCTCCCGCGCCTTCTCCTTGCTGCTGAGCACGTTCACCGTCACGGTGAAGCCCACGGCCTCCAGGTACTCGGCGATCATGTTGGCGGCGTTCTCGCGGATGCAGTTGGTGCTCTCGTTGTAGGTCACCAGCGTCACCCGCGGCTCCTCCAGCATCACGCCGTTGCGCTTGTTCAGGCGGCCGTCGCCGGTCAGATCGCGCCAGCCGAGGCTCTGCATCAGCTGCAGCGCCCGCTCCGGGCTGTAGTAGTAGATGGCGCTCTGGCTCTCGTACAGCCAGGAGCCGGGCAGTATGGGCACCTCGCACTGTATGCCCATGTCCAGGTAGGCGTTGGAGGCCACCATGGAACGGTCGATGGCGTACATCACCGCCTGCCGGACGGTGACGTTCGACAGCAGCGAGCCCTCGCCCAGGTTCGGCACCAGCATCTCGAAGGTCAGCGTGGGGTAGTCCATGCTGGTCAGGCCCGACAGCTTGCGGCTGAGGGAGGCCCGGGGACTCTTGGTGGAGAGCATGTCGATCTGGTTGGTGCGTATGGCCTGTATGGCGTCGCCGGAATCGTAGTAGCGCTTCAGCAGTATGCTCCGGATCTCGGGCTGCTGCTTCCACCACAGCGGGTTGGCCTCCAGCCGCACGGTGCCCTCGTCGTTGTAGCCGATGTACCAATAGGGGCCGGTGCCCCGGGGCAGCTCGTCCGCCAGCGTCTCGTACTGGATCACCGGAAAGTTCATCGCGTACAGCGTCATCATGCTGTTGTTCTTGGCGGTGACGGTCAGCACGTAGATGTCGGTGGCGTCCATGCGCGATATGGCCTGCAGCCGGGCGTAGTAGGGGTTGGACTTGCCCGCCTGCACCAGCGTCTGCCAGCTGCGCACCACGTCGTAGGCCGTCAGCTCGTAGCCGTTGTGAAACTGTATGCCGCTGCGCAGGTTGAAGGTCCAGACCTTGCCGTCCTGCACCCAGTTGTCCGCCAGCATCGGCACGGGCTTCATGGTCTCGTCCAGGTCCACCACGCTCTCAAACACCAGCTGGTTGAGGCTGACCATGTTCCAGTTGTCGGTGGTCACGGGGCTGTAGGAGGCGTAGCCCGGCTCGATGTAGCCGATGGTCACGTCCGCGTTCTCCATGTCCAGCTGCTGGGCCAGCTCGTTCTGGGTGGGCACCTGCGCCTGCAGCCCGCCGCCCAGGTCCGAGGCCAGGTCCTCGGCGTGCGCGCCGGTATAAAGCAGGCACAGCGCCAGCGCCAGCGCGCTAAGCCGCCTGAGCGTACAACGCTTGATACTTCTCATAATACCTCAATACCCTCGTCACATAGGTTCGGGTGGCGTCGCTTGGGATCGTGGACAGGGTGACGCCGTCCGGGCTGCACGCCGGGTCCGCCAGCCACGCGTCCACCCGGCCCTGGCCCGCGTGATAGGCCGCGATGGCCTTTGTCACGTCGCCGTCAAAGCGCTTCATCAGATAGCCCAGGTACCAGCAGCCGTACTTGATGTTGACCTCCGGCTCGAACAGGCAGCCCTCGGCGTAGACCTCGTCGAACTTTTCCGAGATCCACTGGGCCGTGTCGGGCAGAAGCTGCATGAGCCCCTGGGCGTTCGCCTCGGACACCGCCTCGGGCCGGTAGCTGGATTCGGCCAGTATCACCGCGGCGGGCAGCGCCGGGTCGAGCCCGTTTTCCGCCGCCCGGGCGCGGATCTGCGCCTCGTACTCCATCGGATACGCCTGGCCCACCACGCCGGGCCGGTTCCCCGGCAGAAGCCACAGCCCCAGCCCGATCAGCGCCACCGAGAGCGTCAGTATCGTGACGATGGCCGCGATCCGCCGCCTGCGCCGCGCGCGCCTGGCCTTCCGTCGGTGGCTCGACGCATTTCGCCTACTCCGGTCGGTTTTTTGCCGTTCAGGCGCCAATGTTTGCAGACTCCGGTCCGTTTTCTGATTCCCTTCCGCCATGCCGCCTCCGTAATCGTTGGCCCCCGGTCACTCTCCACTCTCCACTCTCCACTCTCCACTCTCCACTCTCCACTCTCCACTCTCCACTCTCCACTCTCCACTCTTCACAACCCCTTCTCCGCCCGCTTCACCGCGGCGCGGTACAGCTGCTCCAGCTCGGCGCGGGTGCGCTCGACGGGTTGGTCGGTGTCGATGGCGTGGGTGGCCCGGGCGATGCGCTCGTCGGTGGGCATCTGGCTGTCGATGCGGGCCTCGATCTCCTCGCGGCTCAGGCCGTCGCGGGCCGCCACGCGGGTGATCTGGATCTCCCGGCTCACGTACAGCGTCCAGGTCTCGTCGCACAGGGCGTCCATGCCCGTCTCAAACAGCAGCGGCACGTCCAGCACCACCACCTTCGCGCCGGCTTCGGCGGCGGCGTCCATCGCCATGAGCATGTCGCGCTGCACCAGCGGGTGCATGATGCCCTCCAGCGCCCGGCGGGCCGCCTCGTTGGAAAACACCAGCCGGCCCAGCACGGCCCGGTCCAGCGCGCCGTCCGGGTGGAAGGCGGCGTCTCCGAACACGCGCCGGATCTCCTCCAGCGCCTCGCCGCCCGGGCCCGTCAGCGCCCTCGATACGCTGTCCGCGTCCACGCGGGCCGCGCCCAGCGTCTCCAGGTATTGCGCGGCGTCGGTCTTTCCGGACCCGATGCCGCCGGTGAGCCCGATCACGTAGGGCTTATTTGCAAGCACGCCAATCCCCTCCAATAGATATGTCGGTGCGCAGCGGCACAGACAGCGTCATCACACCCTCCATGCAGCGGCGCAGCAGCTCGCGCACGCGCTCGGCCTCCGCCTCGGGGGCCTCGACGATCAGCTCGTCGTGCACCTGCAGTATCAGCTTCGCCTCGAAGCCCTCCTCGCGCAGGGCCCTGTCCACGGCGATCATCGCCAGCTTGATGATGTCCGCCGCGGTGCCCTGTATGGGGCTGTTCATCGCGCAGCGCTCGCCGAAGGAGCGCACCGCGAAGTTCGGGCTGCTCAGCTCCGGCAGGTAGCGCCGCCGGTTCATCAGCGTGGTCACGTAGCCCTGGGCGTGGCCCTTGCGCACCGCCGCGTCCATGTAGGCCTTCACGCCCGGATACCGGGCGAAGTAGCGGTCGATGAATTCCCGGGCCTCCTGGCGGCTGACGCCGATGTTCTTCGCCAGCGTGAACTCCGATATGCCGTAGACGATGCCGAAGTTCACGGCCTTGGAGGCCGAGCGCATGGGGCCCGTCACCTGACTGAGCGGCACGCCGTAGACCTCCGCCGCCGTGCGGGCGTGAATGTCCTGATCCATCCGGAAGGCATTGATCATGGTGGCGTCGCCGGACATGTGGGCCAGCACCCGCAGCTCGATCTGGGAGTAGTCCGCGTCCACCAGCAGCCAGCCGGGCCGGGCGACGAACGCGGCGCGAATGGCCTTGCCCAGCTCCGTGCGGGTGGGGATGTTCTGCAGGTTCGGCTCCGCGGAGCTGATGCGCCCGGTGGCCGTGCCCACGGGGTCGAAGCGGGTGTGGATGCGCCCGCGCGCGTCCCGCTTGGGGATCAGCGCGTCGATGTAGGTGGACTCCAGCTTCTGATACTTCCGGTATTCCAGCACCTTGCCGCAGATGGGCCAGTCCTCGGAAAGCTGCTCCAGCACCTCGGCGTTTGTGGAGATCTTCTTCTTCGGCGAGGGAATGCCCAGCTTGCCGAACAGCAGCTCGCCCAGCTGCTTCGGGGAATTGAGGTTGATGCGCTCCCCGGCCATCCGGGCGATCTCGTCCGTCAGGCGCTGGATGTGCCCCTTGAACTGAACGCCCAAATCGCGCAGCACGTCCGCGTCCACCAGGAAGCCCTCGTCCTCCATGCCCCGCAGCACGTAGGCCAGCGGCAGCTCGATCTGGCGGTACACCCGCTCCAGGTCGTTCTCCCGCATCTGCCGGACCTGGTCTGTGGCCAGGCTGTGCAACGCCGTGGCGGGATGCTCGTCAAAGCCCTCCACGCCCGCCTGCTCGCACAGCGAGCGGGCGTCAAAGGCCGGCTGCTGGGGGTTCAGCGCGTAGGCGGCCAGCATCACGTCCATGATGTCGCCCTTCACCCGGCGCAGGTCGATGGGCGCGGACTTCAGATCGTGCAGCGCCACCGGGCAGCCGGATTCCAGCAGCGGCAGCGCCGCGGCCCAGGCCTCTTCGTCGGAAACGCCCGTGGACAGCAGGTCGCCGCCCATGGCCATCGCCAACCGCGCCGAATCGGTGGCCACGGTGAATTCCGCCCCCAGGTAAACGGCGGCCCACTTCGCGCTGCCGGACAGCTCCAAAATACGCGCGGCCAGCGCGTCGCGTTCCGTGAAGCGCTCGATTTCGGGAAGCAATTGCTCGGCAGGCGCGCTCTGCGGGGCTTCCGCGGTCACGTGGGGCAGCGCGGTCCGCGCCACCTCCATGAGCCTGCGCAGCGCCGCGTTCATGCCCAGCTGGCGCAGCCGCGGCGCCGCCGCGGCGATGTTGCCCAGCCGCCAGGCCTCGGGCGTCACGTCCACCGGCGCGTTCCGGTCGATCTTTGCCAGCGCGTAGCTCATCTCCGCCAGCGCGCGGCCCTCCATCAGCCGCTCGCGCAGCTTGCCCTTCTGCTCCGCGTCCGCCGAATCCAGCACGGCCGCCAGGCTCCCGTACTGCTGCACCAGCTTCAGCGCCGTCTTCTCCCCCACCCCGGGCACGCCGGGGATGTTGTCCGACGCGTCGCCCATCAGGCTCTTCACGTCGATCAGCTGCGCCGGCTCCAGGCCGTAGGTCTCGCGGATATACCCGGGCGTCACATGCACGGTGTCGGTGATGCCCTTCTTGGTGTACAGTATCGTGGTGTGGGGCCCGGAGAGCTGGAAGGAATCCCGGTCGCCGGTCACCAGCAGCGCCTCGTCGCCGGTCTGCTCGCACTTCAGCGACACGGTGCCCAGTATGTCGTCGGCCTCGTAGCCCTCGCACTCGATGACCGGTATGCCCATCTGGCCGATCAGCTCGCGGATCAGCGGGTCCTGGGCGCGCAGCTCGTCCGGCATGGGCTTGCGGGTGGCCTTGTAGCCGTCGTACAGCTTCGCCCGGAAGGTCGGCGCGTGCATGTCGAAGGCCACGGCCAGGCAGTCCGGCCGCTCCTCGTCGATGACCTTCAAAAGCATCATCACAAAGCCGTGCACCGCGTTGGTGGGCGTGCCGTCCGGCGCGTTCATCGGCGTCTGCAGCGCGTGAAACGCCCGGTACATCAGGCTGTATCCGTCCAGTATGACGATTTTGTTCGCCAAATCGCGTACCTCCCCCGCGCTCCCGCCGGCCATATGGCGGCAGGAAACATCATATCTATTTTATTATAGCACAAACGCGCGGAAAATACAAATCCGTCTGAAATGCATACTCTTAACGATAATGTGTTATAATGCGCATACAGTCTGTCACGGGGAGGCGAGGGGTTCATGCGCAAGCTGACGGCGGTGCTGGCGACGGTGCTATTTCTCATGCTGTGCCTGGCCGGCGCGTTCTGGTTCGGCGGCACGCTGCGCGCTTCGCCCCTCATTCGCACCGCCCGGGCGAGCGACTATCCCGAGGCCTTCGGTTCCATCCGCGAGCTGCTGGCCTCCGGCTCCGCGATCCAGGCGCTGAGCGGCGACGCCGTGTCGGAAGACCCCTCCGCCTACACGCTGGTGGACATCACCGTGGCCCTCACCAACCGGGGTCTGTTTCCCGCCGAATGGCTGGACATCACCACCCGGGGCGCGCCGGGGGACATCGCGGTGTACGCCGTCACCGGCGAGGGCTCGGACATACCGGCCCGGGACAGCGGCCAGGTGAACCTGAAGCTGATCACCACCGCCCGGGCAGACGTCTCCCGGGACGTGATCATACAGTACTATGTGCACGGCATGAAGCGCACGATCACCGTCCGGTGATCCCGACAATCCATGATTACAATAGACAGGGGGAAACAGAGGCATGAAGGCGTTCTATGAGGACCGGGGCGAAGGTCTGTTCGTGGGCATCATGACGCGCTATCCCTTTCCGCTGCACGTGCACGAGGTCGTGGAGATCGCCGTGGTCCAGGCCGGCAGCTGCCGCATGCAGATCGACGGCAGGTCCTACCGCCTGGGGCCCTGGGACGCCGCGGTGATCTTCCCGCTGGTGCCCCACAGCTTCGACGAGCTGTCGCCCAACAGCAGCGGCTTTTCCGCCTTCTTCCCGGCGAACATGATCCAGGAATTCGCCAACACCTTTCACTCGGCGCTGCCGTCGGAGCCGGTGCTGCACGTGGACATGGCGGATACCGAGGTGCGCACGGCCGTCAGAAAGCTTTTGCAGACCGCCGGCGAGGAGCCCTACGCCTTCCGGCTGGCCTACCTGCACCTGCTGCTGGCGGGCCTGCTGCGCGGCATGCGCTTTGTGCCCACCGACGCCTACAGCGAGCGCGGCCCGGCCTATCGCGTGGTCAAGTATGTCTACGACCACGCCTTCGAGCGCATCAGCCTCGCCAGCGCCGCCCACGGCCTGGGCGTCAGCGAATCCCACCTGTCCCACCTGTTCTCCCAGCAGCTGCACGTCAACTTCCGCCGCTTTGTGAACGCCATACGCATCGACCGGGCCAAGGCGCTGATGAGCGACCCCCACGTGACGCTCACCAGCGTGTGCTACAACTGCGGTTTTGAGAACATGCGCACTTTTCGCCGCGCATTTGTGCACGAGACCGGCATGCTGCCCACCGCCTTCCTGCAAGAATTGAGAACCGGCGGGGACCTCGGCGGGCTGAAATTACCGTCGAATAAGGCAGAATCGTAAATCAAAGCCCCCTTTCACGCCGTTTTATTATCTCCGTGAAAAGAATGTGTAGCTATTCAAATTGTGTATATCGCAATTTTTGAGGACCATATTCGCAATGATTGATTGAATATGGTCCTCTCAATTATTGCTTTATCGTTGAGAAGCAGTTATAATACTATTGAAGAGCACGCGATGCTCAAATGAATTTAAGGGAGGATTCAACAATGAGGAAACTGCTGTCCGTACTGCTGATGCTGTGCCTGCTGGGTTCCCTGCTGGTTCCCTTCGCCGTGGCGGAGGGCGAGGAGCCCATCACCCTGACCGTCTTCCGCGGCGATCCCGGTGACCAGCCCGCCGATGACAACAAGATCTACAAGAAGATCGAAGAGGAATTCGGCATCAAGTTTGAGTTCGAGTTCCTGGCCGGCGACCTGGACGAGACCCTGGGCCTGAAGATCCAAGGCCAGGATTTCCCGGACCTGTTTGACGGCGGCAACAGCGCGGATCTGATCATCAGCGGCGGCGCTCTGATCAATCTGCTGGACTACGTCAACCCCACCGATACGCCGAACCTGTGGGCGCACATCGAGCCCCAGAAGGCCCGCATCATTGAGAAGGATGAGGAGACCGGCGAGGATGTCATGTACATCATCCCGAACTACGGCCTGGCCGAGGGCGATCAGATCGTCAACGCCGTGAACGGCCCCGCGTTCTTCATCCAGAAGCAGGTCCTGGCCTGGGGCGGCTATCCCCAGATCAAGACACTGGACGAGTACTTCGACCTGATCGAGAAGTTCATTGAGGCGAACCCGACCAACGCCGACGGCACTCCCTATATCGGCTTCGACATTCTGACCGAGGACTGGCGCCGCTTCTGCCTGATCAACCCCGTGCAGCACCTGATGGGCCGCCCGAACGACGGCGAGGTGCTGGTCGACATCAACAACGACTATCACACCGAGACCTTCATCAACCAGCCCTACGCCAAGCGCTACTATCAGAAGCTGAACGAGGAGTTCCACAAGGGCCTCATCAGCCAGGATACCTTCCCGATGACCTATGACCAGTACATCGCGCAGCTGTCCAGCGGCATCGTGCTGGGCATGTTCGATCAGACCTGGGACTTCGGCAACGCCACCACCGCGCTGCAGGATGCCGGCATGTATGAGAACACCTACGTGGCCCTGGGCCTGATCTACGATGAGTCCGAGGTTGCCGATGTTCTGCCCGAGGGCTGGAAGATCGAGGAGCACTACGTCAACGGCGGCGTTCCGAACATCCGCCGCGGCTTCGGCATCAGCGTGAACTGCGAGTGCCCCGAGCGCATCGTGAAGATGTGGGAGCGCATGCTGGACGAAGACTGGCAGCTGCTGTTCAACTGGGGCGTCGAGGGCGAGGACTATTCCATCGAGAATGGCCGTCTGGTCATGACCGAGGAGCAGTACGCCAACACCCTGGACACCGAGTGGCAGAAGCACAACAAGGCCCGCGCGTTCTTCGAGAGCAGCCCGAAGCGTCAGGGCTACATCATGGAAGGCGAGCTGGCCGGCAACTGCTGGGAGCCCGGCAACCAGCCTGAGATCCTGTTTGGCATGATGAACGACTATGACAAGGAGTTCCTGGCGGCGTACGGCTACAAGAAGTTCGGCGATTTCGTGAATCCGCCGATCGAGCTGGCGCCCTACGGCGAGGCGTGGCAGATCGACTACACGCCCGTCGATCAGGATCACACCGACTTCATCAACATCCAGATGGAGTACCTGCCCAAGCTGATCATGTGCGACCCGGCCGAATTCGACGCTCTGTGGGATGAGTTTGTCACGACGATCAATCCCTCCGCTACGGCGTTCGGCGAGTACATGGACGAAGCCGTGAAGGCGGAAGTCGCCAAGGTTTTGGGCTAAATCCCGGAATCGTCAAGGGGAGAGAGCAACTCTCTCCCCTTGGTTTTTCAAGTTCTGATCTGACGTCGAGCGACAGATCGGAATTTGGAAAACCGACCACAAAATACGAACCAGGGGGGGGATACTGATGGCCGATAACGCAAGGGGCATCACGCGATACTATATTCCAAAGAAGAAGGGGTTCTTCACACGCCTCGCCAAGCAGTGGCAGCTGGCGCTGATGTCGGTGCCCATGTTCCTGTATGTCTTTCTTTTCAATTACGTTCCCATGTGGGGTTGGCGAAACGCCTTCCTCGACTACACGAACAAAAAGCAGGTCGCCAAGGGTATCACGCCCTTCTACGGCTGGAAAAACTTTCAGTGGCTGTTCAGCCGTCCGGATTTCTTCCAGTCCATACGCAATACGCTGGCCATGAGCGTGATCAACCTTGTGTTCGGCACGGTATCCGCGATCCTTCTGGCAGTGCTGCTGAACGAGGTGCGCCAGAAGGCGTTCAAGCGCACCGTTCAGACCGTCACCTACCTGCCCCACTTTCTGTCGATGGTCATCGTCGTGGCCATGGCGCAGAACATCTTCAACAGCAACGGCGCGGTCAACCAGCTGCTGCTGTCCCTCGGCATCGTCAAGGAGTCGGTGTTCTGGCTGGGCGAGGGCAAGTACTTCTGGTGGCTGGTCGGCGTGATCAACGTGTGGAAGGAGGTCGGCTGGGGTACCATTATCTACATCTCCGCGATGACCTCCATCGACCCGGCCCTGTACGAAGCCGCCTCCATCGACGGCGCTGGCCGCTTCCAGCGCATACTGCACGTCACGCTGCCGGGCATCAAGAGCACCTTCGTGATCCTGCTGATCATGAACATCGGCCATCTGATGGAAGCCGGATTTGAGATCCAGTACCTGTTGGGCAACCCCTTGGTGATGAACTGGTCCCGCACCATCGACATCTTCGTGCTGGAGTACGGCACGCAGAAGTTGAACTTTGGCGTCGCCACCGCGGCCGGCATGTTCAAGAGCGTGGTCGCCATCATACTGCTCGTCGGCGCCAACTTCATCTCCAAGCGACTGGGCGAAGACACGCTGGTATAAGAGGGAGGGAAACAGACATGACCACTGCAAATTACCAGAACCAGAAGGTTCGCAAGCACTACGATGTCGCGTTCCCGATCGTCAACACCCTCGTGCTGATCCTGTTGATGTTCATAACGCTCTACCCCGTCATCAACACATTGGCCTATTCCTTCAACGAAGGTACTGACGCTCTGCGCGGCGGCATCGGCCTGTGGCCCCGCGTGTGGAGCCTGAAGAGCTACCAGTCCATACTGTCGGACAGAGCTGTGTACCAGGCCGCGTGGATCTCGGCTTCCAAGACCGTGATCATCACGCTGCTGAACCTGTTCTGGACGGGCATGCTGGCCTACACGCTGGCCCGCAAAGAATTTGTACTGCGCTCGTTTTTCACCATCTTCTTCGTGCTGACGATGTACGTGAACGCCGGCCTGATCCCGAACTATCTGCTGGTTTCCAAGACGCTGAAGCTGTCCAAGAGCTACTGGGTATACATCATTCCCACGATGTTCAGCTGCTTCAACATGATCGTGCTGCGCACCTACATCGCGGGCCTGCCGGAGGCGCTGGTGGAATCGGCGCGCATCGACGGCGCGGGCGACATCCGCATCTACTGGCAGATCATCTTCCCCCTGTGCAAGCCGGTTCTCGCGACCGTGGCCCTGTTCGTGGCCGTGGGCAGCTGGAACAGCTGGTTCGACACCCACCTGTACTGTGCCGGTCAAAAGGACCTGCACACGCTGCAATACCTGCTGAAGATGAAGCTGGCCACCACCCAGGCCAGCGCCAACGCCGCAAAGACATCCGCCGACGCTTTAAAGAACACCACACAAACCACGCCGGTCACCATCCGCTGCGCCATCACGGTCATTTCCACCGTGCCGATCTTAGTGGTCTACCCGTTCCTGCAGAAGTACTTCGTCACCGGCATGGTACTGGGCAGCGTGAAGGGCTGATACGATTCGGAGGTTGATCATGGAAAACAACACGTCCGCGGAGGCCATGTCGCGCAGCCGCTTTCCCGACGGGTTCCGCATCCTGAAGGGCAAGCAGGAGTACGTGACGTACATAGAGCACTCCTCGATTCGCGTCTGGTATTCCGAAACCCCCTGGCAGTATGAGAGCCACTGTCATTCCGCGGTGGAGATCATCATGCCCGTGAAGGGCGAGGTGATCTACACCGTGGCCGAGGATAGCGTGTATCGCGTACAGTCCAACGAGGTGCTGATCGTGCCCCCCAACTGGGTGCACAGCCTGATCATGCACGAGGGCAGCGCCCGGTACCTGCTGCTGTTCGAGCCGGACAACATCTTCAACATGCGCGACATGCAGCTGGTGGAGGGCATGCTGAAATCGCCCATCTACCTGACGGGGCAGTCGGAATCCCAGGAATCCATCCGCCAGCTGCTGACGCAGGTGGTGGGTTGCTACGAGCGCCGGGAATTCCTGTGGAATTCGCTGTGCTATTCGTACCTGTTGCAGATGTACGCGCGGCTGGGCCAGTTCAACATGACCCGCGAGCTGCGCCGCTACGACGCCAAGAGCCAGCGCATCGACCCGGAGATCGTGGACAGCGCCCGGCTGTACATCGACCAGAACTACATGCGCGACATCACCCTGGGCGATGTCAGCGAGTTCACCGGCTTCTCCCGCTGCTACTTCTCCCGGGTGTTCAAGCAGCAGCTGGGCCAGTCCTTCTCGGAATACCTGCGCCATAAGCGCATCAGCATGGCCGAGGAGCTGCTCATCCACTCCCGCCAGCCCATACAGGAGATCGCCATGAGCGCGGGCTTCGGCAGCGTCGCCACCTTCAACCGCGTGTTCCGCGACACCAAGAACTGCACCCCCTCGCGGTATCGGGAGATCTACGGGGACTTTATCAAGTAAATCGAAGTGGCGGGGTACTGCTTCCCCCGCCACTTCCAATAAAAGGAAAGTTGAGATCACACATGAATATTGCCATACTCATCGATGCTGAAAACGTGCTGCCCAGCCATGCCGACATGATCTTTTCCCACGCCCAGAAGCTGGGCGACATTGCCCACAAGGAAATCTACGGCGCGGCGTCGGCGCTGACCAGCTGGGTCGCGCCGGTGCTGAAATACGCCATCCACCCGAACCTGACCATCAAGGCCGCCAAGGGGAAGAACTCCTCGGACATCGCGCTGGTCATCGGCGCCATGGACCTGCTGGTGAAGGGCGGCGTGGACTGCGCCATCATCGCCTCCAGCGACAGCGACTTCTCGGCGCTGTCGGTACGCCTGCGCAACGCGGGCATCGAGGTGGTGGGCATGGGCACGGAGAAGGCCAACGCGCTGTGGCGCACCGCCTGCTCCAGCTTCGTGGTGCTGCAAACGGCCAAGCCCGCGCAGCCCGCCAAGCCCGCCCAGCCCCCCAAGCAGGACAGCGCCCAGGGCCAGGACGCCCAGAAGCAGGGCGGCGCGCAGAAGAAGACCGCCCGCGCCGCGGCGGCTGCCACCCATCAGGAGCGCGTGGCCGTGATCGGCCAGCTGATCCAGAAGCAGCTGGAGGCCCACGGCGGCAGGATGCAGACCTCCACCCTATTCCCCTCCCTGAACAAGCTGAACGACTACCGGGTGGACAAGCAGGGCTCCGGCAAGAAGCCGCTCAATTACCTGACCAGCACCTACGGCGACGCGTTCCGCTTCGAGGACGGCTCGGACGGCATCAACTGGGTGTCGCTGCCAAGCGCCGAAGCGCCGGCGGAGGCGCAGGAGGCCCCGGAGGCGCAGGCCCCGGAGGCGGAGGCCGCTCCGGCAGCGCCGGAGGCGCCTGTGCAGAGCGAAGCGCCCGCGGCGGCGCCGGAGGAGGCCGGTTACGTGACCCCGCAGCAGGTGACGGACCGGCTGATCGAGGGCGGCTTCGACCCGGAGATCGCCCGCCAGGTGACCCAGATCTTCGCGGAATGCAGCAGCTACCGTGTGGCCTACAACCGCCTGCGCTCGGTGTTCGGCAACACCACCGGCCGGGATTACTACCAGCGCGCAAAGGAGATCCTCGGCACGCCGGCGGAGTGAGCGCTTGGCCTGAAAGGATGGGTTTACGATGGATGAAAAGCGCAGACCGCGCCACCTCAGGCCGCTTTGCGGCAGGCACCTGCTGACCCTCGGCGCGCTGGCGCTGCTGGCGATGTCGGGCTATGAGCTGTGGGTGCGCCTGGAGGATTTCTGGGCCTGGACCAGCGGCATCCGCCACCTGAGCAAGGTGCGCGGCACGCCCTTCTTGCAGGACCTGGTCATCGTGTTCGAGGCCCCGGAGATGCGCTCCCTCGGCTTCAAGATGCTGTTCCTGCTGGGCGCGATCATATTCGCCATCGTCTGCCTGTTTCGCCGCAGCCGCGCCAGTGGCGCGTGGGTGCTGATCGGGCTGGGCGCGGCCCTCACCGGGGCCGGCGCGTTCATGGGCCTGTACAGCCTGCGCCCGTCGGACTGGCTGCAGGGGCTGAAGCTGGCGCCCCTGGCGCTGATCATCGCGGGCTGCGCGATGAACATCGTCCATCGCGCGTCGCTGCGCCGCCGCAGGCGCGGGGATGAGAAAACCCCGCCGGCAAAGGCGTAAAATCTATTGCGGAAAATTAACAATCGTGCTATAATGGTGCAAAAGACGCAAGGAGGCGCGCTTATGTCCATGGAACGTATTCAGCACACCGCAAAGGCCGACATCCTGCTGAATGTCACCAAAGGCCACTTTGCCACCGGCCACAGCCACATCAACTACTACATCGACGTGACCGCCCAGAAGTTCTGCCTGTCCGAGGCCCGGAAGGTGGCGCTGGCGCTGGCCCGTGAATACAAGGCCACCACGCTGATCGACACGATACTGTGCCTGGACGGCACCGAGGTCATCGCCGCCTGCATGGCCAGCGAGATGACCAAGGCCGGCTACATCAACATCAACCAGGGCAGCGACATCAACGTGCTGACCCCGGAGCGCACCGTGGGCAGCCAGCTGATCTTCCGCGAGAACACCGCCCCGATGATCTCCGGCAAGAACGTGCTGATACTGATGGCCTCGGTGTCCACCGGCTACACGGCCAAATCCGCCATCGAGACCATCGCCTACTACGGCGGCCGCACGGCGGGCATCGCCAGCATATTCGCCACCGTGGAGCGCATCGCGAACCTGCCCGTGACCAGCCTGTTCAACCCGAACGACCTGCCCGGCTACCTGACCGCCGACGCCAACGACTGCCCGATGTGCAAGGCCGGCCAGCGCCTGGACGCGCTGGTAAACAGCTTCGGCTATTCCAAGCTGTAGCCCGTCAAATCCTGTCACCGGGACGGTCCTACTGACAGGAAAAGTTGTCACCGGGACGGTCCTGTTGACAGGAAAAGCTGACAACAGGACCGTCCCGGTGACAGGTTTTTGGAGAGGAGCCATTCCATGTCCACCTTCGCAAGCATCGACGAGGCCCGCGCCTACTTTGAGGGCGACCGGTTCGCCATGGAGAGCGGCATCACGCTGGACGCGCTGGGCGAGTCCAGCGCCACGTGCAGCATGCCCATCACCGAACGCCACCGAAACGCCAACGGCGGCGTGATGGGCGGGGCGATATTCACGCTGGCCGACTTCGCCGGGGCCGTGGCGGGCAACAACATACACCGCCCCACCGTGGCCCAGCAGGTCAGCTGCAGCTTCCTCAGTGCCACCCGGGGCAGCCGGCTGATCGCCACCGCGCGCTGCCGCCGGAACGGGCGCGCCACCTGCGTGTTCAACATCGATGTGGCGGACGACCTGGGCCGCGACATCGCCCAGTTCGTGATGACCAGCTACAAAATCCCCAATGAGAAATGAGTCGAAGCCGGCACGAATCGCCTGTTTCCTGTCACCGGGACGGTCCTGTTGTCAGGAAAAGCTGACAACAGGACCGTCCCGGTGACAGGTTTTATTCGTCCCGCGCGCGCTTCCAGGCCTTCAGGGCGGCGTTGATGCGCCGGATCTGCCGCTTGTACAGCCGGTACATGATCAGCCAGATGATGAAATAGACCACCACGCAGATGGCCAGCATCCACAGGGTTATGGGCTCGCGCGGGTCGAACCAGCCCATCGCAAAGCCGATCAGGCACAGGCAGGCCATGGCGATCAGGAAGTGGGTCAGCGTACAGCGCAGCAGGCTCCAGCGCTCCAGCGAGTAGATGGTCGTGCTGCCCATGTTCACCGCGCCGAGCAGGCCGCTCATCATCAAATGCAGCGCGAGCCGGTCCATGCCGTGGACAGCGCCAAAGGAACCGAAGCCGAAGGGCAACAGAAAAGCCATGCCGATCAAAACGCCCAGCGCGAACCCAATCCCGGCCATCTTCGCCGTCTTCTTCCAAAACTCACTCATGTGCTCGCCCTCCTCACGCCAGGCCCAGCGTCCGCTGGATCGAGCGCACGTAGCGCCGCGCCACCCAGGTGCTGGTGCCGTCGTCAAAGCGCACGTGTATGGTGCCCGTCAGGCTGAAATCGAAATTGGAGACCTTGCGCAGGTTGATGATCTCGCTGCGGCTGATGCGCAGGAACCGACCGCTGTCCAACAGCGACTCCATCTCCGCCAGCGTCTTGCGCGCCAAAAAGCCGCCCTGCTCGGTCCGCACGATCAACCGGCGGCTCTCCACGTACACGCGCACGATGTCCCGCTGGCTGAGCAGCACCATCGTGTCGCCGTCGTAGGTCGCCACCATCGGATAGACGCTGCCCGTGCAGTTTTCGATGGCGTGCACGATCGCGTCGATCTCCGGCGTCATGCGGCTGGCGCGTATGACGATCTGCGGATCGGCGCAATTCGGATCGATCTGTACGTCAATGTCGACGGCGTTTCTCATGGGATATCCTCTCGTCGCAGACAGGAATGGAATACGGCTATTATACATCATTCCCGCCGCCTATGCAATCGGCGCCCGGCGGCCCGCATGCCCGCCGTATCGACCGTTTAGACGCGAAAATCGACCGTTTAGACAGAAGGCCTTGTATCCGATCGGGATTCATGTTACACCTGATCATAGAATGTTAACATAAAAAGGAGGATACACCCATGAAGAAACTGCTTGTTCTGATGCTTGCCCTGATGCTGGCGTTGACCTGCGTCGCCGCCAGCGCGCAGACCGTTTGCACCGATATCGCCATCGACCGCGACCAGGTCAAGGGCCTGATCGCCGGCTTCGGCGTTCCCGAGGAGCAGACGGCCATGGTCGATCCCGTACTGGCGCTGGTGAACGCGCTGGGCGTGCGCGTGACGACCGTTGACGGCGGCGCGCAGGTGGACCTCAGCCTGAACGACGCGGACGCCCTGTCGCTGGGCTGGGCGCTGGACGACGCGGGCGCGAGCATCGTGTCCACGCTGTTCCCGAATTACTTTTTAACGATCTCCAGCCAGACCGTGGAGGCCATGGTCCAGCAGATGGCCGCCAACATGCCCAGCGCCGGCGCCGGGAGCGGCGCGGGCGGCTTCGACCCGGGCGCCATACAGGCGGTTTTGGGCGGCCACCTCGAGAAGTGGATGGCGGCCTGCGCCGCGGCGGGCCAGCCCGGCGAGCCCGTGGCGGTGGAATTCGAGTACGGCGGCTACGCTTTTGACACCATGGTGCCCGTGACCGTGGACATGGCCGCCATCACCGCGGCGACGAACACGCTGCTGGACGATCTGCTGAACGACGAGGCCGCCATGGCGATGCTGCAGGGCATGACCATGGGCATGGCTCAGAGCGGCGGCGCCCCGTTCAACCCGGAGACCTTCCAGCAGGACTTCAAGGCCGGCTTTGAGGAGTGGATGGCCCACTTCCCGGACACGGTGAACGCCGAGATCTACACCAACAGCGACGGCGGCGAGACCTTCTACATGCTCGCCGAGTCCGCCTATGAGGGCAGCGAGGCGCCGTTCTTCACCTGCTACATGCTCTTCGAGAACGCCCAGAACATGGACATGGGCTTCTCGATGGAAATGACCGACGAGGAGACCGCGCAGACCTCAACCATGTCGGCGGGCTTCACGATGAAGGACACCGACATGAAGATGTACTTCGACATGGGCGGCATGTACATCGGCCTCAACATGCGCTTCGCGGGCAGCGACATGGCCTTCGACGTGTTCTTCATGAACCCCGACAGCCCGCTGGTGTCCGTGAAGGTGGAGATCACCGACGGCGGCGACCGCACCCTGCCCATGGACGCCGAGGGCAAGACCGCGCTGGCCATTGAAGAGGTCATGGCCGACGGCAACAG
This sequence comes from uncultured Eubacteriales bacterium, assembly GCA_902777335.1. GTDB lineage: Bacteria > Bacillota > Clostridia > Christensenellales > Aristaeellaceae > UBA2862. The sequence continues at coordinate 20,205 of CACYTF010000042.1, forward strand.
CGAGGCCGCCCAGGGCCTGTACGCCGACATCCAGGCCAACGGCCTCGGCGCGCTGATGGGCGTGGCCATGCAGCAGGTGCCCGAGCTCGGCGCCCTGTTGGGCATGGCCGGCTGAGGAGGTATGAGCGATGAATCTTAAGACACTGAATGTCATTATTCCCGTCGTATCCGTCGCAGTGATGATGGTGTGGGGCACGTTGGCGAACGACTGGAGCAACAGCTGGCTGGCCGTGTTCATCGGCGGCATACTGATGACGATCATCAACGTCATCGCCAAAAACAAGGACAAATAAGGGGGGTGCGAACATGAAGAAAATGGTTGCCGCGCTGCTGCTGGCCGTGATCCTGACGATCGGGACCGTACTGCCCGCGGCCGCGGCCGAAACGGCGGTCGGTGCGTGGGCCGACAACCACAAGGCCGGCTCCTACCTGACGGCAAGTGAGAAGAAGATTTTCAACAAGGCCGTCAAGGATCTGGTCGGCGTCGTCTACACCCCGGTATTGACGCTGGGCAAGCAGGTCGTCTCCGGGACGAACTACGCGTTCCTGTGCACGGCGCAGACCGTCACGGCCAGCCCTTCCTATTCCTGGAAGGTCCTGATCGTCAATCGCAGCGTCAAGGGAAAGGTGAAGCTGGTCAAGGTGAACAGCTTCTCCATTAAGAGCGTGAAGACCCGCAAGAACGTCTACAAGGCGTCCACCGTGCCCGGCGCCTGGAGCTACAGCAAGGAGGGCACTTCGTCCAAGGGCGTGCCGACGGCGGCGAAGCGGGCCTTGAAAAAGGCCACAAAGCAGCTGACCGGGATCTCGCTGACCGCGCTGGCGCTGCTGGGCAAGCAGGTCGTCGCCGGCACCAACTACCGCCTCCTGTGCCGCGGTACCCTGACGGACCAGTTTGCCACATCCTGCCTGTACGTGGCGGATGTGTATCAGAACCCGGCGGGCGACTGCGAGTTGGTGCTCTGCGAGGTCGTCAACCTGCCCAGGTACCTGAAGTACTGATTCCCGAACTTTTCCTGACACGGGGACGGTCCTACTGACAGGAAAACCTGTCAAAAGGACCGTCCCCGTGTCAGGTTTTTGGTGTTTAGGCCGCGCCGCTGACGATGCGGTAGTATTCTCGCGAGGTCAAAAGGTACACGAGGGCGTACAGCGCCGAGAACGCGGCGAAGCTGACCAGCGTGGTCCGGGCGAACAGGCCGACGTTGTACAGGCTGAACAGCGTCAGCAGCCTTCGGATCATCGGGAAGGCGAAGGTCAGGTGCAGGCCCGCGAAGGCCAGCGGCAGCGCGAACACCGTCAACAGCTGGGAGGCGATGCTGGCGCGGATCTCCGGCTTCGTCATGCCCACCTTCTGCATGATCTCAAAGCGCTTCGCGTCCTCGTAGCCCTCGGAGATCTGCTTGTAGTAGATGATCAGCACCGCCGCGGCCAGGAACACCGCGCTGAGCAGTATGCCGATGAAGAACAGCGCGCCGTAGGAGCCGAAGAAGTCCGCGGCCCCGTCGGCCCGGTCCTCCACCGTAAAGCTGCGGAACCCGCTCCCCTCCGAATCCTCGAAGAGCCGCGCGGCCAGCTCCAGCTCCATGTCGTAGGCAAGCCGGCTGTTGTCGTCGTCGGACAGGCCGGTGTCAAAGCCGTAGATCCATTGAATCTGCGCCTTTTGCAGGCCCTTGGCGTCCGTCAGCTCAAAGCCCTCGATGGCCTCGGCCAGATCCGGCACGATCAGCGTGACGCGCGGCAGCGCCACGCCCGCGTAGGGCTCCACCAGCGTGCCCTTTTGCACCGATTTCACCGTCCACCGGTGTTCGATGTCGCCCATGGCCAGCGCGATGCCGTCCATCGCGTAGCGCATCTTGTCCACCAGCAGCGCCGCCTCGCCCCGGGACAGCTTGAGCGGCGCGCCCGTCTTCGCGGCATAGTCCGCGGCGGAAATCACGCACACATCCCGCAGGTCGCCGTAGCGCACCCGCGCGCCGGCCCGCTCGTAATCGCACTGCAGGGTGTCGCCCTTCAGCATGCCGCTCAGGTTGATGAAGCGATAGTCCTGCACGTTTTCAAGCACCGCCCCGCGCTGCGGCACGAACTCGGCAATGGCCTCGCGGAACAGGTTCAGGTTGGCGTCGTTCAGCTGGGCGGGGTCGTTCATCCGCACGTCGATGTTGATCTCGCGCGGATAGCGGCTCAGCAGCGAATCCTCCGCGCCGAACCACAGGCAGGTGGTGGAGGACAGCATCACCAGCACCATCGTGGCGATGACGCAGATGGACGCCAGCCCCGCGCCGTTGCGCTTCATGCGATAGGCCATCGACGACACCGATATGAAGTGCCTCGGCCGGTAGTAGTAGCCCGCGTTGCGCTGCAGCATGCGGCACAGCCGGACGCTGCCGGCGATCATCAGCAGATAGGTGGCGACGATGACCATCAGCACCGCCACGAAGAACCAGACCAGCGCGTCCAGCGGGTTGTCGATCGAAACGGCCAGCCAGTAGGCCGCGGCCAGCAGACCCGCGCCCAGCAGCGCCAGCAGCCAGTTGCCCCGGGGCGGCTTCTCCCCCACGCTCTCGGCCTTCATCAGGCTCACGGCGCTGCTTCGGTACGTGCGGATCACCGCGGACAGCCAGATCAGCGCGAATATCGCCGCGTAGCAGGCGGCCGTCCCGGCCAGCGCGCCCGCGTCCAGCCTCAGGCGGTAGTCGACCTGGCCGCCCAGCAGGTTCACCAGCCCCAGCTCCGCCAGCTTCGAGAGGGCCAGGCCCGCCAGCAGGCCGCCGGCCAGCGCCAGCGCGAAGGTGATGAGGCTCTCCCAGGTGACGATGCGCATCAGGTTGCGCTTGCCCATGCCCAGCACGTTGTACAGCCCGAATTCCCGTTGGCGGCGGCGGATCAGGAAGGAGTGGGTGTAGTACAGGAACACCAGCGAGAACACCAGCATCACGTACCGGCCCAGCGTCAGTATCATCTCCACCGACGACTTGCCCCGGGGCAGCAGCGCCAGCGCCGCCGGCGAGGCCAGAAAGCCGAGGATGTAGTACATGGCCGCCATGCACACGCAGGTCAGCAGGTACGGCCCGTACAGGCGGCGGTTTTTGCGGATGCCGTCCCAGGCCAGGCGGGGATAGAAAAGCGTCCTCATGCCCGGTCACCCCCCTTGGCCAGCAGCGTCAGCGTGTCCACGATCTTCTGGTAGAACAGCGCGTCGGTGGCGTCGCCCCGGTACAGCTGGTGAAACACCTCGCCGTCGCGGATGAACAGCACGCGCCCGGCGCGGCTGGCGGCGCGGGCGGAGTGCGTCACCATCAGCAGGGTCTGCCCCTGGCGGTTGACCTCGGCAAACAGCTTCAGCAGCTCGTCGGTGGCCCGGGAATCCAGCGCGCCGGTGGGCTCGTCGGCCAGTATGATCCTGGGCGAGGTGATCAGCGCCCGCGCCACGGCGGCCCGCTGCTTCTGCCCGCCGGACACCTCGTAGGGGTACTTCTTCAGAAGCGCCTCGATGCCCAGCGTGCGGGCGATGGGCGTCAGCTTCTCCCGCATCTGCGGCCAGGGCTTGCCCGCCAGCACCAGCGGCAGGTAGATGTTGTCCTCCAGCGTGAAGGTGTCCAGCAGGTTGAACTCCTGGAAAACGAAGCCCAGGTTGTCCCGCCGGAACGCCGCCACCTCGCGCTCGGGAATCTTCGAGAAGTCCCTTCCCTCCAGCAGCACCGTGCCCGAGGTGGGCTTGTCCAGCGCGGCCAGTATGTTCAGAAGCGTCGTCTTGCCCGAGCCGCTCTCCCCCATGATGGCCACGTACTCGCCGGCCTCCACGGTGAAATTCACGTTTTTCAGCGCCTCCACGGAAACCCGCGAATCCCCTTGCCGGTTCCCGAAGCGCGTCCGGTAGACCTTTCTCAGACCCTTGACCTCAAGCAGCATGGAATTGACCTCCGTTCGTTTGATGCCTCCATTTTAGCGAAATAAGCCGATCCATTCCATAGAATCGGCTTACACTTCGCGGGGCAAAACGAACATTTTTGTAAGAATCGCGCCGCGCTCAATCGATTGGCAGCTCCCGCCGGCCAAAGTCGATTCGCACCGTGGTGCCCGCGCCCGGCGCGGATTCGATCGATATGCCGTGGCGCAGGTTGTCGCACACCCGCTTGCACAGGTACAGCCCGAGGCCGCTGGCGCGCCTGTCGGCGCGGCCCGCAAGGCCGGTGTAGCTCCGCTCGAACACCCGGGGCAGGTCCTCCGGGGCGATGCCGATGCCGGTGTCGCGCACGCACAGCACAGCCGGCGGCTCCAGGTACACCGAAATCGCGCCCTCGGGGGTGTATTTCAGCGCGTTGGAGAGCACCTGGCCCACCACGAAGGCCAGCCACTTCTCGTCCGTCAGCACCCGGAGGTTCACCGGCGCGTAATCCAGCCGCAGCCGGCGGCCGATGAACTCCCCGGCAAACTGCCTGAACACCGGGCGCAGTATGCCGTCCAGGTCATACTCGCGGATCACGTAATCGGTGCCGTCGCCCTCCAGCCGCAGATAGGTCAGCACCATCTCCACATAGCGCTCAATGCGCCCCAGATCGCCCAGCAGCGCCCGCGCCTTGGCGCTGTCCTCGCCCTGCAGTTGCAGGCGCATCGCGGCGATGGGCGTCTTGATCTGGTGGGCCCACAGCGTGTAGTACGCCAACATGTCGCTCATGTCGGCCTCGGCGCGGGTCCTGGCCTCGCGCTGCTGCCGTCGAAGCTGCAGCGCGATCTGCCGGTAGTCCTCCGCCTCCACGCCGCGGACCTCCGGCAGCTCCGCCTCCATGATGTCCAGCGCCCGCAGGCGCAGGTGGGCGCGCCGGACGCGGGCAAAGTCCGCCGCCAGCGCGATCAGGCCCAGCGCCAGGCACAGCGCGGCGGGATACAGCACTGCCGCCAGCGGCAGCCGGTACAGCGCGAAGCTGGCGGCGAACAGCAAAACGCAGGCCAGCGCCAGCGCCACGGCGGCCAGCCGGCTGCGGAGATAGCGCACAAACAGTTCCATAGCCTTCCCCCCAGGCGGATCACTCGACGGCGTAGCCCACGCCGAACTTCGTGGCGATGAAGCTCCGCAGGCCCGCCGCGTCCAGCTTTTTGCGCAGGCGGTTCACGTTCACCGTGAGCGTGTTCTCGTCCACGAAGGCCTCCGTCTGCCAGAGCGCTTCCATCAGCTTTTCCCGGCTGACCACGCTGCCCCGGTTCTGCATCAGCACGAGCAGTATCCTGTATTCGTTCTTCGTGAACTCCACCCTCCGGCCGTCGTAGGTCAGCGTGCCGTCGCCGGTGTTCAGCAGGGCGCCGCGGTGCTCCAGCACCGGGGCGGAGGCGGCGTAGTCGTAGGCGCGCCGCAGCAGCGCCTGCACCTTGGCGATGAGCACGTCCGGCTCGAAGGGCTTGGCGATGAAGTCGTCGCCGCCCATGTTCACGGCCATCACGATGTTCATGTTGTCGGCGGCGGAGGAGATGAAGATCACCGGCACCGAGGAGACCCTGCGGATCTCGGCGCACCAGTGATAGCCGCTCATGAACGGCAGCGCGATGTCCAGCAGCACCAGGTGGGGCTGCACGCGGGCGAACTCGGCCATCACGCCGTGGAAGTCCGTCACCGCCTCGGCGCGCAGACTCCACCGCGCCATCAGCGCGCAGAGGCCCTCGGCGATACCCCGGTCGTCCTCCACGATCAGCACGCGGTATTCCATATCGCTCTCCCCCCATTTCCTGTCACCGGGACGGTCCTGTTGACAGGTTTTTCTGACACCGGGACGGTCCTGTTGACAGATTTTCCTGACAGTAGGACCGTCCCGGTGTCAGGAAAATCAGTCGTAGTATTTTTGCAGCACCTTGCCGTCCAGGTCGTAGACCACCCGTCCGGAGCGCTCCCCGCCGTCCATCACGTCGTACCAGCAGGTCAGCTTCCCCTCGGACTCAGTAAACTCCATGTGGTACAGCCAGTAGCTGTCCGAGGATTCGGCCTGCCAGATCACGTGGCCGAGGTAGTCGATGGCCACCGGGTCCGGGCCGTAGTAGCCGCCGATGTAAATGGTGCCGTCGCTGCTGGTCGCCCAGCTGTTGCTGGCCCCCAGGGCCACGTCCTCCAGCTGCCACAGCGTCTCGCCGCCGTCGGCGGACAGCGCGGTCAGGCCCGTCTCGGCGTTGTAGACCATCACCATCGGCGCCTGGGCCGTCCCGGCCAGGAAGGCGGTGGTGAGGACCAGCTCGGTGACGTCGGTGGTGCCGGTCTCGTGGTACCAGCGCATGTCGCCCTGAGCGTCCGTGCAGGTCACCTTGATGTGCTCCCCGCCGTTGACGTAGCTGCGCTCGGCCACGATGCGCGTCTCACCCAGCCGCACGTCCATCACCACGTCGGTCTCCCCCGTCTGCGCCGGCTCCAGGTATTGGGCCAGTATATAGCCGTACTGCCCCTGATAGCAGCAGTACAGGAAGTCGCCGCAGAACCGGTCCCACTGGGCGTCGGTCACGGTGGCGTGCAGCGGCACCTTCGCCAGCCGCTTGCCGCCCGTGCCCGGCACGTCGCGCAGCGACACCCACTCCTCGCAGTGCTCCACGGTCATGTCCCCGTAGTAGACCGTCTCCGCCAGCGCGAACGCCGGCAGAACCAGCAGCAGCGCCACCGCCAGCGCCAAAGCCCTCTTCACAATCTGCTTCATCGCGATAGCCTCCCCATTTCATGTGCGGGCATTGCACCCGTATTCCTTACTATATACCATAAACCCCCCGTCCGCGCCAGATGCTTTGACGGGAAAGGTGGAATTATACGCAGATTTTACAGTTGTCATCGACCAAAATCACAGGGACGGTTCTCTGTGTCAATGACACAGAGAACCGTCCCTGTGATTTTGGAAGCCCCCCGCGAAGCCAAGCATCCGTGAGTCACGGGGACAGGTTCCTTGACTCATTTTGAGCGCCAAAAACAGGAAACGGATTGCCACGTCGCTGCGCTCCTCGCAATGACAGGGCGGAGGTGGTTACCTCCTGCATGTCATTGCGAGGAGTCTCCGCGCCAGCGGAGATGACGTGGCAATCCGGTCTTCCGGGCGGGCGGCGCACCGCCGCCCCTACTTACTCCTTGTCGGGTGGTTCCCAGACTGTTCCTGTTCCCTGTTCCCTGTTCCCTGTACCCTTTCGGGGCGGGCGCCGCATCGGCGCCCCTACTCCCTCACCGTCACCCTGATCTTCCGGCTGATGCCGTCCGGGGTGACCACGATGATCCTGCACGTGCCCTTCCCCTTCGCGGTGATCGTGCCCGTGCCGTTCACCCTGGCGACCGACTTGTCGGTGCTGAAATACCGCAGCGACTTCACGTGGGCGTTCAGCGTCAGCTTCGGGTACAGCTTCCTCACCTTCGCCACGATCTTGCCGGTCTTGCCCACCTTCAGCGTCAGGCGTTTGACGTTCACCTTCAGCGACTTGCCGTTGGTGTGGGCATTCGACCTGCCGCCCGTGTACGTGTGCACCATCGGCGACGCGGCCAGGTACACCTTTTTGCCGTTCACCTTCCGCCACGCCTTCACTTTAGCCTTGTACGAGACGCCGGACTTCAGGCCCGTGACAGTCAGCGACTGTTTGGAAGCCTTCACCGTCTTATACAGCTCCATCTTCCCGTTCGAGCCGCACCTGGAGAAGTACAGGTCGTAGCCCTGCGCGCCGCACGCCTTGTCCCAGACGTAAGCCAGCGCGTTCTTGCCCTCGGCCTTCGCCGTTAGCGCAAACACCGACTTAGCGATCGGGAAGGTCGTCGACGCCTCGCCGACGGCGTAGTTGCCGCCCGGGACGTCCGACACGGTCACCGTGGCCTCGCCCGGCAGCACGTTGTCGGTATAGACCACCTTGTACTCGCCGGCGGGGATCACGGTCTTGCCCGCCGTCACCGTCACGGCGGGCTGCTTCGCCCTGCCGTCGTAGGTCAGGCCGGTCACCCGGACCTTGACCTTCGGGCTGCGCACGGTCTTCTCCCGAATCGTCAGCGCGGCGCCCTGATAAGTCACTATGTAGTTGCCCTGCACCGCGTCGCCGCTGGCCGTGATGGCGTACTCGCCGGCATCCTCCCCGACCTCGCGGTTCAGCGCGTAGCGGATGAGCTCCGCGCTCTCGCCGTCCGCCAGGCCGGACACCTTGGCGGTGAGCACCGGGTCCTTTTTGCCGTAGACCTTGGAGGCGGATCTCGCCTTCACGATGACCGGCCTCGCCTCGATCGTGAACGCCTGGGTGTTCGCCTCCGGCAGCGCGTAGTTCGCATTCGACAGCGCCTTTGCCGTGGCGGTGTGGCTGCCCGCGTCGGTCTGTTCGCCGGTCACCGTCACATTGCAGGTGTCGCCCTCAACCACATCCGTGGCCGTTGCGGCAGGCATGTGCGCCTTGCCGTCGTAGGTGAAGGACGTGTT
>CACYTF010000043.1 GCA_902777335.1 uncultured Eubacteriales bacterium
GCTGATAGTACTTGGCTGGAAACGGCCCGGTAGGGTAGGTCGTCGCCGGATCTCACCGAGAGCCATTCGCAAGAATGGCTCTCTTTTTGCATGGAAAGATGAGCAGGTTTACATGGGGACGGTTCTTGTGTATCTGTCCCCGGTGTTTTTTTCATTGACAACGGGCCGATTGTTGCGTACAATAACAACAGATTTACAGCGATGGAGTGAGGATTATGGCCAGACAGGCGCGCGTTGTTTCCGTTACCGGTGTATATCATATCATGATGCGGGGCATCAACCGGCAGAGGATATTTGAAGACAACCAGGACGAGCAAAAGTTTCTTGAATTGCTGCGGCAGTATCAAAAGCGCTGTGGATTTGCGCTGTATGGGTATTGCCTGATGGGCAATCACGTCCATCTTCTGTTGAAGGAAGCCGCGCATCCATCCATCGCAACCTTCAATGGCGAAGACGTGGAGGCCGGTCCCGGAGAGCCCATCGAGGCGGTGTTCAAGCGCATCGGCGTCAGCTATGCCGTGTATTTTAATCGCAAATACAAGCGGACGGGCCACCTCTTTCAGGACAGGTTCAAAAGTGAAGCGATCGATACAGACGAGTATCTGCTTATGGCGTTGCGCTACATCCATTTGAACCCTGTGAAGGCAGGGCTCTGTGCCGGGCCGGAGGATTATCCGCTGAGCAGCTACAGGGAGTATCTGGGGGAGAGCGTCCAACCCGTGATCGAGCGAGAATTTGTCCTTGGGATCATCCCCGTTGAGCAGCTCAGGGAATACACCTGCCTGCCGAATGAAGATCGGTTCTTGGAGGTGAAGGACGCAGAAATGCCAATGACGGACGAGGAGGCAAGGGAGTGCCTGCTGAAAATCTCCGGTTGCGCGTCGGCAGAGGACTTCCAAAAAATGGAGAGGCCGGTGCGGGAAGATTGCTTCCGCAAACTGCGATCGGACGGGGCCAATATCGCGCAGATCAGCCGGATAACCGGCTACAGTCGAACGGTCGTTTATCAGGTGATCCGCGAGTAAGTTTACATGGGGACAGATACAGTAGAACCGTCCCCATGTAAACTACAGTAGAACCGTCCCCATGTAAACCAAAGTTTGTCTTGACAACCTGCCCTGCTATTGGGTATAGTAGAAGCCTGCGGATGCGCGAAGGGGTGTGAGTCAATGGTGCTGCACGGGCTGCAGAAGATGACGCTGCTGGACTTCCCGGGCCGGGTGGCCTGCACGGTGTTCCTCGGGGGCTGCGACTTCCGCTGCCCGTTCTGCCACAACTTTGAGCTGGCGGACGGCACGGCCAAGCCCGTCATGGACGACGCGGAGCTGTTCGCTTTCCTCGAGAAGCGCCGGGGCCTGTTGGACGGCGTGGCCGTCACCGGCGGCGAGCCCTGCCTGCACCCGGAGCTTCCCGAGCTGCTGCGGCGCGTCCGGGACATGGGCTATGCGGTGAAGCTGGACACCAACGGCGCGCATCCGGACCGGCTGGAGGCGATACTTCGCGAGGGCCTGGCCGACTACGTGGCCATGGACATCAAGAACAGCCCGGAGAAGTACGCCCGCACCGCCGGGCTGGAGCGGCTGGACCTGGCCCCGGTGCGGCGCAGCGTTCAGCTGCTGATGGCGTCGCCGGCGGACTACGAGTTCCGCACCACCGTGGTGGACGAGCTGCACGAGGCCCATGACTTCGAGGCCATCGGCGCGTGGATCGCCGGGGCGAAGCGCTATTTCCTGCAGGCCTTCACCGACCGGGAGTCCGTGCCCTTTGCCAACCTGCACGCGCCTTCGGCCGAAAAGCTGCGGGCGTACGCGGACATCGCCCGGCGCTTTGTGCCGGATACGCGGCTGCGCGGCGTGGACTGACGGCCGCTGGTTTTGCACCCGAAATATCACATTATTGTCGCATTTGTGCCGTGTCATAATTCTGTAATCCCATGTTCGTGCGAAGGCGCCCGAAAGCCCGCGATCATGGGCGAATTGAAAGTGGACCGGGGTCGGAAAACACAATATATGACGTTTTTTCGAACTTTCAAACACAATATATTGATTCGAGGGCGCTTGACAATCCCCATATTTTGTGGTAGGGTGATTGTGTTCGATTTTCAGGGCCGCAGCATGTGACAGGCCATTTATCATACTCAACGGGAGGTTTTTTTTATGTATGACGTATTGAAGCGGGACGGCGGCGTGGTGGATTTTTCCATCGGAAAGATCAGCGCGGCAATCACAAAGGCGTTCGAGGCGACGGGCAAGCAGTATCACCCCAGCGTGATCGAGCTGCTGGCGCTACACGTGACCTCGGACTTTGAGAATAAGATTCACGACGGGAAGATCACCGTCGAAGACATACAGGACAGCGTGGAGAAGGTGCTGTCCGAATCCGGCTATGCCGACGTGGCCAAGGCCTACATCCTGTACCGCAAGCAGCGCGAGAAGGTGCGCAACATCAACTCGGCCCTGCTGAACTACAAGGACCTGGTGGACAACTACCTGCAGATCAACTCCTGGCGCGTGAAGGAAAACGCCACCGTGTCGTACTCGGTGGGCGGCCTGATCCTGTCCAACAGCGGCGCGATCACGGCCAACTACTGGCTCAGCGAGGTGTACGACGAGGAGGTCGCCGAGGCGCACCGCAGCGCGGCGATCCACCTGCACGACCTGTCCATGCTCACCGGCTACTGCGCCGGCTGGAGCCTGAAGCAGCTGATCCAGGAGGGCCTGGGCGGCGTGCCGGGCAAGATCACCTCGTCCCCCGCCAGCCACCTGAGCACGCTGTGCAACCAGATGGTCAACTTCCTGGGCATCATGCAGAACGAGTGGGCGGGCGCCCAGGCGTTCTCCTCCTTCGACACCTACCTGGCCCCCTTCGTGAAGGTGGACAACCTGACCCAGAAGGAAGTCAAGCAGTGCGTGCAGAGCTTCATCTACGGCGTGAACACCCCCAGCCGCTGGGGCACCCAGGCGCCGTTCAGCAACGTCACGCTGGACTGGACCGTGCCGGGCGACCTGAAGAACCTGCCGGCCATCGTGGGCGGCAAGGAGATGGACTTCACCTATGGCGACTGCCAGAAGGAAATGGACATGGTCAACAAGGCGTTTATCGAGATCATGATCGAGGGCGACGCCAACGGCCGCGGCTTCCAGTATCCGATCCCCACCTATTCCATCACCCGCGACTTCGACTGGTCCGAGACCGAGAACAACAAGCTGCTGTTTGAGATGACCGCGAAGTACGGCACGCCCTACTTCTCCAACTACATCAACTCCGACATGGAGCCCAGCGACGTGCGCAGCATGTGCTGTCGCCTGCGGCTGGACCTCCGGGAGCTGCGCAAGAAGTCCGGCGGCTTCTTCGGCAGCGGCGAGAGCACCGGCTCCATCGGCGTGGTGACCATCAACATGCCCCGCATCGCCTACCTGGCCCAGGACGAGGCCGACTTCTACCGCCGCCTGGACGCCCTGATGGACATCGCCGCCCGCAGCCTGAACACCAAGCGCAAGGTCATCACCCAGCTGCTGGAGCAGGGCCTGTACCCCTACACCAAGCGCTACCTGGGCAGCTTCAGCAACCACTTCTCCACCATCGGCCTGATCGGCATGAACGAGGTGGGCCTGAACGCCAAGTGGCTGCGCGCCGACCTGACGCACCCCGCCACCCAGAAGTTCACCCGCGACGTGCTGAACCACATGCGCGAGCGCCTGTCCGACTACCAGGAGCAGTACGGCGACCTGTACAACCTGGAGGCCACCCCGGCGGAGAGCACCACCTACCGCTTCGCCAAGCACGACGTGCAGGCCTATCCGGGCATCATCACCGCCAACATGAACGGCACGCCCTACTACACCAACAGCAGCCACCTGCCGGTGGGCTACACCGAGGACGTGTTCTCGGCCCTGGACATCCAGGACGACCTGCAGACGCTGTACACCTCCGGCACCGTGTTCCACGCCTTCCTGGGCGAGAAGCTGCCGGACTGGAAGGCCGCCGCGAACCTGGTGCGCAAGATCGCCGAGAACTACAAGCTGCCCTACTACACCATGAGCCCCACCTACAGCGTGTGCAAGGACCACGGCTACCTGACCGGCGAGCAGTACACCTGCCCCATCTGCGGCCAGAAGACCGAGGTGTACAGCCGCATCACCGGCTACTACCGCCCGGTGCAGAACTGGAACGACGGCAAGGCCCAGGAGTTCAAGGACCGCCGCGTGTACAACATCGGCCACTCCCATCTGACCCACAACGGCCCGCGGCCGGCGTACACGAACATGGACGCCGCCCTGGAGGCCGCCAGCGAGCGGGGCTGCTGCGAGCCCGCCCAGCCGCTGATGAAGCCGGAGGCCGACGAGAAGCCTTCGGACGCCGAGTCGCGACGCTCCGGGAACCCCAACGGCAAGGTCACCATGGAGGCAGCCTTTGAGAATCCCGGCCTCGAGCCGGCCCAGCGGCTGATGGAGTCCCAGGCCGAGGCCGCGCGGGCCGAGCAGGACGCCGAGGCGAAGGTCCGCGCCGCCTCCGCCAGCGTCGAAGCCGCCGACGCGATACTGTTCAAGTCGCCCACCTGTCCGAACTGCAAGGCCGCCATGGCGCTCCTGGACCGGGCCGGCGTGCAGTACGCCGCCGTGAACGCCGCCGACGTGCGCGACCTGACCGCGAAGTACGGCGTGAAGCAGGCCCCCACCCTGGTGGTCCGCACCGAGGAAGGGTTTGAAAAGTACCGCGGCGTCTCCGACATCAAGGGCTGGCTGATGAGCAGCCCGTCGCGGAAGTAACAAAGAAACACAGATACAGACAATGAAGGGCAACCTTCCCGGCGCGCTGCGCGCCAGGAAGGTTGTCTTTCATTGTGGGAAATTACCCTTGTGCGCCGTTTCCGGCTGTGGTACAATGGGGGTTGGGAAATACATCGAGAGGAACCAAACACCATGTACGACATCATCATCGTGGGCGGCGGGCCCGCGGGCATGACGGCGGCGCTGTACGCGCTGCGCAACGGCAAGAGCGCGCTGGTCATCGAGAAGCAGGGCTTCGGCGGGCAGATCACCCATTCGCCGAAGGTGGAGAACTACCCCGGCACAAAGCAGATGAGCGGCAATGAATTCGCCGAGAAGATGCTGGATCAGATCCTCGCCCAGGGGGCGGAGATCGAGCTGGAGACCGTGTCGGCCATCGAGGACGCGGGCGATCGGAAGGTCGTGCGCACCGAGGAGGGCGGCGCCTTCGAGGGGCGCGCGGTGGTGCTGGCCACCGGCGTGAAGCACCGCATGCTGGGCCTGCCGGGCGAGGAAGAACTGGTGGGGGAGGGCATCTCCTTCTGCGCGGTGTGCGACGGCGACTTCTACGCGGGCCAGAAGGTGTGCGTGGCCGGCGGCGGCAACTCGGCGCTGCAGGAGGCGCTGCTGCTGTCCGACAAGTGCGGCGAGGTCGTGATCTTGCAGGATCTGCCCCGTCTGACCGGCGAGCAAAAGCTGCAGGACGCGCTGAAAAAGCGCGACAACGTGCGCGCGATCTGCGACGCGCGGATCGAGGCCCTGGCGGTTGAGGACGGCGCGCTGAAGGGCGTGCGCATATCGAGCCGCACCACCGGCCAGGCGCAGACCGTGGCCTGCGACGGCCTGTTCGTGGCCATCGGCCTGATCCCCGAGAACAAGCCCTTCGAGGCGCTGGCCGAGCTGAACGAATGGGGCTACTTCGCCTCCGGCGAGGACTGCCTGACGAAGACCCCCGGCGTGTACGTGGCGGGCGACTGCCGAAGCAAGGGCGTGCGCCAGCTGACCACCGCCGCGGCCGACGGCGCCACCGCCGCGCTGGCCGCGTGCCGGTACATCGACCAAATGTGACACGGGGAGGCGGGCATTCGTGAAGAACGTCACCATGCGGGACATCGGCGCCGCGCTGGGCGTCAGCACCGTCACCATCTCCAAGGCGCTGGGCGGCAAGGAGGGCGTCAGCGACGCGGTGCGCGAGAAGATCATCGAGACCGCGAAGGAAATGGGCTATCGCTACAGCACGCCCCGGGCGGACGACAGCGGCCGGATCATCGGCATACTGATCGCCGACCGCTTCTTCAGCGCGCCCTCGTTCTACGCCTCGCTGTACAAGGCGCTGCTGCGGGAGCTGGCCGACGTGGGCATGCTCGGCGCGCTGGAGATCATCTCCCAGCAGGACGAGGACGCCCTGGTGATGCCCGCCGCCGTGACCATCCAGCGGGCGTCCGGCTTCGTGCTGTTGGGGCAGTTTTCCCAGGACTACGTCTCCGCCATACTGGATACCCAGCTGCCCGCGGTGCTGCTGGACTTCGTGTGCGACGGCCCGGACGTGGACGCCGTGGTCAGCGACGGCCAGGGCGGCGCGTTCCTGCTGACCCGCTACCTGATCGAGCGGGGCCACAAGCGCATCGGCTTTGTCGGCAACGTGGAGAGCACCACCAGCATCGCGGACCGCTACAGCGGCTATCTGCGGGGCATGATGCTCTCCGGCCTGAGCGTGCAGGACGACTGGATCATACCCGATCGCGAGGCCAACGGCCGCTACCTGGACGACTTCGCCTTTCCCGACCCGATGCCCACGGCGCTGGTGTGCAACAACGACATGCTGGCCTGCACGGTGGCGGAGGCGCTGGAGAAGCGGGGGCTGCGGGTGCCGGAGGACGTGTCGCTGGTGGGCTTCGACGACTTCGTGTACGGCAAGCACGCCCGCCCCATCACCACCTACGCGGTGGACCAGCAGCGCATGGCCCAGGTGACCGTGCGCCGCCTGCGCACCCGCGCCCGCGAGGGCATCGAGGGCCCGCTGCGCATGTCGGTGGGCGGCTGGCTGGTGGAGCGGGATTCCGTGATGGACCTGAACACCGGGGAGCGGATGGGCCAGAAATATTAAGATTTTGATAATTCAGTTACTTAACCCATAAAGTTAGCCAAATGCGCTTGACGAAACAAAACGACAATGTTATAATCGCCACAGCGAACAATGAATGATCAATCATTGTTCAAAATTGATAAGTGGAGGAGTCATCATGAAGAAGTTCCTGGCTATGGCCCTGTGCGCGTTGCTGGCGCTGAGCTGCTTTGCCTTCGCGGGCGCGGAGGAAGCGCTGCCCACCTTCGATCAGATCGTGCTGGGCGAGAACACCGACCTGTCGGCCGACCTGCTGTTCGCGTATCACCGCACCGACCGCGAGGAAGTGCTGAAGGGCTACGTCGAGCAGTTCCAGCAGATGTATCCGAACATCAACATCACCTACGACCTGATCACCGACTACGCCGAGAACGCCCTGTTGCGCATCGGCAACAACGACTGGCAGATCATGGGCATCCCCACCGTGGACACCGACGAGCTGCCCAACTACTTCGTGCCGCTGGGCGACCTGGAAACGCTGAGCGCCCAGTACAACTTCATGAGCCAGTGGGCCTATGACGGCGTGTGCTACGGCCTGCCCTCCACCGGCAACGCCAACGGCGTACTGTACAACAAGGCCGTGTTCGCGGCCGCCGGCATCACCGAGCTGCCCAAGACCCCCGACGCCTTCATCGCCGCGCTGCAGGCCGTGAAGGACAACACCGACGCCATCCCGCTGTACACCAACTACGCCGCGGGCTGGACCATGGGCGCCTGGGACGCCTACATCGGCGTCGCCGCCACCGGCAAGACCAGCTTCTTCAACCAGGACCTGCCCCACACCGCCAACCCCTTCGCGGACCGCGGCGACCAGACCGGCCCCTACGCCGTGTACAAGATCCTGTATGACGCCGTGGCCAACGGCCTGATCGAGGAAGACTACACCACCACCGACTGGGAAGGCTGCAAGGGCATGATGAACCGCGGCGAGATCGCCACCATGGTGCTGGGCAGCTGGGCCTACACCCAGATGCAGGAAGCCGGCGACAAGCCCGAGGACATCGGCTACATGGCGTTCCCGATCACCATCGACGGCAAGCAGTACGCCCCCGCCGGCGGCGACTACAACTTCGGCATCAACGTGCAGAGCACCTACGAGCAGAAGCTGGCCGCCATGTACTACCTGAAGTGGCTGACCCACGAGAGCGGCTTCACCTTCGCCGAGGGCGGCGTGCCGATCGACAAGAACGGCGAGTATCCGGCGCTGTACGCGGCCTTCGAGGGCATCGACATGCTGTCTGACGATCCCGCCCTGCCGGGTGAGGAGACCCTGATGAACGACATGAACAGCGAGTCCGAGCTGGCCCTGAACGCCGGCGGCAACACCAAGGTGCAGGCCATCATCGAGCACGCCTTCAACGGCGACGAGAGCTTTGACGACATCATGGCCGAGTGGAACGCCGCCTGGACCGACGCGCAGGAGACCCTGGGCGTGGAGGTCCGGTAATCCGTTCCACGTAGATCGGTCAGACCTTCTGATGGGGCGGAGCCACGAGAAAGTCTCATGGCTCCGCCCCTTGGCATTGCACGACGACCGACGGGAGGTGCGATCCTTGTCAATGAGGAAAACCGCTCAGTACGTTCCGGGCGGCAGGCGGATCAACTGGCAGAAGGTGGCGGTGATCGTCGCGTTCGGCATCGTGCCGCTGGCCCTGTTGATGATCTTCACGTACTGGCCCTTTGTGAAGATGATCAAGTTCAGCTTCTACAACATGAGCTACACCAAGAACAAGGGTTTTGTGGGCTGGGACAATTACCTGAAGGTGTTCGGCAAGCGGGAATACGTGGACGCGATGCTGCTGAGCCTGTACTACATGGCGGGCGCCGTCGTCCAGCTTTCGCTGGCGCTGTTCTTCGCCTCGATACTCAGCCTGGAGCGGATCCGCGGCGCGGGCCTGTTCAAATCCGCCATGTTCTTCCCGTTTTTGGTGAACGGCATCGCCATCGGCTACATCTTCAAATACTTCTACACCCGCGGCTTTGTGCTGGATTCGGCGCTGCAGGCCGTGGGCATACCCCTTGAAAAGCTGCCCTACTGGCTGCGCGACCAGTCGGTGAACAACTGGTCGCTGGTGTTCACCAGCTTGTGGAAATACTGCGGCCAGAACATGGTGCTGTTCATCGGGGCGATCGCCTCCATCGATCCCACGCTGTACGAGGCGGCCACCATCGACGGCGCGAACCGCTGGCAGCAGTTCCGGCACATCATACTGCCGGGCATCAAGACGGTGTTCATGCTGAACCTGATACTGTCCATCACCGGCTCGCTTTCGGCCTTCGAGCCGGCCTACGTGGTGGGCAGCATGGGCGCCAACGGCACGGCCACCTTCTTCATCAAGATCCACCAGATGGCCCACGTGTCGGGCAAGGTGGGCCAGGCCTGCGCCATGGCGATGGTGCTGATGGCGCTGATCCTGCTGTTCACCGCCGGCCAGCGCCTGTTCTTCCGCTTCGTGATGAAGGATTCCGACAACACCTTCAACGCGAAGTCCAACAAGGCCAAGGCGCTGTGGTAAGGGAAGGGGGAGAGATACATGGCAAACAACACCGCCTCCGTCATCGCCTCCAACACCGGCGCGCGCGTCAAGCGGGGCGTTATCCGGTTCCTGGAGTACTTCGCGCTGATCTTCGCCAGCTTCGTGGCGCTGCTGCCCATCGCGTCGTCGTTCATGACGTCGTTCAAGTCCGCCGAGGAGTACGCGGCCACCAACGCCATGACGCCGCCGGCGAACTGGCTGAACTTTGAAAACTATCGCCAGGTGTGGGTCGAGGGCGAGATGCTGCGGGCGTTTCTGACCTCCTTCGGCGTGGTCATCGTGGTCGTGGCCGTCAGCGTCATGATGGGCTCGATGCTGGCCTACGTGCTGAACCGCTTCGCCTTTCCCGGCAACAACCTGATCCGCAACCTGTTCATGATCGCCACGCTGATCCCCGGCATCGCCATGCAGGTGACCACCTACCAGATCATGAAGAGCTTCGGCCTGCTGAACAGCATCGTGGGCTACATGATACTGATGAGCGGCACGGACGTCATCTCCATCTACATCTTTTTGCAGTTCTTTGAAAATCTGAACGTGGCGCTGGACGAATCCGCGGTGCTGGAGGGCTGCACGTACTTCGGCGTGTTCTTCAAGATCCTGCTGCCGCTGACCAAGCCGGCCATCGTGACCGTGGCGGTGCTGAAGGGCGTGGGCGTGTACAACGAATACTACAACGCCAATCTGTACCTGCAATCCAACACCTGGCGGACCATCTCCACCGCGCTGTACTCCTTCTCCGGCCCGTTCAAGAGCAGCTACAACATCATCTGCGCCGGCGTGCTGCTGACGCTGATCCCGTCGCTGCTGATCTTCCTGTTCTTCCAGAAGCAGGTGTACGCGGGCCTTGCCAACGGCTCGGTGAAGGGCTAAAATATCATTATACAACAATCGGAGGATTCAAACCATGAGCAAAGTCAAGATCCTGAACTGCCCCAGCCTGCCCAACATCCCCTGGCAGGACCGTCCCGCCGGCGACACCCACGATTCCCCGGTGTGGCGCTATTCAGAGAACCCGATCATAAACCGCAACCCGATCCCGGGCGTCGCGCGCATCTTCAACTCCGCCGCCGCGCCCTGGGAGGGCGGCTACATCGCCGTGTTCCGCGGCGAGCGGCTGAACGGCATACCGATGGTGTACATGGGCACAAGCCGCGACGGCATCCACTGGGACATCGACCCCGAGAAGGTGCCCTTCACCGACGAGAACGGCGAACCGCTGATGCCGCGCTACGCCTACGACCCGCGGCTGGTGAAGGTGGAGGACACCTACTACGCCATGTGGTGCCAGGACAACTACGGCGCGGCCATCGGCATGGCCAGTACGAAGGACTTCAAGACCTTCACCCGCCTGGAAAACCCCTTCATCCCCTTCAACCGCAACGCCGTGCTGTTCCCCCGGAGGGTCAACGGCCTGTACCAGCTGCTCTCCCGGCCCTCGGACAGCGGCCACACGCCCTTCGGCGACATCTGGCTGAGCCAGAGCCCGGATCTGACCTTCTGGGGCAAACACCGCCACGTGATGTCCCCCGGCGGCAAGTGGTGGGAGTCGGTGAAAATCGGCAGCGGCGCGGCCCCCATCGAGACCAGCGAGGGCTGGCTGCTGTTCTACCACGGCGCGTCCAGCACCTGCTCGGGCTTCGTGTATTCCTTCGGCGCGGCGATACTGGACATCGACGAACCCAGCCGCGTGAAGTACCGCTGTGAGAACTTCCTGATCACCCCCGAGGCGTGGTACGAGGAGCGGGGCTTCGTGCCCAGCGTGTGCTTCCCCTGCGCCACGCTGCAGGACCCGGACACCGGCCGCATCGCCATCTACTACGGCGCGGCGGACACCTATCTGGCCCTGGCCTTCACGGAGGTGGACGCGCTGGTGGACTACATCAAGGCCCACAGCGACGTGACCGAGAGCGACACTGAAATCGGGAGACGGTAATATGTTGAATGTAGCGGCGGTCTTTTCAGACCACATGGTGCTCCAGCGCCGCATGCCCATCCGCGTGTTCGGCGAGGCGGACGGCCCGGTGCGCGTGGCGCTGGCGGGCGTCGAGGTCGAGGCGGCGCCGGGGGCCGACGGGCGGTTCTGCGCCGAGCTTCCGGCGATGGAGGCGAGCGGGCCCTACACGCTGCGCGTGGCCCGCGGCGACGACGCGCGGGTGTTCAGGGACGTGATGATCGGCGAGGTCTGGCTGTGCGGCGGCCAGTCGAACATGGAGTTCCGCCTGCGGGACGACGCCCACGGGCCGGAGCAGGTGGCGACCGGCGACGACGTGATACTGCGCTTCTACACCGTCAATCAGGAGCCCCGGGTGGACGCGGCCATGCTGGCGCGGGAGCGGGAGACCCAGTGGCTGCCGCTGTCGCCGGGCGAATGCGGCGACGTGAGCGCCGTGGCCTACTACGCCGGACGCCGGCTGCGCGAGGCGCTGGGCGTGCCGGTGGGCATGCTGATCTGCTGTATCGGCGGCACCGAGATCTCCAACTGGATGAGCCGCGAGGCCCTGGCCGAAACCCCCGGCGGCGCGGAGATGCTGGCGAAGCACGACGCGGCGGTGGCGCAGGTGACCGACGAGCAATTTGAGAAGGACGAGGCGGCCTACGCCGCGCGGGTGCAGGCCTGGTGCGACGTCGCCGGGGCCATGAAGGCGGAAAAACCCGGCGTGCGGGCGGAGGAGATCGTGGCCAAGGCCGGGGACTTCCCCTGGCCGCCGCCCACCGGGCGCTGGATGCTGCGCCGCCCGGGCGGCCCGTGGGAGACCATGGTGGGCCGCATCGCGCCCTACGGCGCGCGGGGGCTGCTGTGGTACCAGGGCGAGACCGACTCCGGCAACGCCGAGCACTACGACGCCCGCTTCGCGCGGATGATCGACGAATGGCGCGAGGTGTTTAAAAACGACAGGCTGGCGGTGGTGGCGGCCCAGCTGCCCAACTACGCCGCCGACCCCGCGAATGAGGACTGGCCCGCCATCCGCCGGGCGCAGCAGGCCGTGTGCGACGCGGTGCCGGACTGCGCGCTGGCGTGCCTGATCGACTGCGGCGACAGCCGCGACCTGCACCCCTGGGACAAGGAGGAGCCCGGCCGCCGCATGGCCGACGCGGCGCTGAAGCTGGCCTACGGCGTGGGCGACGGCGCGCGGTCGCCGCGGCTGGAAGGCGTGACGCCCGCCGAGGGCGGCCTGCTGCTGCGCTTCACAAAGCCCCTGGGGCCCATCCGCGGAACAACCGACAGCCTGCGGGCGGACGGCAAACCGGCCCGCGCCCATGTGACCCCGGAAGGCGCGCTGCTCGTGGAAGCGCCCGGGGCAAAGGCCGTGGACTACGCCTGGCAGAACGACCCCGCCGCCTGCCTGTTCGGCACGGACGGCCTGCCGGTGGTGCCGTTTGAGTGGGAAAGCAAGGAGTAGTCAGTGGATCGAAGTCCAAAAGCTTCCCCATGTCAATGGGGAAGTACCCGCGAAGCGGGGGATAGGGCCCCCCTTGCGAACCGCAGCGCACGACGGAACGTTGAAGGACCCCCACCCCCGCAAGCGGTCCCCCTCCCCGCCTGCGGGCGGGGAGGCTTGAGTCACGGGGACAGGTTCCTTGACTCATTTTTCCGTGCAGGGTATCGGTCCCAGTGTGGCACATGAATCCCGAGAGGCATAGACGATGGGCATACTGATTTGCGGACTGAACGGAACCGGGAAGAGCACGATGGGAAGAATGCTGGCGAACCGCTTGGGATGCGATTTCATAGACAGCGAGGACCTCTGGTTCCCAAAGACCGACCCATCCTATCTGTTTTCCGACCCCAGGAGCAAGGGAGAAGTGATCCGCCTTTTAGAGGAGAGGATCCGCGAAAACGATCGCTTCGTTTTCGCCGCCGTCAAGGGCGACTATGGCGACAAGCTCATCGCGTCGCTGGACCATATCGTTCTGATTGAAGCGCCGAAGCCAGTCCGGCTTCGGCGCGTGAGGGAGCGCTCGTTTCAGAAGTTCGGCGCAAGGATCCTCCCGGGCGGCGACCTGTATGACAAAGAGCGCGCATGGTTTTCCGTTGTGGACAGCAGGCCGGAAGACCATGTGCGCCGCTGGCTTCAGACCGTGGCCTGTCCGATCCTCAGGATCGACGGAACGCGGCCCGTCGAGGAGAATGTCGAATATCTCGCATCCGTTTTGATGGAGGGCCCGGCGGGAAGCTGACGCATAAGATACAGCTCGAACCGCTGCATCATCCGCCCGTGGATACAGGCGTCCACGGGCGTTTTTGTCTCAAACGATCCGCATAACACAAATCCGGAGAAAAAGCAGCCCATTTTTGCACTTTTCCATGCACTTTTTCTGATTGATGGTGAGGGAGAGGTTCCTGCCGCCATTTTTCCTCCATGCCGATTGAAAACCCGGCGGTTTCGTGGTATCATGACCGTGAAGGATCGATAGCATGAAGCAAACGGGGCGTAGTATGATACAGAGGCAACGAAGATCAGGCAGGCCCTTGAGGTGCTTCGTAATAATTTATTAATCAGTTTGAACGGATCAAAGCTATTGTATTTCGGAGGACAAAACCATGGGACTGTTTAATAAACTTCTTGGCCGGTCAGACAACAGTAAACCTGACCAGGGGATTATGGTTCAACCTGCTGACAGTACGACTGTACCGGCCATCATTTCCAGAGCCATTGCGGAACGTGATTGTAATCTGAGCAAAGCTGTCAGGATACCTTTTACGGAGGCGGTATTAACCAGTGGATCGCTCATGCAGTTGGCTCCTACCTTGAAGACGCTTATAACCGGCAATCAGGTTGGCAATGGCAGTCTGGTACGCGTAGTGTTTCCCGCAGGCGTGAAGGGCAATCTGGCTGTCGATAATGCCGGTCTGGCGCTGGGTAGCATTGTGAAAGAGGGCGGCGGTCTGGCGCAAGCAAGACTGGTGGCTGTTGATCCTGCAACATTGGCAGCTCAGGCAGCTATGGCGGCGATTCTAATGGAAATCAATAAGAAGCTTGACCGCATTCAGGAAACCCAGCAGAGAATTATGGATTTTCTGGAGCAGGACAAACAGGCAGAGCAGCAGGCCAATCTGAACGTTCTGATCAGCATATTGCACGGGTATCAACACAACTGGGACAACGTACAGTACCTGCAGAACCATCACATGAAGGTACTGGACATCGAACAAACTGCTGAAAAGAATATCATTTTCTATCAGGAACAGATAGCCGCGACAATCGAGAAACTGCCCGCGCTCCATCTGGATCAGGCTGTCAAAGATGCGATTACAGAACTTGGCAAACAGTTTGGCAATTACAGGATGGCGTTGCATCTATTCTCTTTCGCAGCATTCCTTGATGTGATGCTGCTTGGAAACTTCCGAGAGGCATACTTGGATCAGGTGGTGACAACTGCGCAGGAGTACAACCGGCACTACCAAATACAATTTTCAGAATGCCGTGATATGATAAAGAAGTACGCTTCGGAATCTGTGGAGACGAAAGTGATGGCAGGCATTGGCAACGCAGGCAAGGCTCTCGGTAAGTTTATCGGTTCGGTTCCAATTCTGGCGCAAGGGCCGGTGGATGAGTGGCTTCAGGAAAGTGGGGAAAAACTGCTTAAGGACAATGATGAAAAGACTGCCCGTGTCGTGACCCTGTTCAGCGGTGAAGAGAAAGTTGGCTGTGAGACTTTTATTGATTGTATCCACAATATCAGCAGGATCAGCAATCAGACGACTGATGTTCTTTTTGACGGTGAAGCGCTGTATCTGACGGTAGTGTAACGATATTGATACATAGCCAGAAGGACAAAAAAAGAAAGTGGTTGGGGGGACGGTTCCTATCACCATTTTATCATTGTTAAATGGTGATAGGGACCGTTTCCCCAACCACTCACGCGTAGCTGTGCACGCCCGGGAGCAGCGTGTTCACGCCGATGTAGGTGAATATCACGCACACGAAGCCCACCACGGCGAATAGGGCGGCGGCGCGGCCCTGCCAGCCGCGGCGCAGGCGCAGGTGCAGGTAGGCGGCGTAGATCAGCCAGGTGACCAGCGACCAGGTCTCCTTGGGGTCCCAGGACCAGTAGCTGCCCCAGGCGCGCTCGGCCCAAATGGCCCCGGTGATGATGGTGAAGGTCAGAAACAGCAGCCCTAAGGACGCGCTGCGGTAGCTGATCAGATCCAGCTTTTCCTTGTCGGGGATGTGCTGGGCCAGAAAGCCGCTCTGTTTCATGCGGTCGCGCAGCAGGAAGATGATCGACAGCACGAAGCACACGCCGAAGGCCCCGTAGGCGATGATGGCCGTGGACACGTGAAAGCCCAGCCAGTTGCTGCGCAGCGAGGGCATCAGCTCGCGGACCTCGCGGCTCTGCATGGCGGCGTAGCCGATCACCAGGAACGTCACCGGCGCGGCAAAGGCCCCCAGCACCGGGAACTTGAACTTGATCACGAAGATCAGGCTCACCAGGCTCAGCCCCCAGGAAAAGGCGGTGGCGAACTCGTACTGGTTGGTCAGCGGCAGCCGCCCCGCGCCGATGCCCCGGCAGACGAGCGCCGCCGTGTGCAGTACAAAGCCGAGCGCCTGCAGCCCCACGGCGACCTTCGCCAGCGCGTCCTTCTTCACCGCGATGAACGCGAAGTACAACAGCATCGCCGCGAAGTAGGCCAGCATGACGATGGTGAACAGCGTGTTTTCTACCTGTAGCATGGTTATTCTCCTTCGGAAATCTTCGTTGCCTCGCTGAATTTATCTCTGAAGATGGCTCCGCCCTTGCGGCACTGGCCGTACACGGTCCAGCTGCCCTCGGGTTCGCGGATGGCCCAGGCGCGGGCGGGCTGCACGTAGAACGCCAACAGCAGGCCCAGCATCGTCAGCAGCCCGCCGAGCAGCGCCAGCGGGGTGAACCGGTCCGCCTTGATCTGGATCAGCGTGTAGGGCTGGGGGTCGGTGAACACGACGGTGTATTCGTCGATGGTCAGCGGCTCGCCGGTCATCAGCGCGTTCATGCCCAGCATCTGGCCCTGGTAGTACACCGAGTACAGCACCGCCGGGTTGTTCGGCTGGTCGGAGGCGGTGGAGGGCCCGACGCCGGGCACCATCACGTAGTCGGGGTAGAAGGTGTTCACCATGACCACTAAGTCCGGCTTGTCCTGTATGGGCATGAAGTCGCCGGCGCAGATCGCGCCCGTCTGCAGCGGCTGGCCGTCCTTCAGCACGTGGGCGGTGACGGCCCAGCCGGTGGAGTTCTGGTAGAACTTCATGCCGCACAGCGTGGCCGGGTGGTTGACGCTGATCTCGGCGCTGCCGCCCGCGGGGCCGGCGCTGGCGGTGTTGGTCACGGTGACTATTGAGGTGTACTGGGCCGCGGAGCCGTCTTCGCGCCGGTCGATGGTGAAGTCGTCGATGGTCAGGTACAACCCGGTTTCGCCGATGGGCTTCGAGTCACCGGGCACGCCGTACACGGTGTACTGCTTCTGGGTCATCTGGCCCAGGCCGAAGCCCAGGATCAGCAGCAGTATGCCCAGGTGGCACACCCACGCGCCCCACAGGCCCGCCCGGTGCTTCGACGCGAACAGGGCCTCGCGGCCGTCCGCCGTCTTCAGGGCGGCGGGCTTGGGCATGCCCAGCCGCGCGAACACGGCCTTCGGGTCGGTAACGCCGCTGGCGGACACGTCGCCTTCCCCCGCCAGGGCCTTCGACGCGTCGCCCTCGGCGCGGAATCGGCGCAGCAGCTGCGGCAGGCGCATCAGGTTGCACAGCGTGAGGTTCAGGCACAGAAACGCGGTGATGACGATGAACCACGGGCTGTGGAACGCGTCGTCCAGGCGCAGCGCCAGGATCAGCGCCGCCGTGCGCTCGGAATAGCGCTGGGCGTACCAATTGTAGCTCTGGTTCTGGGTGATCAGGCTGCTCACGGAGCAGGCCACGGCCAGTATCGCCAGCAGCAGTATGGCGAAGCGCATCGAGCACAGGAACTTCCAGGTTTTCTTCAGCATGGTTTTTGAAAAGAAAGGGGGACGGGCGCAGGCCCGCCCCCCTTCGCGTCGTCGGTTTACGGCCTGGGCCGCATCATGCGCAGCGCGTCGGCGCTGACGGCCTCGGCGGCCTCGGGCTCCGCTTCGGCTTCCGCCTCTGCGGTCGCGGCGGCAGACCTGGGCCTCAGCATCCGCTCAATGCCGGAGGCGTCTGCCACGGAGGCAGCGTCTGCCTCGGCGGGCTCGACCTCAAGGCCCAGCACGGCCAGGGCCTCGTCGATCTTGGCGTCGGCGGTGTCCAGGCAGCGCTCGGCCAGCGCGCTGTTGTGCGCGCCCTCGGCGTTCTCCACGTAGCAGAAGTCGAAGAACCACTGGGCCTCGCGGTGCAGCTTGCGCGCCGCGTTCAGGTCGTCCTCGCTCCACTTGCCGGAGGCGACGGCGCCGGCCAGCGCGTCCTTCATATTGGACAGCTTGTTGCCGACCTGGGTCTCGCGGGCGGTGGTCTTCGCCTGGATGTCACGCACGTAGGCCGCCATGTCGGTGTCGCCGTGGCACTTGGCGCAGCTTTCCAGCAGCGCCTCGTTCTCCAGCGGGCTCACCAGCTTGTGGCTGCGGTATTCCACGCCGTCCTCGGTGGTCTCGGTGGGCATGTGGCAGTCGGCGCAGCTGAGCAGCTGGCCGTGCTTGCCCTGCAGCACGGTCTCCATCTCCGGGTGCTGAGCCTTCAGCATCCGGGTGCCGGTGCTCTCCTGGGTCCAGTCCGCAAAGTCCATGGCGTCGTAGTAGGCCAGGATCGCCTCGGGGGTCATCTCCTCGGCGCTGTGGTAGGGCATCATGGTCTCGCTGTCCTCAGGCGTGAAGTAGTACTCGATGTGGCACTGGCCGCAGGACAGCGTGGCCGGGTTGATGGCCGCCGCGTTGTCGCCCAGGGCCTCGTTCACGTACTGGTGGGTCACCTGCAGCGCGCCGCCGTTGCCGGTGTCCGCGCCGTGGCAGGTGTAGCAGGAGACGTTGTTCTTCATCCGGGGCATGACCTCGTCGTAGGGCATCGAGTACACGGCCACGCCCTGCTCCTCGATCATCTTGTGCAGGTCGGGGGTCTTGCAGGTGATGCAGTTGGCCTTGGCGTGGGGGCGCTGGGTCTTGGCCAGGTCCTCCAGCGTGTACTCGTGGCCGCGGGCGCTGCCGTAGTCCTTGGCAAAGCCGAAGCCCTCGTAGATGTTCACGAGGTACGGGTCCTGCTCCAGATAGTCGGTGACGTAGCTGTTTTCCTTATTATCGCCCATCGTGGCGACGATGCGGGGCAGTATCGCGTTCACCCGCGCGGCGGCCTCGGCCTCGGGGTCAGCCTCGGCCTTCGCGGGCTCAGCCTTCGTGCCGCCGGCGCGCTCCAGCAGCTCCGCCAGGCCTTCCCTGACCGCGTCGGAGGACACGGTGACGCCGGAGACGGCGTCCACGTCCTGGCGCTCGACGATCTGCTTCGCCCAGGCGTCGCGGATGTCGTCGGTCAGCAGGTCCTTGTCGCCGAAGGAGGCGATCTGCGCGGAGGAAACGTTGCCGTTCTCCACGGAGATGAACATCCAGATGGAGCTGAAGTCGGTCTTCTTCTCGACGACGTAGCCGCCGTCGGTCAGCGGGCCGGGCTCATCTTGCGCCGCCGGGGCTTCGGCCTTGGCCGCCGCTTCCAGCTCGGCGACCCGCGCCTCGGCCTTGTCGGCGCGCGCCTGGGCCTCGGCCAGCGCGGCCTCAAGCTCGGCGATCTTCGCGTCGCTCTCGTCGGTCTCGCCGCCGGAAGCCTGCCCGATGAGCTCGGTCACGGCCTCCTGGACGGCGTTCGAGGACACGGTGACGCCGGAGACGGCGTCCACCGCCTGCTTCTCGACGATCTGCTGCGCCCAGGCGCTGCGGTGGTCGTCGGTCAGCAGGTCGTTCGCGCCCTCGGAGGCGATGTTCGCGGAGGCGACCTTGCCGCCCTCAACGGTCATGGACACGTCGATGGTGCTGAAGTCGGTGGTCTTCCGGACGGTGTAGGTGCCGTCCTTCAGGCCCGCGGCTTCGGCGGAATCTCCGGCGGGTTCTTCAGCGGGTTCCTCGGCGGGCGCCTCCGTCTCGGCGGGGGCCTCGACGGCCTCCTTCAGGCCGGCCTGCACCAGTATGTCGTCCGTGGCTTCCTTCACGGAGCCGGCGGAGTAGGTGAGCGTCGCGCCGGAGATCACGTCGTTGTCGGCGGTCTGGTGCTCGACGATGGACTTGGCCCACTCCTCGCGGATGGCGTCGTTGAGCAGGTCGCCGTCGCCGGAGGAGGTGATCGCGCATTCGGTGATCTTGCCGCCGTCCACGGTGGCCTCCACCTTCACGGTGCTGAAGTTATTGGTGCTCTCGGCGGTGTAGGGCGCGGGGAGCTGGTACTGGACCGGCCCGCCGCGGCCCACGCCGCAGGCGAACAGCCCCGTCAGCACGATGGCCGCCGCGGAGATGCTCAGCTTGGCGATAGTCTTCTTTTCCATATTTATCATCCCTTCTTCTCATTCCGACCGGGCGGGTCAGTTGCCCGGCGGCGGGGTGATGACCTTCACGGGGCACTTCTCTGCGCACTTGCCGCACTGGGTGCAGTTGGCGTAGTTGACGTGGGCCAGATTGCCCTCCACATGGACGGCGTCGGATTCGCACACGCGCTGGCAGAAGCCGCAGCCGATGCAGCCCGCGGAGCAGACCTTTTTGACCTGCGGGCCCTTGTCGCGGTTGGAGCACTGCACGATCACGCGCTTGGACTCGGGCACCAGCTCGATCAGCCCGCGGGGGCAGGCCTTCACGCACAGGCCGCAGCCCACGCACTTTTTGCGGTTGACCGTGGCCACGCCGTTGACGACGCGGATGGCGTTTTCGGGGCAGACGGTGACGCAGGAGCCGAAGCCCAGGCAGCCGTAGGTGCAGTCGGTGACGTTGATTCCCGCCAGCACGGCGCTGCGGCAGTCCATGACGCCCACGTAGTTGCCCTGGTTGTGGGTGACCTCGCAGGTGCCCTTGCAGCGCACGAACGCGACCTTGCGCTCCAGGGCCTCGGCGCTGGTGCCCATGATCTCGCCCAGCTTCGCGGCCACCGGCGCGCCGCCCACGGGGCAGGCGTTCACCGGGGCCTCGCCCTTGGCGATGGCGGCGGCCAGCGCGTCGCAGCCCGCGAAGCCGCAGGCGCCGCAGTTGTTGCCGGGCAGCTGTTCGCGCACGGCGGTTTCCCGTTCATCCACGTCCACGTGGAACTTGTTGCCGGTAAATACCAGGCCCGCGCCGACCACCGCGCCGATGACGGCGATGACCAGCGTTGTGATGATGATGATCTGCATGTCGGCCCTCCCTTCGTCAGAACGACAGGCCGGCGAAGCCCATGAAAGCGATGGACATCAGCGCGGCGGAGATCAGCACGATGGGCGCGCCCCGCAGCGGCGCGGGGATGTCCTCCTCGCGGATGCGGGTGCGGATGCTGGCCAGCAGCACGATGGCGAGGGTGAAGCCCACCGCGGTGCCGAAGCCGGACAGCACGCTCTCGATGAAGTTGTAGCCGTTCTGCACGTTGGTCAGGGCCACGCCCAGCACCGCGCAGTTGGTGGTGATCAGGGGCAGGTAGATGCCCAGCGACTTGTACACGCCCGGCGAGGTCTTCTTCAGGAACATCTCCACGATCTGCACCAGCGCCGCGATCACCAGTATGAACACGATGGTCTTCATGAAGTCCAGCCCGAGGGGGGCCAGCACGTAGGTGTACAGCAGGCTGGCCACCGCCGAGGCGATGGTGATCACGAAGATCACCGCGCCGCCCAGGCTGGCGGAGGCCTTCATCTGCTTGGAGACGCCCAGGAACGAACAGATGCCCAGGAACTGGTTCAGCACCACGTTGTTGATCAGCGCGCCGCTGATGATGATGAGTATCAGGTTCTTCACTTCGCGCTCGCCTCCCTGTCACATTTGGAGGTGCATCCGGCGCACAGGCCGTCGCAGCCGCCGTCCACCAGCTTGCGCTGGCGGGTCTTGATGCCGATGGCGTTCATGATGGCGATGATGAAGGCGATGACCAGGAACGCTCCCGGAGGCTGCACGAAGATGCCGATGGGGTCGATGCCCTTGGGCAGCAGCTGCAGGCCGAAGGCGGTGCCGTTGCCCAGCATCTCGCGGATCAGGCCGGCCACGGTCAGGGCCAGCGTGAAGCCGATGCCCATGCCGATGCCGTCCATCACCGACAGCAGCGGGGTGTGCTTGTTGGCGTAGGCCTCGGCGCGGCCGAGGATGATGCAGTTGACCACGATCAGCGGAATGTAGATGCCCAGCGCCTCGTACAGCGAGGGCAGGTAAGCCTCGATCAGCAGCTCCGTCACCGTGACCAGCGAGGCCACGATCACGATGTAGGCCGGCAGGCGCACCTCGTCCGGGATCGTCTTGCGCAGCAGCGAGATCACCAGGTTGGAAAGGATCAGCACCGCCGTGGTGGAAAGGCCCATGCCGATGCCGTTCATCGCCCGGGTGGACACGGCCAGCGTGGGGCACATGCCCAGCAGCAGGATCAGCGTGGGGTTCTCCTTGATCACGCCGTTGTACAGGCGCTCAACGTACTTGTTCATCTTCAGGCTCCCCCCTTCACCGTGTTGTTGTAGAAGTCGAGGGCGGCGTTCACGGCGTTGACCACCGCGCCGGAGGTGGTGGACGCGCCGGAGACGGTGTCGATCTGGTCGTCCTCGGTGGAGCCGCCGGCCTTGTTCAGCGTGAACCGGCTGACGGACTTGCCGCTGAACTGGCCCTTGAACTCGTCCTCGTCCACGCGCATGCCCATACCGGGCGTCTCGTGCAGCTCGGTGAAGGCGATGCCGTTCACCGCGCCCTCGGCGTTCAGGCCCACGGCCAGCGTCACGTTGCCGTCAAAGCCGTCGCCGGTGGTCACGCTGATGGCGTGGCCCACCGTGTTGCCCTCGGCGTCCTTGGCCACGAAGGCCTCGTTGATGGTGACGCGGCCGAAGTCGGTGCCGTACACCGCGCCGTTCAGGCCGGCGATGGCCTTGTCCAGGGCCTCGTCGGTGTCAAAGTGGTCGGCCTCGGGGCACACCACCAGGTAGGAGGCGGCCTGCGCGGCGCGCTTCTGGTCGTCGATGGTCTGCTTGGTCATGGCGTACACGCCGCTCAAGGCCAGGCCCGCGATCAGCGCGATGGCCGTCAGCACGATCACCGGGCGGGGGATGCGCTTGTAGAACGGCGCGCCCGGCCCGGCGTCGCGGCCGCGCTTGGCCGAACGGCGGTAGGCGAAGGGCTTGGAGATGATATAGTGGTCGATCAGCGGCACGAACAGGTTGCCGGTGATCACGCAGTAGCTGAAGGAGTCGGCGGTGCCGCTGAACAGGCGGAATATGCCGCCCAGCAGGCCGATCAGCATGCCGTACACCATCTGGCCCAGCGGGGTGGCGGGGGAGGTGACGTAGTCGGTGGCCATGAAGAACGCGGCCATCACCACGCCGCCGCCGCTGATGTGGGCCAGCAGGTACTCGGGCTTGAAGCCCTGGCCGCCGAACAGGCCGATCACCAGCGTGAACATGCCCAGCACCGAGAAGCAGATCTGGCCGTGGATGATGTCCATCGCCCACAGGAACAGGCCGCCCACCAGCAGCGCCAGCGCGGAAGAGCCGATGACGCCGGTGGTGGTGCCCAGGAACATCTTCGTGACGTCCACCGAGCCGCCCGCCAGCAGCGTCGCCACCGGGGTGGCGGTGGTCACGCCGTCCACCACCGCGTAGGAGGACATGGCGCTGCCGAAGGAGATCAGCAGAAAGCAGCGGCCGGCCAGGGCGGGGTTGATGAAGTTCTTGCCCAGGCCGCCGAAGCAGCACTTGGCCACCAGGATCGCGAACATGCTGCCCAGCACGGGCAGGGGCAGCGGCACCCGGGGCGACAGGCACAGGGCCAGCAGCAGGCCGGTGACCGCCGCGCTGCCGTCCTTCCAGGTGTCCGGCTTGTGGCAGAGCTTGTCAAACGCGAATTCGCTCAGCACGGCCGAGGCGACGCTGAGCAGCACCACCAGCAGCGCGTGCAGGCCGTAGTTGATGACGCCCACGACGGTCGCCGGCAGCAGCGCCACCAGCACCGCGCGCATGATGAAATTGGTAGACCATTTGTCCCTGGTGTGGGGGCTGGAGGAGATATTCAGCATATTGTTCATTTTTTACCTCCCGCCTCTGCGCGCTTGCGCGCCTGTATTTCCGATTTGGCCTGCTTGAAGGTCTGCATCAGAGGCCGCTTGGCCGGACAGACGTAGGTGCAGCTGCCGCACTGGATGCACTCCAGGCCGTACAGCCTCTGCTCGAAGCGCTCGTAGTCGCCGGCGATGGCCGCCTCGGCCATCGGCTGGGGCAGCAGCCCCATCGGGCACACGGTGGCGCAGCGCCCGCAGCGCAGGCAGGCCGTCATCTTCGCCTCGGCGATTTCGTTCGGGTCCTCGTCCAACAGCGTCAGGCCGTTGTTCTGCTTCTGGATGGGCACGTCCAGGCTGCCCAGGGCGATGCCCATCATCGGGCCGCCGATCAGGGCCTTCTTCAGCGTGACCCCGCTCTTGACGCCGCCCGCGTGCTCCAGCAGCTCCGAGAACAGCGTGCCGTCGCGCACGATCCAGTTGCCCGGGTTGGCCGCGGCCTCGCCGGTCAGCGTCAGCGTGTGGGCGTACAGCGGCTCGCCGTAGGCGCAGGCGCGCTGTATGGCGTAGAGCGTGCCCACGTTGTCCACGATGCAGCCCACGTCCGCCGGCAGCATCGAAATCGGGAAGTCCTCGCCGGCGATGGCCTGGATCAGGCTGCGCTCGCCGCCCTGGGGGTACTTGGTCTTCATGGCCAGCACGCGGATCTTCGCCTTGCCGCTGGCGGCCTTATCCATGGCCGCGATGGCCTCCGGCTTGTTGCGCTCGATGGCGATCACGCCCTCGGCCTTCGGGAACAGCCGCAGCACCAGCTCCAGGCCCTCCACGATGGCCGCGGCCTGGGTGCGCATCAGCTGGTCGTTGCAGGTCAGGTAGGGCTCGCACTCCGCGCCGTTGGCGATCACGAAGCGTATCGCGTCCGGGTTCTTGGGCTTCAGCTTCACGTGGGTGGGGAAGCCCGCGCCGCCCAGGCCCACGATCGCCGCGTCCTGCACGCGCTGGATCAGTTCGTCGCCCGTGAGCTTGGAGGTGTCCTCGCGCCGGGTGAAGTCCTGGATCGGGGTAAACTGGCCGTCGTTGTCGATCACGATGCAATCCGCCAGCGCGCCGGTGAGTACCCGGCGCTTTTCAATGGCCTTGACCTTGCCTGAGCAGGAAGAAATCACGTGGGCGGAGACAAAGCCGTCCGCCTCCGCGATGCGCTGGCCCACCAGGACCTCGTCGCCCTTCTTCACGATGGGCTTGGCCGGCTTGCCGATGTGCTGCGACAGCGGAAAAATCATTTCCCCCGTCGGCAGGAATTCGCGCAGCGGCACGTCCCGGCTCAGCTCCTTGTGGCCGGCTGGGTGTACGCCGCCGCGAAAGGTGTCCTTCACCATCCTCGACCCCCTTTAGATTTGCGGGCCCCCGCAGGCGGCCTGGGCCGCTCCCGCGAAAGCGCATAATTCTCCACAACTATTCTAACATACAAAACGGCTTTTGTAAATGTCAATTGTTCCAACATTTTTAACCGACGCTCAACCCGTGGCGCTATAGCGTAATACTCGCTCGGGGCGGCAGCACGGCGCAGTCGACGCCCCGGGCCTCGCAGGCCCTGACCAGCCGCCAGAGGGCGACCTCCGTCTTCTCGATCAGCCGCGGCATGCCCCGGGCGGGCCGGGTCAGCGGGGAGAAGAAGTTGTCCCAGTGCACCGGCACCACCAGCCGGGGCCGCACCTTTTCGACCGTCTCCGCGAAGAACTTTTCCTCGGTGGCGGCGTCGGCCTTGGCCAGGCCCGCGATGCCCAGGAACAGCACGCCGGCGCGGATCCCGTCCAATTGGCCCTCTATGTAATTGAAGCTGGGGCGGATCAGGTACCTGTCGTCCCCCGCCGTCACCAGGAAGTCGAAGGAGCCGCCCTCCCGGTAGGCCCGCAGCCGCGCCGGCTGGATTAGCGGCGCGTCGATGGTCATGCCCAGGTCGTTGTTCAAAATCGTGGGCTTTGAGTGCAGCGAGGGTATGACCTTCACCGAAAACCCGCCGACGTCAAAGGTCTCGCCGCCCCTGAATTCCATTAGCGCTTCCTCCGGCACATGGCCGCCCCGGGCCACGTTCAGCGCCGAGGCCGAGCCGTACACCGCGGCGCCGCAGCGGCTTGCCACGTAGGGCGCGTCCATCACGTGGTCGTGGTGGGAATGGGAGATGAACACCGCCCGCAGCCGGTCCACCCGGTGCTTTTGAAGCAGCTCGTCCACCACGGCCCTGTCGGTGACGCCCCGCCCGAAGATGTAGCGCGCCAGCGAGGGCCGGGTGAAGTGGGCGTCGAACAGAAGCTGGTCCCTGCCGTCGTCAAACAGCAGCGTGGTGGTGCCGAAGAAGGTGGCTCTCATGGCGTTTCAACCCTTTTTTTACATTATTATAGCATCGCTGGCACATTGAAGCAATGACCAAGAATTTATATATTCCCATCTTCCATTCCCTTGACTTTGTACGTTCAAATCCTTATAATAATATACGAGGGTTTAGATCCATACTCAACCAAAAGGAGGTACATTCCGTTGAGCGTCAAACTTACCGTTGACGGCAACACCGCCGTCAGCCATGTCGCGTATGCATTCAGCGACGTGGCCGCGATCTATCCGATCACCCCGTCTTCCCCCATGGCCGAGGTGGCCGATGAGTGGGCCGCCCATGGCCGCCTGAACCTGTACGGCCAGACGGTTCGCGTGGCGGAGATGCAGTCCGAGGCGGGCGCGGCGGGCGCCGTGCACGGCTCGCTGGCCGCGGGCGCGATGACCACCACGTTCACCGCTTCCCAGGGCCTGCTGCTGATGATCCCGAATATGTACAAGATCTCCGGCGAGCTGATGCCGAGCGTGTTCCACGTCTCCGCCCGCGCGCTGGCGTATCACGCGCTGAACATCTTCGGCGACCACTCCGACGTCATGGCCTGCCGCCAGACCGGCTTCGCCATGCTGGCGTCCAACTCCGTCCAGGAGGCCACCGACATGGCGCTGGTGGCGCACCTGTCCGCCATCGAGGCTTCCGTGCCCTTCCTGCACTTCTTCGACGGCTTCCGCACCAGCCATGAGATCCAGAAGATCGACGCCATCGACCCGAAGGACGGCTATGCCGAGATCAAGGGTCTGGTGAACTGGGACAAGGTGAAGGCCTTCCGCGAGGGCGGCCTGAACCCCGAGCATCCGCATCAGCGCGGCACGGCCCAGAACCCGGACATCTACTTCCAGGGCCGCGAGGCTGCCAACAAGTACTACGACGCCACCCCCGCCATCGTCGAAAAGGTGATGAAGAAGGTCGCGAAGCTGACCGGGCGCAAGTACAACCTGTTCGACTACGTGGGCGCGCCCGACGCGGACCGCGTGATCATCTGCATGGGCTCCGGCTGCGACGCCATCGAGGAGACCGTGAACTACCTGAACAAGCATCGCCAGAAGGTCGGCCTGATCAAGGTGCACCTGTACAGGCCCTTCTCGATCAAGCACTTCCTGAAGGCCATCCCCGAGAGCTGCAAGAAGATCGCCGTTCTGGACCGCACCAAGGAATCCGGTTCCCTGGGCGAGCCGCTGTACCTGGATGTCTGTTCCGCGCTGCTCGAGGCGGGCAAGGGCGACATCAAGGTGGTGGGCGGCCGCTACGGCCTGGGCTCCAAGGAGTTCAACCCCACCATGGTCAAGGCCGTGTTCGACAACCTGAAGAAGGCCAACCCGAAGAACCACTTCACCGTGGGCATCATCGACGACGTGACGAACACCAGCCTGCCCCTGGGCGAGACGCTGGACGTGGCCCCGAAGGGCACCGTCTCCTGCATGTTCTACGGCCTGGGCTCCGACGGCACCGTCGGCGCCAACAAGAACAGCATCAAGATCATCGGCGACCACACCGACAAGTACGCGCAGGCCTACTTCGCCTACGACTCCAAGAAGTCCGGCGGCATCACCATCAGCCACCTGCGCTTCTACCTGATCGACAGCGCCGACTTCATCGCCTGCCACAACCCGGCCTATGTCACCAAGTACGACATGGTGTCCGCGCTGAAGGACGGCGGCACCTTCCTGCTCAACAGCCCCTGGACGGCCAAGGAGATGGAGAAGGAGCTGCCCGCTTCCATGAAGCAGCTGCTGGCGAAGAAGCACGCCAGGTTCTACACCATCGACGCCATCAAGCTGGCCAAGGAGGTCGGCATGGGCGGCCGCATCAACACCATCATGCAGGCGGCGTTCTTCAAGCTGGCCGACATCATCCCCTACGACAAGGCGGATGAGTACATGAAGGCCTACGCGAAGAAGACCTACGGCAAGAAGGGCGACGAGGTCGTCAAGAAGAACTGGGACGCCATCGACATCGCCATCTCCGGCCTGGTCGAGATCCCGGTGCCCGAGGCCTGGGCGGACGCCACCAAGGGCGCCGAGCCGGTGCAGGTGACCGACGATCCCTACTTCAAGACCTTCATCGAGCCCGTGCTGGCCCAGCAGGGCGACAAGCTGCCCGTTTCCAAGCTGGATCCGGCCGGCCGCGTGCCCACCGGCACCACCAAGTACGAGAAGCGCGGCATCGCCGTGATGGTTCCCGAGTGGAACATCGACAGCTGCATCCAGTGCGGCAACTGCGCGATGGTCTGCCCGCACGCCTGCATCCGCCCCTACCTGCTGGACGAGGAGGCCGCCAAGAAGGCGCCCGAGGCCTTTGCGACCAAGCCCGCCGTGGGCAAGGCCTTCGAGGGCTATCAGTACCGCATGCAGGTTTCCGTTCTGGACTGCACCGGCTGCGAAAACTGCACCAAGGTCTGCCCCGTCAACAAGGGCGGCAAGAAGGACCCCGCGCTGGTCATGAAGCCCCTGTCCACCCAGACGGCCCAGGAGGCCAACTGGGAGTTCGCTCAGAAGCTGCCTGAGTTCAAGGGCGCTCTGAACGTGAAGACCGTGAAGGACAGCCAGTTCAAGAAGCCGCTGTTTGAGTTCTCCGGCGCTTGCGCGGGCTGCGGCGAGACCCCCTACGTCAAGCTGGTCACCCAGCTGTTCGGCGACAGGATGATCATCGCCAACGCCACCGGCTGCTCCTCCATCTACGGCGGCTCCGCGCCCACCTGCCCCTACACCGTGAACGAAGACGGCCACGGCCCCGCCTGGGCGAACAGCCTGTTCGAGGACAACGCCGAGTTCGGCTTCGGCATGCAGATCGGCATCAAGCAGCGCCGCGCGAAGCTGGCTGAGAACATCGCCGCGCTGGCCGAGAAGTGCCCCGACTGGGCCGAGTTCCAGGAGGCCGCCAAGGCGTGGCTGAAGGACAAGGACGACGCCGAGGGCTCCAAGGCCGCCGGCAAGAAGGTACTGGCCTGCGTCGAGAGCTGCAAGGACTGCGGCTGCGACGCCGACCCGCTGTGCAAGGCCATCTACGATGATCGCGACCTGCTGACCAAGAAGTCCTTCTGGATCTTCGGCGGCGACGGCTGGGCCTACGACATCGGCTATGGCGGACTGGATCACGTGCTGGCCCAGAACGAGGACGTGAACGTGCTCGTGCTGGATACCGAGGTGTACTCCAACACCGGCGGACAGGCCTCCAAGTCCTCCCCGCACGCGGCGGTCGCCAAGTTCGCGGCAGCCGGCAAGCGCACCAAGAAGAAGGACCTGGGCATGATGGCCATTTCCTACGGCTACGTCTACGTGGCGCAGGTCGCCATGAGCGACCCCACCCAGGTGCTGAAGGCCATGACCGAGGCCGAGGCCTATCACGGCCCGTCCCTGATCATCGCCTACGCGCCCTGCATCAACCACGGCATCCGGATGAACCAGGCTCAGGAGGAGATTGCCCGCGCGGTCGAGGCCGGCTACTGGCAGACCTACCGCTTCAATCCCACCGCCGAGAAGAAGTTCACCCTGGATTCCAAGCCCCCGAAGGCCTCCTATCAGGACTTCATCAAGGGCGAGAACCGCTACGCCTCCCTGCTGCGTCAGTTCCCGGACGTCGCGCCGGAGCTGTTCGCCGAGGCTCAGAAGGACGCCGAGGATCGCCTCGCTTCCTACGAGCGCCTGGCGGCGGAATAATCGAATAGTCGGTTAAGCTTGGCCCCCTGCCGAACAGCAGGGGGCTTTTGCAAGATGGATGGACTAAATCCGCAAAGTGTATTTGATGGTGAGTATTAGGAGGTTTAGAAGATGGCGGTTCCAAAGTTTTTTGAATAAATCCTTACTTGCACAGTGTTGCTACTAATCCCTTGGTTTCCAAGAGAAAAGGTCTCTATACCGTAACGTTTTCGACGTTTTGAACGACAAATTTA
>CACYTF010000044.1 GCA_902777335.1 uncultured Eubacteriales bacterium
CGCCAGACCGTTTGCATCCTCATTATAGCAGCTTAGGCAACAAGATGGTCAGCATTCTGACTGGCTGTCAAAACTCCAACCAAATATATTGTAGTAGGGCGACGGTTCTCTGTGTCAATGACACAGAGAACCGTCTCCATGATTTTGGAGGGCGGAT
This sequence comes from uncultured Eubacteriales bacterium, assembly GCA_902777335.1. Taxonomy (GTDB): domain Bacteria; phylum Bacillota; class Clostridia; order Christensenellales; family Aristaeellaceae; genus UBA2862. The sequence continues at coordinate 158 of CACYTF010000044.1, forward strand.
TGTTTTGATTTTATGAACAGATATTGACAAAGTATTTCAATAATGGTATAATTATTACGATTTTAGGCCATTGCGCCGCGATTTTGTACCATTGGAGAAGTCTTTGTCATGATGAAACGGATACGATTCCCGAGGCTGTTGGCCGCGCTGGCGGTGCTGGCGCTGCTGGCGCCCGCCGCTGTGGCGGAGAGCACCGTACAGGCCGTGGTTTCGGTGGAATCCATGAACGTATACGCCCCGAGCGCCCCCTACGCGCTGATGGGGACGCTGCCGAAGGGCACCCAGGTCACGGTGACGGCCCGGTCGGGCGACGCGGTGATGATACGCTGCGGCGACAGGACGGGCGTTGCCCGCGTGTCGGACCTGGCCCGCGCGGCGTCGGAGGCCCAGGCGGAAACGGGCCGGACGATGGTCGCCAACCGGGACAGCCGCGTCTACAGCAAGGCCAGCACCTCCAGCCGCTCTACCGGCATCAGCGCCGGCGAACAGGTGGAGCTGCTGGCGGTAAACGGCAGCGTCGCCCGGGTGAAGCGGGACGGCAAGGTGGGCTACATGGCCTACAGCCACCTGAGCGAGCCCGGCGCGCAGACCCAGCCCGCCGAAGCGCCCGCCGAGGCGATGACGGCCGTCAACGTGCCGGCGGTGACCAACCAGTCGGCGAAGGTGTACGCCAGCGCGGCGATGTCCGGGAAGTCCGTGCGCGTGGACAAGGGCTTCAGCGTGACGCTGGTGGCCGTGCAGGGCGATCTGGCCAAGGTGCAGCGCGGCAGCGCCGTGGGCTACATGAGCCTGTCCGCCCTCAGCCGGGCCGGCGAGAAGAGCGCCGATACCGCGAAGGCCGACGCCAACCCCTTCGCCCAGGGCAGCAACGAGCGCACGATCTACGCCTTTCTGACCGGCGAGATCGGCTACAACCGGGCCGCGGCCATGGGCGTGATGGCGAACATCAAGTACGAATCCAGCTACAACCCGAACTGCAACGGCGACGGCGGCACCAGCTACGGCATCTGCCAGTGGCACGCCGGGCGCAAGAACAACCTGATCTGCTACTGCGACGAGTACGGGCTGGACTACACCACGCTGGAGGGGCAGCTGCAGTTTTTGAAGTACGAGCTGGCCAGCCGCTATCCCGCGGTGCACAGCTACCTGAAAAACGTGGAGAACACCGCCGACGGCGCCTACGACGCGGGCTACTACTTCTGCTTCAACTTCGAGGCCCCCGCCGCCCGCACCTCCCAGTCCACCAAGCGCGCGACCTACGCGATGGAGACGCTGTTTGGGATGAAGTAGCCGGTTGCCCAAACAGAGCGCGCCCCCGATTCAAAAGAATCGGGGGCGCGCTCCATTTTTGGGGGTCAGTGTTTTCCCCGGCCCAGCGGGAACTGGCCGATGCGCAGGGCGGCGCCGCCGTAGGGCGTCAGCTCGATGACTTGGGCGTCCTCCTCGCGGATCACGGGCACCATGGGCACGCTGGCGCAGCTGCCGCCGTCCAGGGGCCAGTCCAGCGGCACGGCCTTGGCCAGCACCTTCACCGGCGCTTCGCCCGCGCCGAAGGGCGACTCGGGGCCCTCGAGGTACACGGCCTTCATGGGCTCGTCCCGCACCAGGGCGTAGTTCCAGGGGCTGGCGGCCTCCGCCTCCCAGGCCGCGCCGCTCTTGCGCCAGCGCGCCTCGGGCCGCAGCGCCATCAGCAGCGAACCCAGCTCCACCGCGCCGGACTGGTGGTACCACTTCGTCACCCGCGGCACCGTGGGCAGCTCCACGCGGATCACGTCGCCGGAGCGCCAGCGCCGCCGCACGCAGGTGACGTCGCCGGAGCGCACCTGCATGATCTCGCCGTCGGGCAGGTACACCATCGGCTGGCGCGTCCAGGCGGGCATGCGCAAATACAGCGGGAACTCGCAGGGCTGTTTGACGGAGATCTGGATGTCCACCGCGTCGCGGAAGGGGTAGCCGCCCGACACCCGCAGGCGCACGGGCACGCCGTCCAGCGTGGCGCGCACGGTGCAGGGCGCGTAGCTGACCACCTGCAGGCCGCCGTCGGCGGTGGCGTACCACAGCGACGCCACGAAGCGGGGCCAGCCGCCGTGGCAGTGGACCGCCTCGCCGTCGCTGGCGGGATCGGAGCCGGCGCCCGCCTCGCCCACGTCGGTGAACAGGTTCGCGCCGTCGTCGCCGTTGTACCAGGGGCGCTCCTCGCGGGAAAGCCTGACCTGGTTCACCTGCTGGAAGCGCTGGCAGGCGGTCATGTCCCCCTTGAAGATCGTGGGCAGCGCGTTGTAGGCCAGCTTTTCCAAGAGGTCTGCATAGTCCTGGGCGAAATCCCCCAGGCCCAGCAGCGTCTCCAGCGTGTTCATCAGCTCCGTCACCGCCCAGGCCTCAGAGCCCTGTATGGGGTTGTTGCCGCTCAGGTGGGCGTCGCAGGTGAACATGCCGTTGGCCACGCCGTGGTGGCGCGTCAGCTTGCTCCAGCCGAAGCGGAAGCCGCCCTGCTCCTTGAAGCCGGACTTGAACAGGTTGACGACGCCGGGGGTCTTCAGCCCGATGGCGATGTTCACGCCGTGAGACAGGTGATACTGGGTGTGGAAATAGGGGCGCTTCTCGCCCACCAGCGGCTCGTTCTTCTCCTCGTCCAGCGCCTCGCTCAGCCGTTCCCACTTCAGCGACTTGCTCATGGGCACGGTGTTGGCGAAGGTGTGGAAGTAGTTGGGCCAGTCCAGCGTCTGCCCCCGCAGCCGGCGGCACAGCTCGATCAGGTGCTTCTGGCCGGTGATGTTGTACAGCCACAGCGCCAGCTCCATGTTCTCGCCGCCCCGGGCCACCGCCCACTCGGTCAGCGGGTGGTCGTTCAGGTTGGCATACTGGTACTTGAAGAAGCGGTCCATCAGCACCAGCACCCGCTTGTCGCCGGTGGCCGTGAAGTACAGCCGCAGCGCCCGCAGCGCCACCATCAGGGGCCAGTAGTCCGCGTTGGCCTGGGGGCCGAACCACCCGTCCTCCCGCTGGCTGGCCAGCAGCCACTCCACATAGGGCATGGCCTTGGCCTTCAGCGCTTCGTCGTCCAGCGTCCACGCCAGCGCGATCAGCCCCTCCAGATAGTAGGGGGCGCGGTCCCCGCAGTCGCCGTCGCCGCCCAGCCAGCCGCTGTTCGCGCCGATGACCTCCGGCGGCCACAGCGCGTCCAGCCTGCCGGTCAGGCCGTCCCGCAGCAGCTCCAGCTGGCGGCGCAGCCAGTCCTCCGGGCGAATGCTCCCCAGCGGCAGCGGTGCGATGGTGTTCGGCGTCAGCGGCGCCCGGTTGAAAATGGGTTTCATGCTGTATCTCCTATTTTTTCATCCCTGATGCTTCAAAAATCCTGTACTCACACTCGATCCGCCCGTTGTAATAGCGGCGGCGGCGGGTGGCGCGGCGGCCGTAGGCGGGCTCGAAGCCGGTGTCGGCGCTGAAGGCGCAGAGCGTCCAGCCGGAGAACCGGTCCTGCAGCGCGGCCAGCTGGCGGGTGACGGCGTGGGCGGCGCGGACGTTGTCCAGCCGCTCGCCGTAGGGCGGGTTGGCGATGAACACGCCGGGGCCCTCGCCGGGCACGTCGCCGGGCGTCACGTCGCGCATGTCCTTTACGGAAAGGGCGATGCGGCCGGCCAGGCCCGCCTGCTTCACGTGGCGCTGGGCCAGCTCGATGGCCTCGGGGTTGATGTCGCTGCCGGCGACGGTCAGCGGGCGCCTGCCGCCCTCCTCGAACTTCTTCCGGGCCTCGGCGCGGATCGCCTCAAAGGCCTCGTAGGGGGCACAGGGCCAGGCCTCCATCGCGAATTTCCGGGTCAGCCCCGGCGCGCGGTTCAGCGCGATGAACGCGGCCTCGATCAGTATCGTGCCCGTGCCGCAGCAGGGGTCGTACAGCGGCTGCCAGGGGTGCCAGCCGCTCTGCAGCACCAGCGCCGCGGCCAGCGTCTCCCGCAGGGGCGCCTCGCCGTTCCAGGTGCGGTAGCCGCGCTTTGAAAGCGGCTCGCCGGAGGCGTTCAGCGCCACGGTGACCATGTCGTTGCGGATGGAAACGTCCACCTGAAACGTGGCCCCGGTCTCGGGAAACCAGTCCGCGCCGTAGGCGGACTTCAGGCGCTCCACCATGGCGCGCTTGGCGATCTTCTGCACGTCGGAGGGGCTCATCAGCTGGGACTTCACGCACTTGGCGCGGATGGGAAAGGCGGCGTCCTCGGGCAGCAGCTTTTCCCAGGCGATGGCCTTTACGCCCTGGAACAGCGCCTCGTAGGCGGTGGCCCTGAAGCGGCCCATCACCAGCAGTATCCTGTCGCAGGTGCGCAGCCACAGGCTGGCCCGGAAGGCGTCCTCAAAGGAGCCCTCGAATTCCGCGCCGCCGACCTCCAGCACCCGCACGCCCTGCATGCCCATGTGCTTCAGGTCGCGCCCGGTCATGCCCTCCATGCCGAAGGCCGCACTTGCGATCCAATTCATGTCAGAGCGCGCCCCCTTACACCTATTATTCCATATTCTATTATAAAAGAAAAACCGCCGCGCTTCAAGGGGGGGAAACGCGGCGGGTGTATTAATGTTGTGTAAGGCGAAGCGCTTTACGCGCCCCGGTAGAACGCGAGGATTCCGTGCCACCAGGGGAACAGCACGTCGTCATTGGAGCGGTAGATCTCGTGCTTCGCGCCCTCCACCACGATGCGCTCGCCGTGCTTCAGGCGCGCGGCGAAATCGGCCTGGGGGCCGGGCAGCACGGTCCCGTCCAGGGCGGCGGTGTACAGGCGCACCTGGGTCTCGATCTTCTCCACCGCGCCGGGGGCCAGGATCAGCCCGGTGGCGCGCACGGCCTGGCCCGTCCAGCTGTAGGTGGGGCCGTTGTTGTGGAAGGCGGGGTTGGCGGCCTTCACGGCGTCGTACCAGTCGAAGCGCTCGCGGCCCGTGGCGTTGGACGTGTCGAAGTCCTCCGGCCCGGCGTAGGGCTTCGAGGCGGCGATGCGCGCCTTTCCCTTGCCCGCCAGCGCCATGGCACTGCACATCATCTTCGCCGCGGCCAGCGGCATGTGGAAGTCCGCCTGGATCATCGGCGCGCACATCGCCGCCCGGTCGAAGGCGTTTGGATGCGCCTGCATGTACAGCGCCGACACCGCGCCGCCCATGGAATGGCAGAACAGCAGGTGGGGCCGGGGCATGCCGGAGAGCACCCGGTCGCAGACGATCTCCATGTCCCGCACGTATTCCTCGAAGCGGTCCACGTGGGTCAGGGAGACGTCGCCCAGCATCGGGTCGCGCCAGGACCGGCCGTGGCCGCGCTGGTCGTAGGCCACCACGCTGTAGCCGTTGCGCAGCAGCGAGTGGATCAGCTCGGCGAACTTGTCGGCGTTCTCTGTAAAGCCGTGCACGATCAGCACCGTGCCCGCCGCGGCGCTGCCGGCGTCGTAGCGGCAACAGTACAGCGGCCTGTCGCCGTCCCCCTTCACGGGGACCTCCGCGCGCCGCGCCGCTAAATAGGGCAGCACCGAGCCCTCCATCGTATTCAGATAATCCCCGGACAGCACCAGCCCGTCCGGATTGAACCGCGCGTCAGACATATGAACCCCCCTGTTCCCTGTTCCCTGTTCCCTGTACCCTGTCCCCTGTTCCCTGTTCCCTGTACCCTGTTCCCTGTTCCCTGTCCCCTGTTCCCTGTTCCCTGTTCCCTACTCCCTAATGCCTATTGCCTAATCCCTATCTCTTCAATATCTTCGCATACACCCGCTTCTCGTTGTACAGCATGAACAGCACGCCGCCCAGCACGCACACGGCGGCGGCGGCCACGGCGGTGATGCGGTAGCCCGCGCCGGTCTCCTGGCCGATGGTGGCGAAGGCGGTGACCAGCAGCATGGCGATGGACTGGCCCAGCTTGAAGGCGAAGGTGCGGGCGGCGAAGAACATGCCGCTGCGGTTTTCGCCGGTCTCCAGCGCGTCGCACTCAGAGATGTCCGCCACCACGGCCTGGGGCAGTATGCCGAATATGGCCATGGCCGGGGCCGCCACCGCGCAGAGTATGTAGCCCTGCACCGCCGGCGGTATGGGCAGGCTGTCGCCGAAGAAGGCGGTGTACACAAAGCTGATCGTGAACACGGTGAACGCGAACAGTATCAGCTTCTTCTTGCCGAACTTGGGGGTCAGCTTGTTGATGGGAATGTAGAACAGCACCGACAGCGCGGTCATCAGCACGAAGTACACGGTGCTCATGCTCTCGTCCAGCTTCAGAAGCGAGGTCACGAAGAAGGGCAGCGCCGTCTGGAACATGGTGATGCCCAGGAAGTAGGCGATGTCCGAGGCCACGAACACGCGGAAGTCGTGGTTCTTAAACGTGGCGGCCAGGGATTTCAGCGCCTTGGACTCCGAGGGCGCGGCCTGCACGTATTCCTTCTCCTTGATCGTGAACACCGGCACGAACATGCAGGCGATGCCGATCACCGAAATCACGGTGAAGGTGGTGCGTATGGCTGTCACGCGCTCCATGCCCATGCCCTGCAGCGCGCCCCAGATCACCGGGGCCACGTAGGCCACCGCCATGCCGGCGATGTAGGTGAACGAGATCGAGGTGGATATGGCCATGCGCGTCTTCTGATCGCTGCCCAGCTCCGGGATCAGGGCGTTGTAGGGCGTGCAGTACATGGTCATGAACAGGTAGAACAGCATCAGCATCAAAAACAGGAACGCCGCGTTCCCCCAGCTCTCGCCGCTCACCGGACTCCAGAACGTGAAGATGCAGGCCAGGCCGAAGGGTATCGCCGCCACCCGCATGAACGGTATGCGCCGGCCGTCCCGGCTCTTGCAGCGGTCGGACATCGAGGCGATCAGCGGATCGGTGACGGCGTCGAATATGCGCCCGAAGGCCGTGATCGCGCCCAGTATGGTCATGACGCCCAGTATGGCCAGGCCCTGGGGAATGAATATGGGCTGGCCCGCCTGCTGGGTGGCCAGGTCCGGCTGATAGTAGTTCACCAGCCAGCTGGAGATCAGCGCCGCCAGCACCGACCAGCCGAACTGGCCCACGGCAAAGCACCAGACCTTGCCCGTGGAGAGCTTTTTCACTTGATTCATGTCGATCCCCTCTTCTCCTCCCGATGCGCGGGAGCATAATACCTCTGTATGATATATTAACATATAAAGCGACCCCCGGCAAGTGGAAATTTGCCGGGGGCCGCTTTCGCTATGATGTCATATCCTCCGGGTCAGCGTCACGCACCGGCCCAGCACCTTGACCTCGGCGGCGGGGGCCACGTCGAAAGTGAACTCGTGGTCGAAGGCCTGCAGCTGGATCCGGTTTCCGTCCAGCTTCATGAGCTTGCGCACCGTGCGCTCGCCCCGGTACTCCACCAGCATCAGCGCGCCGTCCTCCACCTTCGCCGCGGGCACCACCAGCAAAAGGTCGCCCGCGTGCACGCGGAAGCCCCGCAGCATGTCGTCCGGGCAGCGGTAGTACAGCACCTTGTCCGGCGCGCCGCCCTCGATCTTGCCGCCCACGATGGGCGTGAGCACGTGGTCGATCACCAGGCCGTCCGGCGCCATCACCGGCACCCGCTTCACCACGCCGCCCAGCGCGTCCAGCCAGGCGTCGGAGGACTCCTCCTCGGCCCTGCGGGCGTTCTCGGCCTGCTGCTCCACGGGCAGCACGTAGGCCCGGGGCTTCGGCCGCAGCTTCACCGGCGGCTCGGCGGCCACGTCCAGCTCGGTGGACACCGGGTTGGCCACCCCCAGCGCCTTCAGTATGCGCTGGGCCTGCTCGTCGGACACGATCTTGCGCCCGGATTCCAGGTCGCGGATGTAGCTCTCCGCCAGGCCGCACTTCTTGCCCAGCGCCTTTTCCGTCAGCTTCGCCTTCAGGCGCGCTGCGCGTATCGTATCGCCCAACCGGCTCATGGGATCACTTCCTCTTCAAGCGTCAGCCCGTCCGTCTCCTGCGGCGCGTCTTCGACCTCGATCTGAAGGCCGTTGCCGCCGTCGTCGGGCCGTTGGGTGGGTTCGGCGGCCTCCAGGCCGGGCTCAAACCGCGGCGCGGCGTCGGCCAGACGAACGTCCTCCAGGCGCAGGTAGGCCGCGCCCTGCCGGTACAGCACGGTGACCCAGCCGTCCTCCAGGCGCAGCACCTGCAGTCCCGCGTCGCCGGGCAGCGTGGCCAGCACCGTCGCGCCAGCGTCGGGCAGCGCGTACAGCGGCGCGCCGTCCGATTTGATCACCGCGTAGGCCGGGGCGTGGGTGTTGTCGCCGGTCAGGGGCATGGTGACCTCGCCCACGCCGGCCTCATCGCCGGCGGCGGCGGGGTCGGGCGCGTCTTCTGAGGCCGGTTCGCCCTCCGGACCCAGCACGAAGGTCCAGTCCCAGGCGGGCGTCGCCGTGGGCTCTACCGTCGATTCGGGCGTGGCCGTGGGCTGAGCGATCGATACGGGCGTGGCCGTGGGCTCCGTCGTCGATTCGGGCGTCGCCGTGGGCTTGGCCGTCGGCTGGACCGTCGGTATGAAGATCTCCGGCGTCGGCGTCGGTATGAAGATCTCCGGCGTGGCCGTGGGCTCCGCCGTGGGAATGAGGATCTCCGGCGTGGCCGTGGGCTCGGTCAGGTCCGCGTAGGAGTAGACCTCGGCGGTGCCGGTGTAGAACTTCAGGTACTTGTTCTTGATGTAGCCGGTCACGTCCTGGTACCGGACCTTCGACCAGCTCGACTTCCGATCCAGCACGCTGACCACGGTCTTCTTCTTCAGCTTGGCCAGCACCTTCGAGGAGGACTTGCCCTTGGCATACAGCTTCGCCGTGGACGTGCCGCGGACCTTCGCCAGCTCGACCTCCACCGTGTCGGACACCAGCTGGTACTCCCGGTCGCCGAACGCCTCGGCCACGCTGTCCGCCCGGGCGAATATGGCCCGCTGCAGCGCGGCGTTGGCCTTGCCGGTCGCGCTGTCTTCGGTGAAGCAGGTCTGGTAGCGCTTGACGGCCTGGACGGTGTCGTCGTCATAATCGCCGTCCGCCGCGCCCTCATACAGCTTCAGCCGGATCAGCGCGCCCTGCAGCGCCGCCACCGCCGGGCCTTCCATGCCGCTGGACAGCGGCACCCAGGTTCCGGTGGGCGCGCTGTCGGCAAATATGGCCTTCCACAGCGGCAGCCGGACCTCGCCGTTCTGCGTGAGGCCGCAGGCCGCCTGGAAGCGCTTCACGGCGGTCTCGGTGTTGGCGCCGAATATGCCGTCCGCCACGTCGTTCAGGAAGCCCAGCGCCTTCAGCCGCTTCTGCAGCCGTGTGACCAGGTCGCCCCGACTGCCCCGGGCCAGCAGCTCGGTCTTGCGGCCCATGAACTGGTCGTAGCTCTCGCTGGCGCGGGAGAAGCTCTTGTTCAGCAGGCGCTTGCGCAGGTCCGAGTTGGTCTTGCCGCTCTTGTAGATGCGGCACCGGGTGCCGGCGGGGCAGTTCTCGGCGATCCATTTGGCGTCCGCCACCCGCAGCCGGACGCAGCCGTGGGAGGCCTGCCCGCCCAGCGCATTCACCGACGAACTGGTGGGGCCCTTCTTAGCGGCGGTGTAGAGCACCGAGTGGAACAGTATGCCGCCCACGATGCGCGTGGCCCACTTGGCGTAGCAGTTGTACTTGGAGAAGTAGTACCACTCCGTGCGCTCGGAGGCGTAGGACTTGCCGGGCAGCGTGTAGGTGCCCACCGGCGTGGGCGTGGCCGCCCGGCCCGACGAGCAGATCATCTGGCGCGCGATGCCCGATTCCGTGGTGTTGCCGTTGTCGTATACGGTGACGATCTGGTTGGTCAGGTCCACCGTTATGTAATATCGCGCCGCGGCCAGGGCCGTCTCGCCCGGCAGGGGCAGCGCCGCCGCCACCAGAACCAGCAGCAGTACCGCGCAGAGTATGCGTCTGAATCGCATGGTCAATAATCCCCCATCCTCAAAATGGTGCATCCATTTTAGCACAGGATGAGGGCAACTTTCAAGCCTAATTGTAATATTCTGGAAATAATTGAAAGATTTTTGTTACTACTATCTATTCCCTACTCCCTACTGCCTACTCCCTACTCCCTATACCCTCAGCTTCTCCACCCAGTAGGTAAACCTGGGCTCGGGCGGAGCCTCGAACAGCATCTCCTCGCCGGTGCGGGGGTGGGTAAAGCCCAGGCGGAAGGCGTGCAGCAGCTGTCCGCCCTGAACGGGATACGGGGATTTCTTCGGCCCGTACACCGGGTCGCCCAGCACCGGGTGGCCGATGGAGGCCATGTGCACGCGAATCTGGTGGGTGCGGCCGGTGGTCAGCCGCGCCTCGATCAGCGTGGCCCCCCGCAGCGGCGTCAGCACCGCCCAGTGGGTGACGGCCTCGCGCCCGCCGGGCACGATGGCCATGCGCTTGCGGTCGGTGGGGTGCCGCCCGATGGGCCCCTCCACCGTGCCGGAGGGCTCCCGGAAACCGCCGATCACCACGGCCCGGTAGGCGCGCTTGACCGTGTGAGCCCGAATCTGCTCGGACAGCGCCACGTGGGCGAAGTCGTTCTTCGCCACCAGCAAGAGCCCTGAGGTGTCCTTGTCGATGCGGTGCACGATGCCGGGGCGGATCTCGCCGCCGATGCCGGACAGGTTGTCCAGGTGCTTCAGCAGCGCGTTCACCAGCGTGCCGCGCTCGTTGCCCGCCGCCGGGTGCACCACCATGCCGGAGGGCTTGAACACCACGGCCAGGTCGTCGTCCTGATACACGATGTCCAGGTCGATGTCCTCGGCCACCGCCGTCGCCGGAGCCGCCTCGGGCACCGCGACGCGCACGGCCATGCCCGGCTTCAGCGCAAAGCCCGCCTTCGCCTGGGGCGCGCCGTCCACCGTCACCCGGCCCTCGCGGATCAGCGCCCCCGCCCGCGAACGGGTGACGCCGGCCAGCGCCGCGGCAAACACGTCCAGCCGCTCGCCCGCGCCCGTCTCCGGCACCGTAGATTCAAAAACCCGCGCTTCGCTCATGTGTGCCCCCTGTTCCCTGTTCCCTGTACCCTGTACCCTGTACCCTGTTCCCTGTTCCCTCTTCCCTATTGCCTGTTCCCTACTCCCTATGTCCCTCCGCGATCCACGCCCCGACGACCGTCAGCGCCGCGCCGGCGCAGATGCAGATGTCGGCCACGTTGAACACCGCGAAGCGCACGAAGGCCAGCTCGATGAAATCGGACACGACCCCGGCGGTGACCCGGTCGTACAGGTTGCCGAGGCCGCCGCCCACGACCAGCCAAAGCCCGGCCCGCTGGACGGCGGGGGCGTCGGGCTTCATGAGCAGCCAGGCCGTCACCGCCATCACGATCACCGCGGTCAGCGCCGCCAGCAACAGTCCCTGGCCGGACAGCATCGAAAACGCCATGCCCCGGTTCACCACCGGCCTCAGGTTCACCAGCCCCGGGATCAGCGCGCCGCCGCCCCGGGCCAGCTTCGCCACCGCCACCTTGCTGAGCCGGTCGGCCAGCGCCGCCGCCACCGCGATCCATACGCCCTTACAGCCCTGTTTCAATCGCATCGTTGAACCTCCGTGAGTCAAGGAACCTGTCCCCGTGACTCAAAGTGAGTCACGGGGACAGGTTCCTTGACTCACATTCTGGCTTCGATCGCGCGGATGACCTGGGCCAGGAATCCGCCCAGCAGCGGTATGTTTTCCACCACCAGCGCGCGCAGCACCTGCGCCAACAGCGCGCTGAGCACCGACACGCCCAGCGTGAAGCCCAGGCCCCGGCACGCGCCGCCGATCAGGCTGTTCATGATCAGCCTGCGCCGGTTGCCCGCGTATTCCAGATATTCGTCCAGGCGCATGCGCTCCAGCGTGTCGATCAAGCGGTCGATCCGCGCCCTGTCCCGCCCCGTCACGGCCATCCCCCCTGAGGGTTAGGATGGACGGATTTTGGAAGATTATGCCGGAAAACGAGAGTATCCACTGCTCCAACAAAGGGCGGCCCGTGCGGGCCGCCCTTTGTTGCGCAGTCATTCCGTCAGAACAGCCCGTTGCTCTCGCGCAGCGCGGCGGCCTGCTGGTCCAGTATGCGGGTGAAATCGGCCTTGAAGCTGGCGGCGGAGGTCTTCAGCGCCTCGTAGCGGGCCTCGAGGGTCTCCACGCGGGTCTTGGCGTCGGCGGCCATATCTTCCGCGTCCTTCTGGGCCTTGCTGATGAGCGTGTCGGCCTTCTCGCGGGCGGCCAGCGTGATCTGGTCGGCCTGGGCCTGGGCGTCGCTGACCGTCTTCTGGGCCTTGCGGTTGGCCTCTTCCATCGTCTCGTCCGCGATGCGCTGGGCCCCGATCAGGGACTCCCGCATGGCGTTCTGCAGGTTCTGGAAGTAATTCTTCTCGTCATAGTCCGGCGCCTTGGCCTCGGCGGCCTCGGTGGCGGTGCGGGCGGCCTGCAGATCGGCCTCCAAGCCCTTGATCTGCCGGTTCAGCTCCAGGTTCTCGCGCACCAGCGCGGCCATCTGCTCGGAAATCTCATCCAGAAAATCATCGACCTGTTCGATATTGTAGCCGCCGGTCGCCTGCGTGCCAAATTCCTTCTCCTGTATCTCCCTTACGCTGATCGCCATTTCGAAAACCGTCCTTTCATCGCAATGGTATTTCACGAATGCTATCCTATATCTCTTCGCCAACCGGCGCCAGATTCCTGCAACTTAACGCACGTTTCAATCATTTGCCATGTTTGAGCGCCTGGGCCGCGCGTCATCCCAGCCGCGCCAGCAGGTAGTACAGCCGCCACCAGAGCCGCTCCAGCACCTGGTAGCCGATCATCGCCAGCAGAAAGGAAAAGTCGATGGGCGCGCGGAAGTAGCGCATCAGCCGCATGGACAGCTTTCTGAAGGGCATCACGAACGGCTCGATGAACCGCCCCAGCAGGTCGAAGGCCCGGAAGGTGGGCCGGAACCAGCTGAGCACACAGTAGACCAGTATCGCCCCGGTGATCAGCCGCAGGAACAGATACCCCGCGTAAAACACCTCGTACAGTCCCCGCATCGGCACCCCTCCTGTCCCCTGTTCCCTGTTCCCTACTCTCTACTCCCTGTTCCCGGCGGGCGCCGCATCGGCGCCCCTACTGCCTATTGCCTACTCCCTAAAACCGCTTATCCACGTCATACGCCTCGTTGATCTCCACCGACATCGGGGCGACCAGATAGGTCCTGTCGGAGGCCTTGCGGATGCTGGCGTGCAGCGCGAACACCGCGCCGGACAGCGTGTCCACGGCGCGCTGAAGCAGGCGGCCGTCCAATTCGTCCATCGTGAGCACCACGGTGTTGTTGGCGATCAGCTGGTCGATGACCTCGCAGCAGTCCTCCAGCGAGTGCAGCGAGTACATGACCGTGCGCGAGCGCGGGCTGACCCGGGCGTTGCGCGGCGCCATCGCGGCCCGCTGGGGCGGGTTGCCGTAGCCGGCGTCGGGCTGCTGGCTGAAGCGCGAGGGCTGCCTCGGCGTGCGGGCCGCGCCGTAGCCGGGGTCGTCAAACCGGGACCGGGCCGCGGGGCGGTAATCGTCGTAGCTGCGCCTGTCGCGCCCGGCGTCGTAGCGGCTGCCCGGGGCATAGCGGCTGCCGGAATCGTACCGGCTCGGGCGCGCCGCGGGCTGGGACAGCCGGGGCTGCGGCTTTCTGGCCGGCGCCGTGCGGGACGCGCGGGCGGACTGCCGCGGCGGCGTATAGGCGGCCCTGCGACCGTAGTTGTCGCTGGAATACTCCTCGCCATAGGTATCCCGCGTATCGTCGTCGTCCACCAGGCCGATGAAGTTCAACAGCTTGTTAAGCCCTCCGGATTGCTTGCGCGCCATGGGTCATACCTCTTTCTCGTGTTGTTACGTAGTAGCCAGCAGTTTCTTATTTCCGCTCCCCGAACAGGGCCCTTCCCAGGCGCACCATCGTGGCGCCCTCCTGAGCGGCGACGACGGCGTCGTCGGACATGCCCATGGACAGGGTCTGCATCTCAATGCCCGGCAGGTCCATGTCCCGCAGGCGGTCGAACCATTCCCGCATGCGCCGGAAGTACGGGCGCACGGTTTGAGGGTCGTCCACGGCGGGCATGATGGCCATCAGGCCCTTCACCTTCAGCCCGGGCAGCCCGGCGCACTGCTCCAGGAAGGGGAGCAGCTGTTCCTCGTCCACGCCGGCCTTCTGGGGCTCGCGGGCGATGTTCACCTGCACCAGCACCGGCATGACCTTGCCCTCGGCCTCGGCCCGATGCGAGATCTCCAGGGCCAGGGCCTCCCGGTCCAGGGACTGGATCATGGCCACCCGCTGCACCGCGGGCTTGACCTTGTTGGTCTGAAGCCGGCCGATCAGGTGCATCTCAAAGCCCGGGTTCAGCCTGTCCTGCTTGGAGATGAGCTCCTGCACCCGGTTCTCGCCCAGCAGGCGTATGCCGCCCTCCCAGGCCAGGTTCACGGTATCGGCGTCCACGGTCTTACTGACGGCGCAGATCTGCGCGCCGCCCCACTTCGCCGACGCCTCGCCGATGCGCTCCCGCCATTCGGCGATATTCTTTAATAGCTGTTCGCGGTCCATTCCCTATTCCCTATTCCCTACTTCTTAATCAGTACCGTCTGCCCCAGCTGCAGCGAGCCCTCGACCATCGGCTGGATCATGGCGATGTTGCCGTCGGTGGACAGCACGTCCACCGGCACGAAGGTGCCGCCGGGCACGTCGTACACCCACACGCCCATCTGGCCGTTCTCGTTGTAGAGCGCCTCGGTGCGCACGGACAGGCCGGTGAGCGTGATGCTCAGCTGGGCCTTGCCCCGCCGTCGGTAGATCATCGGGCCCATGGGCTCTTGAATCTCAAACACGGCCAGCGTGGTCTCGTTGTCCTTTTGCACGCTGTACACCGACGCGGTGAAGCTGATGTCGTCGAAGCCCTCCAGCTGCAGGTAGTAGTTGTCCTGGCCCACCATGGGCGTCCAGCTGTTGCCGGTGAGCAGCACCGCCACGTACCAGTGCGCCTGGTCCACGATGCGGTAGATGCCGCCGCCAAGGGTCTGGCGGGTGCCCGCCAGCGGACCGCCGCCCAGCACCGTGCGCACGTCGGCGATGGACAGGGTCTTCAGCCCCTTGGGCGTCAGGTCGTTCTCGTAGCCGTCTATGTAGAAGGACACCACGCCGTCCCTGTCGGCGGCGGAGCCCTTGCGCCAGGACTGTATGCTGGACAGCCGGGCGTTCTCCTCGTCGTAGAGCTTGGTCAGCTTGTTGTCGCCGCGCTTGTTCTGGCGCAGGTACTCCTGCCGGTTCACCATGGCCGTCTCCAGCTGGTTGGCGACGGTCTTCAGGTTGCCGGTGGTCTGGCGGGTAATCAGGTGCTTGAACTCCAGCGCCATGTAATTGACCACTTCGTCCAGCCGGTCCAGGTCGGCGTCCACGATGTTGGCCAGCAGCTGCTTGTGATAGTCCTGTATCTTCTTGCGCGTGGCCTCCAGGTTGTCCAGCAGATTCTCGGAGTAGCCGGTGGTGTACAGATTGGCCACATTGTCGCCCTGGGCCACCAGCGAGTTCTCCGGCGCGATGTACTCCACCCGCGCGGTGGAATCCGACACGGTGACGGCCTCGTCGCGGATCAGTATGCAGTCCACCGTCTGGCGCTGGGCGGCGTTGGCCATCATGATGACCGTCTCCCGCGAGCCGGGGAACAGCACGGGCCGCAGCAGCAGGAACGCGACGATCAGCAGCGCCAGCAAAAACAGGTAAAACCTGCCGGTCACTCTCTTTCTGCGCATAGGCCACGCTCCGATCGCTGGTAATACGTCCTCCCCTTCGGGGCAGACATGGACAGGGTACATCCATCGTATTGTATATTATACGCCCAGACGCCCCATGTTGCAATGGGCATGAATTGACTTTTTCGTGCCATAATGATTATAATAGTAGACGATAGGAGGCACATATGATTCAACTGACATCGACAGGGGTTATACTTTTCGGCCTGTACGTCCACTGGTACGGGGTGATCATCGCGACGGGGATGGGGCTGGCGGTTGGGCTGGCCGCCCGGCGGGAGGCGCGGCTGGGCCTGCCCCGGGAGACGGCCATCAACCTGGCGCTGATCGGCATCCCCGCGGCCATCGTGGGCGCGCGGCTGTACTACGTGGCCTTCTCGTGGCAGGCCTACGCCCGCGAGCCGGTGCGGGCGCTGTTCATCTGGGAGGGCGGCATGGCCATCTACGGCGGCGTAATTGGCGGCGTGCTGGCCGGGTACGTCTACGCCCGCGCGAAGCGGCAGCCCTTCTTGAGGCTGGCCGACCTGGCCGCGCCGTCCATAGCCCTGGGCCAGGCCATCGGCCGCTGGGGCAACTTCGTGAACCAGGAGGCCTACGGCGCCGTCGCCGAACGCGCCTGGCAGCAGCGCTTTCCCATCAGCGTGTTCATCCGCGCGGACGGGCTGTGGCACTACGCCACCTTCTTCTACGAATCCGCCTGGTGCTTCGCCATCGTGGCGGCGCTGCTGATCGCCGAGCGCAGGGGGCGCTTCACCCGCGACGGTGCGTGCTTCGGGGCTTACGTGTTCCTCTACGCGCTGGAACGGGCGCTGGTGGAGGGCCTGCGCACCGACAGCCTGTACCTGGGCCCGCTGCGCGTGTCCCAGCTGCTGAGCCTGGCCGCGCTCATCGCCTGCGCCGCGCTGGCGCTGGTCCGCGCCGAAAAAAAAGCGCGCCCCGCGATAACCCTCGCGTGCTGCGCCGCCTTCGCCGGCCTGCTGCTCGCCGGCATGCCCCTGCCCGCCCTGCCCTTCGGCATCGTTGCGGCGGGAATGCACTTTGCGCACACCTAAAATGAGATAGGGGACGGTTCCTTATCCCATTTCAAAGTGGGATAAGGAACCGTCCCCTATCTCATTTTACCGTCTGCCCAGCGCCTCCAGCATCGCTCTGCACCCCGTCTCGATCTGGTCGTAAACCTCGGCGAAGCGGCCGGTGTACCAGGGGTCGTCGATGGGCTCGTCGGAGCCGGCGAAGGACATCAGCAGGCGCATCTTGCCGTCGGGATCGTCGCAGATGCGCAGCATGTTGCGGATGTTGTAGGGCTCCATGGCCACCAGGTAGTCGTAATAATCGTAGTCGGCCCGGGTCATCTGGCGGGCGGCGTGGCCCTTGCAGGAAATGCCGTGGCGCGCAAGCTCACTCCGGGCGGGCGGATACACCGGGTTGCCGATCTCCTCGCGGCTGGTGGCCGCGGAGGCGATCTCAAACCGGTCCTGAAGCCCCGCGTCCTTCACCAGCTTTTTCATCACAAATTCGGCCATCGGCGAACGGCAGATGTTGCCGTGGCACACAAAGAGTATCCTGATCATTGAATTACCTCGTTTCCATGAGTCAAGGAACCTGTCCCCGTGACTCATTGGCCGTCGCCGTATCTGCGCCTGTCCCTGCCGCTCTTGCGGTAGTACGCGGCCTTGGCCTCATACATCCTCTGATCCGCGATGCGGGCGAGCTCTGTGATGCTGCTCTCCGGGTGCTCCGACCAGCAGGCGTGTCCCGACGCCGTGCTCAGCGCCAGGTGGTTCCGTTCGGACCAGGACCGCATGTCCTTCTCATATTTTTCGAGCAGGCCGTCCAGCTCATCCCTGCCGGCGGAGATGATCGCCGCGAACTCGTCGCCCCCGATCCTGTACGTCTTCCCCTTCTCCCCGAAGCATTGCGCGATGCACTGCGCCGCGCCGACGATCAGCTTGTCCCCGGCCTCGTGGCCTTGGTGGTCGTTCACTTCCTTCAGTTCGTTCATGTCGATGGCCAGGTACACCAGGTCCTCCCGCGCCTTCTCCTCCGACAGCTTCCGGATGTCGTCGATGTACGCGCGGCGATTGGGAAAGCCCGTCAGCACGTCGATCTCCGCGTTCTCATGCTCCTTCACGATCCGCTCGGCCAGTCGCTTCTTCAGCCGCAAAAAGCTGATGCCCAGTACGAGCTGGAAGATGATGAATATCGAAAGGTTGATCATGGGGCCGATGGAGGCCGACACCATGGTCATGATGTAGAATATGATGGCGTCGGCGACGGCCACGATGACCAGATAGACGGACGGAAACAGGAAGAAGCTGAGCGGCACGGTCAGCGAAAACGTCATGAACACGGCGGGATCGGCCGCGCCGTATTTCACCGCGTCAAAATAGGTGATGCCCAGGGCCCAGGCAAAGTAGAACGCCGCGTACAGCGGGTTGACCACGCTCAGCCACAGGTGCCTGCGCTCAATATCCCGCCGGATATACACGTTCAGCATCAGATACGCGAGGGCCGCCGTCAACAGGGAAATATAGAATTTGCGGTAAATCCCCATGTACTGGCCGAACAGCTCCGGATTGACCAGCGTGTAGACCAGCATGAAGATCTCCAGCAGCGCCACGATCGCCTGAGTGACCATGGAGGTGCCCCAGGACGACCTGTAGATTTCCGCCAGTATACTGTTGTTCCTGTCAGCGTTCCTGTTCATGGTATCCCCCATCTCACTGTTCGCGGGCGGTCTGTCGCAGTATTTCGTCCACATTCTTGAAGCCGGTCACAATGCCGGTCTTCCCGCCGGGGAGATCGATCCTGGCAAACTCCACCCGGTAGCGCCGGATGCCGTCGTCAAACACCCGGCGGAAGGGCACGGAGTAGATCGGCCGGTCCGCGGTGTTGCGGATGATGGCCTCGGGCGCCACCGAGTCCAGGAACCGCTGCCGGTCCTCCTCCAGCACCAGCCTGGAATAGAAGGCGAAGGCCTGGGAGAACTTTTCGATCTTCGCGGCGATGTTGGCCGGCATCAGGTGCTCCATCTCCCTGTCCACCCGGAACAGTTCAAAGCGCTGGGTCTCGACGTCGCTGATGAGCCAGACCGAATCGTAGGCCCGGGTCAGCGCCTCGATGACGGCGGAGCGCAGGGCCTTGTCCGACTCCGCCTGCTCATGCTTGTCGGTGGCGTCCGAGATGAACACATAGTACACGCCGTTGTAGTCGTCGTATTCGATGTAATGGCCATAGTCGTCGATCCAGCGGACCTTGCCGTCCTTGCGGATGATCCGGTATTCCACAAAATCAAGGTCGGACCGGCTGTTTCGCACCTGATCCTTGATGGAGGCGGAGATCTTCTCGTAATCGTCCGGATGCACCATGCCCCGGAAGGTGAAGCCGGTCAGGGCCTTGAAGTCCTCCAGGCTGTCGCAGCCGAATATGTCGCAGACGGCCCGGTTGGCGTACAGCAGCTGCCCGCTCTCATCGGCCCTGTAGATGAAGAAGCCGCCGGGCATGTGCTCGCCAAACTGCTCGATCACGGACAGGATCTGCTCGAACAGCAGGCTCTCGTTGGGCTCCCGGATGGACAGCACGGCAATGGCGACGGCGATGTTGCCCGTGACCGGGTTGATGCCGATCCGGCGGGCGAAGGAATGCACGATGGAGCCGTCCGGCATCTTTTCATCGTAGAAGGCGCGCAGCCCCTGATCGCAGCAGGTCTTGACGATATTGTTCATGAAGGCCGCGTTGTAGCGGACGAACTCCGCGCCGACGCTCGTCGGGTCGCTTCCGAAGAAGCGCTTGAAGAAGTCGCGGTAGGACTGGTTGGTGCGCGCAAAGCGCGAATAGTCGCCCTTGATTTCGATGATGGCCATCGGCAGCGTGGTATAGGCGTTTTGAAGCGTCGACTTTTCCTCCCGGGCGATGACGCTCACGTCATACAGATTCAGGCCGCAGATCGACTCGTAGTACGCGGACTCTTCGGGGTTTTCGTAGCCGTCCGTCTTATGCGCCAGATGCCAGTTGATCAAAGTCTCGAAGGATTCGGGCTTGCTGAAGAAGAACCCCTGCAGCTTGGAGCAGCCGATCTCCTGCAAAAACCGGGACTGCTCCTCCGTCTCCACGCCCTCGCAGACCGTGTCCACGCCCAGCGACAGGGCCATCTTCATCAGCTCGGTCAGTATGATCCTCCCGTCGCTGCTCTCGTCGAGCCTGCGCATGAAGTTCATGTCGAACTTGAGCAGGTCGAACTTGATGCTCTGCAGCACGTCCAGCGAGGAGTATCCGCTGCCGAAGTCGTCCATCCACACCGGGAAGCCCAGCGCCTGGAAGCGCTTGACCTGGGCCTTCATGAAATCAAAGTCGCTGCCGATCACGCTCTCGGTGATCTCGATGCTGATCTTGTCCCTGGCGACGCCCGCCGCGTCCACGCGCCTTCTGATCTCCTCCACGATATCGCAGGCGACGAAGTCGGAGCGGGAGAGGTTGATGGAGTGCGGGACGATGTACAGGCCCCCCGCCTCCTGTTTGCGGATGTTCTCCAGAACGCGGTCGAGCACGTACAGATCCAGCTTGTAGATCAGGCCGGCGTCCTCCAGGTGGGGGATGAAATCCGCCGGAGACAGAAAGCCCTTGACGGGATCGATCCACCTGGCCAGCGCCTCGTCGTTGCAGACCTTCTTGCTGATGGCCCGCATGATCGGCTGGTAGTAGACATGGATCCATCCCTCCGAGAGCGCCCGGTCGAAGTTTTCGAGAATGTACTGCTTCTTTTCAAACGCCTCGTTCAGATCGTCGCTGAAATACTTGCAGGACGAGGAATAGGTGCCCTTGAGCGCGTCGCAGGCGATCTTCGCCCGGTCGTAGGCCATGCCCGCGGGCACCACTTCGATCCGGTTCGGATAGACGCCGACGCAGACCGGCAAATGCTGCCGCACGTTCATCTGCCGCCATTCCTGAAACAGGCGGTCGAGCAGCGCCTCAAGCCCGTTCTCGTCCGCGATGGCGGCAAAGCTGTCGGCGCTGACATGGCAGCAGTTCTCCGGATGGAAGATGTTGCTCAGCAGCGTCGAAAACGACTGCAGCAGCTTGTCGCCCTCGGCGAAGCCATACTTGTGGTTGTAGTGCTTCATGCCGCTGAGGTCGATGTACAGAAACGCCGGCTGTCCCCCCTGGTCCAGCATCGTCCGCCTGCCGTTCTCCGCCAGCTCAAAGAAGTACGACATGCCCGGAAGCCCGGTCAGGGTGTCGTACCGGTTGGCCTGGACGATGCTTCCCTCGTGCAGCGCCCGGTTCAGGGTGCTGTTCAGCCCCGTTCCGGCACCGTCGTTGGAGTCGCCCTCCTCCGTATACCAGATGTGGGCCAGGTGCGCGCCGTCTTCCATATACACATGCTCGCCGGTCAGATGGATGACCATGTATCCGGAGCCGTCGTTCTTCTTCGTTCGGTAGATGATCTCGAGCCGGCTGCCCTCGGTCACAAACTGCAGAAGCGCGCTGGTAAACCGCGCGGCGTCGTCGGGATGCACGGCCTTGTACATGTTCTGATTCATGTCGGCATAGGCCTGCGCCCGGTCCTGATAGCCGAAGAGCTCGCAAAACCCGTCGGACACGGCAAGCGCAGCCACCCGCCTGCCCATGATCTGACATACGACAAAGGGCTGTCGCATCCCCTCGATGAACGTCCGCTGATCGCCGGTGAACTCGTATTGCTTCATGATTCTCTGCCTGCTTTCCGGATTGGTCCCTGGAATTCTCTGATACAGCGGATGTGGCCGTCATGCCGACCGCCTTTGCGCCCTTGTTCTGCCTCTCTTCCCGGTCACGGCTTCCTCATTGCCCGCGGTACCGGTTCTCCCGTGGCACCGGGTAGCGCACGCCGTCGAAGTAGGCCTTCAGCGCCGCGATGTGGTCCTCCGCGAACAGCTCCGGGAGCTCGTCCGGGCCGAAGAAGCGCAGCTCGTAGGACTCCCCGTCGATCCTGGGCTCGCCGCTGACGATCCTGGCCGTGTACATCGCCGAGATCACGTGGGCGGCGTCGCCGTTGGACCAGACCATGTCGTGGTTGTGGAATATGCCCAGGAAGCTGTCCAGCCGCACCTCCAGCCCGGTCTCCTCCCGGATCTCGCGCAGCGCGGCCTCCTCATAGGTCTCGTTCATCTCCACCAGGCCGCCGATCAGGCCCCACTTGCCGTTGTCGGTGCGGCGCTGGAACAGTATCTTTCCGTCCCGGAGGATCAGCGCGCCGGCGCAGTTCAGTATGATCTTCCTGGGCCCGATGACCCGGCGCAGCTCATGTATATAATCCATATCGTCACTCCAGTTCCCCGCACGCCGTCGCCTTCCGCTTCGGGGTGAAGCGGAAGGGCGCGCCGGGGAGGCCGTCTGTTACTCGCTCTCCTCGAACACGCGGACGTTGCTGAGCCAGTGCTCGCCGGTCCGCTCCAGCGTGGCGATGGCGCACAGGTTCAGCGCGCCCTCGCCCCAGGCGTCGGCCACGCTGAAGCGGCCGGTCATGGTGTTTCCGCCGTTGGCGCGCAGCTCAAAGCCGTCCACGATCACGGCGATGTTGTCGCAGGTGAAGTCGCAGCCGTCGCCGAAGCCCACCAGCAGCGCGTCGAAGCGGCACGTCCGGCTGCCCAGATTGGTCAGCTTCATGTCGAACACGCGCATGTCGCCGGAGCCGTCCTCGCCCTCGGCGGGGGTGACGGTGAGCATCAGGTTCACCGGCGAGGTGCGGTTGCCCGCGCCCATCCACTTGTCGCCCATGCCGGCGATCCAGGCGTTGACCAGCGCGTCCAGGTCGGCGGGCATCAGGCTTCCGTCGGTAAAGGCGATGCCCTGATTGGCCGCGAAGGCCCCGAAGGCGGCGTCCAGCTTCGGGCCGTACACGCCGTCCGCCGTGCCGGCGCTGTAGCCCAGCTCGGCCAGCATCTTCTGCACGGTGCGCACGTTCTCGCCCCGGCTCCAGCGCTCCAGCGGCGTGCCGGCGGGCACGACCTCGCGCTGCTCATAGCCGCAGTCCCTGCACACGCGCACCCGCACGCCGTCCGTGGCGCGGGTCAGCGGCACCTCGGTCTGCCACTCGCCGAATTCGTGATGCAGGCGCTTCTGGGTCTGGGGCCAGGCGATGCCGTCCGGGTTCAGGCCCTGGTCCTTCTGGAACATCATCAGCGCGCGCTCGGTGCCGCCGCCGTAGCTGCCGTCCACGCCGCCGGCGCTCAGGTAGCCCTGGTCGGCCAGCAGCTGCTGGATCTCCCGCACGGCGCTGCCCCGGGCGCCCTTGCGCAGCGTGCCCTCCGGGTCGAAGGACTCCTGCACCATGTCGCCGCAAACCTGGCACACCTTGGCCCGCTTGCCCGCGGAGTGGTCGGTGGCCTTCACGCGGACCTCCCAGGCGCCGTAGCGGTGGGGCAGCTTCTCCAGCGTCTCCACGTCCTGGTAGCCGCAGACCTCGCACTCCCGCACCCGTTCGCCCTCTTCGATGCAGCTGGGAGCGAGCGTCTCCACCCACTCGCCGAACTCGTGGGGCAGCTTCTCGATCTCCTCCTCGTCCTCGTGGTCGCACACCTCGCAGACGCGGACCTGCAGGCCCGCCTTCGTGCAGGTGGGTTCGCGCACCACGATCCAGTCGCCGTATTCGTGGGGCAGCTTCTTGATGACCTTGTATTCCGTCTCGCCGCAGACCCGGCAGGTGCGCATCTTCTCGCCCTCCTCCACGCACGAGGGCTCGTCGATCACCTGCCAGTCGCCGAACTCGTGGCTGATCGTGTCCACTTCCTCGGTCTCGGTCAGCCCGCACAGCTTGCAGCGGCGGGTGCGCTCGCCCTTATCGATGCAGGTGGGATCCACCGTCATGGACCACTTCGTCCACTCGTGATCGCACAGCGGCGTGTCGCTGAGGTACTTGCGCAGCACCCAGCCGGTCTTCTCCTTCCTGGTCTTCTTGTCCGTGAACGTGAAGGCGCACCACTTGTCGTCGTCGGTCTCCCGCTCCACGGTGATCTCCTCGTTGTACTTCAGCTTCTTCAGCTCGTCGGACTTGGTGGAGTGCTTGGCGTACACCTTCACGCCGTCCTGTATGGCGTACATCTGGTAGGGCTCGTCCACCTCCAGCACCTCGGCGGCCAGCGCCGGCGCGGCCAGCGCCAGCAGCAGCGCCGCGATCAGCAGCATCGCGATCTTCTTCATGTTCATCCTTCCTTTCGTGAAACGCCGCAGATCTCGTCCACGCGGCGAAGCTCCTCGTCGGTAAAGGTCAGGTGGTTCAGCGCCCCCAGGTTGTCCAGGATCTGCTCCGGCCTGGACGCGCCGATCAGCACCGAGCATACGTCGCCGTCCCGCAGCACCCAGGCCAGCGCCATCTGCGCCAGCGACTGGCCGCGCGCGCGGGCCATGTCGTTCAGCGCGCGTATCTGCGCAAGGCGCTCAGGGGTCAGGCTGCTCTTATTGAGAAAGCGCCCGTCCCGGCCGATGCGGCTGTCCGCCGGCACGCCGTTCAGGTATCGATCGGTGAGCAGCCCCTGGGCCAGCGGGCTGAACGCGATGATGCCCATGCCGTTTTCGCGGCTCCAGGCCTTCACGCCGTCGTTCTCGATGCCCCGGTCGAACATCGAATAGCGCCGCTGGTTCACGATGAGCGGGCAGTGCAGCTCGCGCATGATCGCCTGGGCCCGGGCGGCGGTCTCCCGGTCGTAGTTGGAGATGGCCGCGTACAGCGCCCGGCCGCTCTTGACGATGAAGTCCAGGGCCTCCATCGTCTCCTCCAGCGGGGTCTCGGGGTCCATGCGGTGGTGGTAGAATATGTCCACGTAGGAAAGCCCCAGGCGCTTCAGGCTCTGGTCGCAGCTGGCCACCAGGTACTTCCGGCTGCCCCAGTCGCCATAGGGGCCCTTCCACATGTCGTAGCCCGCCTTCGACGTGATGACCAGCTCGTCCCGGTAGGGGCGAAAGTCCTCCCGAAGGATGCGGCCCGCGTTCTCCTCGGCGCTGCCGTACACCGGGCCGTAGTTGTTGGCCAGGTCGAACTGGGTGATGCCGTGGTCGAAGGCCGTGCGGCACATGGCCTTCATCGTGTCGTAATTGCCGTTGGAGCCGAAGTTGTGCCAGAAGCCCAGGGTGACCGCCGGGAACTTCAGCCCACTGCGGCCCACGCGGTTGTAGATCATGCTTTGGTAGCGCTCCGCGGACGCGGCGTAGACGTCGGACATGGGTAAATCCTCCTTTGGGAAAGTGTCATTTCTATTATAACACCACGCGCGGCATCGGGCAACACTTTTCCTTCCCGGGGTCTTGTCAGGGTGAGAAAAAGGCGCTATAATATGTTAAAGCGATGTTGCTATTTAACTCCGCGACGAATATACAGAAAGAGGTGTCTTCATGATTCGCATCGGTATGCTGACCTCCGGCGGCGACTGCCAGGCCCTGAACGCGGCCATGCGCGGCGTCGCGAAAACCCTGTACAACTCGGGTGAGGATGTGGAAATCTACGGCTTCCTGAACGGCTATCAGGGCCTGATCCACGGCCGCTTCCGCCTGCTGACCTACGACGACTTCTCCGGCATACTCACCAAGGGCGGCACGTTCCTGGGCTCCAGCCGCACCCCGTTCAAGATGATCGAGGTGATCGAGGAGGACGGCATCGACAAGGTGGCCGCCATGAAGCAGACCTACTACAAGCTGCAGCTGGACTGCCTGGTGATCCTGGGCGGCAACGGCACCCACAAGACGGCCAACCTTCTGAGCGAGCAGGGCCTGAACGTGGTGACGCTGCCCAAGACCATCGACAACGACCTGTGGGGCACGGACATGACCTTCGGCTTCCAGAGCGCCGTGGACATCGCCACCGACTGCATCGACATGATCCACACCACCGCCGCC
>CACYTF010000045.1 GCA_902777335.1 uncultured Eubacteriales bacterium
GGTTTTCGCCTCCGTGATCGCCGTTTCCGTGCTCGGCTCCACGTCCCAGCTGCCCGTCTTGTACGCATCGTTCGGCTTGCTGCCGACTGCCGGGATCTGGTCTGCCGCCAGCTTCAGCGTGTCGCCCTCGTAGCCGGTCAGCGTCACGACCTTGTCCGCGGTGGTATCGTCGTCCCACTTGCCGTTCAACACCTTGAAGGTCACGGTGGCACTGATTTCCGCGCGAATCGTCGAGGTTACGCAGGCCGCTTCACTGTCGTTGTGATTGGCGTCGCCGACCGCCTTGTACCATACATAATAGGTTCCTGCGTCGGTACCTGTAGGGATGGATGTGGTATAAGGTTGTGTGGCTTCAGTCGCGGTGCCGAGGGCGTACTGCATTTCACCGCCAACGAGCGTCGAATTATCCACAGTTACGAGCGGTTTCTCCGTACCGTCATAGGTGCGGTTGTTCGCGGTGACGGTCGCCGGGACCGCGTTCCCTTTGACGATCTTAAATGTTGTAGTCACATTCTCAGGCAGCTTGTAGTTGCTGTTGCTCAGAGACGCTGCCGTGGCCGTATAATCGTCTCCGACATTCATCTGCTCACCGGTGACGGTGACAGTACAGGTATCTCCTTCCACCACGCCGGTTGCCGTAGCCGTCGGCTTTTGCGCCTCGCCGGTATAGGCCAGCTCGGTGTTGCTCCAGGTCAGGCCGACTTCCTTGGCTGTGATCTTTGCGCTTGCGGTTGTCTGCTGACCTGTGGCCGCAAGCTTATAGTTGTCCTTACTGGCTCCGTCAAGAGCGAGATTGCTGATCGTTACCGTCTTGTTCTCGCCCACATTGGCATTGTCAAACGTGCCTGTACCTCCGGTGACGGTCAGGGTATCGCCGTCCAGCTTTCCAGCGACGGCAGCCGCTGTAGTTACCAGTGTCGCGTCCGTGTTTCCATCATAGACTTTATCACTTGCTGTAATGCCGGAAACGGTGACTTCCTTCTGGGCGATGGTATATTCCAGGCTGGCAGTTGCCGAATTACTACCCTCACCCAGGGTGATGCTGGCGGTGTAGGTTCCCGCATTGGTGGGAGCGCTGCCCAGCGTCTCGTCGCCCTTCTTATACACGACGGTCGCGCCGCCCCTGATGCTGTTCGCATCGGTGATCGTGGCCTCGGCGCTGATGCCATCGCCTGTCTGGCCGTAGGTTTCCAGTGTAGGCGCGGCGATGGTCAGCGTGGCAACGTGGTCCGTGCCACCCTGACTGCTCGGGGGCAGCGTACAGCCGTTCGCAGTGCAGGTCGCGGTGATGGTCGCATCGCTGGCCTCATAGGTGAAACTGTGGGCGTGCCCCGACTTTACAAGCATATACTTGAATCTTGTGTAGTCGTCATTATTTTTTTCAATTTCCGTGGTGGGATCGGCGCTGTCGCCGCCTAAGACCTTCATGCTGTCACCGAGAGTCAGGCTGCCGCCAAACCCTTTCTCTTTTACTGTTGTTCCGCTAGAATTACCTGTATGACTGCCTCCTGTTGCCGTGACCGTACCGCCGCTTATGGTCACTGTGCCGCCGATTCCATTACAAGCATAGATATTGCCGCGACGGTTAGATATTGTACCTGTAATATTTCCTCCGGTTGCTCTGACTGTGCCGCCGCTTATAGTCACCGTGCCACTGATTCCACTACACGCATAGATAGTCCCACCTCTGCTCTCTATAGCACTCATAAAATCATTTGCTGTAACATTTCCTCCGGTTGCCGTGACCGTTCCGCCGTTAATGGTTATCGTGCCGTTGATTCCATTGCTCGAATAAGTTTCTCCGCTATTGGAGCTAATCGAATCACTGACACCACCGTTTGCCGTAACTGTGCCGCCGTCAATGGTTACCGTACCCTGAATACCTGCTGCCGCTTTCTCGCTGGTGGCTGTAACTTCACCGCCATAGATGTGCACAACACAGCTTCCAGGCTCAGTTCCTCCGATGCCGATACCAGGTGTACCATACGACTTACCACTTGCATTTACGGTGCCACCATAAATATTTACAGTTCCGCCACTTTTACCTGAGTATCCGCCGATACCTGCTGCAAAGTTTTGTCCTTGTGCAGTGACTTCACCACTGTAGATGTTGACTTCACCATTGCCGCCATCCAGGGCTCCTCCGATGCCTGCTGACATAGAGCCACCGGTAGCGGAAATTATACCACCGTGAATATTCACGGTGCCACCGCTTTGGTATCTGGCGCCGCCGCCAATGCCCGCAGCATTAGCAGTATTGCCCGCGGAGAGTACGCCTGTCCCTTCGCTCTGGGCGTAGATGTTAATGGTGTTTCCGCTGTTAACCGTAATACCCTTGCTGGCGGTCAGTGTCGCGCCATCACGCAAGATCAGGTTCGCCGTACCGGTAACGGCTATACGATTGCCGATGGTGATGCCGCCCTCCGGTACAATATACCAACCGCTGTCAGCCCATGCGGTGCTTTCGGCTGTAAGCGTGATTGCATCGTCAGGAATGTTCTTGTCCTCATACGATAACGTTTTGGATGTCTCATTCCATGCGTATTCCCGATACTTGGCATCATCTGCCGCATACGCCGTCAAGCTCATTCCCTGCATCAGCCCGATCATCATCGCCAGCGTGACCAGGAAGTTTAGCAGCCTTTTCCTTTTGTTCCGTTTCACGTATTCTTCCTCCTTGATTTTATCCTTATAAAATAAAAACCGCCGAACCTGACAGGGTATAGTACCCCCATCAAATCCGACGGTTATCCATCACGAATGTTGTATTCCGTTTCAAACGCAAAAAGGGCGCAGTTAGCCCATGCTCTGCTCTGCTCTGCTCTGCTCTGCTCTGCTCTGCTCTGCTCTGCTCTGCTCTGCTCTGCTCTGCTCTGCTCTGCTCTGCTCTAAGGAGCGTATTTCTATTCCGCATGGCTGTCAAGCTCCCTTGGGTTACAACCCAACAATTATTACATTGATTTTATTATATCTCATTGCAGGAGGTAACTCAAGGGGATGTGGCGGATTGCCACATAATTTTTTGAGAATTTAATACTGAATTCCGCCTAAAGCATGCGCAAATGCGGAGCGGATTTTTCGTTCTCGCCAAACGGAGCGGAGGGAGGCGATGCCACAGCATCGTTGATCGCAGCGAGGCAACGCGGGGGCGGAAAAGACGCCCGCAGTTGTGTATGGGTTGAATGGAATTCAGTATTAAAGGCACTGATTTCACAAACCCCGCAATCCCTGACGACGCCCTGCGCTTTCTCACTTCTGTACGCCTTGCAAATCACAGGCGCATCGGGTATAATAGTGCCATAGAGTACGAGGGGGAATTGCCCGTGCAATTCGAGTGGGACGAGGAAAAGGCCGCGCTGAACCTGAAAAAGCATGGCGTCGACTTTCGGGATGCCGTTCGTGTTTTTTACGATGTCAACCGCATCGAATGGTATGATTCCGCGCATAGCGACGAGGAAGACCGCTATAATACCATTGGCATGGTTCGGGAAGTCCTTTTCGTCGTATACACAGAACGCCGTGAAAGAACCCGCATCATTTCCGCCAGAAAGGCTACACCCAGAGAAAGGAGAATCTACGATGATAGTCACCTATAATCTGAAACCCAATACTCCGCTGACGCCTGAACAGATCAAGCGGCTGGATGCCTTGAAGGATCGCCCCATCGTGTTTGACGAGGACTGCCCCGAGATGACCGAGGAACAGCTTCGCCAGTTCAAGCGGGTGCATCCCCGCGGGGAGAACGCAGGCCCAAAGCGCAAGCTCGGTTGACACCCTTTCCAAGCGCCCTTCACCGGGCGCTTTTCCTTTCGCGCCCGAAGACACGAAAAACCGCCGAACCTGACAGGGTACAATACCCCATCAAGCAAGGCGGTCATCCGTCACGAATGTTGTATTCAGTTTCAAGCGCCCCGCAGGACGCAAAAAGGGCGCAGTTAGCCCATGCTCTGCTCTGCTCTGCTCTGCTCTGCTCTGCTCTGCTCTGCTCTAAGGAGCGTAGTTCTATTCCGCATGGCTGTACAAGCCCCTTTCCGTCAATAATATGAGAAGTTCTCATCTCATGTATCGGCCTGCCAGCGCGGATTCTTAACCCCTGCACATGGGCATCAAGATACGCCTATATTATAGCAAAACCCGGAGCTGATCTCAACGTAGATTTCGATGAATTTTCGCGAACAACAAATAGGCGAGAAGCATTTCCTCGCCTGACGGTAGTTTAGCACAGGCGCAGATATGAGCGCAAGAGCAGATTTGGCGCGTGTGGTCATGAAGCCAGGGCAGGCACAAACGCAAAAAAAGGACCGTCCACAATGGCAAAAGGGCCGACCCCTTCACCGCTTTAATTTGGTTCATCACGGAAACTTGTGGGGTACCCCCTCTCGCCCTACGGGCACCTCTTCCGGGGGCCTACAAAACGCGCACGCCCAATGCTGAAGCATTGGGTCCCATCGCGCACGGACGGGCCCGTTCTCACTGAGGACCTCTTCCGGCGCTTCGCGCCACCTTCCCCAAAGGGGAAGGCAAGTCCACTGGACTGTTTTCCGGGCGCTACGGCCCCCCTCACGGGGGCGAGGCAAGGCCCCTCTCCGCCCTGCGGGCACCTCTCCCCCCTCGGGGGGCGAGGCAAGGGGGATAAGCGCGGGATTCGAGGTTAGCGCATGCGCGGCAGCCTTGGCTCGCCTCGGTGACGGGCAGCGAACGCCCGGAAAACAGCACAGTGTGCTGTTTTCAGTGGTTCGAACGCCCGGAAAAATGTCCAGTGGACATTTTTCAGCGAGAACGGGCCGGCAGGCCCCCGTCGCTGGGGCCGAGGCAGGCCCGTGGAATGAGCTGGCGCGCAGCGCCTGAGAGGGGAATCCCCCGAAAACGTGAAGAGCCTTTAATTTTCACATCGCCATCACGTACACCTGGCAGGGATTGGCCTCGTCCCACAGCGTGGGGAACACCTCGAATTCCCGAAAGCCCAGGCTTTGATAGAATCGATTGGTCCGGTCGTAGTCCTCGTAGACGCCCATCTTCACGGTCTTGACCTGCATGAAGGCGTAGCCCGCGTCCCTGGCCCAATCCCGCGCCGCCGTGAACAGCGCCCGCCCGACGGCCCTGGCGGTGGCACCGCTTCACGACGCCCATCACCGCGATCTCCACGGTGGCGTCGCCGGTTTCCTTCAGGCACAAAAAGCCCACCGGCTCCCCCGCCTGCATGGCCGCAAAGCAGGGCTGATAACCGCTCTGTTCGATGTAGTTCTCCCGGGTTTCCTCGATCTCAAACCAGTCCGTCAGCGCCTCCAGCACAGCCCGCGCCACGCGCCGCTTCTCCCCGGGATCGCCCGGCATCATGATCTGTACATCTGATCTGTTCATATCCATTTTGAATGATCCCCACACCTCAGCTATTTCTGTTCCCTCTCGGGCGGGCGCCGACCTCATCCGTCAGCGCTGACGCGCTGCCACCGTCCCAAGGGCCTACCGGCCCGTTCTCGCTGAGGACCTCTTCCGGCGCTTCGCGCCACCTTCCCCAAAGGGGAAGGCAAGTCCACCGGACTGTTTTCCGGGCGCTCGAACCCCCTAAAGGGGAAGGCTATGGCGCCCCTACTGCCTACTGCCTATTGCCTATTGCCTGTTCCTTACTCCCTCGCTTCTCCTTCGGCAACAGCGCCGCGCCCAGCAGCACCAGTATCACGCCCCAGCGCAAAAGGCCGCCCCAGAACTCCACCACGCGCAGCTCGCGGGTGCCGACGCGCACCAGGCGGCCGGCGTCGGCGGTCAGGTTCCAGAACACGCGGGAGATGCTGGTCCATTCCACGATGTTCTCCGGCACCCATTCGGTGAACACGTACAGGGGCTGGGCGGAGAACACCATCAGCAGATAAGTGAGGCCCACCAGCGCGGCGTAGCCCAGCAGCGTGAGCGCCACCACGCCCAACAGCTTTGGGATCAGCGCGGTGAAGTAGCTCCGCTTCAGCGCCTGCCTGTAGCCGCCGAACAGGCGACCGGCCGCGCCGGTCATGCGCCCGAACAGGCCCACCAACGCGTACAGGCCCACGATGAGCAGCAGCACCCGGGGCAGTATCGTGCGGCGCATGGCCTCCTTGGACAGGTCGATCAGCTGGCCGCCCGACGACCACTGAGTCGCCGCGTCCAGAAACAGCCGCGTCGCGCCGGCCCCTCCCTGGGGAATGGCCGACAGCGTCAGCGCCTGGATGTCCACGTTGTCCGCGATGGCGGCGCGCAGCGGCAGATAGGCGTCGGCGGGCAGCGTGTCCCCCACGCCCCGGCCGCCGAACACGCTGCCGCCGTGGCGCACGGTGCCCACCACCTGATACTTGGCGCCGTTCAGCGAAACGGTCGCGTCCTCGGGCAGGTCCGTGCCGAACAGCCGGAAGGCCAGCGCGTCGTCCAGCATGACGACCCGCGCGCCCCGCTGCAGCTCGCTCTCGCCGATGCGGCGGCCCTTGATCAAAAAGCGGGGGTAGACCTCCAGCCAGCCCTCGTCCATCGCGATCAGGTTGACCTCCTCCGAGCCCGTGTCGGAGGTGATGCTCGCGCTCCCGCAGACGCCCCCCAGGGCCGCCCAACTCAGCGAATCCTTCAGGTCCTGGCCGACCTTGTGGGCCGGCTCGATCAGCGACAGCAGGGTCTCGCCCTTCTCGCCCGGCTCCGGCGCGAGCACGCTGTATTGCAGCAGCTTCGGCGTCTGCAAGAGCATGGCCAGCGCGAACAGCGCCATCAGAGCGCCCAGGGCCATCAGCACCCAGGGCAGCCTGCGCCTTCGTTGTTCCTTCATGCGCGCCTCCCGGTCAGTTCAGGTACTCCATCACCGCGTCGCCATCGCTGATCGAGCGGTCCTCGCCATAGGCGACGGAGTAATAGGTGATGTCGTCCTGTATGGAGGTGGTGCCGCCGTACTCGCCCACCACCTTCACGCTCATCTTGTGCAGCTTCAGCGTGTTGCCCCCGAAGGCGGCGGTGTTCTGCTCGGTCACGAACACGTAGCGGTCCTCGCCGCTGCCCCGCACCGCGCTGGTGGGCAATAGGCTTGTGGCCTCGCGGGCGCGGAAGATCAGGGTCATCGGCGTATCCTCCTGGGTCATCGCGTACACGCTGCCCCGGGCGCGGACCAGCTCGCTCGTCAGCGCCACGTCCGCGTACTTCTTGCCCTCGGTGTCGGTGCCGACCTTCACGACCTTCGTCTCGACGGCGTCGTAGCTGTCGGGGTTCAGCGTGACGGTCATGCCCTCGCTGACCGTGCGGGTAACCTCGGAGATGTCGCCCCGCAGCGTGGGCATGCCCTCCTCGGCGGTCATCTTAAACAGGGGCTGACTGCCGTCGTAGGTGTCGCCCTCCTTCACGCAGATCTCGGCGATGTAGCCGTCGTGGGGCGCGACCACGGCCTTCGCCTGGTCGTTCAGCGCCATCAGGCGGCGCAGGCTCTCCTCGGCGTCGTCCCGCTTCTGCTGCTGCTCGCGCTGCTCGGTGATGTAGGTCCAAACGCTGTCGTCCACCGTGTAGCGGGCGGCCGCGTCCATGGTCTCCTGGGCCGCCTCCCGCGCCGCCGCCGCCGCGCGGCTGGCGTCGATCAGCTGCTTCAGCGCGTCGCTGGCGCCCTCGGGGTAGCCGGTCTCCACCGCCTCAAGCCCCTCCCGGGAGAGCTGGGCCTCCATGTCCAGCCGGGCCGCCACGGCGGCGCGCCGGGCGTCTCGCAAGGCGAAGAACGCGTCGGCATAGGCCTGGTCCCGCGGGCTGATGCGTATGCCCCGGTTCTTGTTCTCCAGCGTCATCAGCTGCTCCGAGGCGCTGTCGTAGGCCTCCTGCAGGGTCTTGTACTGGGTCTCATAGCCGGAGACCTTCGCCTCGATCACCACCTCGCCGGCCTGCACCGTGTAGCCCTCGCGGCTGTTGACCCGCGAAATGACCAGCATGGTGTCGTCCGGCAGCGGCATGTCGACCTTCTCTGCGTCCGGGAAGGCCACCTTGCAGGGCAGCTCGACGCGCTCCTCCAGCTTGCCGCGCCGGGCGCTGGTCAGGCGCACCTTCGGCGTGGTGATCGTGCGCACGGTGCCGGAAAAGAACATGCACAGCGCCACGAATACCGCCAGTATGACGATGCCGCGAATGGCGAACTTTTTCAGATTCATCGCAAACCCCTCTTGTCGACAGGATAATCGCTCTCCGAGCGCCTTATTTCAGCTCGGTCAGCTGCACGCCGGCCAGTATGTCCTTCAGGAAATACAGGTAGATGAACAGCGCGGGCAGTATGTAGATGGCCGCGCCGGCGAACTCGATGCCCGCGCTCTCGCTGGCCAGCTGGTTGAACATCACCGACAGCGGCTGCAGGTCGACGCGCTGGCTGAGGTAGGTCATCGGCTGCTCCACCAGGTTCCAGCAATCGGCGAAGGACAGCGCCACCGCCGCGCCGATGATCGGCCGGCACACCGGTATCACGATGTGCGCGTAGCAGCGGATCGTGCCCGCGCCGTCCACCTGCGCCGCCTCCAGCAGCTCGTTGGGCAGGCCCAGCATGAACTGGCGGATCAGGAAGATGTAGAACGGCGCAAACCACATGGGCATGACCACCGCCCAGATCGTGTTCAAAAGCCCGATGCTGCGCAGCGTCAGCACGTTCGGCACCATCGTCACCTGGAAGGGCAGCAGCATCAGCATGATGATGCCGAAGAACAGGGCGTCCCGGCCCCGAAAGCGGAAGCGGCTCAGGGCGTAGGCCATCATCGGCACCACCACGGCCTGGCCCAGCAGGATCAGCACCGTGTAGAACGCGGAGTTGACGAACATGCGCAGTATCGAGGTATCCCGGATCAGTATCTCGTAGTACTGGCTCAGCGAGAAGATCTGCGGGGACAGCTTGATCGCCATCCACGCCTTGTCGTCGTAGCTGCCGCGGGTCTGCATGAAGGCCTTGATCTCGGACGGCGAGAAGAAGGAGTACAAAAACGTCACCGCCACGGGCACCAGCATCAGTATGGCCAGCAGCATCAGCAGCGCGCGGGTTATGATTTTGCCGCCGGGCTGGCGGTATGTCAGTTTTTCCATCGCCAGCCTCCGTCAACTCAGCCGCTTCAGCAGCTGTCTTTGTGTCAGAAACAGCGCGCCGAACAGCGCGAACACGATCAGCGCGAAGCTGTAGGCCGCGGTGGTCACGTTCTGGTAGTTCAGCTTGCCGTACATGTTGTTCATGTAGTTCTGCAGCGTGTACACCGATTCGTCGGGATAGGCGCCGCCGATGAAGTAGACCTCCTTGAAGATCTTGAAGGCGTTGATCCACTCCAGTATGATGATCAGGAACGCGGTGGGCACGATCATCGGCAGCGTGATGCCGAAGGTCTGCCGCCAGAAGCCCGCGCCCTCCAGCCGGGCGTACTCGTACAGCGGCTCCGGTATGGCCTGCAGCGCCGCGAGGAATATGATCACCGCGAAGCCCAGGTTCTTCCACACGAACAACAGCACCACGGGCACGCGCAGCGCGCTGCCCTGCAGCCAGATCACGCGCGCAAAGCCCATGGCCGTCGCCAGCCGGTTGACCACGCCGCCGTAGTCGAATATGACCAGCCAGATGAGGAGCATGGCGCTGGAGGGCATCAAATACGGCAGCAGCACGCTGTTGCGGAAGAACGCCCCCCGGGGTCTCAGCCGGTTCAGCAGCGAGGCGATCGCGAAGGACAGCACCCACACCAGCGGGGCGCAGATCAGCGACAGCTCCATCGTGTTCTTCAGACCCAGCACGAACATCTGGTTCTTCCAGATCGCGACGTAGTTGTCCATGCCCACAAAGGCGTTGCGGTAGCTGCCGTCGGTCAGGCTGTAGTACACGCCGCCGATGAAGGGCACGATGTAGAAGAACATCAGCCCCAACCCGCCGGGCAGCAGGAACAGCCACACGGATTTTTTATGAGTAAACACGGTTTCCTCCCATAACCGGCGGGAACGGACAACGCCGTCCCCGCCTGTTGGAGATTTTCAGCATTTATATTGCCTCAGTTGCCTTCCAGCAGCATCATCTGGACCTTCTTGTCGATGCCGGAGAGCATGTCCTCGGCGCTGAGGTTGCCCTCGCAGTATTGCTGGATCAGCTCGGAGGCCTCGCCGCCGTTCTCGCTGTACAGCCAGTTGGAGGCCGCGATGGTGATGTTCTCGTCGTGGGCGCGGTACCACTCCAGATCCTTCGGGCCCACGTCCCAGGCGCTCTCCTCGTAGTACTGCAGCGTCTGCTCGGTGTCGTGGATGGAATCCTCGATCATCTGCCGGTCGGCGGGGTCGGCCTTTTCCAGATCGGCCTTCAGCTCCTCCAGCTGCTTCTGCCACTCGGCCATGGCCTGCTCGTTCCACTTGCCGCGGATGGGCTCGCTCAGGCTGGGGTCGAAGCAATAGCGCGCGGCGGCGGGCAGGTTGTCCGCCAGCTCCTCCATAAAGGCCAGCGCCACGTCCGGGTGCTTCGTGAAGGGGTTCACGAAGGCCACGGTGGTCTCCAGTGTGATCGGGGTGGTCATGCCCGGGGCCATGCCCAGCAGCAGGGGCGTGCAATCGCCGTAGTAGTTGCCGATGGTGCAGCCGGTGCCGGTCTGCAGCAGCATGCCGTTTTCCACGTACTCATAGTCGTCGGAGGCGTGCTCGTCCCGCTCCGCCGCCGGCTGATAGCCCATGGCCACAAAGTCCACCTGGTCCAGCTTTTTGAGCAGGCCCTGCAGCATTTCGGTGTTGTAGCCCATGGCGGGGTCGGTCCGGTTCACATAGCGCTGGTAGTCCTCAAAGATCGCGTAGAACAGCTCGTTCTTCGCGTCCTCGGCGGTGTAGCCGGGGTAGAACAGCTTGACCTTGCTGTCCTCGTTGATCACGTCCTTGAGCCCGGCGACGAAATCCAGGAACTCCGGCCAGTTGTCCGGCACGTCCGCCATGGACTTGCCCAGCGACTCCAGCGCCTTCTCGTTGATGCCGATCGTGTAGGCCCAGGCGGACAGGGGCAGCGCCACCAGGTGGCCGTTCGACGACAGGCGCTCCCTCAGCGAGGGATACATGCTGTCCGCGAAGGCGCTCAGCTTCTCGTTGCCGTCCAGCTCCATCAGGTAGCCGCGGTTGTACAGGGCCTCGAAGGTGGGCGTGGAACTGGTCAGCGTGTAGATGTCGATGCTGTCGTCCCGGTTCATCATGCTCTCGATCAGGTGCTCCACCTCGGAGTACTCCCGGGACAGCACCACGCTGATGTCGCCGTGGGCATTGGCGAAGCGGTAGTAGGCGTTGTTGACGGCCTCCTGCCAGCTGTTGTCGTTGATCTTCAGGCGGATCTCGGCCTTCTGGGCGGGATCCAGGTTGCGGACCGCCAGGCCGTCGCCGGTGAAGATGAAGTAGCCGCCCGGCATCACGCAGGCCGCCATCACGTTGCCGTAGTTATCCAGCGGCATGTCCGTGACGCCCGCGAGGATCTCGCCGGCCTGCAGGTCCACGGGGCAGACCTCGCCGCCGCGCACGCAGTAGACGGTGTCGGTGTCCGGGTCATAGCCCAGGCCCACCAGCGGGCTGTACTCGTTGACCTTGATCTGGGCCAGGGGCTGTACGCTGTCGCCGGCCGGGTCGTAGACCGCCAGGTCTGCCACGGTGTTGTTGTTGTAGTCGTACTGCTCCACCAGCACCATGCTGTCCTTGTAGGGGGTGACGGCCATCACGTTGCGCAGGCCGTCCACCGGCTCGCGCTTGCCGGTGTTCACGTCGATGGTGAAAATCGCGTAGTCGCCGTTGCCCTGCACGTCGTAGCAGCGCACGAAGGCCTTGCCGCCCTGCAGCCCCAGCACGCAGTCCGGCCTGCCGGGATAGGCGTTGTCGTCGTAGTACTCGATCAGGTCGCTCCAGTCCACGTCGCACACGGGCTCGAAGATCGCGGTGTTGTCGTCGTTGAGCGTCATGGCCGTGATGTGCGCGCCCTCAAACTCGGTGACCTCGGCGTAGCGGGTCACCAGGTACAGGGCGTACAGCTGGCCGTCGGAGGCGAAGGGCAGCACGGTGTAATCGCGGGTGCTCTCCTCGTCCTCGGGGTGGACGAATACATATTCCCGCAGGTCCGGGTCGCCCAGGTGGTAGGTGTAAATGCTGCTGTAGCCGGAGGCGTAGAGGGTGTCCCCCTCCGCGAAGCAGTAGTTGAAATACAGGTTGCCGTCGTCACCGCCGCGCCCCAACAGCGCGTCGCCCTCGGCGGCCATGGCGGGCAGGCAGGTCAGCGCCAACACCAGCGCCAGCAATACGCAAAGCTTTTTCATGTTTCAAATTCTCCTGTTCTGTCAGCGTTTTATGGTTCAGTGCGCCGGCGCTTCTCCGGCCTCGTCCGCGGCCTCATCCGCCCCGTCGGGCGCCTCGGAGGCATCCGGGTCCAGCGTGTACACGTTCACGGACATGTCCAGGCGCACGGAATCGTCCGGGGTGAAGTCCACATAGGCCAGGTACTGGGCGCTGCCGCCCTTGTCGGACCGCTCCTCGCCCACGCGGGAAATGCTGGAGACGGTGCCCTCGGTCTGGTGGGTGCTGTCCATGTCCCAGGCGAACTCGATCAGCACCTTGTCGCCCTCGTGGATCTCGGTCAGGTCCAGCTCCGATACCAGAATCTGGATCTGCAGCCCGTCCCGGGGATAGACGGTGATGATCTTGCCGCCCTTTTCGACGCTGCTGCCCTGGGCAGCCTCCACGCTGGCGACGATGCCGTCCATCGGGGCGTGGATCACGTTGTCGGTGGCGAACAGGCCGTCCAGCACGCCGTCCACGGTCTCGAACAGCACCTCGCCGCGCTCCACGCGGTCGCCCACCTTCACGTGCATCTTCAGCACGCTGCCGCTGCCCTTCACGGCCGCCGCGGTGTTCTGCTGAATGGTGCCCCGGCCGATGCGGGTGTTGGTGGAGTAGGCGCTGTCGCGGTACACGCCCACCGTCTCGCCCATGTAGAACTCGCCGCCGGTCACCTCCAGCTTGTAGGGGGTGTTGCCGGATTCGTCCATGTCGGAGATGTTGGTGACCACCGCGGTGCCCACGTGGGTGCCGTCCTTGGTGCAGGACAGGTACACCTTCTCGCCGATGTGTATGTACTTGGTCTCGCTGCTGTTGTAGGCCTTCTCGGTGGTGGCGGAGACCACGTACCGGTGCATCGGCTCGATGTACATCACGCCGCCGTAGCGCTCGGTGATGCCCTCGATCTGATCGCCCTCCCGGGCGAATATGCCGCTGACGGTGCCGTCCATTTCGGCGTACACCATCGTGGTCTTCAGCGTGGCCACCACGTCGCCCACGTGGATCGGATCACCCTTGCGCAGCCCGATGTCGTCGATCAGCCCGCCGAAGGGGGCGCTGACCGACAGCGTCTTGCTGGACACCACATTGCCCTGGAAGGTGACCTGCGCCAGCGCGGGCACGCCCAGCAGCATGGCCAGCGCCACCGCCAGCGCGCCGATCCGAAACTTGTTCCTGCTCATAAACTCAGCCTCCCATACCTGTTATTGCGTATATCCCTCGCGCGCGTCACTGCGCCCGGTACTCGCCGAAGGGCTGCTTCAGCATGGCCTCCGGGCCCAGATAGACGTCGTAGAAATACATGATGCTGTTGGTGGAGCCGCTCAGCTCGTAGGCCATGTTCTCCACCTCGACGCGAATGGACAGGTCGCACGCCTGCGAGAAGTCGCTGTCCGACATGGCCGACATGTAGGAAGGGTCCCGATTGACCTTCATGGCCAGCGTATAGTCAAACTTGCGGGTGGACACGCCCAGCATCTTCAGCTCCGTGTACTTGGTGCCGCCGGTGAAGCCCTCCGTGGGGAAGGCCGCCACGTCGTCACCCACCTTCAGGGCCACGTAGCGTATGCCGCTGTTGCTGAGCAGGCGGTACACCTCGCCGTTGAACCGCCATTCGTAGGTGAAGCGCTCGCCCAGGCCGTCGTCCAGCTGAGCGCTCAAAAGCAGCGTGTTCAGCGCCTCCGGGTCTTCCCCGGGATCGGGCTGCCGCGGCTCCCCGTCCGCGTCCACGGGCGCTGGCGCGTCCCAGTGGCAGAGCGTGGCGGTGAACAGCCGGTCCTCGCCCACCGGCGCGTCCGGCCCCTGGGCGGATTCCAGCACCAGCGAAAGCGCCATCTCTTCGCCGCCCAGCGTCAGCTGTTTCATCGGCTCCTCGGGGACCTCCAGCGCCACGGCGTCGTACTCGGCCTTGTCCTCGCCGTCGCCGGCCGCGTGGGTCTTGGCGGGCTTGCTTTCGCCGTTGCCGCCTCCGCCGCCCCAGCCGCCGCCGTTGTCCGGGGGCTCCTCCTGCTCCGCCTTGTCCACGGTATACTCCTGGGTGGATTCGAAGACGTTGCCGGCCGCGTCCTTCACCAGTATGTCGCCGGCGGGGAAGGTCCTGGCCTTTTTGCCGATATAGGTAAAGGTCTCGCCGTCGGCCAGGTCGTGCCACTTCTTGCCGCCGTTCAGCGACACCTTTTTCACGCCGCTCATGGCGTCCGCGGCGGTGACGTACAGCGTGTAGTCGGCGCTTTCATCCACCTGGATGTCCACTTCTTCGGGCGGGGTCATGTCCAGCCATACGGTGTACTGCTCCGAGGCGCTGATGATGTCGCCGATGCCGTCCAGCAGCGCGAAGCGCAGCGTGTAGACGCCCTCCTGCTCGGGCACGTAGGTGTCCCCGGACATGGGGATGATCCGCTCGTCATAGATGATCGCCGCGTACATCCACTTTTCGTCCTCCGGCTTCCCGGAGAGTTTGAACTGAGGCGCGCGCTTCAGCCACTTGGCGGGCTCGAAGTGCTTCGCCTTCACGGTGAGCACCGGCGCGGGCGTCGGCTCGGGCGCCTCCGTCGGCGCGACGGTCGGTTCGGGCGCCTGCCCGACCTCGCGCACCCAGAAGTACAGGTCGGCTTTATCGTCGTCCTTGCAGTCCTCGAGGGTCTTCAGGTCGATCGGCTCCGGCGATTCGATGTCCTCGGGATTGTCCCGGGAGACCAGCGCCTCGTACTCGCCCTCAAATACCTCCTCGTCCGGCAGCAGCCTGACGCCCGAGAGCCGCTTCAGCGGCACATCCTTGACCAGCACCGGTTTCCGAACGCGCAGGTACAGCTTTTCATCTCCGTTCAGCAGCGCGATGGTATCCTTCAGCTTGCCGCCCAGCTTCACGCCATCCCGCTCGAACCAGGCCTCGGCGTCCTCCGGCAGTTCCGGGGCCTCTGTCGCCTCGGGGGCCTCCGTTTCCTCGGGGGCTTCCGTGGGCTCCGCGGGCGCTTCCGTCGGCTCCACAGGCGCTTCCGTCGGCTCCGCGGGCGCTTCCGTCGGCTCGGCGGGGGCTTCCGTCGGCTCCGCGGGGGCTTCCGTGGGCTCAGTCGGCGCTTCCGTGGGCTCGGTCGGCGCTTCCGTCGGCTCCGTGGGGGCTTCCGTCGGCTCCGCGGGCGCTTCCGCAGGCGCTTCCGCAGGAGGCTCGGCCGGGGCTTCCGCCGGCGCTTCCGCGGGCTGTTCCGCAGGCGCTTCCGCGGGCTGCTCAACCGGGGCTTCGGCGGGCTGCTCGGCAGGCGCTTCCGCGGGCTGTTCCGCAGGCCCTTCCGCGGGCTGTTCGGCTGGCGCTTCAGCGGGCTGCTCTACCGGCGCTTCCGCGGGCGGCTCGGCAGGCGCTTCCGCAGGCTGCTCGGCAGGCGCTTCCGCGGGCGGCTCAGCCGGCGCTTCCGCGGGCGCTACCGCGCGCTTCACAGGCGCTTCCGCTTCCTGAACACCCTCTTCCGCCAACTGTTCCGGCTCGGCCATCTCCCCGGCTTTTTGGGCGGCCTCTTTTTCGGCCTTTTTCTTGGCTTCCTTCTCGGCCTTCTTCTTCGCTTCCTCCTCAGCCTTCTTCTTGGCTTCCTTTTCGGCCTTCTTCTTCGCTTCCTCTTCGGCTTTCTTCTTTGCTTCCTTTTCGGCCTTCTTCTTGGCTTTCTTCTTTGATGCGGCTTCCTTTTCCGAGGTCGTGGACGTGACCTTTGCGCCGCCGCCTTCCGCCAGAACGGGCACCGCGCCGTTCAGGCACAGGCACAGCACCAACAGGTAGATCAGCTTCTTCATGGTCCTTTGCTTCCTTTCAAAAGATGCGGGCCGCTGCAACATGGGAAATCGCCCGTTCCCTTGATCATTAGACAGGGCATGGCCCCGAAATGATGCACATTCTCCAAATTTAATAATAACATTACACTATAGCACTGTCAACGTCAGCCTTGTGACGAATCAGCGAAATATTCCAACAAAATAGCGGCCAAACGTGGCAAGTCAAAACGCCGGCCCGCCCCCGTGAAATCGGGAGCGGGCCGGCGTCATTCCCGCGGCGTGCGGGAACGGTCAGTGGATGATCAGTCGTTCTGGATCGCGGCCTGCGCGGCGGCAAGGCGGGCGATCGGCACGCGGAACGGCGAGCAGGACACGTAGTCCAGGCCGATCCTGTGGCAGAACTCGATGGACGACGGGTCGCCGCCGTGCTCGCCGCAGATGCCCAGGTGGATGTCGGGGCGGGTGGCGCGTCCG
The DNA here is from genome assembly GCA_902777335.1 of uncultured Eubacteriales bacterium. Taxonomy (GTDB): domain Bacteria; phylum Bacillota; class Clostridia; order Christensenellales; family Aristaeellaceae; genus UBA2862. The sequence goes on from CACYTF010000045.1 coordinate 16,510, forward strand.
GCCTCGGCGGCCATCTTCACCAGTGCGCCGACGCCGGCCTGGTCCAGCTTGGCGAAGGGATCGAATTCATAGATCTTGTGATCGTAGTACGCGCCCAGGAACTTGGCGGCGTCGTCGCGGGAGAAGCCGAAGGTCATCTGGGTCAGGTCGTTGGTGCCGAAGGAGAAGAACTCGGCCTCCTTGGCGATCTCGCCGGCGGTCACGGCCGCGCGCGGGATCTCGATCATGGTGCCCACGTGGTACTTCATATCCACGCCCGCAGCGGCGATCTCCTTGTCGGCGGTGGCCACGACCACGTCCTTGACGAACTTGAGCTCCTTGACCTCGCCCACCAGCGGAATCATGATCTCGGGCACGATGTTGTACTCGGGATGCTCCTTCATCACGTTGATGGCGGCGCGGATGACGGCCTTGGTCTGCATCTCGGCGATCTCCGGATAGGTGACGGCCAGGCGGCAGCCGCGGTGGCCCATCATCGGGTTGAACTCATGCAGGGACGCCACGGTCTCCTTCAGTTCCTCGGTGGTGATGTTCAGCTCCTTGGCCAGATCGACGATCTCGTCTTCCTTGGTGGGCAGGAACTCATGCAGCGGCGGATCCAGGTAGCGGACCGTCATCGGGCGGCCCTCCAGGACCTTGTACATGGCCTCGAAGTCGCCCTGCTGATAGGGCAGCAGCTTGTCCAGCGCCACCTTGCGGGCCTCGACGTCCTTGGCCACGATCATCTCGCGGACGGCCTTGATGCGGTCGCCCTCGAAGAACATGTGCTCGGTGCGGCACAGGCCGATGCCCTCCGCGCCAAAGCGCACGGCCTGAGCCGCGTCGCGCGGGTTGTCGGCGTTGGTGCGGATGCTGAGCTTGCGGGCCGCGTCCGCCCAGGCCATGTAGCGGCCAAAGTCGCCGGAAATGGTGGCCTCGGCGGTGGGAATGGCCTCGCCGTAGATGTTGCCGGTGGAGCCGTCCAGCGAGATCCAGTCGCCCTCGCGGAAGATCCTGCCGCCCAGCTCGAACTCGCGCTCGTGCATTTTGATGGCGGAGCAGCCGGACACGCAGCAGGTGCCCATGCCGCGGGCCACGACGGCCGCGTGGCTGGTCATGCCGCCGCGCACGGTCAGTATGCCCTGGGAGGCGACCATGCCCTCGATGTCCTCGGGGCTGGTCTCCAGGCGCACCAGCACGACCTTCTGGCCGCGCTCATGCCACTTCTTGGCTTCCTCGGCGGTGAACACCACCTGGCCGCAGGCCGCGCCCGGAGAGGCGGCCAGGCCCTGGCCGATGGGGGTGGCGGCCTTCAGCGCCGCGGGGTTGAACATGGGGTGCAGCAGGGAATCCAGCTGCTTGGGCTCCACGCGCATCACAGCCTCGCGCTCGGTGATCATGCCCTCGTCCACCAGGTCGACGGCGATCTTCAGGGCGGCGGCGGCAGTGCGCTTGCCGTTGCGGGTCTGCAGCATATAGAGCTTCTCGTTCTCGATGGTGAACTCCATGTCCTGCATGTCCTTGTAGTGCTTCTCGAGGTTGTTCGCGATGGTCTTGAACTGCTCGTACACCGAGGGCATGTCCTGCTGCAGCTGGGTGATGTGGCTGGGGGTGCGGATGCCGGCGACGACGTCCTCGCCCTGGGCGTTGATCAGGTACTCGCCGAACAGCGCCTTCTCGCCGGTGGCGGGGTCGCGGGTGAAGGCGACGCCGGTGCCGGACTTCTCATTCAGGTTGCCGAACACCATGGGCTGCACGTTGACGGCGGTGCCCCAGGAATAGGGGATGTCGTTCATGCGGCGATAGACGTTGGCGCGGGGGTTGTCCCAGCTGCGGAACACGGCCTTCACGGCCTCCATCAGCTGTACCTTGGGATCCACCGGGAAGTCTTCGCCCTTCTGCTCCTTGTAGTAGGCCTTGAAGCGAACGACCAGCTCCTTCATGTCGTTCACGTCCAGGTCGATGTCGTTGGTGACGCCCTTCTTCTCCTTCAGCTCGTCGATGATGACCTCGAAGGTCTTCTTCGGGATCTCCATGACCACGTCGGAGAACATCTGGATGAAGCGGCGATAGGAATCGTACACGAAGCGCTCGAACTTGGGGTCGGGGTTGCCGGCGATCAGGCCCGCGGCCACCTCGTCGTTCAGGCCCAGGTTCAGTATGGTGTCCATCATGCCCGGCATGGAGGCGCGGGCGCCGGAGCGCACCGAGACCAGCAGCGGGTTCTTGGCCACGCCGAACTTCTTGCCGTTGATCTCCTCGATCTTGGAAAGCGCCGCGTCGATCTGCTCCTGGATGTCCGCGCCGATGGTCTTGCCGTCCTCATAGTAACGGGTGCAGGCTTCGGTGGTGATGGTGAAGCCCTGGGGCACGGGCATGCCCAGTCCGGTCATTTCAGCCAGGTTGGCGCCCTTGCCGCCCAACAGGTTCCGCATGGAAGCGTTGCCTTCGCTGAAAAGGTACACATACTTCTGCATGGTCTATCATCCTCCCAATGTTAATGTGAGATTATTATCCTCCCTTGGTAGTCATTTATTATACATCATCGGGAACGTTTGCGCAAGTGTATTTCAGTAAATAATTGCCAGGTCACCGGTCAGAAGTTGCTCCAAAGGAAATTCTTCATCTGCACGGCGGCAAAATCCTCGTCCTCCCCCTCCACGGTCACCTTCACCACGTCGCCCTGCTTCACGCCCAGGCCCATCAGACCCAGCACCCGCTTGGCGTCCGCGCCGCGCTCGCCCCTGTACAGCTTAATGTCGGAGGCGTAGCGGCTGGCCTCCCGCACCAAAAGCCCTGCGTGGCGGGCGTGCATGCCCACAGGCACCTTGATGGTATACATAAACGTCCTCACAGGTCGCTCCTCCTCTTCTGATAGCGGCCCATGCTGTGGCGGTTCATCACAAAGCCCAGCACCGAGCCCACCAGGCCGCCCACGATGTGCCCCATCTGGGAGATGTTGTCCGCCACGAACAGGCCCTGATAGACCTGCTGGCCGATGTACACCACCGCGACGATGATGAACGTCAGCGGCACGGTACCCGCCTCGGCGCTGGTGATCGAGGACAGCAGTATCATCGCGAACACGATGCCGCTGGCCCCCAGCAGCGCGATGCCCGGGAAGAACAGCATGTTCACGATGCCGGTGACCACGGCGGTGACCGCCATCACCACCACCAGGTTGACGGTGCCGTACTTCTCCTCCAGCATCGGCCCCAGGATCAGCAGCAGCATCAGGTTGTTCATCAGATGGCCCCAGTCGGCGTGCCCGAACACGTGGGTCACGCAGCGCACATAGGTCAGCGGATCGGCCAGCGACGCCCGGTACACGCTGAACAGCGTGAGGTTGCTGGCCCCGTGGGTGACCTGGTTCAGCACCTGCGCGACCACGCAGATCAGCGCGAACACCAGCACGGCCGGGGAATTGAAGCTGATCTTCAGCCCCTTGCGCTTCTCCATGTCATTCCCTCCTGTATGGTACGAGCGGCATTTCGTGAATCTCGCGCCGCATTGTAGTATCATTATAAACGAACCGCGCAGAAAAAACAACCGTCTTGCACCGGTTGATATTTAGCTTTATTGCCAGGATGCTTGGACAAATATCGCTGCTTGTGTTAGAATACTGAAGGTGAACAGACTCAATCGGAAGGCGGTGTCTGCATGATGACGGAAGACAGAGCGTTGACAGCCGAGCAATCATCCGAAGCAACCTACAACGCGGTGCGCGGTTATGTGGTAGAGGCGCAGCGACAGATTTATTCGGCCGTCAATTCGGCCATGGTTCAAGCCTATTGGAACATTGGAAAGACGATCTTCGAGGCTTGCGGCGAAAACGACCGGGCATCCTATGGCAAGCAGGTTTTGAAATACCTCTCTGACAAACTGACCGCAGAGTTTGGGAAAGGCTTCAGCATCCGCAATTTGAGAAATATGCGCGCTTTTTATCGGACGTTTCCAATTCGGCAGACACTGTCTGCCGAATTGAGTTGGTCACACTATCAATTGCTGATGCGCATCGAAAACGAAAAAGAGCGCGCCTTCTATGCGGAAGAATCCGCAAAGGCCGGGTGGAGCGTTCGTCAGTTGGAGCGACAGATCAACACGATGTTCTATAAGCGCCTGTTGGCCAGCCGGGACAAGGAAAGCGTCGCAAGCGAGATCCAGAGGACGGCGCCAAAGCCGGAATATGAGATGATCATCCGTGATCCGTATGTGCTGGAATTCCTGAACCTGCCGCCGAACGAGCATTACTATGAATCCGAGCTGGAGCAAGCACTCATCGATCATCTGCAAAAGTTTCTGTTGGAGTTGGGGCGTGGCTTCTCGTTTGTAGCGCGGCAGAAGCATTTCAATATCGACGGAAGACACTTCTATATCGATCTCGTCTTCTACAACTATATTTTGAAATGCTTTGTGCTGATCGACCTGAAGACCGGTGACCTGACCCATCAAGACATCGGGCAGATGCAGATGTATGTAAACTACTACACCCGAACCCAGATGACGCCGGGAGACAACGCACCCATCGGCCTGCTGCTGTGCGCCACGAAGAGCGACACGCTGGTACGCATGACGCTGCCGGAAGACAACCGCCAAATCTATGCGGCAAAGTATATGGACTACATGCCCACGGAAGAGGAACTTAGGCGCGAATTGCGATTGGATGGGTTTGAAAAGTGGGAAAGCGCGGAAGAGGGAACACCCAATGGGTGATTCGGAATGGACATAGATTCGCTACGGGGATGAAAACATTCGGCCAGCGCAGCGTATGAAAACCCCATTCACCAGGCGCACCCCTCCCGCGTCCATCGCGGAAGGGGTGCGCCTGGTGAATCTGTTTTCTGTCACTCCACGGCCTTGGTGGCGATCACCGGCACGCCGGTGCCGGCGGCGTCTTCGATCACCACGTCGCCGATGGCCACGGGGCGCTTCACCACGGTGGCCTTGATGTCGGCCACCACGTCGAAGATCTTGTCCTTCGGCACGGCGACGCGGGTGCGCACGGGCACGGGGCCGCCGCCGTCGGAGGGCGCGGTGGACGTGACCATGCGCGTGGGCGCGGCCACCTCCGTCTCGGCGTACTTCTTGCCGATGCCGCAGGAATTGCCGGTCACCGACACGGCCACGCCGTTCTCGACCTCCACGATCAGATCGCAGCCCATCGGGCAGCCGATACACGTCATGTTGCGGGTCATACGCCGCCTCCAATCTCCACGGTGAGGTCGCAGTCCTTCAGCGCGTCGCGCTTGAGCACCACGTCCTCCATCTCGCTGGGCACCATGATCTTGCGCTTCTTGGTAACGATGGCCTCGCCGCCGGCCAGTACGCGGATGGACCGGCCCTTGTACACGTCCCGCACGCGGAAGCGCAGGTGCACCTCGCCGTCCATGTTGTTGAGGTCGATGGTGCTGGGCACGGTGTAGCGCACGCCGTCGCCCGGCTGCACGCGGATGACCTTCGGCGCATTGGCCTTCTGCCCCTGCCGCCGGATGTACGCCGCGGCGCTGCGGCCGGCCCGGCCCGCCTCCTCGGAGACGAAGTCCACCAGGTCGTGCACGTGCAGCACATTGCCGCAGGCGAACACGCCGGGCACGTCCGTCTCCAGCGCGTCGTCCACGAACGGGCCGTTGGTGGCGCGGTTGATGCTCACGCCCGCCGTCAGCGACAGCTCGTTCTCGGGGATCAGGCCGCAGGACAGCAGCAGCGTGTCGCAGGCGTAGTCCTCCTCGGTGCCCGGCACCGGCACGCCCCTGGCGTCCACCTGGGCGATGGTCACGCCCTCAAGCCGCCGCTTGCCGCGGATGTCCACCACGGTGTGGCTCAGCTTCAACGGTATGCCGTAGTCGTCCAGGCACTGCACGATGTTGCGCTTCAGGCCGCCGGAGTAGGGCATCAGCTCGGCCACCACCTTCACATGGGCGCCCTCCAGCGTCATGCGGCGGGCCATGATCAGCCCGATGTCGCCCGAGCCCAGTATGACCACTTCCCTGCCGGGCATGTAGCCCTCGCAGTTCACCATCTTCTGGGCGGTGCCGGCGGTGTATATGCCCTGCGGGCGGGTGCCGGGTATGTTCAGCGCGCCCCGGGGCCGCTCGCGGCAGCCCATCGCCAATACGATGGCGTCGGCCTTGATCACCCGCAGGCCCTGCGCGCGGCTGACCACGGTGATCTCCCGCTCGGGGCTGATGGACAGCACCATGCAGCCGGTCTCGACGGGAATCTCCAGCCGCTTGACCTCCGCCATGAAGCGCCCGGCGTACTCCGGCCCGGTAAGCTCCTCCTTGAAGGTGTGCAGGCCGAAGCCGTTGTGGATGCACTGGTTCAGTATGCCGCCCAGCTGCACATCGCGCTCGAGGATCACGATGTCGTCTATGCCGTTTTTCTTCGCCTCGATGGCGGCGGCCATGCCGGCGGGACCTCCGCCGATGATGGCCAATGCGACGCGATCACCCATTTTTCTTCACATCCCCATACGCGATTGACTGTTCCCGGGCGAGTATCTCGATGACCCTCGGCGAGCAGAACCCGGCCTGGCAGCGGCCCATGCCCGCGCGCACGCGGCGCTTGACGCCGTCCAGCGTCGTCGCGCCCAGGGGCCGGCGGATGCTGTCGAGGATCTCGCCCTCGCTGATCGTCTCGCAGCGGCAGATGATCTGGCCGTAGTCCGGCCGCTGTTCGATCAGCCTTCTGCGCTGCTCCATGTCCATCTGATTGAGCTTCGGTATGCCCTTGCGGATCGGATTGAAATCCGCCTTCTCCGTGAGCGGCAGCACCTCGCCCACCAGCCGCGCCACATAGCGGGCGATGGCCGGCGCGCTGCTGAGCCCGGGCGACTCGATCCCGGCCACGTCGATGAAGCCGCGGACCTTGTCATCCTGCCGGATGATGAAGTCGCCGGTATCCCCCGTCGCCCGCAATCCGGCGAAGGAGGTGATCACCTGGTTGAACGGTATGTCCTTCACGGACAGCGTCGCCACGCGCTTGACCTCTTCCAGCTTCGGGCGGGTGGTGGCCAGGTCTTCCTTGTCCTCGATGTCGGTGGCGGTAGGCCCCACCAGCAGGTTGCCGTGCACCGTCTGGGTCACCAGCACGCCCTTGCCCATGGCGCTGGGGATCTGGAAGATGGTCCGCTGCACCGTCTGGCCGGCGTTCCTGTCCAGCAGCATGTACTCGCCCTTGCGCGCCGTGATCGAAAAATCGTGTTCGCAGGCCATGTCGTGCACCTTGTCGGCGTACACGCCGGCGCAGTTCACCACGCACCGGGCCGCGAATTCACCCCGGCCGGTCTGCACGTAAAGCAGGCCGTCCGCGCCCTTTTCGATGCCCTGCACCTCGGTGGACAGGCTGAACTGTGCCCCGTTGACGCAGGCATTCTCCGCGAACGCGATGGTCATCTCAAACGGGCACACCACGCCGGAGGTCGGCGCGTACACCGCGGCGTACACGTCGCCCTGCAGGCCGGGCTCCATCTCCCGCGCCTCGTCGCCCGTCAACAGCTTCATGCCGGGCACGCCGTTGCACTCGCCCCGCTCCATGAGCTCCCGGAGCACGGGCAGCTCCTCCTCGCGCCAGCACACCACCAGCGCCCCGTTGCGCCTGAAGGGGATGTCCAGCTGCTCGGAGAGCGCGTCCATCATGGCGTTGCCCTCCACGTTCAGCTTCGCCTTCAGCGAACCGGGCACCGCGTCGAAGCCCGCGTGGATGATGGCGCTGTTGGCCTTGCTGGTGCCCTCGCACACGTCGCTCTCCCGGTCGAGCACCAACACCGACTGCTCGTACCGCGACAACTCCCGCGCGACGCAGCACCCGGTGACGCCCGCGCCGACAATGATCGTATCGTAAATCTTCATGCTTGCCTTCCCGCTTTGACGTTATTGCGGCATTGCCGATGCCTTATTATACCCTGAAATATTGAAAAAAGCAATGGGTTGAACGCGCGTGATTCACAGGAACTACAGCGTATTCAGGTATTCCATGAAGTTTTGCTTGTTCTCCAGCGCCGTGGTGGTGGGCCGGCCCAGGTCGTCCCGCGCGCCGATGGCGCACTTCACTTCGATCAGGGACAGCTCGCCCCGGACCTTCGCCGCCTCCAGTTCGCCGTCCAGCGCCTCGAAGGTGTCCACCGACACCGCGCTGGGATAGCCGCAGGCCTTCGCGACGGCCACGACGTCGATCCGGCCCGCCACCGTGGGCATGCCGCCCACCGTCTCGTGGGCGCCGTTGTTGATGACCACGTGGATCAGGTTCTTCGGCCGGTTCGCGCCGATCACGGCCATCGCGCCCATGTGCATCAGCACCGCGCCGTCGCCGTCCACGCACCAGATGCGCCGCTCGGGCTTGTTCAGCGCGATGCCCAGGGCGATGGAGCTGCTGTGGCCCATGGAGCCCACCGTCAGAAAGTCGTATTTGTGGCTCTGGCCGTTGGCAACCCGCGTCTCGAACAGCTCCCGGCTGGCCTTGCCCGTGGTGGACACGATGGGGTCCTCCCCGCTGGCCTTCACGATGTGGCGGATGATGTCCTCGCGCGCCATGGCGTTGTCGTTTCGGTAGACCACCTTCGGCGCGTCGGTCAGCGCGCCCTTGCGGATCACAAACGCCGCGTCCCTGCCCGCGGCAAAGGCCTTCCGAAAGCGGGCCATCGCGGCCTCGACTTCCGCGTCGGCGGTGTCCTTGCCGATCACGAAGGTCTCGATGCCCATGTCCTCCAGCAGCTTCACCGTGACCTCGCCCTGGTAGATGTGCTGGGGCTCGTCGTGGACGCCCGGCTCGCCGCGCCAGCCCACGATGAACAGCACCGGTATGGCGTAGACCCTGTCGTTCAGCAGGCTCGCCACGGGGTTGATGATGTTGCCCTCGCCGCTGTTCTGCATGTACACCACCGGCACCTTGCCCGTGGCCAGGTGATAGCCCGCCGCCAGCGCCGCGCAGTTGCCCTCGTTGGCCGCGATGATGTGGTGTTTCGGGTCGATGCCGTAGGCATCCATCAGGTAGTTGCACAGCGCCTTGAGCTGGCTGTCCGGCACCCCGGTATAAAAATCGGAATCAATGATCTCTACAAGACGGTCGACCTTCATGCTGTTCCCTCCGTCCGATCCCATTCATAGCTCGTCGATCAGCGTGATGATCTGCTTGATCGGCATGAGCCTGTCGTCCACTTCCTTCGCCCTGTGGTACCTCAGTATGTCCTCCGCCGTCTTCTGCATGGCCGGGAACGCGCTGCGGGTCAGCTGGTTGGCGTAGATCACGATGTTCACGCCGTGCCCGGCGAGCTCCTCCTCGGTGATGGTATTGAAGCTCGACGGCACCACCACGATGGGCGTGTCCCCGTCTTCGGCCCGGAACCGGTCGCAGAACTCCACGATCTCCGCCGGGTCCTTCTTCCGGCTGTGGATCATGATGCCGTCCGCGCCGGCCTGAACGAACGCCCGGGCGCGCGCCAGCGCGTCCTCCATGCCCTTTTCCAGGATCAGGCTCTCGATGCGGGCGATGATCATGAAGTCGTCCGTGAGCTGCGCGCTCTTGCCGGCGGCGATCTTCGCGCTCATCTCCTCGATGGTGGCCTGGGTCTGCTCGACCTCGGTGCCGAAGAGGCTGTTCTTTTTGAGGCCCTTCTTGTCCTCGATGATGATCGCCGACACGCCCATGCGCTCCAAGCTGCGCACGGTGTACACGAAGTGCTCGGCCAGCCCGCCGGTGTCGCCGTCGAATATGATGGGCTTGGTGGTGACCTCCATGATGTCGTCGATCGTGCGGAAGCGGCTGGTCATGTCCACCAGCTCGATGTCCGGCTTGCCCTTGGCGGTGCTGTCGCACAGGCTGGACACCCACATGGCGTCGAACTGGTCCAGCTTGCCGTCGTGCTCGACGACCGTCTTCTCCACGATCAGGCCGGTCAGGCCGCTGTGCGCCTCCAGCGCCTTCACGACCGGGGTCATGCGGATCAGCTGGCGCAGGCGCTTGCGCCTGTACTCCGGCATCGCGAGCTTCTCGCGCAGCTGCAGGTCGATCTTTCGGACCTTGTCGCTGTAGGTGTAGGGCACGTCGATCAGTTCCCCGCCGTAGGCCGCGACCAGCGCCTCCACATGGTCGCGTATCGCGCGCTCCGGTTCTTGCAGCCAGTTGTCGCCGTGCACGATGTAGTCGGGCCGCAGCCGCGCGATCACATCGTCGTAGAGCATGTCGTTCTGCAGGACGACCTCCTCCACGCCGTCGATGCTCCGGTACAGCCGGAGCCGCTCGTCCTGGGAGACGGTCGGAAACCTGTTGTAGCGGATCAGGGCCTCGTCCGACAGGCAGCCGACGATGACCTTGCCCCTCTGGTGGGCCTTTTCGATGATGTTGAGATGCCCGTCATGGATCACGTCCGTGCAAAAGCATGTGTAAACCGTCTTCATGGTCCTTCTCCTCACGCGTTGTATACCACCGGCGTCTTCACGCCGGCGGCGGCCAGCGCGTCCCTGAACACCGCGAAGAAATCGCGGATGTCCTGCTCGTCGATGGCGCCGAGCGCGCACAGGCGGAACGTGTTCGTCGTGCTGATCTTGCCCGGATAGATCGTGAAGCCGCGTTCGTAGCAGTAATCGTGGACCTTCTCAAAGCTCCAGTTCGGGTCGTCCGGATAGATCGCGGAGGAGACGAGCCCCGCTCGCCACTCGGGCTTGATGACCTGCCTGAAGCCCAGCGCGTCCAGGCCGGCGTTGATGGCGTTGAACACGCGGGTGTGCCGGGCCCACTTGGCTTCCTCGCCCTCTGCCCAGTATTCCTTCAGCGCCTGGATCGTGGCGTAGATGGTCTGCACCGGCGGCGTGAAGTGCATCTCGCCGGTGCGCTCGAAGAAGTCGTACTGCAAAAACAGGTTGCAGTAATAGCTGCGCCTGGGGTAGCCTTTGCTTTGCTCGATGATGGCACGGCTGCCGACGATGAAGCTGAGGCCGGTAAAGGCCATCAGGCCCTTCTGCGCCGAGGCCATGCAGAAGTCGATGTTGTCCTTCTCGATGTCGATGGGCCGCATGGCGTAGGTGCTGGTGGTGTCCACGGTGAACACCGCGCCGTACCGATGGGCCAGCGCGCCGATCTCGCGAATCGGGTTCAGTATGCCCGTGCCGGTCTCATTGTGGGTCGTGTGCACCAGCGCGATGTCCGGATTCGCCTTCAGCACCGCCTCCACCGCCGCCAGATCCGGCCTCTGATCCACCGGGAACTGAAGGTCGATGTGGGGCAGGCCGTAGTATTGGCAGATTTCCACGGCGCGCGCGCTGTACGCGCCGTTGTTGATCACCAGCACCTTCTTCCCCTCCGGCAGAAGGCTGTTGATGGCGACGTCTATATTGATCGTACCGGAACCGCAGAACAGGACGCTGGTGTACTTCCCGGGATCGCCGTGGACGATCCGGACAAGGTCCTCCCGAAGGCCCTTCATCAGGCCGGCGAATTCCTTCTCCCTCGGGCAGATATCGGGAACCACCTGCGCGTATTTGACCGTGTCCGTGGTCGTGGAAGGGCCGGGGTTCAGCAGTACATTCCTCTTGATCGATTCCATGGCTAACTCTCCTCGATCGCGTTATCGCGGCATTTCAGATAGATTCATTATAACCGGGGTCGTGTAAAAAAGCAACGGGATGAATGGTAAACCAGGGCGACATCATTTACTTGCCAAACAAAGCAACGGTAAGGAAGTCGGGATTCAGGGCGGCCTTAGACATTTTTGCTTTAGCGCTCATTCTACCCT
>CACYTF010000046.1 GCA_902777335.1 uncultured Eubacteriales bacterium
CTCGCATATCCCCGTTCGACTTGCATGTGTTAAGCACGCCGCCAGCGTTCGTCCTGAGCCAGGATCAAACTCTGATGTTCAATCCTCATCCACTCCCCCAAGCCCGTAGCTCAGGCTCGCCAAAGCCCTCGCCTCGCCCTCGGTTCGTGGCGTTTCACTCATAGAATTCTGACTTTTTTCTCGTCTTTGTCTGTATCGTTTTCAAGGTTCGCTCGCCGCCGCTCGCGGGGGATTTTCGCGTCCCTCGTTCCCGACGACCTGTGTATTATAGCAAAATCTGTCATGATTTGTCAACACTTTTTGGGCCAAAATCAAAGAGATAACCCAAACCGGCTTTTCGCAACAAAACGCCGTAAAAACGCGAATTATCGGCCCGCTGAACCGGGCAACTTGGGCCAAAAATCCGAACATTCCGGCCTCGGAATTTGGATATCGTTTGTCCGGTTTTTAACTCTATTGTAATAATTTCAAAATCGCGCGAATCGGCGCGGCGGCGGGCGCACAAAAATCCGAAAAAAACAGATTCAGAAATTCGCCGAAATCCATTGACAAACCCGCCGCGGGTGTTTTACAATAATTGAAGGATTCCCAACATTATATTTAAGGCGGGTGAACGGAATGGACGCTGGCGGTAGTAGCTATGGCACATACGCAGATCACATACGACGGCCCGCCGCGCCGGCGTTCGCTTCCCCGTTTTTCTGAGAAGCCGCGCCGCCGGCTGACGCATATGTTCTTCTGCCGTGTCCTGCTCCTGTCAGGGGACGGCGTTTTCATGGAAATCGCCATCCCGTATCAAACATGATTGGAGGAGTGGCCCATGAAGGAGAGAACCGAGATCCTGGAAGAGACCTTTCGCAAGCTGGCGGAAGAGAAAAAATACGCGTCGCTGCGCGACCTGATGCAGACGCTGTACCCGGCGGACATCGCAGCGATCCTCAGCGACATGCCCGAGAAGCTGATGCCGGCCCTGTTCCGGCTGCTGCCGAAGGACCTGGCCGCCGAGACCTTCGTCGAGATGGAGAGCGACGTGAAGGAAACGCTGATCCGCAGCTTTTCCGATACCGAGCTGAAGGCCGTCATCGACGAGATGTACATGGACGACGCCGTGGACCTGATCGAAGAGATGCCCGCCAACATGGTGCGCCGCATACTCAGCCAGGCCGACGCCGACACGCGCAAGCAGATCAACGAGATCCTGAAGTACAACGACGACTCCGCCGGGTCGGTGATGACCACCGAGTTCGTGGCGCTGACCCCGACCATGACCGCCGCGGACGCCATCAAGCAGATTCGCGCCACGGGCGTGGACAAGGAGACCATCAACACCTGTTACGTGCTGGATGAGAAGTACCACCTGCTGGGCACGGTGACCATCCGCACGCTGATACTCGCCCGCCCGGAGGAAACCTGCGAGAGCCTGATGACGGCCAACGTCATCAGCGTGACCACCCAGGACGACCAGGAGACCGCCGTGCAGACGATGTCGAAGTACAACTTCACGTCGCTGCCGGTCGTGGACGCCGAGAACCGCATGGTCGGCATCATCACCGTCGACGACGCCCTGGACATCATGGAAGAAGAGGCCACCGAGGACATCGCGAAGATGGCCGCTATCACCCCGTCCGACAAGCCCTATCTGCGCACCGGCGTGTTCGAAACCTGGAAAAACCGCATACCGTGGCTGCTCCTGCTGATGGTGTCCGGCACGTTCACCGGCATCGTCATCACCCGGTTCGAAGACGCGCTGAAGCTGGTGCCGGTGCTGTTTGCCTCGGTGCCGATGCTGATGGACACCGGCGGCAACTCCGGCAGCCAGGCCTCGGTTTCCGTCATCCGCGCCCTGTCGCTGGGCGAGCTGGAGTTCAAGGACATCTTCCGGGTCATCTGGAAGGAGTTCCGCGTGTCCTTCCTGTGCGGCCTGGCGCTGAGCGTCGCCAACTACGGGCGGCTGATGCTGCTGGAAAAGGTGACGCCGCTGCAGGGCCTCACGATCTGCGTGACGATGCTGTGCACCGTGGTCATCGCCAAGTTCGTGGGCTGCACACTGCCCCTTCTGGCCAAGAAGGCCCACCTGGACCCCGCCGTGATGGCCAGCCCGTTCATCACCACCATCGTGGACGTGTTGAGCCTGCTGATTTACTTCTCGTTCGCGACGATGATATTGAAGGTGTAGGAGCGGTTCAATTTCACTTGTCAACAGGTCAATTTAATCATTTTTATTTGAAATGATTAAATTGACCTGTTGACAAATGTCATTCGCCTGTCTATACTATAGGCAGGTGATTTGTTTTGCGCGAATTCAGCTTTGAGAGCCGCATAGAGACACTGCTGACCCCGGAGATCGTCAGTCTGCTCACGCAGATTCACGAATATCGTGGTAAGCAGGCTTTGTTCATTCAAGCAAAGCCAGATGTGCTCGACGACTTAAAGGCAATCGCGATCATCCAGAGCACGGACGCCTCCAACAGCATCGAGGGCATTCGCACCGCCGACGAGCGTTTGGAGCTGCTGGTACGTGAAAAGACCCGCCCGGCAAACCGCAACGAACAGGAAATCACCGGATATCGCGACGTTCTCGCCCAAATCCACAAAAACTACCATTATATTGATCCAAAGCCCGGCATGATCCTGCAGCTGCATCGCGATCTGTACAAGTACAGCGGGCTGGACGGCGGCCATTACAAGGTCGGCGACAACGCAATCACCGAGTTATTGCCCTCCGGCGAGCGGATTATCCGCTTTCAGCCGGCGGCGGCCTGGGAAACGCCGGAATACATGAACGCCCTGTGTGACGCCTGGCTCAAGGCCACTTGGGATGGCGCGATTGATCCGCTGCTGATCATGCCGTCGTTCATACTCGATTTTCTCTGCATCCATCCCTTTTCCGACGGCAACGGCCGCATGAGCCGCCTGCTGACACTGCTGCTGCTCTATCGCTCGGGCTACGTCGTCGGCAAATACATCAGCATCGAAAAGCTGATCGAGCGCACAAAGCTGGGCTATTACGACGCGCTGGCCGACAGCTCCGACGGCTGGCACGAAGGCGCCAATGATTACGCACCCTTCACTCGTTACCTGCTGGGCGTGGTGCTGGCGGCTTATCGGGATTTTGAAAATCGCGTCAATACGTTCTCATCGATCACCGACGGCAAGCCTGGCCGCGTTCGCGCCATCATCAAGGAAACGCCTGGGAAGATTACCAAATCGGAGATCATGAAGCGCTGCCCGGACATCAGCCAAGTCACCGTCCAGCGCGCGTTGAACGAACTGCTGAAATCCAGGGAGATCATCAAGCTCGGCGGCGGCCGTTACACCGCCTACACCTGGAACAGAGACAAGGAGTGATTGCCCGTGAATACCGAACTGCGCAACAAGATCGACGCCCTTTGGGAAATCTTCTGGACGGGCGGGCTCACCAATCCGCTGGACGTCATCGAGCAAATGACCTACCTGATGTTCATTCGCGACCTGGACGATTCCGATACCCTGCGCGCGCGCGAGGCCGCCATGCTGGGTCTTAAGCACAAGAGTATATTTGCCGGTACGGTCAGAATCGGTGAGCGCGACGTCGACGGCCAGCAGCTGCGCTGGTCGGTGTTCCACGACTTCCCCGCCGGCAAGATGTACGCCACGGTGCAGGAATTCGTGTTCCCGTTCATCAAGGGGCTGCACGCGGACAAAAACAGCGCCTATTCCAAGTATATGGACGACGCCATATTCAAGCTGCCCACACCGCTGATGCTGGATCGCGTGGTGAACGCGATGGATGAAATCTATGCCGCGGTGGACGCCCTGCACGAGACCGACGCCAAGGGCGACCTGTATGAATACATGCTCAGCAAGCTGCAGCAGTCCGGCACCAACGGCCAGTTCCGCACGCCCCGCCACATCGTGAAGATGATGGTGGCGCTCGCCGCGCCCACGCCGGACGACGTGATCGCGGACCCGGCCTGCGGCACGGCAGGCTTCCTGGTGGAGGCGGGCGAGTACCTCAAGGCGAACCACCGGGACGCGGTGATGTTCGACCGGGAGAAGAAGGCCCACTTCCAGAGCGGCATGTTCACCGGCTACGACATGGACCGCACGATGCTGCGCATCAGCGCCATGAACATGATGACCCACGGCGTGACCAATCCCTTCATCGAATACCGGGACAGCCTGTCCGACCAGAACCCGGACGCGGGCCGCTATTCGCTGATCCTGGCGAACCCGCCCTTCAAGGGCAGCCTGAGTGCGGACACAGTGTCGGCGGACCTCGTGAAGGTGTGTAAGACGAAGAAGACGGAGCTGCTGTTCCTGGCGCTGTTCCTCAGGATGCTGCGCGTGGGCGGGCGCTGCGCCTGCATCGTGCCGGACGGCGTGCTGTTCGGCTCCTCCAAGGCCCACGTGCAGATGCGGCAAAAGATCATCGACGAAAACCGCCTGGAGGCGGTGATCTCCATGCCCTCCGGCGTGTTCAAGCCCTATGCGGGTGTATCCACGGCGGTGCTGGTATTCACGAAGACCGGCCACGGCGGCACGGACGACGTGTGGTTCTACGACATGCGCGCCGACGGCTTCTCGCTGGACGACAAGCGCAGCCCCATTGCCGACAACGACATTCCCGACATCGTCGCCCGCTTCCACAACCGGGCAAGGGAAAAGGACCGCCAGCGCACCGATCAGAGCTTCCTCGTCCCCAAGCAGGAGATTGTGGACAACGGCTATGACCTCTCCATCAACAAGTACAAGCAGACGGAATACGTGCCCGTGGAGTACCCGCCGACCTCGGAGATCATGGCTGAACTGAGAGCACTTGAAAAGAAGATCGGCACGGAAATGGACGAACTGGAACGGCTATTAGGATTATAAATTCGTATTCGTAAAGGTGAGTGGGGTATGGAATTTACCACAGTCGGCGAGATTAATGAGTACCTGAGCGAAAGCATTAACCCTTTGCTTGAGCCTGATACTATTTTTGAAGTATACAGTGTACCGATATATGACACGGGACATCCAGAATATTTGAGCGGGAAGGAAATAGGTTCAACAAAGCAAATCGTGCAAAAGGATGATATTCTTTTATGCAAGATCAATCCCCGCATCAATCGGGTTTGGATTGTTTCCGATGAATCGGAACAGAAGAGTATTGCATCATCAGAGTGGATTGTGATAAGGAATCACTCTTACAATCCACAGTATCTGGCATGGTATTTTCGTTCGGAATTGTTCAAATCGCTTATGGTCAGCGAGGTAACAGGGATAGGCGGATCGTTAACGCGCGCACAACCAAAGCGAGTAGCAACATATCCTGTTCCTGTTCTCGATCGACATGAACAGAATGGTATTGTTGAGCGTCTGAACAGGCTACATAGTGTTATTCAGTATAGAATGATGCAGCTTCAAAAGCTGGATGAACTCGTCAAAGCCCGATTTGTCGAAATGTTTGGGGATGTGTTACAGAATACGCATAAATGGGGTATCCAGAATGTCGGCGATGTGGCAGAATCCGTTGATCCTCAACCAAGCCATAGGACACCACCTATTGACGAATCAGGCGTACCATATGTGAGCATAAAAGACTGTAATTATGCGACGGGAGAAATCGACTTTGATGGTGCAAGAAAAGTTGGAAGATATGTGTTGGAAGAACATAGAGCACGGTATAAACTGAAAAATGGAGATATGATTATCGGTAAAATTGGAACGATAGGAAATCCTATATTTGTCCCAGCAAGAGATGATTATACTCTCTCTGCTAATATCGTATTGATCCAGCCATATGTTGATAAGGTATCACCATATTTCTTGAAGTACTCGCTAATGAGTGCCTATGTCGAACGGCAGTTTGATGAAGCAAAAAACTCTACTTCACAGGCGGCCTTCGGAATACAAAAAGTGCGGGCTATCAAAATACTGAATCCTGATCTTACGGTGCAGTATAGATTTGAAACATTTGCACGACAAGTCGACAAATCTAAATTGTCCATCCAAGCCAGCCTCGACCAACTCGAAACCCTGAAACAATCGCTAATGCAGAAATACTTTGGATAAAGGGAGGAATAGTATTATGAATAACCAAGTGAAAGTACTTACTCAAACAGAAGTGCAGAAAATCGAAGCCATTGAGGAAGGTCATTTCAATGATTTTAAGGCAAAAGATATAGAACCTAAGAAACTGAGCAAGACAATATCAGCGTTCGGCAATGCAAGCGGTGGTGACATATATCTTGGAATTCGTGAGGATAATAGAACGAAAACTAAATACTGGGAAGGGCTTGACCATATAGAAGATGCGAATGCCTTTTTACAAGTCCTATATTCAATCCCGCAGGTTGAAAGCTTTTATGTTTTCGAATTCTTTCAGCACCCGTCTTACAATACATTCTTTTTGCGAATTACTATTTTCAAGACACAAGCAATAGTACCAACTACAGACGGAAAAATATACGTCAGAAAAGGTGCTCAAAACCTTCCTGTAGATACTGAGGAAAAAAGGAGAAGGTTAGAACTTGATAAAGGCATTACTTCATATGAAGACGAGCCTATCTCTCAATCACGAATTTCAGATGCGATAGATTCAGAAGTATTCAGAATCTTTATGCAGCAAATCGTTCCTGGAGCCAATCCTGAGGGATGGTTGTCCAAGCAACGTTTGGCAAATGATAATAAACTCACAGTAGCAGGTGAATTGCTATTCAGCGATGAACCTCAGATTTGTTTACCCAAAAGATCCTCAATCAAAATCTTTAGATATAAGACGAGCGGGCCAGCCGATAGAGATACTTTGGATGGACAGCCAATAACTATCGAAGGGTGCGCATATCATCAAATCTACAGTGCTGTAGCAAAAGTGAAAGAGATTATTGAAACGATAAAGAAACTAGGAACCACTCTTGAGAGTATTCAATATCCAGAGGAAACATTACATGAGATTATAACAAATGCTGTTTTACATAGGGATTACAGCATGGCGACTGACATACAAATCAGGATTTTTGATAATAGAGTTGAGGTTGAAAGTCCTGGTAAGTTGCCTGGACATGTAACTATAGAAAACATTCTAGACTCACAAGCTGCACGCAATCCTAAGATAGTAAGGTTAATTAATAAGTTCCCTGAAGCACCAAATAAGGATGTGGGCGAAGGCCTTAATACTGCATTTGCAGCCATGGAAAAACTGAGACTAAAAGCACCGGAAATAGTTGAGAAAGACAACTCGGTTCTGGTAACGATTAAGCATGAGAAACTTGCGTCGCCTGAAGAAATAGTAATTGAGTATTTAAAACATCATGATAGAATCAAAAACGGACTGGGACGTGAGATTACGGGCATTAAGTCCGAAAACTCAATGAAACAAGTGTTTTATAGGCTACGTGATAGAGGCTTTATCTCATTGGTAAGGGGGGATAATTATTGGATAAAGACTGACAAGTTTGATGAATTAGCTTCCCAAAATGAATAATACAGTAAATTCCTTGACCGACTACGATTTCCTCTTTTCCACCTCGGCCTTCTCTCCTTTGGAGGCGCTGCAACAGCGAAGTACATCTAAGCAATCGACCTGGCCACCTGCGCCATGAACGATTGAAAGTGGTAAGCACTTGACGGAATACGCGCCTCGTGCTAAAGTCAAACCAGGACAGGAGTGTGGTTCCCATGAAGAGCTATGCCATCATGCACTTAAATCGGCACGTCGCCA
The DNA here is from genome assembly GCA_902777335.1 of uncultured Eubacteriales bacterium. Taxonomy (GTDB): domain Bacteria; phylum Bacillota; class Clostridia; order Christensenellales; family Aristaeellaceae; genus UBA2862. The sequence goes on from CACYTF010000046.1 coordinate 7,685, forward strand.
CCATTCGTGGGGACGGCTCCTGCACGGTCTATTTTCCCCGATTCATGCCCTATAACCTCTATCTGGAGCGGGCGGAAGCGGGGGATTTGGACGTTCGGATGAACAATCTGAATAATTTTTATTACTGGTGTGCCACGCGCCTCTTGACCCTGGACCGGAAATATGCCAAGGAGATTCTGAACAGTCTGGGCATGAAGCAGGCCGTGACGGACAAGGATCGCGCGGAAATCGCCATTACCTACCACGCGCTTTGCCTGACGGATGTCTATTGGGTCCGGGAGCTTCGGGAGAAAGTGACCTATGAGGAAATCAACCTGTATGATCATTCGCTTTCCGACGCTTTTGTCGATGTGGCGCTTCGGGGGCGGTCGCTGACGGCGCAGAACGCGGCGCTGCTGGACAGGCGCGACAGTGCGGGCGACCTGGCCACCGCGGGCGTGGCGCCCAAGGCGTGGATTCGCAGGGACGGTGCATTCTGGCTGCTGAAGGACGGCGATCCGAGGGAAGTGGAGGCCGAGCTGATGGCCAGCCAAATCACCCGCTGCTTTGATGTGGAACAGGTGCTCTATGAGCCAGAGGACTATCAAGGTCAGCGCGTATCCGCCAGTCGGCTCATGACCACGAAGGAACGGAGCATCGTACCGGCGGAATTTGTGGAGGTCTATGCCACCAACGCTGAGCGGGAATTGATGGATTATGTCAGAAGGTATGATCTGCGGGGCTATCACATGATGAATATCGTGGACTATCTCATTGGAAATACAGATCGGCATTGGGGAAATTGGGGCTTCTGGGTGGATAATCAGAACAACCGGTTTCTCAGGCTGCACCCGCTGATGGATTTCAACAAGGCCTTCCACGCCTATGATTCCATCGAGGGCGCGAAATGCCTCACCACAAAAGAAAACATGTCGCAGAAGGATGCCGCGATCCGGGCGGTGAAGGCGATTGGATTGAACCAGATCAGGGCGTTGCCGGATGACCTGGCCAGATTCTTCTATTATGCCAATCTGAAAATCCGTATGCGTCTGGATATCATGTTCCGTATGCGATTGGATGTGCTTAAGAAAGCAGAAGAAGCGAGGTGATCCCGTGACCAACTTCGATTTCCTCCTTACCTCCCCCGCGTTTGAGCCGTTCGCGGCGGCGGCGGTGGCGGCGGAGCGCGTGTTCGCCATCGACCCGGCCACCTGCGCACTGAACTGCCGCCGGGCGATGGAGGCGGCGGTCAAGTGGATGTATTCGGTGGACGCGGAACTGCAGCCGCCGTGGGACGACCGGCTGGTCTCGCTGCTGTCCACCGAGGAATTCCGGGACATCGTGGGCGAGGACATGCTGCGGCGCATGGATTACATCCGCCATGTGGGCAACGACGTAGCCCACAACAGCCGCCCCGTCACGCCGGAGCAGGCGCTTCTCTGCCTGAAGAACCTGTTCGCGTTCATGGACTTCGTGGCCTACTGCTACGCGGACAGCTATGCGCCGCGGGAGTACGACCCCGCGCTGGCCACCGCAGCGCCCGCGCCCGCGCCAGCCGCGCCGGTCGCACCGGAGGTGGACCTCGACACGCTGATGCGGGAGAACGAGCGCCTGCGCGAAGAACTCACCGCCCGCCGCGAGGCCCAGCAGCCCGCCTATACGCCCAAACCGCTGGACATCTCCGAATACGACACCCGCAAGCTGTACATCGACGTGATGCTGCGGGATGCCGGCTGGATCGAAGGCCGCAACTGGATCAACGAATATCCCGTCAAGGGCATGCCCAGCGCCTCCGGCGAGGGCCGCGCCGACTATGTGCTGCTGGGCGACGACGGTCGCCCGCTGGCTGTGATTGAAGCCAAGGCCACCTGCAAGGACGTGGCCGTCGGTCGCCAGCAGGCGAAGCTGTACGCCGACGCGCTGGAAAGGCAGTTTGGCCGCCGCCCGGTGATCTTTCTGACCAACGGCTTCGACACGCGCATCTGGAACGACCGGCATGAGCCGGAGCGCCGCGTGGCGTGCGTGTGGTCCAAGCGCGATCTGGAGAAGCTGTTCAACTTGGAGGCCGCCCGGACAAGCCTCAAAAACACGACGGTGAACAAGGCCATCGCCGGGCGCTACTATCAGGAGGGCGCGATTCGCGCCGTCTGCGACGCCTTCGATGAAAAGAACCGCCGCAAGGCGCTGCTGGTCATGGCCACCGGCAGCGGAAAGACCCGTACCGTCATCGCGCTGGTGGACGTGCTGCTGCAGCACGGGTGGATTCGCGACGTGCTGTTCCTGGCCGACCGCACCAGCCTGGTCACCCAGGCCAAGCGCGCCTTCGTGAACCTGCTGCCCAACCTGTCCGTCACCAACCTGTGCGAGGAGCGGGACAACCTCGGTGCGCACTGCGTGTTCTCCACCTACCAGACGATGTTCGGGCTGATCGACTCCGCCGCCGACGCGGAGGGCCGACTGTTCACCTGCGGCCACTTCGACCTGGTGATCTGCGACGAGGCGCACCGCTCCATCTACAACAAGTATCGGGATATATTCGACTACTTCGACGCCCGCCTGGTGGGCCTCACTGCCACGCCCAAGGACGAGATCGACCGCAACACCTACGATGTGTTCGACCTGGGCGTCAACACGCCCACCTACGCCTACGAGCTGGCCCAGGCCGTGAAGGATGGATACCTGGTGGATTTCAAATCCGTCGAGACGCGGCTGAAATTCCTGACGGAGGGCATCGTCTACGACGACCTGCCGGAGGATGAACGAGAAGCGTATGAGGCCACCTTCACCGACGAGGACGGCAACCTGCCCGAAGCCATCGACCCCTCCGCGCTGAACGCCTGGGTGTTCAACGAGGACACCATCCGCGAAGTGCTGAACCTTTTGATGACGAAGGGCATCCGCGTCAATTACGGCGAGGCGCTGGGCAAGACCATCATCTTCGCCAAGAATCACACCCACGCCGAAAAGATCCTCGAAGTATTCTACCGGGAATACCCCGCGCTGGTCGGTTACGCGAAGGTGATCGACAACTACATGACCTATGCCCAGTCCGCCATCGACGAATTCAGCGAGGGCGACAGTCTGCCGCGCATCGCCATTTCCGTGGATATGCTGGACACGGGCATCGACATTCCGGAGATCGTGAACCTGGTGTTCTTCAAGAAGGTGATGAGCAAGGCCAAGTTCTGGCAGATGATCGGGCGCGGCACACGCCTGTGTCCTGGGCTTCTGGACGGCGCGGACAAGGAATGCTTCTATATCTTTGACTTCTGCGGCAACTTTGAATTCTTCCGCGTGAAAAAGGGCGGCAGGGAAAATGCTGGCGGCTTGACGCTGCAGGGCGCGATCTTCCGGCTGAAGGCGCAGCTGGCCTACAAACTGCAGGATCTGGCGCATCAGACGCCGGAGCTGGCCGCATTCAGAGAATCACTGGTGAACGATATGCTCGGAAAGGTGCAGGCGCTGAACCGGGACAACTTTGCCGTCAAGCTACACCTGCAATATGTGGAACAGTTCTCCTCGCCCGAACGCTTCGACGCGCTGAGCTATCAGGACACGCTGACGATGACCGAAGAACTCGCACCGCTGGTGCTGCCCGACAGCGACGACGCCAGCGCGGTGCGCTTCGACGCGCTGATGTACGGCATCGAGCTGGCACAGCTGGAGGGACAGAAATATGCCCGCGCGCGCAAGGATTTGATCAAGCGCGTGAAGGCGCTGTCCGGCGTGGCGAACATCCCGGAAATCATGGCGCAATCGGCGCTGATGCACAGGATATTGCATGAAGGCTATCTGGACAGCGCCGGCGTCGGTCAGCTGGAGGACATCCGCGAAAACCTGCGCAGCCTGATGAAGTACCTGCCCTGGGACGGTGAAATCTATCACACCAACTTCAACGACGATATACTGTCCATGGATTGGCATGATTCCGACCTGGAGAGCGACGACCTGAGCAACTATCGCGCCAAGGCCGAGTTTTATGTGCGGCAGCACCCGGATCACCTGGTGATCCACAAGCTGCGGACCAACCAGCCGCTCACCGAGACCGACGTGCAGACCCTCGAGAGCATCCTATGGGGCGAAGTCGGCACCCAACAGGACTATGAGGCGGCCTTTGGGCACAAGCCGCTTGGGGAATTCGTGCGCGAGATCGTGGGACTGGACATGAATGCCGCCAAGGAAGCGTTTGCCCGCTATCTGGACGACACGCGCCTGGACAGCCGACAAATCTATTTTGTGAACCAGATCGTGGAATACATCGTGCACAACGGTGTGATGAAGGATCTGTCCGTGCTGCAGGAACCGCCGTTTACAGACCGGGGCAGCATCGTGGACATCTTCCGCGATACGTCGCTGTGGATGGACATTCGCAACGTCATAGAGGGCATCAACGACAACGCCGCGGTGGGGTGAAACGCCGCCGCAACGACAATAAGCCCGGGCTGAAACCGCCCGGGCTTTTTGCGTGCATGGTCAGTTCCCCATCATGATGCCGTAGATCTCCACAGCCTTTGTGCCCCGGGTAACCGACTTGGATTCCTTGTCCACGGGGACCTCATATTTGAGGCACACCAGCGCGCCGGCGCTGCGGGCGGCTTCGCTGCCGGTCAGCTTGCCGGCGTTCGTGCTCTTCCAGGTGTTGTAGACGTAGGCGTAGCTTCCCCTGAAGTCGTACAGTATCATCTCGTTCTCGGCAACGGCCACCTGCTGGGCGGTGAGGCGGCCCTCGGCGTCGGCGTGCTTGCGGTACATGGCGACCAGGGTCTTGGTGCGCGGGCCCGTCCACTGCACCAGGCCCAGGCCGAACTTGCCCACCCAGCCGTCCGCGGCCAGCGCGCTGACAAACGCCTCCAGCTCGGCCAGGTCGATGTCCTGCACATACTTGCCGGAGAAGTTGTCGCGGTAGTAGTTCTCCTCGCCGTAGCGGACGCGGGCCTCGGCCTCGCCGGTGTAGGCCTCCGCCTCCTCCGGCAACAGGTACACCGCGGTCAGCTTGTATTCGCCGTTCACCTTGGTGTAGTAATCGCCGCCGTCCAGGTAGCAGAAGTAGCGGGGCCGCTTCTGATAGTTCTTGATGTACTTGCTGCTCTCGAACAGGCCGTAGGTGCCCTCGGCGTACACATTCGCGCCGACACCCGCGGCGAAGGCGGGCTCGAATCCGGCGCTGACCAGCAGCTCCACCACGCTGGCGATGGCCGCGCGCTTGCCGCCCAGGGCGCTGCTGGCCCGCAGGCGGGCGGCCATGGCGGCCGCGTTCGGGTTCTGGGAGGTCGTAGGTTGCTCCGCCTCCGGCGCGGCCTCGACGACGGTCACCTTGCACTTGGCGACGCGCTTGTTGAAGGTCTTCACCGCCACGGTGGCGGTGCCCGGCTTCAGGCCCTTGACCCGGCCCTCCGCGTCCACGGAGGCCACCTCCGGGTCGCTGCTCTTCCACGTCAGCACCGACGACGCGCCCGCCGTCACCTTCGCCGTCAGCTGGGCCGTCTGCCCGACCGCGATGGAGAGCGTCTTCTCGGACAGCGCCACCTTCTTCGGCGCGTCGACCACCTTCACCTTCACCGTCGCCTTCAGGCCGTTGTGGGTCTTCACCGCGACGGTGGCCGTGCCCGCCTTCTTGGCGGTGATCAGGCCCTTGGAGGAGACCTTCGCCACCGACTTGTCGCTGCTGGCAAAGCGCAGCACCGCGCTCTCCCCCGCGCCGTAGAACGGCACGAGCTGCAGCGTCTCTCCCTTGCCCAGGGTCAGCTGATCGACGCCCAGCGAGAGGGCGGTGGGCTGACGCCCCTCCAGCACCACGACCTTGCACGTGGCGTGCTTCCCGTTGAAGGCCCTGACCCCCACCGTGGCCGTACCCGGGCCGACGGCCTTCAGACCGCCCTCCGCGTCCACCGCCACCACGGCCTCGTCACTGCTCTTCCACTCGAGGGTGGAGGCGCTCCCACTGGGCAGCTTCGCCTTCAGGGCCCCCGTCTCGTCCAGGCCGAGCACCAGCTTGCTCGCGGACAGCGCCACCTTGGACGGGGCCTTCCCCACCTTCACGGAGACCGTGGCACTGGCGCCGTTGTAGGCCTTCGCCATGACGGTGGCCGTGCCCGTGCCCTTCGCGGTGAGCTGGCCCGTCTTGCTGACCTTTACCACGCTCTTGTCGCTGCTGTACCAGGCGACGCTGCCCGCCGCGCCTTCGGGCATGGCGGCCTGCAGCGCCCGCGTCTCGCCCTTGCCCAGCGTCAGCGCCTCCGCGCTCAGCTTCAGCCACGCCGGGGCGTCCAGCACCTCGACGACGCCGACGACCACCTGGCCCTTTTCATTCGCGGCGGCCACCCGCGCGGTGCCCAGGCCCACGGCGGTGATGCTGCCCTTACCCGCGTCGGTGGTCACCACCGACGTGTTGTCGGACTTCATCGCCGCGACGGCCGTGCCCAGGGTATAGACCTCGCCGAGCCCCAGCCGCAGGCCGGATGCCTGCGCCGCCGCGCCGCCAGTGGTGTCCTCCGGCGCCATGACCGCCCAGAAATCCTGTGTGCCGCTCATTTCAGACGGGACCTCCTCCTGTTGCTCCGCCCCGGGAAGCGCCATATCGGTCAGCTCCTCCACCGGCGCGTCCACGCGCTCCGGCACGACCTCCGCCCCGTCGGTCCAGACCCAGTCCGTCCCGTCCGGCGCGGCTTCGACTGACTCAACCGCTCCGTCTGTATGTATGGCGGGATCGTCCAGCGACACCTCGCCCAGCTCCTCGGCGCCCGCCGCGGCGGACAGGCAAAGGGCCAGCGCCAGGATCAGCGCCGCCAGCCTGTAGCTTCTGTGATGCTTCATATCCGTTACCTCCCCGGCCGAGCCGTGGTGATATGGATATATTTTATCATATTATTTCAAATTTTGCAAATGTTTTGCGCAAATGCATACAAATACGCACAAATGTTACTTCAGGTGCTCCTCCAATATGAACTTGGGCCGCCGCTTGGTCTCCATGTAGATCTTGCCCACGTACTCGCCGATCAGGCCCAGCGCCATCAGCTGCAGGCCGCCCAGCAGCCAGATGGACATCATCAGCGAGGCCCAGCCGGCCACGGTCTTCCCCCGCGCCAGCGACACGATCACGTACACCGCCATCACCAGGCCCAGCAGCGCGCACAGCGCCCCCAGCAGCAGCACGTAGCGTATGGGCTTGTTGCTCAGCGAGGTGATGCCCTCCATCGCGAAGGCGATCATCTTCTTCAGCGGGTACTTGCTCTCTCCCGCCACGCGCTCGCCGCGCTCGTAGTACACCTTGGCGGTGTTGAAGCCCAGCATGGGCACCATGCCCCGCAGGAACATGTTCACCTCGCCGAAGGACAGCAGCGCCTGCAGCGCCCGGCGCGACAGCAGCCGGTAGTCCGCGTGGTTGTACACCATGTTCACGCCCAGCTTGCCCATCAGCTTATAGAAGCCCTGGGCCGTGGTGCGCTTGAACACGGTGTCCGTCCTGCGGCTGGAGCGCACGCCGTACACCACGTCCGCGCCCTTTTGATATTCCTCCAAGAAGCCGTACATGGCGTTCACGTCGTCCTGCAGGTCCGCGTCGATGGTGATCACGCAGTCGCAGCGCTCCGCGGACAGCGTCATGCCCGCCCACAGCGCGTTCATGTGGCCCACGTTGTGGGCCAGTTTTACGCCCTCGAACCGGGGATCCGCCGCGTGCAGGCCGGTGATGACCTTCCAGGTGTCGTCCCGGCTGCCGTCGTTCACCAGCACGATGCGGCTGGCCGGATCGATGATCTCCCTGGCGATCATGTCGTCGGTCAGCGCCGTCAGCCGCCCGGCCGTGATCGGCAGCGCCTCCTGCTCGTTGTAGCAGGGTACGACGATAAACAGTACCGGCTTTTTGGCCATCAGGCACCCTTCCTTTCTCTGCGCCGCCGCGCCGCGGACAGTATGGCCAGCGCGGCGGTCACCAGCACCGCCGCGCAGGACACCGCCAGACCGGCCTTCAGGCCCGGCGTGACGTAGCGCATCTCGATTTCATGCTCTCCCGCGCCGATTTCGACGCCCATGTACATGCCGCCGCAGCGGAACACCTTCTGCTCGACCCCGTCCACCCAGGCGCGCCAGCCGCGGCTGTAGGGCACCGCGATCTGCAGCACCCGGTCGCCGGACACGGCGATTTTGCCGGTCAGCGAATCCCGCCCCAGCCGCACGTCCGTCATGCCCTCAGCTTGCCGGGCGCTGACCGCGCTCTGGTAGCCCGTCATGCTCAGCGCCACCAGCCGAACCGAATCGAAGCTGAAGTTCGTCGGCGTTTCAAACACGATGTCGCACCGCTCCAGCGGGCCGCTGCCCAGGCACGCAGTAAACAGGCCCCTTTTGAAGTAGAAGTCGCTCAACGGATTGGGCACGCTGCCCTTGGCCCGTCCGGACGCGGATTCAAAGTGCAGGAGGGCCTTGAGGTTTTTCTCCGGGCGATCGACCTCGAGATCCTCGAAGATCATATAGACCTCCGTGTCCTCCGGCGCCCGGAACGACAGCGATATCCTGCCGTTCTCGACGCCGGTCATGCCGTTCTCGGAAAGGGTGGTCCCTTCCCCGGGTTCGGCGACGAATTCCAGCACCTGCGCGTCGCTTTGGAATGCCCCGGCCGGAATACCAGCAAGGGCCTCGGCCTGCCCGTCCGCCACAATGGCATACCGGACGAGGGCCTGAAGCCGCTCCTCCACGGGCATGGCGTCGTACAGCGACTTCGCCAGCGTTGCGTCATAGGCATAGCCCAGGGGCAGCGCCAGCGTGTTTTCATAGATGCGGACCTCGTCCTCCGACGGCGTTCCCTTCAACTGGAAGCCCCAGGGCACCACATAGTCCTCCCCGGGCATGCGGGCGAAGTACTTCACCGCCGCGACGGCGTTCATCTCCGCGCTGCCGCCCAGGCCAAACAGGCAATCCCGCGCGCTCTGGGTGGGCAGGCCCAGGTCGGTGTAGTAGCGGCTGTTCTCCCCGTCCACCAGGCTCCAGTAGTAGGAGGTGCCCATGTAGTCCAGCAGCGGCGCCTGGGCATCGCCGTAGAAGCCCTGGCCCACCCGGTAGACGCCGTCGTCTTCAATGGCGCAGGCCCCGGTGGCTTCCCGCACATGGTCGTAGATGTGGAAGGGCTCCTGATTGCGTATGTAGCCGTAGCCCAGCTTCGGCGCAAACACCACCATCACGTACATCGCGCTTGTCGCCGCCAGGAACCAGGCCGTGAGCCGCTGGGCCCTGGCATGGGTCAGGCCGGGCCTGCGACCGCTGTCGTACACCAGCAGGAAAATGGCGAAGGCCCCGATGGCGGCCGGAGCGCACAGCAGCCGCCACTCCCGGCGCAGCACGCTGTCCGCCGCCAGCAGCGCCGCATAGACCAGGCCGATGACGGCCGCCGGCTTCCGGCACCTGCTTTCCCTTCTGAACAGGGCCGGCAGGCCAAAGGCGCTGCACAGCGCCATGAACACCGCGATCATGTAGCTAGCGCGATCCGAGACATAGCCGCCGCCGTTCAGCAAGCTCCCGGCGATGGGGATGCAGCAGGCGGCGATCGTCAGCGCCAGCCCGAACCGAATCTGCCGGGCGCGCCTGTCCCATCGACTGAAATGAGCCAGCAGCCCGAACAGCGCCAGCGGCGAATAATTGGTGAGCATGAAGTTGCCCGGGCTCAGCCACGGCGCGAACATCGACGCCGCGAGCAGACGGTACCAGTCCATCGAAAAGTGGTACCGGGAGCCGCGGAAGTCCACCGCCTCGCCCAGGCGGCTGTTGGCGAGGAAGGCCTTCACGATGGGCAGGAACACCACCGCGGAGAGCGCCGCTCCCAGCAGGTATCCGCCCAGCAGCATCAGCCCGTCCACCGCGCTCTCCTTCACGCCGCGCTCGCGCAGCCGGAAGATCAGCCGGACGAGGATGTAGATCACGGCGACCACCGTGTTGATGTAGGCGAAGTAGAAGTTGACGACCAGCATCAGCGCCGTCACCAGCACGTACATCAGCCAGCGGCGCTCCCTCAGCACCCTCTCGATGCCCAGCAGCAGCAGCGGCAGGTATATACCGCCGTTAATGAAGAACGGATGCCGGCCCAGCATCCACGTGAAATAGCCGCAGCAGGCGTAGATGCCGGCGCCGCAGGCCGTCGCCCAGCCGTTCCGGCTGCCCACCTTGCGCGCGTACAGCCCGAAAGCGATGCCCGCCAGATAGAAATGGATGAAATCCCAGGCGGTGTACGCCCATTCGATGCCGTTGCCCCGGCCGAATATGGCCACCAGCGACAGCGGGTCCGTATAGCCGTAGTAGGAACAGGTGGTCAGCACGTCCATGCCCTGGCCCAGCGAAAAGTTCATCATGGGCACAGGCTTGCCGTTCAGCAGGTCGCGCAGCGCGTTTCCCAGCAGGCCCAGCATGGTGTAATGCTGCATCACCCCGTCGGGCTTCCACACCAGCGTTCGGCCCATGACCAGCATCACCAGCATCAGCGCGCACAGCGTGGACAGCGCCAGCAGCGTGTACAGCCCCAGCCAGCGCGAGGCGCGCCTGTCGCCCCGGATTTCCTCGTTCCTCATGCCCGTCTTCATCCTTTCAGTACGATGTTGTCCGCCCCGATCACGTTCGCCAGCGCGCCGAAGTCGTAGCCCTCGTCCACCCAGTACTCCCGGGGGGCCTGGTAGGTCTTCTTCTCGTCGGCCATGTACAGCATCACGCAGATGCGGCCCGGGGTCTGGGCGAGTATGTCCAGCACGCTCTGGCGGGTCTGGGCGGTCAGCTTCAGGTACAGCCGGCGGCCGGGCCGGGCGGGCCGCGACGTGGCGGCGTCCGGCGGCGGGGCCGCGTCATAGGCCGGGGGCGGCGCGCTCCAGCCCGACGACGGGCGCGCGTCCAGCGCGTCCATCTCGGAAAGCGGCGCGACCCGGTCCAGCAGCAGCTTGGGAGCCTCCTCCTCGCGGATGGAGAGCTTGCCGGTCATCACCACCGGGGCGTCCTGGGTCAGCAGGCCGGACACCCGCTCGTAGACCTTCGGGAACACCAGCACCTCGGTGACGCCGTACATGTCCTCCAGCTGCACGAAGGCCATCATGTTGCCGCTGCGGGCGGCCTTCAGCTTCTTGTCGGCGATGATGCCGCCCATGCGCACCTGCTTCTGGTCCCAGCTCATGCCGCCGTCCGGGCTCTCCTCGGCGAGGGACTGCAAAAACCGCGCGTTCACCCTCAGCCTGGAGAGCTGCGCGGCGTAGGCATCCAGCGGGTGGCCGGAGATGTACACGCCGGTGGTCTCCTTTTCCATCTGCAGCATCTGGTTCTTGCCCAGCGGCGGCAGGTCGGGCATGGGCGGGGGCGGCGCCTCCACGGCGTTCTCCGCCATGCCGAACAGCGAGATCTGCCCGGCGACCATGTTCTTCTGGCTGCGGCTGACGCCATCCATGGCCTTTTCGAACACGTGCAGCTTCTGGGCGCGCCCGCCGGGCAGCTCGTCCAGCGCGCCGCAGCGGATCAGGCTCTCCACGCCCTTCTTGTTCATCTCGCCGCCGGTGATGCGGGTGATGAAGTCGTACAGGTCCCGATAGGGGCCGCCGGCCTGCCGCTCGGCCACCAGCGCCTCCACCGCCTTCATGCCCAGATTCTTCACCGCGCCCAGGCCGAAGCGGATGCCCACTTTGCCGTCCGCCTCGTCCACGGTGAACTTCGCCACCGACCGGTTCACGTCCGGCGGCAGCACGGGGATGCCGCGCTTGCGGCAATACTGTATGTAGAAGGCGATCTTGTCGGTGCTGCCCAGCATGGAGTTCATCATCGCGGCCATGAACTCGGCGGGGAACTTCAGCTTCAGCCACGCCGTCTGCACGGCGACCAGGGCGTAGGCCGCGGCGTGGGACTTGTTGAACGCGTAGGACGCGAAGGCGGTCATCTCGTCGAACAGCCGGGTGGCCGCCGCCTCGGACACGCCGTTGCGCACGCAGCCGGGCACCACCACGTTGCCCTCCTCGTCCACCTGGCCGTGGATGAAGACCTCCTTCTCCCGGGCCATCACGTCGTGCTTCTTCTTGGCCATGGCGCGGCGCACCAGGTCGCTTCGGCCCATCGAGTAGCCGGCCAGGTCCCGCACGATCTGCATGACCTGCTCCTGGTACACCATGCAGCCGTAGGTGACGTCCAGTATCGGCTTCAGCTGGGGCGTGAGATAGGTAACGCTTTCGGGGTCCTGCTTGCCGGCCACATAGCGGGGGATCGACTCCATCGGGCCGGGGCGGTACAGCGATATGGCGGCGATGATGTCCTCGAAGCTGGACGGCTTCATCGACGTGAGGAACTGGGTCATGCCCGAGGATTCCAGCTGGAATATGCCGGTGGTGTCGCCGGAGGAGATCATGTCGTACACCCCGGGCTCGTCCAGCGGGATGTCCTCGCCGGTGAAGCCCTCCCCCAGCCGGTCCCGGGCCATCTCGATGGTGTCCATGATCACGTTCAGCGTCCGAAGGCCCAGAAAGTCCATCTTCAGAAGGCCCAGCGCCTCCACCGTGCCCATCGGGAACTGGGTGGTGATCACGTCGTCGTTGGTCTGCAGCGGGCAGTAGTCCACCACCGGCCTGGCGGTGATCAGCACGCCCGCCGCGTGGGTGGAGGCGTTGCGCGGCATGCCCTCTAACTTCCGGGCCATGTCGATCAGCCTGTGGATGTTCTCGTCGCCCTCGTAGGCGCTTCTCAGCTCCGGGTTCATCTTCAGCGCCTTTTCCAGCGTCATGTTCAGCTCGAAGGGCACCATCTTGGCGATGGCGTCCACCTCCTGGTAGCTCATGTCCATGACGCGGCCCACGTCGCGGATGACGGCCCGGGCGGCCATGGTGCCGAAGGTGATGATCTGGGCCACGTGGTCCGCGCCGTAGCGCCGCCGCACGTAGTCGATGACCTGGCCGCGGCGCTCGTAGTCGAAGTCGCAGTCGATATCCGGCATGGACACGCGCTCCGGGTTCAGAAAGCGCTCGAACACCAGCGCGTACTTCAGCGGGTCGATCTCGGTGATGTCCAGCGCGTAGGCCACGATGCTGCCCGCGCCGCTGCCGCGGCCCGGGCCCACGCCCACGCCGTGGGTCTTGGCGTAGTGGATAAAATCCCACACGATCAGGAAATAATCCACATAGCCCATGCTTTCGATCACGCCCAACTCGTACTCCATGCGCGCCCGGGCGTCCGGGCGGTCCGCTCCGTACTTGCGCACAAGGCCCGCCTCGCACAGCTCGCGCAGATAGCCCCGGTCGGTCTTGCCTTCGGGCAGCGGGAACGCGGGCAGGTGGGTGGTGGAGAAGTCGAACTCCACGTTGCAGCGCCGGGCGATGGCCTCGGTGCGCTCGATGGCGTCCGCGAAATTGGGGAAGCGCTGGCGCATCTCCTCCTCGGACTTCACGTACATCTGGTCGGTGTCCATGCGCATGCGGTGCTCGTCGGACAGCGTCTTGCCCGTCTGGATGCACATGAGCACCTCCTGGGCCTCGGCGTCCTCCCGGGTCAGGTAGTGGCAGTCGTTGGTCACCACCAGCGGGATGTCCATCTCCCGGGCCAGCTTCACAAGCCTGGGGTTGACGGTGCGCTGGTCGGGGATGCCGTGGTCCTGCAGCTCGACAAAGAAGTTGCCCTTGCCGAAGATCTCCAGGTAGCGCTTCGCCATGACCCGGGCGTCGTTGTCCCGGCCGTCCAGCAGCAGCTTCGGCAGATCGCCGGACAGGCAGGCCGACAGCGCGATCAGGCCCTCGTGGTACTTTTCCAGCAGCGCGTAGTCCACCCGCGGGCGGTAGTAGTAGCCCCGGATGAAGCCCTCGCTGACCAGCCGCGACAGGTTCCGGTAGCCCTGCTGGTTCTCGCACAGCAATATCAGGTGGCTGTAATCCCGGGTGGTGCTGGTCTTGTTGTCCATGTCCGGGCAGACGTACACCTCGCAGCCGATCACCGGGTGGATGCCCGCCTCCTTCGCCGCGCGATAGAAATCCACCACGCCGTACATCACGCCGTGGTCGGTCACCGCGCAGGAGGTCATGCCCAGCGCCTTCAGCCGCTCCATCAGCGGCTTGATGCGGCACGCCCCGTCCAGGAGGCTGTATTCGGTATGTAGGTGCAAATGCGTAAACATCGGCGTTTCCCCTTTTTCTTTGAATTGGCAACGGGAATTGAGAAGCGGCGCTTCTCAATTCCCCATTGCCAATTCCCATTTTGGCCCAGTGCCTCAGCGCAGCGTCGTCGCGTTCCTGACGATGGCGTTGATCTCGGCGGAGAGCTCGTCGGCGGTGCGGCCGGAGCGGATCTGCTCGGACAGCTCGTAGATCTTCTTCACGTCCTCCGCGTTGCCGGTGACGGCCACGGTCTGGATGGACGGATCGGCCTTCAGCACCTCGGCGGCCACCATTTCGCGAATGCGCTCGGTGACCTCGCCCTTGTAGGCGTTGTCGAACTTCACGCCCACCAGCGCCGTGGTGTTGGTCACCACCACGCGGGCGTCGGAGAGCTCGGAGATGCGGGAGATGGCCCGCTCGATGTCGGACGCGCCGTTGGCCCAGTCAAACGGGTTCAGCGCCCCGTCGGTGGTGGCGGCCGTGTTGCCCGCCGCGCCGTTGTTCGTCATGCCCGCCGCGCCGTTGCCGTTCTGGGCGCCGTTCTGCGTTCCATTGGGTGCGTAGTCCGCCGTCGCCGTGGGGGCGGGCGGCAGGTTCGCGGTGTCGTTGTTCATGCACGCCGCCAGCGCCATCCCGGCCGCGGCGATGATCAGGATAACCGGTATGATCTTGCGAATACTCATGGTCCATTACCTCCTTGCGCCGTTAGTGTGGACGCTCGGACGGATTTTCATACAGATGGACACATGATTCGCAGATCAGTCTTCGTCCTTATAAAAGCAGCATCCGCCGATGAATTCGCGCAGTATCGAATTGACGGGGATCTCGTCCTCCACGTCGGCGGTCTGTATGTAGTTCAGGAACTTCACCAGGCGGCGGGCCATGGTGTAGTGGGGGCTGTCCTCGGTGATGGCCAGCAGCTGGGGGTAGGCGTACTTCTTCATGATGACCAGCTCGTAGGTCAGCGCGGAATTGAACATGGCGTCGGCCTTTTCCTGAAAGGGAAAGATGTATTTTTCCTCGCCCCGGCGCACGGACGCCCACATGGCCATGGTGTCCTCCGGCGGGGTGCCGCGGAACAGGTTGTCCCGCACGATGCGCCTGAGCAGCCGGGCGTCGGTGGTGCGGATGCGGTTGTGGTCGTCCAGGTTCAGCATCGTCAGCGGGCTGATGTACACCTTGAACTTCTTCTCCGGCGGCACGGTAGCGGTCAGCCGGTCGTTCAGGCCGTGGATGCCCTCGATGATGACGGGCTGGCCCTGCTCCACCGAGAAGGCGTGGCTGTGCTCGGCGCGCTTGCCGGACTTGAAGTCGAACTCCGGCACGTCCACCGTCTCGCCCTGCAGCAGCCGGGGCAGGTGGTCACACAGCAGGTCCAGGTCCAGCGTCTCGATGCGCTCCAGATCGATGGAGCCGTCCGGCTCCCGGGGGATGCTGTCGCGGTCCAGGTAGTAGTCGTCCAGCGAAATCTTCACCGGCCTCAGGCCGTGCACCCGCAGCGCGATGGACAGCCGGTGCGAGAAGGTGGTCTTGCCGGAGGAGGAGGGCCCCGCGATCAGCAGCACCTGCGCGCCGCTCTTGATGAACTGGTCGGCGATCTGCTGGATCCTGCGCTCCTGCAGCGCCTCGTTGACGCGGATGAACTCGCGCAGCCGGCGGCTCACGATCATGTCGTTCAGGTCGGCGGCGTTTTCGCAGTTCAGTATGGCGTGCCATTCGGCGGCCTCGGAATAGGCGTGCATCAGGTGGGGCAGGTTCGCGAACCGGGCGGGCCGATCCGGCTGCGCCGCGTCGGGCCGCTGCAATATGATGCCCGCGTCATAGGCCTTCAGATCGAACACGTTCACCAGCCCCGTGGACGGGGTCATCTCGCCGTAGAAGTAGTCTTCCAGTCCGTCGATGCGGTACAGCGTGAAGTGGCTGAAGCGGCGGTAGCCCAGTATGCGCAGCCGGTCGGTCTGGCCGGTGCGGGTGAAGTATTCCTTGGCCTCTTCGGTGGACAGCATGATCTTTTCGATGGGCAGATCGGCGGTGATGATGCGCCGCATCTCGGTCTTGATCAGCGCCACGATCTCCGGCGTCACGGCCACGCCGGGCAGGTCGATGTAGATGCCCCGGCCAAAGGAATGGCGTATGCGCACGCGCTCGCCGGGATACAGCAGGTGCACCGCCGTGAGGAACACGAACTGCAGCGAGCGCTCGTAGATGCGCCGCCCCTCCTCGTCGGCGAAGGTCAGCGTGCGGGCGAAGGCGTATTCCTCCACCGGGTCGTTCAGCGACTGCGTGCGCCCGCGCACCGACACGCCCAGCGCCCCCGCGCCGCCGTCCGGCAGCTTCGGCAACAGGTCGCGCCACTTCTCCTGCCCGGTGCAGTTCATTTCAATGCCGTTCAGCTTTAAATACATGGCCTTTCCTCCCAGTGCGATAATCACCCATTTTATGTGTTATTATAGCATTTCGGGAGAGAAAATGCAACCGGAAGCGAGGAAACGACCACACCAAAATCAAGGGGACGGTTCTCTGTGTCATTGACACAGAGAACCGTCCCCTTGATTTTGGGAGCCACCACCAACAACCCAAAAAAACGGACGGTCTGCGGCGCACTTCTTCAGTGGTCGCAGGCCGTCTTTGTTTGGCTCGGTTCGAAGCCGTTCGCCGCCGGTATGGTTTACGGCGTCTTCTTCGACTTCTTGTCGGACTTCTTCGAAGCCTTCTTGTCGGATTTCTTCGAGGATTTCTTGTCGGACTTCTTCTCTGACTTCTCAGCCTTCACCTCAGCCTTCTCTTCGGGCTTCTCCTCAACCGTCTCCTCGACCGCTTCCTCGGGCTTATCCTCGGTAGGTTCCTCGGAGGGCGCTTCGGCCAGCTTCACGGCCTTCGCCTCGGGGGTTTCCTCGGTCGGGTCCTCGACCGACTCCTCGGATTCCTCGACAGGTTCCTCGGCCGGCTCCTCGACAGATTCCTCAGGTTGCGGTTCAGGTTGCTCCTCGGGCTTCGGTTCAGCCTTCCCCTCTGGGGAAGGTGGCAGCGCGTCAGTGCTGACGGAAGAGGTCCCCTCGTCAGAGGTCTCCTCGGGCTGCGGCTCGGGTTGCGGCTCGGGTTGCGGCTCCGGCTGCGGCTCGGGCTCGGGCTCCGGCTCGGGCTTCGGCTCGGGCTCGGGCTCGGGCTTCGGCTCGGGCTTGGGTTCGGGCTGCTTCTCCTTCTCGGGCTTCGGCTCGGGCTTCGGCTCGGGCTGCTCCTCTGCGGGCTCCGGCGTCGATTCTTCCTTCGGCTGGATCGTCGGGAACGTCACCGCGGCCTCGGCCTTTACTTCGCCCTCGGCATCCAGCAGCGCCACGCGGTACTTCTCCGCCGCATTCGCCTCGGTGGCCTCGATCTCGAACTTCTCGCCCGTCTTCTGGGTCACCCATTCCTTCTCGTGGGTCTTCTCGTCCTTCTCCACTTCCTTCTGCCAGTGGATCGTGACCAGATCCTTGTTCGGTGAAGACCTCCGGCGCAGGGGCGGGAGCGAGTGCGTCGGCGGGCTCCCCAGAGGCTTCCCCTTCAGGGGAAGCTGGCTCGCCGTCAGGCGAGACTGAAGAGGTCGTCGCCTCGTCGACAGGTTCATCCACAGGCTCGTCCGTCGGTTCATCAACGGGTTCGTCCGCGGGTTCGTCCGTCGGCTCGTCCGTGGGTTCGTCGGTGGGCGCGTCGGCGGGCTCGTCCGTCGGTTCGTCGGCGGGCGCTTCTTCGGTCGTCTCTTCCGGCGCGGCCATGGCGGGCGCCTTTGCCGGTTCACCGGTCGGTTCGTCCACCGGCTCCTCCACCTGCTCTTCGGTGATTTCCGCCTCGGGCTCCGGCGCGGCTGCCATCAGCGGGGGCGCCGCATTCAGCGTGCCGTTGCCGGGCTGGATCACCAGCTCGATGCGGACGGAATGATAGTCGTAGAACGCGCTCGTGGTTCCGATGACCGTGAGAGGATTGCTCAACTCTGATAGCCTCGTATCCAGCGTATCGCCTTCGCCAGAGGTAACGCTGTTGATCGTCATCGTGGAGCTATTCCCGTTACCCTCACTCACATCCTCAAGCTGGGTTCCGTCATCCGCGCAATAGCAGAGCCGGAACAGTTTATACAAGAAGCTGTTACTGTGCAAATAGGGTTCACGACCTACCCAGAAAACCTCATTGATTTTCCCTTCATTATTGTTTATTACAGCCATCAGTCGGTTCGCCGTTATCCAGCTGGATCTCGCCATACTTGTCATCGAGCCAGTTATATCCGGTCCCCACCTCTTCGACGACGTACATGGACACCGGGTTGACAACCATGTCGAAGTACAGCTTCACCACCGTCTGGTTCTTCACCATCAGGAAGTACATCGTGCCCTTTCGGTTCTTGAGGCATTCGCCGAGATTCTGGCAGTAGTTGTACCAGAGGTGGGCGTACGCGTTCCACTTCTCCAGCGCGGCTTCCCTGGCGTTCGACAGCCGCTTGGCGACCCTGTAGCTGTTGCCCTTGTATTGTTTGTAAGCCTGGACGGCCTGCTTGTAGACCGCCTCGTACTCATCCGCCTTCTTGGACAGCAAGTGCTGGTCCGGGAAATCCACGAACTTCAGGATGTAGCCCGGGCACTGGCGGAAGAAAGCCTCGTTCACGACCAGGTCGTACTCGATGCCGTCGAAGCCGTCGAACGCGCCCTCCTTGAACATGTCGTAGCCGGACTTGTCCGGGCGCTGCAGGTAGTATTCCACCACGGCGCTGCACGGTTCGCCCTTCCAGTGCACCTTCAACTCGCGCTGGAACTCCACCGTGGAGAAGCCGAACGATTCGTTGCGGTAGGTGAATGTCACCAGGCCCCAGGCCTCGTCCTTGGTGGTGTCC
The DNA here is from genome assembly GCA_902777335.1 of uncultured Eubacteriales bacterium. GTDB lineage: Bacteria > Bacillota > Clostridia > Christensenellales > Aristaeellaceae > UBA2862. The sequence continues at coordinate 26,609 of CACYTF010000046.1, forward strand.
GCGGGCTTGACGTAGATCTCGTTGGTGGCCGGCAGGTACTGGAACGAACGGCCCGCGATCACCTTGCCGTTCTCGCCGTCCAGGTCGTAGCAGGCGATGTCGAAGTGCAATTCGTTGTACTGGGTGTATTTGCGGCCGTTGACCTCGAAGCTGTAGCTTTCGCCGCCCACCTTCTTGGAATCCTGGCTCTTGCGCTTGACCTTGCCGGTCTTCAGCGCCATCATGTCCACGCCGAACACGGCGTCGGGCACCTTTACGGTGTTCTTGCCCATCTGGATCTCAAGCATTTTCCTGAGTGCCGCGTCGTCCTCCTCGTTTGCCTGGAACGGCACGGGCACCTCCACCGCGCCCAGCTGCAAAATCCGCCAAGTCTTATTATACAGGTTATAATCCGTGCTCAGCTTGTCGTCGCCGATCTGGGCCTTGAGCTTGATCTCAAGGTATGTGCCCGCCTCGAACAGCAGCGAACCCATCGCGCCGCTGGTCGGTTTCTCGCCGGACCTCCAGGTGTAGAATATGTACAGGAAGCCGTACAGCTCCGCGTAGAAGCCCAGCTCGGCGGTCAGGCCGACGGAATCCAGCTTCGTGCTGATCATGCCCACGCGCGCGTCGAGCTCTATGCCCGCGCGGACGCCCAGCATGCCAAACACGAAGAAGTCGGCTCGGAAGTTCGGAACCTCCACGTCCGCCGTGCTGGAGGTCGCCGTCCCGCCCAGCACCTTGATGTGATAGCAGAACTGCTTGCAATTGCCGTAGGACAGGCTGAAGCCGATCATGGCGTTGACCCTGAGCTTCACCACCAGGTTGGCGGCGATGCTGAAGTTCACGATCTTCAGCGGTCCGGGCGAAATGGACAGCCGGAACAGCTCCTTGGTGAACAGCGGCACGTACTCCGAGTCGTTTTCCAGCATCGCGGAATACTTGGTGGGCAGGTCGCCGCCGGCGCTGGCGTACTGGGGGCCGTCAAAGTCGCCGGTGGCGGTCATCTTGGTATCCGTGCCCTTGCTCTTGTAGACGGTGCCGCCATTTTGCACCTTGTCCAGGCCCTTGGCGAATTTCTCCAGCTTGGTGGCCAGGCCCAGCAGCTGCTGGGACGTTTGCTGCTGGCCGAAGGTATCGCCCGTGGCGTCCAGCAGCTTGCCCCAATCGCCGTTTTCGTTGGGGTTCTTTTCCTTGGTTTTCACGGTGGCCTGCGCGCCAAAGCCTGTGAACGTGCCGACGCGCACACCGGCATCGATGGTGACCTCCTCAAGCGTAATGCCGGACCACTCGGAATCCACGGCGACGTCGAGGCCGAGCACGAACTCCTGCTCCAGCGCGGCGGCCACGGTGATGACCAGCTGGCTGTTGCCGACCAGGGTCACGGTGATCGTGAAGCCCACGGTGATCACCAGGCGCAGGCCCTCGCCGCTAAAGTGCTCCAGACCCAGCGAAGGCGTGAACGTCACCATGACATCGGAAACCTGCACCCTCTGGGCGGCCTCGGTCAGCCGCTGCAGCTCCTCCAGCTTGATGTCCTCGCCGGTCTCGGTCTTGAAGGTCATGTTCTTCAGCGCCTCGGCGATCTCCGGGTCGTCCGGCGGAACCGCCTCGCCGCTGAGCAGCTGGACGATGTAATCGCTGGTGAGCTCGGCAAAGCCGCTCTCGACCACCTGGCGCTCCATCGCCATTCGGATCTCTTCCGTATGCTCTTCGTTGTAGGGGATCGCCACCTGGGGCACCTTCAGGTACATGTCCGCGGAGGCGTGCAGCTCGTTCAGCGTGGCGGGCTCATAGGTGATCGTCAGGCCGCCCTCGCCGGGCTCGACGCCGGTGATCCTGCCCAGGGGCGCGCTCGCCAGCTGGTCCGCGGTGGCGGGAAGCTCGGTGTAGAAGGCGATGTAGTCGCCCACGTCCACGGTAGTGGCCGCGTTTAGCTTCAGCTCGTCGTACAGCGGGCCCTGGAAGGCCAGCGCTGCCTGGTCGAGGACCACCCGGCCGTCGTCGAAGCTGCCGTCGTCGGGCGCGGGGATGACGTCGGGCGTGAACAGCACGTCCAGGACCTCCGGCGCGCCGAAGGCATAGCACCCGCCGCCCAGGTCCTCGCGAATCTTGTAGTAGCCCATGTCGCCGTCGACGGTGCCGTTGTCGTTCAGCGTGCCGTCATAGATGGCGATCGTCGCGCCGGGGTTCAGCGCCGTCTTGCAGGTCAGAACGCCCGTGGCGTCGTTGCTCCTGACCTCCTGGCCGTCGCCGGCCACCAGGTCGTACAGGCCGCCGAGCGAATCGACGCCCTCCACGTCGGCCAGGGGAATGAACACCACGCCGGGGTTGATGCGGGTGTTGTTGAATTCCTCACAGGCGACGGTAAAGTTGTGATAGACGATCTTCGGGTTCGTCTCGGTGCCGGCGTCCAGGAAGCGCAGGCAGGTGGTGTCCAGCAGCTCCACCTGCTCCAGCCGCCCGCCTGGCCACGCGCCACTCTCGGGACGCACGACATAGGTGGCGGTGTCGCGTCAGGCCTGTTCCTGCAGGATGTCGACGATCTGGCGCAGCCTGAGCACGTCCTCCGGCTCCATTTCCAGATCCTCGCGCCAGTAGCACTCGGGGCTGTCGTCCTCCTCCAGGCCGTACTTGGCGTACAGGTCGGGGATGCCCGGCTCGGTCAGGTCCAGCCCGGCGGTCTGCATCAGGGTCAGCGCGTCCGCGTCGATCCAGCCGGTCAGCGCCGCTTCCCATTCGTCGGAGGCGTAGACCTCCAGGATCCTGTCCTGGGTGTCCGCGTCCAGCGGCAGGGCCTTCAGCGCGTCGGTGAGCACAAACTCCGGGTCCTCCGCCTTCGCGGCCAGCGCCTCATCGAGCGCCTGGCGCGTCTCTTCGTCCAAGTCCAGGGCGTCCAGGCTGAACGCCTCGGGTTCGGGCTCGCCGTAGGGCTCGACCGTGAACGCGACCTCCTCGCCGCCGTGGGTGATGTCGCGCACGGCGAGGCGCTGGGCGGCGTCCTCCGGCGTCAGGTTGTGCGCCATGACGAGCACCGCGAAATCCGGCGCCACGTCCTCGTCGGCGATGTAATCGTAGCTGAACTCATCGTCCAGGCCCTCGCGGATGCCGAACCTCGGATACAGCGTCATGTTGCGATCCACCTTGTCGTCGGGCCCGGCCAGCAGCGTGAGTTCCTCGTCTTAGTACCAGCCGAGGAACACGGAGCCGTTCTGCTTGGCCGTGGGCAGGGCGTTGACCGACGTCCCGTCCTCGACCATCTGCCTGTCGGGGAGGGTCGTGCGCCCGACGTCTTCGTCGGTCGTTCCCGTCGGCAGGGCGAACTTGACCTCCCGATAGACGGTCGTCCCATCGTCCTCCGCCGGGGCCTGCGGGGCGTCGGCCTGTTCGGGCTGCGCCTCGCTCTGCTGCGCGTCCGCGGGCGCGGCGTCCGCCGTCTGCGGCTGGATGTCCTCCGCCAGCGCCTGGACCGGCAGCGCCGTGGCCAGCATGACCAGCGTCAGCATGAGCGCCAGGTATCTCTTGATCGTCCACTTGCGTTTCATTTGGAAGGCCCTCCCCCAATGATTGTCGTTCCGAGCAGTGCCGCCACCGCCTCGATCGGCGCGGCGAGGTTCAGGTTCTGTCCCTTCTCGTAGGTACCCATGATCATGCCGATCACTTCGTTGTTATCGTTCAGCAGCGGCCCTCCGCTGCAACCCGCCGAAACCGGCGCGGTAAACAGTATCCAATCGACGCCCTCGGCCTGCCACCGGCCGCAGACATTGCCCAGCGTCACCAGGTTCACCAGGCCGAACTGGCTGCCCACGGCCACCACGCCGTCGCCGCGCAGCGGTTCCCCCGCCGCCACAGTCAGCGGCGCAAGGTTCGCGTCCTCCGGCAGCGCGCACAGCGCGATGTCCGCCGCGTCGTCGGCGTCGAGGGCACGGTCGATCCGAAAGGTGGTGCCGTCGTCCCGGGTGGCGATCATGTAATCCATGTTCACGATCACGTGGCGCGCCGTCACCAGCACCGCCGGGTCGAACGCGACAAAGCCGCTGCCCGTGCCGATCTTGTCGCCCGCGGCGTCGTACACCTCCAGCCGCACCACCGACGCGGCGCACCGCTCGATGCCGGCGGGGCCCTCCGGGGCCGCTTCCGCCCGGGCGAGGGACGGGGAAATTCCCCCCGTGATCATCAGCAGCAGCGCCAGCGCCGCCAGCCACGCGCGTCTCATCATCGGTCGGGCCCTCCTTGTCCGTTTCATCGTTTACTTTTGGTCATTTTTGTTCCGGCGGCGGATGCACGTCACCGCGGTCGCCACGCCTGCCATGAACGCGGTGACTCCGGCCAGCACATAGCCGCCCGCGCCTTCGCTGAGCAGCGAGGTGCCGGCGTAGTCCGCGTTCATCGCGCGGTGCTGCAGCCCGCCGAGCGCGCCGATCAGCGCCACGAGCGCCAGGCCCAGCGCCGTGCTGGCCCCGCCCAGCAGCATGATCCTTCTGTTTTCTCCCTCGCGCCTGAGCACCTTCGCCCGCGCGTGGATCGCGAGCGTCATCTCATCGGTCGATCTCATACTTCCACCTCCCGTGGCACGGATGGGGCCCGCGCATGCGCACAGAAATACCCCTTTCACTATATAAGATACAAAAACCCAAGGTTTTCCTTGGGTTAAGAGAAAATTTCTTTCAATGACTCATTCGCTATCCGTCGCGAAGAACCGCCGCCTAAGGGGCACGACCACCATGCCGGTCAGCACCGGCAGCGCGTAGCCGACCCAGGCCGCCGCGCCGGTCTGGTCCACCAGCACGGTGTAGATGCCGTACCAGGTGATGGCCAGGCACAGCGCGCCCAGCGCGCTGACCACGCGCAGGGAGCGCCTGTCCCACGCGCTCGACATGCCGAGGGCCGTGATCGCGCCGCAGGCCACGTGCATGGCCCCGGTGGAAAAGCCCCTCAGCAGCAGGCGGAACGTGCTGTTCGCGCCGTTGATGATCAGAAAGCAGGTGTTCTCCAGCGTGGCAAAGCCCACGGCCACCATCAGCGCCTCGCCGGCGATCTTCCGGTCGTCGGGCTCGTACACCAGCAGGAAGAAAAACACCGGCATCAGCTTCATGATCTCCTCGATCACCGGCGCGATCTCCACGGCGGCCGCCAGCGCGCCGGCCTCAAGCGCCGCGGCGCAGAACGAGTTGATGTAGGAGGACAGCAGGCAGGTCGTCATGCCCGCCAGCAGAAACAGCAGCGAGCGCCGGCGCGGCCCCTCGGTGCAGAACACCGCGACGAACACCGGCGCTGCCAGGCAGAAGAATATGTTCTCGATGTACGTCACGCCGGCACCGCCTTTCTGTACGCGGGCAGGAAGAACGCGAAGCTCAGCGTCAGCAGGCAGTCAAACCAGAAATAGGGGTTGCGCCAGGTGTCGCCGGACCAGAAGCAGGAGGTGGTCCAGTCGCCGTATTCGATGGCGCAGAAGATCAGCACGGCGATATACAGCGCCCGCCGCCGCGAAGCCTGGGGCCGGCCCCGCAGCCAGAGCAGCCCCCGCGCCGCGTGGACCGTCAGCATGGTCATCAGCACGGCGGAGATGACGTTGCCCAGATAGTCGCCCCACTTCATATAAAAGGCGCACATCACGGCGGCGAACGCCGGGAACGCCAGCACGGCGGGATGGCGCACCCTGCGCTCCCCGGGGTCGGAGAGCTCCTGGAGCAGCAGGTACAGGAACAGATAGGCGGCTCACCAGCTCAGGTCCGCCACGTAGAACAGCTGCGGCGTCTCGCCGTAGAACACGCGGTACAGCAGCCAGTACAGATCGCCGAGGGCGTAGCTGCCAAAGAACATGACCAGCAGCACGCCGGCCCTGTCGCGGCTGCGCGCCGCGTTTCTGCCAGATATGGCGATGCAGACCACAAGCAGCGCCAGCTGGACGGCGTTTTCAACGATCTCGATCACTTTTTGCCGTCCTTTCCGCCGCGCCGCCGGCGCAGCGCCACGCACAGCGCCGTCACCGCCACGCCCAGCAAAAAGGCCACAATGACCACGGCCACATACCCCAGCGCGCCGGCCTGCGCCGCTTCATTCGCGGGCATCGGTGATCCCCTCCTTTGCCAGCTCGGCGCGCATCAGGCGCTTCCCCCGAACCAGCAGGTTGTCGATCCGCTTCACGTTCACGCCCAGCACCGAGGCGGCCTGGACATAACTCATCTCTTCAAAGTACACCAGCCACAGCGCCTCCCGGGGCTCCGGCTCGATGTTGGCAAGGCACCGCTGCACCGCGCGGCGGCGCTCGTCCTTCAGAAATTCGTCCTCCGGGCGCGCGTTTTGCGCCTCCGAAAGCTGCGCATCCTCCAGGCTGAACGCCGGAAGCCGGCGCCGTAGCATGTAAAAGCGCGTGGCGCGGTTGCGCGCGGCCTTGTACAGATAGGCCTGAAAGCCGCCCGGCCGTATGGCAGGGCGCTTTGCGAGTATCGCCGCGAAGCTCTCGATGGCCAGATCCTCCGCGTCGCGCACGTCGCGGGTCAGGCCCTCCAGGTACAGCACCAGCCGCCCGGAGTATTTGGCGATCAGCGCGTCAAAGGCCGGGGAATCGCCCGCCAGATACCGGCGGTACAGTTCGTCGTCCGACAAGCGCTTCACCCCCAAAGCGGCGCTCAGAGCCCCGATGAACCTGCATATTTACCATATGATATTATTATACTGCATTTCAGTAGATAAATCAACCCGAAAAAGCGTCGGTTATCGGGTTGTATATAAAAAGTTAAATAAATATAAAATTTTATGGTTTTCCCATATGGCTTTTTATACTTTCATCTGATATAATAAAATAAAGACATGCGCATTCACAGGAGGGATCCCAAATGCTGTCACAACTGATCGTCGCCAATCTGATCACGCCTTTGGAGGTCGCGATACGGATATTCGTCGCCATACTGACCGGCTGCATCGTCGGCATGGAGCGCGAGTACAAAAACCGCCCCGCGGGGCTGCGCACCCATGTGCTGGTCAGCCTGGGGGCCTGCATGGTCGCATTGACCGAGTGCATCTTCATGTATGACATGCACGATATAGATCCCGCCGTCGGCGCCCATGTCACCTACAACTTCGGGCGCATATCCGCGCAGGTCATCAGCGGCATCGGCTTCCTCGGCGCGGGCACAATATTCATGCAGGACCGCAAGATCGGTGGCCTGACCACCGCGGCCTCGGTGTGGAACATCGCGTGCCTGGGCCTGGCGACCGGCTACGGCTATTACTGGATGAGCATGATCGGCTGCGTGCTGGTGCTCGCCGTGCTGCTGACGCTGCAGAAGATCATCCGCGTCAACACGCTCAAGCGCGTGGAGGTGTGCTTCGTCAACCGCAAGGAGACCATGCAGTTCATCAACGAATTCTTCGAGGAGACCGGCGTCAAGGTGCTGAACCTGGACTTCCACATCGAGAGCCGGGCGAGCCAGAACACCGGAGACCGAAACGTTTACACCAACATCTACACGCTCCACCTGCCCGGAACGCTGAATTACACAGATGTCATCAACCACCTGGCCTCCTATTCCAACATACAGGTGGTGCGGGTGACGAACACGTAGCGGTCGATGGACTTATCTGTGGACCGCCACCGTATCGGCGCACACGTCGTGGCGGGCATAGCTATCCAGCCGCGCAACGAAGCGGGCGAACAGCGCCAGAGAGGCCGCGCAGCACAGCAGGTCGGCGATGGGCGTCGCCCAGACGATCCCGTAGAGCCGGATCGTGCGTGCCAGCAGGAACATCATCGGAATGTCCAGCAGGCCCTTGCGCATGATGGCCAGCACAAAGGACTTGCGGCTCTCGCCGACCGCCTGGAAGAAGGATATGAACGTATAGGCACAGGCGGAAAACGGACCGCCCAGGCACAGTATGCGCAAAAAGCGCGCGCCGAAAATCTGGGAATCCGAAGTGTTTTGAATAAACACGCCGATCAGGCCGCGGCTGAAGAGCAGGCATGCGGCCATGCAGCAGCTCGCCAGCGCCACCGATATGGTCAGGGATATGCGCAGCGCGCTCTTCATGCGCCGGTAGTTCCCGGCGGCGTAGCAGTAGCCGATCAGCGGCAGTACGCCCTGGGCCATGCCGCGAACCATGCAGTGCGCCAGCATGTTCACCTTCTTGGCCACGCCCAGGCCCGCCTGCATCATCGTGCCGGCCTGCGCCATCAGGTTGTCCAGCACCGCGTAGGAGATGTTCTCACACAGCGTCATCAGGCATGCCGGCAGCCCCGTGGCGAGCACCTCCGCCGGAATGCCGTCCTCCAGCGAGGCGCGCCGCGGCTTCAGCGAGAGCACCGATTTGTCCCGGTTGCGGTAGATCACCAACAGGAAGTACGCCGCCGCGATCGCGTTTGACAGGGTGGTGGCGACCGCCGCCCCGAGCACCTCGTTGCCGCGCGGCAGCAGCACGAACATGAACAGCGGGTCCAGCGCAATGTTCAGCACGCCGCCCATCGCAATGCCGAAGCCCGCCTGCATCGAACGTCCCTCCGAACGCACCAGGTGGCCGAGCAGCGCGTTCAGCGACGTCGCCAGGCCCCCCAGCGTCACCGTCCAGGTCAGATACCTGCACGCGCTGGCGTGCACGGTGGGATCGCCGCCGCCCAGAACGTCCACGAAGCGGTCCATCATCAGATACGCTCCGGCGCTGTAAGCCAGCGTGACGGCCACACAGCCCCAAAACGCAAAGGACGCCGTGTGCTTCGCCTTCCGGAGATCCGACGCCCCCAGCGCCCGCGCGATCACGCTGGCGCCGCCGATGCCGAACAGGTTCGATATGGCCGACAGGAACATGAACGCCGGCATGCAAACGGTGACCGCCGTGATCATCGCATCGCTGCCCGTCAGCCCGATGAAGAACGTGTCCGCCATATTGTAGATCACCAGTATGATCTGGCTGATCACCGTGGGGATGACCAGCGCAAGCACGGCCCTGAAAACGGGACTGTTTGCAAAAACGCGAACCTGCGCGTCTCGATCCTTCATGACAGCTCACCCCCGCTCGGCTTTATGGTTATACATTATAGAAACGTTATGGGCTAAAGTCAAATTATATTGTTTTTATTCTCGATAAATTCATATTATGGTTGATCGGGGATATGGATAAAAATATGCATGGATGCCGCTCAAGACGGCAAAAATGCATCAAGTGTCCCGAAAACAGAGAAAAAACCGCCAAAATCTACGCCTTCCGCATCCTTTACCGGGGCGGAAGGCGCTCATTGACATAGGGGTTTAATCAGGTTCTGCGAATCAGGAATAATAAATTCTTATAAAAATGCTACTGGCCACTGCTCACTCCCGGCATGAACACGTCCTCCCGCCCCTGCTCCAGCAGCGCCAGGGCGCAGGAGAGCAGCAGGCCCAGATGGAGGTCGGGATCGTCGATGGGGATGTCGAAGTCCTCCTTCATGCGGCGCACCCGGTACAGCACGGTGTTGCGGTGGGTGTACAGCCGCTCGCAGGTCTCCTGCAGCGAGTGGTGGCAGGCCAGATAGGTGTACAGCGTCAGGCAGTACAGCGTGTCGTCGGCCTTGTCGCGCTCGGACAGCGCCCGCACGCAGGGCAGCATCAGTTCGCTGCGGCCCGACAGCTGGCGCAGCATCAACAGCGCGCCGTAGGGCTCGGACAGCACCGCGAAGGGCCTGGACACCCGGGACAGCAGCGCCTCCATCAGCGCGCGGGCGGCGGAGTAGATCTGCGGCAGCGCAAACAACCGCCCGATGGGCGCGGAGATCACCACCCGCAGGCTGAACTGGCGCGACAGGCTCCGGAACAGGCCCATGTCCGGGTCGCTGTTCAGGAAGAACACCACGCCGCCGTCGTGCACCAGGGGCCTGGACATCGGAAAGTAATCCAATATCGTGCTGCGCAGGGCGTTCTCCGACCAGTTGGTGTTCCGGTACAGCTCCAGGTTCACCAGCGCCATGCGCCTCGGGGCCATGTACTTCAGCCCGGCGCTCTCGGCCTGCACCTCAAAAAGCGCCTCGTCGGTAAAGCTGCCGTCCAGCAGGCGCTGCAGCACAGCCTCCTCGGCGCTCTGCACGGTGCCGCCCCGGCTGCTCTCCAGCATCAGCTGCTTGGCCAGCGCCGATTCCACCGCCGAGAACACCCGCGCGTCCTCCCGCTCCAGCCGGTCGCGCACGTCCACCAGAATCAGGTAGCCCACCGGCACGCCGCCGGTGATCAAAAGCGAAAAGCGCCGCCGGTAGGGGCTGTCCTCCAGCGTCACGAACTGGGGCACGTGCCCGCTGCCTGCCAGGAAGCTGCCCGTCTCGTAGCTCAGGCTGCCCCGGTCGATGGACTGGCGAAAGGGCACGTCTTCAAAATCCGCCGGGCAGTGCCAGGCCGCCGTGTGAAAGGCCATGTCCACCACCATCGCCGGGCACTCGAACAGCGCCGCGGCGTCCCGCACCAGCAGCGCCAGGTCGTCCATGTTCATGAAATGCTCCAGGAAGGTCTGTAAATCCACAGTGTCACCCCCTATGCTGTGCTGTCAGCACAATTCCATCTGAAATAATTATACCCGCAGCATCGTGCAAAATCAAGCGCTGCGGGTATAATATTTCCCGTACCGAGGGAAACGGTACAGCGAACAGGAACGCAGAAGGGATGCGATATTATGATGCTTCTGAAGAATGCGAAGGATATAGATAATCTGATCGATGCGGTCAACCATTGCCGCGACGACGTGCTGCTGCGGTCTATGGACGGCCGGGAGGAGTTCAACCTGAAGAGCGTGCTCTCCCGCTATGTGGCCATCGGCGAGCTGTGCCGCGATCACGGCGACAGCTACGAGGTGTACTGCATGAACCGCGCGGACGAGGGCTACATGATGAACTTCTTCAACAACCTGGGCCACGTGAACACCAAGTGCGCGTAACCGAATTCGATCGACAGCCGTCCGGCAGCGTTTGCCGGGCGGCTGTTTTATGCATCAAATCAATTTTCTGCCGTCTCTGGTGAACAGCGGTATCACGTCCAGCGGGGCGTCTGCCTCCACGCTCTGGCCGCCGGCGTATGTCTCGCCGGTATTCGCGTCCGTCCAGCGCGCGCCCGCGGGCAGGTACACCCGGCGCGCCCGCGCGCCCTTCTCCAGCACCGGGGCCACCAGCAGGTCCGCGCCGAACAGGTATTCATCCTCCACGCCCCAGGCCTCGATGTCCTCCGGGAAGCCGAAGAACAGGGGCCGCATCACCGGCGCGCCCGTCTCGTGGGCCTCGCGCATCACCTCGCGCACGTAGGGGCGCAGCCGCTCGCGCACAAACAGGTACTTCGCCAGTATCTTCTCCACGTCCTCGCCGTAGCTCCAGACCTCGTTGGGCTGGCCGCCGGTAATTTGAAGCACGTTGTCCACAAAGCGGGGGTGTTCCTCGTCGTAGTCGTACCAGGGCTGGCGTTCGCCGTGCATGCGGAACACCGGGCAGAAGCAGGCCCACTCGAACCACCGCACCAGCAGCTCGCGGAAGTCCGCATCGCCGGGCACGCCGCCCAAAAAGCCGCCGATGTCGCTGGTCCACCAGGGGATGCCCGCCATGCCCATCGAGAGGCCCGCCTGCAGCTGCTCGCGGAAGGCCTGCCAGGTGGAGGACACGTCGCCGGACCAGGTCAGCGCGCCGTAGCGCTGGCTGCCCGCCCAGGCGCAGCGCACCAGGCTGATCACGTCCGCCTCCCCCGCCGCCTTCAGGCCCTCGTAGAAGCCCCGGGCGTAGCAGGCGGGGTATTCGTTGGACACCTGCAGCGCCGGGCCGTCGAAGTAGCGGTAGTGGTCGAATTCATATTCGGGATACTCCGGCTCGGCCTCGTCCAGCCAGAACACCTTCACGCCGTGGGCGTCGTGGTAGTTGCGCCTGCAGACGTCCCACACGAACTGCCGGGCCTCGGGATTGGTGGCGTCGAAGTAGGCGGTGTTGCCGATCCAGCTGTTCTGATGGCCCAGGCCCCGGTCGTTGCGCACCAGCAGGCCGCGCTCGGCCATCGCGGGGTAGTTCTCGGACCGGCTGTCCACGGTGGGCCACACCGACACCGCCGTCTCCACGCCCATGTCCCGCAGCTCGCGCACCATGGCGGAGGGGTCCGGGAAGCAGCGCGGGTCGAATTTGTAGTCGCCCTCCAGCGTCCAGTGGAAGAAGTCCACCACGATCACGTCCAGCGGATAGCCCCGACGCACGTGCTCCCGCGCCACGGCCAGCACCTCGTCCTGGGTGCGGTAGCGCAGCTTGCACTGCCAGTAGCCCATGCCGTACTCCGGCATCATCGGCGCGCGGCCGGTGACGGCGGTGTAGTTCTCGAGGATCTGCGCGGGGGTATCCCCGGCGGTGATCCAGTAGTCCAGCTCCTTGCAGGAAGCGGCGGTCCACTCCGTCAGATTCGTGCCGAAGCAGCAGCGCCCGATGGCGGGGTTGTTCCACAAAAAGCCATAGCCCCGGCTGGACACGCAGAACGGCACCGAGGCCTGGGAATTGCGGTGCGCCAGCTCCAGCACCGCGCCCTTCTTGTCCAGGCGGCTGTACTGGTACTGGCCCATGCCGAATATGCGCTCGCCGTCGAAGGCCTCGAAGCGGGCGGTGAGGGCGTAGTCGTCGGTGCCCGGTAGGGGCCGCAGCTCGCGCCCCTCTAACTTCAGCGGCGAGCAGTAGCCCGCCAGGCGGTTGCGCTGGCGCCAGTATTCCTTCGTGAGCACGTCGCCCTTGGCATTGACGAAGGTGATCCAGCCCTCCTCGTCCACCTCGGCGGCGATGTTGCCGTTGCGCACGCGGGCCACCGTGGCCGTGTGGCGCTTCGCCGGATCGTCCCGGTTCCAGGGCTCGGTGGCGTCGATCTCAGAAACCGCCACCTCCGCCGCGATCTCCGGCACGCTCTCCAGGAGCGCCCAGTCCCTGCCGGTGAGCTGCGAACGCCGTGTGGCGCGCACCCGCAGCCCGTCCTTCCCCCAAGCCTCGATCCAAAGGCGCTCCGTGCCGCGACGAAGCTCCAAACCGTTTTGCAGTGGTGTAAAGATCATAGAAAACGCCCTCCCTTATAGAGTCAGGAATGAGGCATGATGTTGATGTTCACGCCGTTGACCTCCACGCCCTCGTCGGCGCGGATCAGTATGTACTTCCTGCCGTCGATGACGCGGGTCTCGATCAGGTCGCTGCGCTCGGGGTTCACCTGCACCACCACGTCCGGCGTGCGCACCTCGAACTTCTTCACCGGCGCGAGATTCGCGGCGTTCAGCGCGATGCCCTCGCCGAAGGCCGCGTCGTACTTCTCCTCGAAGGCGGCCAGCTTCTCGTCGCAGACGCCGCAGGCCTGCAGCACGCCCGCCACCTCCCTGCCGGACACCGACGGGGCCTCGGCGGTTTTGTCCTGCTTGCGCTCCTCCACCATGTCCCGCAGGCGCTCGTGGAGGGTCTGCACCACGTCCAGGTTCAGCGCGTCGTCCAGCGCGTCCTCCAGCACCGCGTCGAAGGTCTCCCGCTGCGCGTCGGCGGGCATCGGCGCTTCGCAGTGGAACACGGCGTCCACGAAGCCGTCGTGGGCGTTGGCGGCGTCCCGGGTGAAGAACAGGGCGCTGTAGATGTTGGTCGCGCGCTCGTCGAAGGTGGGAAACATGAAGCCCAGCTCCGGCGCGGCCACCACCCAGTCCGGCTCGCGGCTGTGGAAGGCATTGTCCTCGCTGAAATAGCTGAGCGCGGGCTTGGTCAGCTTCACCGGGCACACGCTGACCATGATGTAGCTGAAGACCTCCTCGCTCACCACGTCCGCCTTGTACTCGTCCACATGGCGGAAGGGCACGTCGTAGGCGTCGTGCAGCATCAGGATCAGGTAGTTGCCCTCCAGATCCAGGCTGTCGATGATCTTCCGGCACAGCTTTTCCACGCCCTGGTCCACGGTCAGCGCCGTGTTCCTCAGGCCCATCAGCAGGCCGTGGGCGTCGTCCTCCATCACCTGGTCGGGCCGGAATTCGATGTCGATCAGGTTCCGGCCCGGCACGCCGGCCAGCGTGCGCTTGAATATCGACAGGTACTTCTCCTGCTCCTCCTGCGGGAAGGACATCAGCGAGCGGTTGAACGCCGCCACCACCTCGCCCTTCTCGCTCACATAGCAGCCGCGGATGCAGCTGACGGCGTTTTTGTCCGGATTGAACCGTCGCCTGATTTCGGCGATTTCTTTTCTGTTCATACTTTACCTCATATAACAGGATGGGCGCGCCGCGCGCGCCCATCCGATGATCGATCGGAATTACAGCTTCAGCCCCGACAGTTCGAAACCCGCGGCCACAACGTTTTCGGGCAGCTTGCTGAACATGGAATTGACGGACTGGTAGTTGTAGTAGCGCATAATCGTCTCCGCGAACATGGGCGCCACCGACACGGTGCGGAACTTCTCCTCGCCGATGATGTTGGGGTTCTCCACCGTATCGGTGGAGTAGACCCGGCGGATGGGGCTGGCGTTGATGCGCTCCACGCCCTGGCGGGAGATGATGTTGTGGCTGAGCAGCGCCACGATCTCCTTCGCGCCGCGGGCCTTCAGCGACTCGGCCAGGTTCACCAGCGTGCCGCCGGAGATCGTGAAGTCGTCGGTGATCAGGCAGTTCTTGCCCTTCACGTCGCCGATGACCTCCAGCACCTGGGCGTTCTCGGAGTGGTCGGAGCGGGTCTTGTCGCCGATGGCGATGGGCAGGTGCAGCGCGTCGGCGAACTTCCGGGCCTGCTTGGCAAAGCCCGCGTCCGGCGACACGATCACCATGTTGTCCACGCCCGCGCGCTTGATGACCTCGGTGAGCATCGGCATGGCGTAGAGGTGGTCCATCGGGCGCTTGAAGAAGCCCTGCAGCTGGGGGGCGTGCAGGTCCATGGTCACGAAGCGGTCCGCCCCGGCCAGCTCCATGCACTCGGCGCACACCCGGGCGCGTATGGACACGCGGGGCTCGTCCTTCTTGTCGCCCTTGCCGTAGCCGAAGTACGGCATGATCAGCGTGCAGGTCAGCGCGCTGGAGCGCTTGAAGGCGTCCATCCAGAACAGGATCTCGACAAACTCGTCGTTGGAATTCATGCCGATGGGCTGCACCAGGAACACGTCCCTGTCGCGCACGGTCTCGTTGATGCGCACAAACGTATTGCCCTCGGAGAACTTGATGACCTCGGAGGAGCCCAGCGGCCTGCCCATGTAGCTGCACATGCGCTCCGCAAAGGTCCTTCCACCGCTGCCTGCGAAGATCGAGATATTCGCGGTTTCAAACATAAACCATACGCTCCTTTTATTCGCCGTTGTGGATCACCGGGGCGCCCTCTATTCAAAAAGACAACCGTTCGTTCGCCGAGGCCACGGCCTCCACCTCGATCTGCGCGCCCATCGGCAGCGCCGAAACCTGCACGCAGCTGCGGGCCGGATAATCCGGGCCGAAGCATTCCGCGTAGATCTCGTTCACCGCGCCGAAATCGTTCAGATCGGTCAGGAACACGGTTGTCTTCAATATGTCCGCCATGGAGAGGTTCAATTCCTCCAGTACGGTCTTCAGGTTCTCAAACACCTGTCGGGCCTGGGCCTTCACGTCCGACGCCGCCAGCCTGCCGGTGGCGGGATCGACGGGGATCATGCCGGACAGGTAACAGACGCCGTCCCGGATGACCGCCGTCGAATAGGGGCCAATGGCCTTCGGCCCCCGTTGGGTCAGGAAACATTGCTTCACGCGCACTCCTCCCCCCGTATGCTCGTATGCTCTTGCTGTGTCAGGTGCCCTTGTCGCTGTCCGCGTTCGGGTTCACCACATTGCCCTTGGAATCGTGGACGCCCTTCCAGTACACGTTCATGCCGGCCACGTAGGCGTCGTAGCTGATCTGCTCGCGGCTGACCTCCTGCTTGGTGTCCCAGTCGTAGGCCACCACCCAGCCCTCGCTCTGGCAGCTGCCGTGGCCCTCCGTCTTCAGCTTGGGCGGGTCGGTGACGTAGTACACGTACTTGCCGCTGTAGTCGTACTCATAGCGCACGCGCTCGGACTTGTGCTGCTCCACGATCACCGAGATCAGCTCATAGTGATACTGCGGGCGCGTGCCGTAGATGGTGACGGTGGCGTTTTCGCGATCCACATGGGTGTAGATGTAGATGGCGTGCTCCGTGTCGTTGCGGAAGACGAGGTTCTTGCCGCCCGCCATGTACTCCACGGCCGCGTCCTGGCTGGGCTCCACGTAGCTGACGGTCATGTTGTGGCTGGAGCGCTGCAGTATGGTCATGTCGGCCATGATCAGCGCGTTGTACAGCGTGGTGGAGGCCTGGCACACGCCGCCGCCGACGCCCTTGACCTTCTCGTTGCCCGCGTACTCCGGCGCTTCCTTGAAGCCGCGCGCCACCGTGCGGGGCCCCACGACCTCGTTGAAGTCCACCGTCTCGCCGGGGTACACCGCGTAGCCGTTGAAATAGCTCAGCGCCTGCCGCACGTTGGAGCGGCTGTCGCTGCCGCGGAAGCTCACGTCCGTGGAGAACTTGGCGACCACCTTCATCTCCATGTCGTCGGAGGTGACGGTGGGCTGCACGACCTCCACCGGCAGCACGGTGCTGCCCTTGCCGGTCTCCAGCAGCGCTTCCAGGTTTTCCCGGGTCTTTTCGACATTCAGCGCCTGGCCGTCTCTGGAAGCGGTGATGATCACCGGCTTTTCCTCGGTGACGGCCACCTCGGCGTCCACGGCCTCGACCTTCAGCTCGCTGGCCAGCGAGGCGATGAACCGGTCCAGCGCCGCGGTGTCGTAGGTGAGCTCGCAGTTGAACTCGGCGGGCACTTCCTTCAGGTTTTTGATGATCTGCCTGCGGGTGGCGCCATCGCCCACGTGGCCCAGGTTCCAGGCGCGCTCCAGTTCGGATTCGTATTCCAGCTTCGCGCCGAAGTCCGAGGGGGTGAACTTCCAGCTGCTGGTGCCGTAGGTGAGCGTGTAGGTGGTGTTCAGGCGCTCGGAGCGCACCTGCTCCAGCAGCGCGCTGCCCTCTTCGTAGGTGTAGCCCGACAGGCACACGCCGTTGACGTACACATTGTCCACAAAGCGCTCGACCGCGGCCTCGCGCGCGGCGTTCACCAGCCTGACGACGCCGAAGATCACCGCGGCGACGACCAGCGCGCACAGCAAAAGCCGCAGCTTCGCCGGGATGCCCCGCCAGCCGCGGGCGCGGCGCACGGGCGGGCGCGTGGGGCCGGGATTGCCCCGT
>CACYTF010000047.1 GCA_902777335.1 uncultured Eubacteriales bacterium
CGGGGAAGATTATCTTCTCAAGAAAAAGACGTTGACAAACGGCATGACCGCCTTCGACGGCCTGGCGGACGGCATCTACCTGGGCGTGTTGAAGAGCGAGGTCGAGGGGCTGAAGGCATCGCCCTTCATCGTCACCATACCTGCGCGCGACCCCGAGACCCGGGAGATCACGCGCAGCTATACCGTGACGGTGAAGGACGGCTACGAACCGCCGAAGCCGACGGAGAAGCCGACCGAGAAGCCCACGGAGAAGCCGACGGAGAAGCCGACCGAGAAGCCGACGGAGACGCCGACGGAGACGCCGACCGAGAAGCCGACGGAGACGCCGACGGAGACGCCGACCGAGAAGCCGACGGAGACGCCCACCGAGACGCCGACCGAGACGCCGACGGAAGCGCCGCGCCCACCGAGACGCCGACCGAGACGCCGACGGAAGCGCCGACGGAAGTGCCGCGGACGCCGCCGGAGCCCGATGATCAGCCGCGGACGACGGCGATCCGGGGCGAAAAGGTGTGGGTCGACGAGGGCAATGTGCACGGCGTGCGCCCGGAGAGCATCACGGTGCGCCTGTTCGCCAACGGCCAGCCGGTGAACGCGACGCCCACCTGGAGCAATACCGGCTCCGACACCTGGGTCTACACCTTCGCGAACCTGCCCGCCGAGGACAACAGCGGCAGGGCGCTGACCTACACGGTGAAGGAGGATCCCGTGCCGGACTACACGTCTGAGATCAACGGCACGACGATCACGAACACGCTGATCCCGAAGACGCCGAAGGAGTACACGGAGATCGCCGGCGAGAAGATCTGGAAGGACGACAACGACATCAACGGCCTGAGGCCGGATGAGATCACGCTGCGCCTGCTGCGCGACAAGGAGGAGATCCAGAGCCTGACGGTGAAGGCGTCGGACGGCTGGACCTACAGCTTCGGCGAGCTACCGGTGGACGACGGCTACGGCAACACCTACACCTACGAGGTGCGCGAGGACGGCGTGAAGGGCTACTTCGCCAGGATCGAGGGCACCACCGTCACCAACACGCTGATGCTGAGCGAGACGCCGCCGGGCAACGATGATACCGGACGCCCGAACGGCGACACGCCGAAGGGCACCACGCAGGTCGAGAACCGCAACACGGGCACGCCCGTACCGCCGTTCGAGGATATGAGCGAGCCCGAACTGGAAGAGCTGTACGACATGTTCGAGTACAACACCCCGCTGTGGGGTATGATGGGCACCGGCGACGAGACGCCGTTCTGGCCCATGGCCTTCGCAGCCGCAGGCGCCCTGGCGCTGATCACGGTGTTCATCCTGACCCGCAAGCGCAGGAAGGCCTGAGGAACTGAATAACGCTATAGCTCAGGGGCTGCCTCAAAACGAGGCAGCCCCCGTTGTTTTGGGAAGTAGGGGCGGCGATGCGCCGCCCGCCCGGCTGTCATCCGCGGCAGGCCAAAATCAGGGGGACGGTTCTCTGTGTCACAGCAAATCCTGTCAGAGGGACGGTCCTTTTGACAGGAAAACCTGACAACAGGACCGTCCCTCTGACAGGATCGGGGAGGGTACATGGAACAGGGTACAGGGAACAGGGTACAGGGAACAGGAATGGCCGGGGACCGCCTTGCGCGTCATTGCGAGGAGGCCCGGACGCGGGAGGGGTCGACGTGGCAATCCGTTCCCCTGTGCGAAAGGGAGTATTCAGTAGGGTCGGCGATGCGCCGCCCGCCTGGCTGCCTCAGCGGCAGGCCAAAATCAGTAGGGGGACGGTTCTCTGTGTCACAGAAAACCCTGTCAGAGGGACCGTCCCAACGGCATTGACTTAAGGAAAAAGGGAGCCCCCAGGAAGCGAAGCAGATGAACTAACCCTGTAAAGACGGTGCGAGTGAAGCAGGTCGAGAGAAGAGAAAGGCAAAGCAAACAAACAGGCAGAAGTCTGTCAAGAGGGATATGCAGCTAAAAACCAGCGTGCCGAAGCCCGAGGGAAGAGAGGCAATCAGGCGCGGTTCTGGAGATGCTTGAGGCGCTGGGAGCGCAGTTTTCTTGGTCGGTCCTAGTCGGTTCTGGCGGGGTATTTGTAACGCAGGATGGCGGCGATGATGTCGGAGTTGGGAGGCAGGCGGCGCAGGACAATGCAGAGCCGAACGATGCGAATGGCGGTGGAGAAGGAGAGGCGCCAGGCAAAGCTGTCGGTCTGTGGAGGGTTGCCGGCAGCAAAGGTCAACAAAGCGCAGAGATTATACATGATGAGCTTAAGGAAGATTTCCTGGCGAAGGAAATCACGCCTTATGGAATGAGGGGTATCAAGGCAAAGGTTGTGCTTGAGGAAAAGGAAAGAAGTTTCGACACCCCAGCGAAGGTGATAAAGCTCTTTGAGATCGGACAGAGAGCAGCGATTCCTGGGGAGATTGGTGACGAGGAATTCGTAATTGCCAGAGTCAAGCTTAAAGCAAACAAAGCGAAACGGGAGATGGAAGACAGAGGATTTATCGTCAGGATCGATGAAATCGAAGCGACGGTCAGGGTGGAGCTTGCGGCACAACTGCGGAGGGAGATTCCGAAGCGGCTTGTTGCTTCTGGCAAAGAAGAATTCAGAATCGATATCGCATTCCTTGCATTCAGCGTCAGCGAGATGGCGAAAGGGAGAACGTTGACCAGTGGGGCTTTTGATACGAAAGAGGAAGAACAGGTTCTTCAGAGAGATAGCCGCCGTCTTTGGAATTGTAAGAGATAAAGGTATCAGGGTCTTCATCCGCGGGGATGTTGAGGTCAGTACCGTCGCAGGCGAGCAGATGCAGGCCGAATTTGGTTTTCGAGAGAGGGAAACGTTCGTTAAAACGATTGAGCAGCGTAAGGAAGAAATGGTCATTGAGCTTGGCACGCTGGTGAATGAAGGCGGAAGGGGAAGGCCTGGAGGCCAAGGGCTGTTTTGGATAACGGAGGCTGAAGAAGCGGTGGATTTCACCGCCGATCGAGCTTGTCTCCATGGACATCATGAGCAGGATCAGGTCCTTGAGAGGAAGGCGACGGTGACGGGTAAAGTCCCGACCGGGATGAAGGACAAAATCGTCAGGATGTTTTTCCATAGCGTCGATAGTGCGAAGGAATAATCGACGGATCCGGGAAGGCGTCAACAAAACGTCCATAAGCGATACCTCCTTGAAAGTGAATAGCACACCCACTTTCAAGGCCGCATTTGCCTCATCTCATAAATTCGATAAGGCAAATGCGGCACCATACATTCGGCCATTTGTCAACCATTTCTGGCGATTTATCAAAATTTTAACATCTGTTTATTGGAAAACGGACCACTACCACGCCGGAACTACAAAAAACAGATGTGGTACAACATGGCATACGGCATAAGAAAACCTGACAGTAGGACCGTCCCTCTGACAGGATCGTGACAGGAAAACCTGACAACAGGACCGTCCCTCTGACAGGATTCAGTACACCTGTTGCATGCGTATAGCATGTGTAGGGGTGGTCATTGGCCGCCCCTACGCATGACTCACGCATCCAACACGCGTTTTGAGACTGCCCTGTGATTTTGGTACTTGCCACACAGAATAATTCTCTCCGTAAGGCTTGACAATCGCGGGGCAGGCACGCTACAATAAGCTGATAGCTTGCCGCTGTCGGCAGGGGGGATGGGACCATGTACGTGATCGTCGGCCTGGGCAATCCGGGCAGAAAATATGAACACACCCGGCACAACGTGGGCTTTGACGTGGTGGACGTGTTGTCGCAGAAGTACGACATACCGATCCACCGGCTGCGCTGCAAGGCCTCGGTGGGCGAGGGCGTCATCCGCGGCCAAAGGGTTGCGCTGTGCCTGCCCCAGACGTTCATGAACCTGTCCGGCGAGAGCGTGGTGCAGCTGTGCTCCTGGTACAAGCCCGAGGACGATCACCTGATCGTGGTCTACGACGACGTGGACCTGCCCGAGGGCAAGCTGCGCTTTCGTCCGAGCGGTAGCGCGGGCACCCACAACGGCATGCGCAACATCATCTACCTGCTGGGCCGGGACAACTTTCCCCGGGTGCGGGTGGGCATCGGCCGGCCGCCGGAGGGCTGGGATATGAAGGACTGGGTGCTGTCGGGCTACCAGACGAAGGAGCTTCGGCAGACCATGTTCGACGCCTACCTGGGCGCGGCGGACGTGATCGCCGAACTGATCGAAAAGGGCGTCGACCCGGCCCGGCAGCTGGTCGGCAAGCTCAACGAGGGTAAATAGGAGCTGTATGCAGGACACGAACTGGAAGCTTGAATGCCTGTATGAACCGCTGGAGGGCCTGACGGCCTTTCGGGAACTGACGCGCGCGCTCCAGGCGCCGGGCGTCTGCTCCGTATATGGCCCGGACGACGCCCAGCGTGCGCATCTGCTGGCCGCGGCGGCGCTGAAGCTAAACCGGCCCCTGCTGGTGATCTCGCCGAACGACATCACCGCGGCCCGCATGACCGAGGATTTGAACGTGCTGCTCTCCGGCGCGGCGCGGCAGCTGCCCGCGCGGGACATCACCTTCCTGAAGACGGCGGCCTCAAGCCGCGAGCTGTCGATGCGCCGCATCGAGGCGCTGGGCGACTGTCTGTGCGGCGGCGTGAAGGCACTGGTGGTGCCGGCGGACGCCATGCTGTTCCGGCTGGCCCCGGCGGCGGAATTTATGGCCAGGGTCATTTCGCTGGAGGAGGGCGCGCAGCTGGAGCCCTCCGAGCTGATGGAGCGCCTGACGGCGGCGGGCTACGAGCGGGTCCACCTGGTGGAGGCCCGCGGTCAGTGCGCGCTGCGCGGCGGCATACTGGATGTGTACCCCGTGGGCGGCCCCAACGCGCTGCGGCTGGAGTTCTTCGACGACGTGATCGACTCGATCCGCTCCTTCGACGTGATGACCCAGCGGTCCATCTCCCGGCGCAGCGCCGTGAAGCTCTACCCGGCCCAGGAGATCTTGCTGGACGACGCCGCGCGGGCGCGGGCGGCGGACGCGCTGCAGGCCATGCTGGACGCCTCCGAGTCGAACACCGCCGGCGAGGACCGCCAGGCGCAAATCGAGCAGGAGTTCGACCTCATCCCCTTCGAGGAGTTCATGCGGCTGGCCTCGGAGGATGGGGAAGGGGAGGTTGCGCCGAAGAAGAAGGGGAGCAAAGCCGCGAAGGGCGTGGTGAAGCTGCCCGGGCGGGTGACCACGGGCTCCGCGCTGCGGCGCAACTTTGGCGGCGTGATCGAGGCGCTGCGCACGGGTCGCCTGCCCGACGGCGCGGATTCGCTGCTGCCGGTGCTGCTGGGCTACGATGGCCTGGCGCTGGACTACCTGAAGGACCCCGTCATCGTATTTGACCAGCCGGACCGGCTCCGCGAGCGCTGCGAGAACCGCTTTTTGGAGTTCAAGGAGCGCTTCGTGACGGCGCTGGAGCGCCAGGAGGCGCTGCCCTGCCAGGCCGAGATCATGCTCAGCTTCGACGCGCTGCTGGCGCGGCTGGGCGGGAAAACGGTGCTGCTCACAAATCTGTTCATGCGCACCGAGGCGGATTTCAAACCTGACGCGCTGATCAAGGTGGAGTGCCGGAACGCCTCCGCCTACCAGGGCAATGTGAAGGAGCTGGCCCGCGACCTGACCCACTGGAAGGCCGAGGGCTGGAAGGTGGCGCTGCTGGCCGGCGGCACGGCCCGCGGCGAGCGCCTGCAGGGCGCGCTGGACACCCAGGGCAGCCCCGCGCCGTTCGTGACGGAGCTCCCCGAAGCGCTCCTGCCCGGCGCGCCGCAGATCTTCCCGCTGACGCTGAACCGGGGCTTTCTGTACCCCGAGGTGAAGTTCGCCGTGGTGGCGGAGTCGGACATCTACGGCGTGAACCGCCAGAAGAGCCGCAGCCGCGCCAACCGCGGGGAGAAGATCGCCGCCTTCACCGACCTGAAGGTCGGGGACTACGTGGTGCACGAGAACCATGGCATCGGCCAGTACATGGGCATGGTGCGGCTTTCCAGCGACGGCACCTATCGGGACTTTCTGCACATCCGCTATCAGGGCAGCGACAAGCTGTACGTGCCCACGGACCAGCTGGACCGGGTGCAGAAGTACATCGGCAGCGAGGGCGAGGCCCCGAAGCTGAACCGCCTCTCCGGCGGCGAGTGGCAGCGCCAGAAGAGCAAGGTCCGCCAGAGCATACAGGCCATCGCCGGCGACCTGTTGAAGCTGTACGCCCAGCGCGAGGCGATACCGGGCTACGCCTTTGAGCCGGACACCCCCTGGCAGCGGGAGTTTGAGGACGGCTTCCCCTACGAGGAGACGCCGGACCAGCTGACGGCCATCGAAGACATCAAGCGGGACATGGAGAAGCCGAAGATCATGGACCGCCTGCTCTGCGGCGACGTGGGCTACGGCAAGACCGAGGTGGCCCTGCGGGCCATATTCAAGTGCGTGATGAGCGGCAAGCAGGCCGCCATGCTGGCCCCGACCACGATACTGGTGCAGCAGCACTACGCCACGATGCTGAACCGCTTCGCGGGCTTCCCGATCCGGGTGGAGACCGTCAGCCGGTTCAAGACCCCGGCGGAGCAGAAGAAGATCCTCGAAAGGCTGGCCGCGGGCGAGCTGGACGTGGTGGTGGGCACCCACCGGCTGCTGGCCAAGGACGTGAAGTTCAAGGACCTGGGCCTGCTGGTGGTGGACGAGGAGCAGCGCTTCGGCGTGACCCACAAGGAGGCCATCAAGCAGATGAAGCGCTCGGTGGACGTGCTGACGCTGACGGCCACGCCGATCCCCCGCACGCTGCACATGAGCATGGTGGGCATACGGGACATGTCGCTTCTGCAGTCGCCGCCGGAGGAGCGCTACCCGGTGCAGACCTACGTGGTGGAGTATTCCGACGGGCTGGTGCGCGACGCGATACTGCGCGAGCTCTCCCGCGGCGGCCAGGTGTACGTGCTGCACAACCGGGTGCAGACCATCGAGGTCATGTACGCGCGGCTGAAGAAGCTGGTGCCCGAGGCGCGCATCGCCATCGGCCATGGCCAGATGCGCGAGCACGCCTTAGAGGACGTGATGCTGGACTTCTACGACGGCAAGTTCGACGTGCTGCTGTGCACCACCATCATCGAGGCGGGGCTGGACGTGCCCCGGGCCAACACGCTGATCGTCTGCGACGCCGACCGCTTCGGCCTGGCGCAGCTGTACCAGCTGCGGGGCCGCGTGGGCCGCAGCAACCGGCTGGCCTACGCCTACCTGACGGTGAACCCCAGCAAGGTGCTCACCGAGTCCGCGGACAAGCGGCTGGCCGCCATTCGGGAGTTCACCGAGTTCGGCTCCGGCTTCCGCGTGGCCATGCGGGACCTGGAGATCCGCGGCGCGGGCAATTTGCTGGGCAGCGAGCAGAGCGGCTTCATGGCCACGGTGGGCTACGACCTGTACGTGAAGATGATCGAGGAAGCCGTGCGGCAGATGCGCGGCGACGTAAATTTGGAGGACATCGAGACCCGCGTGGACCTGAAGGTGGACGCCTATCTGCCCCAGGAGTACATCGCCAACGACCTGCTTCGGGTGGAGATGTACAAGAAGATCGCCTCCATCCGCGACCGGGACAGCCGGGAAGATCTGATCGAGGAGCTGATCGACCGCTTCGGCGACCCGAACCGGCCGGTGATGAACCTGATCGACGCGGCCCACCTGAAGGCGCTGTGCGCGCGGCTGGGCATCGACTACGTGACCTGCCGGGGCGACGAGCTCATCATGCGCTTCTCGATGGCCGCGGACATCGACCTGGTGCGCGTGCTGACCGCCGTGAAGGACTTCCCCAAATCCCTGCGCGTGAAGGGCGGCAACCCGCCGGAGCTGGCCTACTTCGAGCGCCACAAGGACGCCGAGGCCCTGCTGCGCGGCGCGGTGAAGGTGATGGAAGAGGTCGTGAAGAAGTTCGAGGAAGCGGAGAGCGGAGCGTGAATATGTCTGTCAAGACGATCGAAACCATTGGCGCGAACTACTTCGGCGCGTGGCGGTATACGCGCACGGCCTGCCGGGGCATCGTGCTGCGCGGGGATGAGATACTGCTGTCCTACGAGACGCGCACGGGGCAGTACATGATCCCCGGCGGGGCTCTGGAGGACGGCGAGGACGAGCGCGACTGCTGCCGCCGCGAGGTGGAGGAGGAGACCGGCGTCGTGGTCCAGCCGGGCCGGTGCGTGCTGGAGCTGGACGAATACTACGAGGACTGGAAGTATGTGAGCCGCTATTTCCGCTGCGCGCCGGCGGGCGAGGGGGTTCAACGCCTGACGGAGCGGGAGGCCCAGGTGGGCATGGAGCCCAGGTGGGTGCCCGTCGAGCGCGCCGTGGCGGAGTTCGCCACCCACGCGGATTACACGGACACCGACGAGATGCGCCGGGGGCTGTACCTGCGGGAGTACAAGGCGCTGATGGCCCTCTTGATGCGCGTGCGGCCCATGGTCATGGACGACTACGACCGCGTCTACGCGCTGTGGATGTCCTGCAAAAACATGGGCTTCAACGACGTGGATGACTCCCGGGAGGGCATCGGGCGCTACCTGCGGCGCAACCCGGACACCTGCTTCGTGGCCGAAGTCGGCGGCGCGCTCTGCGGGGTGATACTCGCCGGCCACGACGGGCGGCGGGGGTTCATCCACCACATGGCCGTGGCCGAGGCGTATCGCCGCCAGGGCGTCGGCCAGGCGCTGGTGGACCGGGCCCTCGCGGCGCTTCAGGCCGAGCAGATCAGCAAGGTGGCGCTGGTGGCGTTCAGGTACAACGAGGCCGGCAACGCCTTCTGGGAGAGGCAGGGCTTCACCGTGCGCGAGGACCTGAACTACCGCAACCGGGCGCTGGTGGCATTAAAGCGCATCGATACCTGACCGGGGAGGTGAAGCCGATGACGGCGCTTGAATTCGTTTCGCTGCGGGAAAAGCCGGAGATGATGAAGAGCGCGGCGGCGTGGTTCCACGGGAAGTGGGGCGTGCCGGCGGCGGCCTATTTGGAGCGCATGGTGCCCTACCTGTCCGGCGCGAGCGCATACGGGTGGTACCTGTGCCTGGAGGGGGAGCGGATCATCGGCGGCCTGGGGGTCATCGACAACGACTTCCACGACCGGAAGGATTTGACGCCGAACGTCTGCGCGGTGTACACCGAGCCCGACTGCCGGGGCCGCGGCATCGCCGGCCGGCTGCTGGACATGGCCGTCTGCGACCTGCGGGCCGCGGGCATATCGCCCGTGTACCTGGTGACCGACCACGTCGGCTTCTACGAGCGCTACGGCTGGGCCTTCTACTGCATGGCCCGCGAGGACGACGACGGGCAGCCGACCCGGGTGTACATACACGATTGACTGAGGAAGAACATTGATGCTGATTCGAAAAGCGACCGCTGAAGAGATGCTGAAGCTGTGGGGCTATCCGGATTATCATGTGGCATCCCCCACGGCGCGGTTCTATTGCCGCAACATCGCCTCAGGCAACGCCGTCTTCTGGACCGTGGACGATGGCGGGGAACTGATCGGGGAGCTGTACGTCTTTCTGAGCCTGGAGGACAGGGACTTCGCCAACGGCGAGGACACCGCCTATCTGTGCGCGTTCCGGGTGAAGGAGGGCTTTCGCGGGCAGGGGCTGGGCAGCCGCATGATGAACGCCGCCCTCAACGAGCTGAAGGCGCTCGGGTTCCAAAAGGCCACCATCGGCGTGGGCAGCGACAAGCCGCAGAACATAAGGCTCTACTGCCGCTTCGGGTTCGATGAGAAGGTCAAGAACTGCCACTACGACCCCTGCGGCATGGACGAGAACGGCCTGCCCGAGTACGAGGAAGAGGCCTGGTGGCTGCTGGCAAAGCGCCTGTGACCGGCGGGAGAGGAGGAAGATCCTATGGCCAAGGGCTTTCTGCCCGTGAACGCGAAGGAAGCGCGGGCCCTGGGGTGGGACGCGCCGGACTTCGTGTACGTCACCGGCGACGCCTATGTGGATCACCCCTCCTTCGGGCTGGCGATCATCAGCCGGGTGCTGGAGAAGGCCGGGTACCGGGTGGCCATGCTGCCCCAGCCGGACTGGCACAGCTGTGAACCGTTCAGGGAATACGGCCGTCCAAGGATCGGCTTCCTGGTGACGGCGGGGGTCATCGACAGCATGGTGAACCACTACACCGCCGCGAAAAAGCGGCGCAATGAGGACGCCTACTCCCCCGGCGGAAAGCCCGGGCACCGGCCCGACCGGGCCACCATCGTCTACTGCAACCGCATCCGCGAGGCCTTTGGCGACGTGCCCATCGCCATCGGCGGGGTGGAGGCGTCGCTGCGGCGCTTCGCCCACTACGACTACTGGGACGATCGGGTGCGCAACTCCGTGCTGGTGGACTGCGGCGCGGACGTGCTGATGTTCGGCATGGGCGAGCGCAGCATACTGCGGGTGGCCGAGTACATGGCCTCGGGGCGGGACTGGTCCGAGTGCCGGATCCCCGGCACCTGCGTGACGGCCCCGGAGGTGCCCGAGGGCTTCATAGAGATCGCGCCGATGGAAACCGTGGCAAAGGACAGGCGCGCCTACGCCGAGGCCTTCAGGGTGCAGTACGACCAGCAGGACCCGGTGCGGGGCAGGGCCATCGCCCAGAAGCACGGCAGGCGGTGGATGCTTCAGAACCCGCCGGATATGCCCCTTTCCCAGGGCGAGCTGGACGCGGTCTACGCGCTGCCCTACATGCGCGCCTGGCACCCGATGTATGAGAAGGACGGCGGCATACCCGCCATCGAGGAAGTGAAGTTCTCCATCGCCTCGGTGCGGGGCTGCTTCGGCGCGTGCAGCTTCTGCGCGCTGACGTTTCACCAGGGGCGCATCGTCACCGCCCGCAGCAGGGAATCCATCGTGGCGGAGGGCCGGCTTCTGACGAAGCAGCCCGGCTTCAAGGGCTACATCCACGACGTGGGCGGCCCCACGGCCAACTTCCGGCGGCCCGCCTGCGACAAGCAGCTGAAGGTGGGGACCTGCGCGCACCGGCAGTGCCTGTTTCCAAAGCCCTGCCCGAATTTGGTGGCGGACCACCGGGAGTACATCGACATCCTCCGCGCGCTGCGCGAGCTGCCGGGGGTCAAGAAGGTGTTCGTGCGCTCCGGCATACGCTATGACTACGTGCTGGCGGACAAAAAGAACCGCTTTCTGCGGGAGCTGGCCCAGCACCACGTGTCCGGGCAGCTGAAGGTGGCCCCGGAGCACGTCAGCCCCCGGGTGCTGCACTGCATGGGCAAGCCGGACGTGGAAACCTACGACCGCTTCGTGCGGCAGTACCGGCAGATCAACGAGAACCTGGGGCTGAAGCAGTACCTGGTGCCCTACTTCATGTCCAGCCACCCGGGCTGCACGCTGGACGACGCCATTGCGCTGGCGGTGTACATGAAGCGCACCGGCCAGCACCCGGACCAGGTGCAGGACTTCTACCCGACGCCGGGCACGCTGTCCACGGCCATGTTCTATACGGGGCTCGACCCGCGGGACATGACGCCGGTGTACGTGCCGCGGGACCCGGAGGAAAAGGCCATGCAGCGGGCGCTGATGCATTACTTCAAGCCCTACAACCGGCAGCTGGTGCTGAAGGCGCTGCGCAGGGCGGGCCGGGAGGATTTGATCGGCTGGGGCGGCGACTGCCTGATACCGCCCTATGAGCGCAAGTCGAAGGATAAGACGGAGAAGAAGACCCCGGCGAAGAAGGCTTTGGAGAAGAAGGCCCCGACCGGGAAGCGGCCCGGCGGGAGCGATAAACACCCGCAAACCAGACAGCGCGATACCAAGCGACCACCACACAAGAACACGAACGGGAGGCACTGACATGAAAAAGGGCGACATGAAGCGCACGCAGATACTGGACGCGGCCGAGAAGCTGTTCTATGAGCGCGGCTACGACCGCACCTCGGTGCAGGACATACTGGACGTGCTGGGCATGTCCAAGGGCGGCTTCTATCACTACTTCGACGCCAAGGACAGCGTGCTGCAGGCGGTCGTCGAGCGGCGCATGCAGGGCCGCTTCGACCGGCTGACGGCGGAGCTGTACAATGGCCGGCGCGGCGCGGTGGACCGGCTGAACCTGCTGCTGGGCATGGCGAACCTGTTTGAGACGGAGGAGGCCCCCTTCGCGGCGCTGCTTTTGAAGCTGTGCTATCAAGATAAAAACGCCGCCATGTGCGCCCACCGCAGGCGGGTGCTGATCGACCGGCTGCTGCCCGTCGTGAACGACGTGGTGGCCGAGGGCGTGGGCGACGGCAGCTTTCACACCCGCTACCCCCAGGCGATCGGCCGGTTGCTCTTGCTGATGGCCTGCGACGTGGACGACGAGGTGTGCGCGCTGCTGTCGGACAATCCCGACAATCCGGACGTGATGCTTCGGATGCTGGAGCTTCTGAACGCCTGGCGGGAGAGCGCCGAGCGGCTGATCGGCGCGCCCTACGGCTCCGTGGTGCTGTTCGAGGTCCCGCGGCTGATCAGCGCTTGGCAGGCGGCGGCCGCGAAGCTGCGCGAGCAGGAGGCGGAGGCGTGATGCTGCGGCGGGCGGCGCTGTTATTGGCGCTGTGCCTGCTGGCACTGGCGCTTCCGGCGCTGGGCGAGGAGGCCGCGGCCCTTGAGGCGGCTGTGCTGCCCGGGAATACGGATGCGCCCGACGCGACGGCGGAGCCGGCGGAAACCGACGCGCCGATGATCGTGTTTTTCGATGAGACCGAGCCGCCGGAGGCTCCGCAGGAAACCGCGGCGCCGGCGGGCGGCGCATTGGTCCCCGAGGACGGCGTGGTGCCCAGCATGGTGAAGATGATCGTGGTGGAGCAACGGCTGCCGCTGAGCGGCGTGAAGATCGGCATCGACCCGGGCCACCAGGCCCACGGCAACAGCGAGCGGGAGACCGTCGCCCCCAACAGCAAGGAGAAGAAGGCCAAGGTGTCCTCCGGCACCTCGGGCGCGGCCACCGGCATCGCCGAGTACGTGACGGTGCTGGAGATCTCGCTGAAGCTGCGGGACGCGCTTGAAAGCCAGGGGGCCGAGGTGTACATGACCCGCGAGACCCACGACGTGGACATCTCCAACCAGGAGCGCGCCCGCATGATGAACGAATACGGCGTTGACCTGGTGCTGCGCATCCACTGCGACGGCGTGGACAACCCCAAAAAGAGCGGCATCGCGCTGTACTGCAGCCGCTCCAACAGCATCGCCGAAGAGAGCTATCGGGCCGCCGAGGCCATACTGCCCGCCGTGTGCGCCGCCACCGGCGCGAAGGAGAACGGCATCGTGTCCAACGACAACTACACCGGCCAGAACTGGTCGGAGGTGCCCTGCATCATGGTGGAGTGCGGCTTCATGTCCAACCCCGACGAGGACCGCCTGCTCAACGACGAGGACTACCAGTGGAAGCTGGCGAAGGGGTTGACGGAGGGGATCGTTGAGTATATCGAGGGACGTGAGGGAGAAGAAGAGTGAAGAGTGGAGAGTGAAGAGTGAAGTTAGGAGTTAGAAGTTAGGCGCAGAAGGATGTCGGGACCGCATCGTCATACGTCGCCCCATAGCTTCCCCGTCGCAACGGGGAAGTACCCGCGAAGCGGGGGATAGGGCGCTTATTACAAACCGCAGCGCACGATGATATGTTCAGGACCCCCACCCCCGCAAGCGGTCCCCCTCCCCATCTGCGGATGGGGAGGCACGAATAGCTTCCCCATGTCAATGGGGAAGTACCCGCGAAGCGGGGGATAGGGGGCCTTCAACGTGTTGCCGAGTATAAATGGCCCGCTGTAAGCAGACGGCAGTCAGAATGGGGTGTGGAGTGTGAAGCGTGGAATCTGTCGGCGGTTCGCGGAGGCGGCGGGGAGCGTTTTTGGGGACGCGCTGACGGGCGTGTACTTGCACGGGTCGGCGGCGATGGGGTGCTACAACCCGGCGGTCAGCGATCTGGATTTCATCGTGGTGGTCCAAGGGCCGGTTTCGGACGCGGCCAGGCGGGCGTTCATGGCGCGGGTGGCGGCGCTGGACGGGGAGGCGCCGGGCAAGGGCATCGAGATGAGCGTGGTGCTGGCGGGGGTCTGCAGGCCCTTTGTGTACCCGACGCCGTTTGAGCTGCACTGGTCGCGGATGCACGCTTCCTGGTACCGGCGCGACCCGGAGGACTATATACAGAAGATGCGGGGCACGGACGCTGACCTGGCCGCGCACTTCACCGTGATCCGAAGCCGGGGCGTGTGCCTGCGCGGCGCGCCGGTGGACGCGGTGTTCGCGCCGGTGCCGGCGGCCGACTACCTGGATTCCATTTGGCAGGATGTCGCCGGCGCGGAGGAAGAGATCGACGGAAACACCATGTACCTGGCGCTGAACCTGGCGCGGGTGCTGGCCTATCTGGAGGACGGGAAGGTGCGCTCCAAGCGCGAGGGCGGGGAATGGGCCCTTGAAAACCTGCCCCAGCACCGCCCGATCATAGAGGCGGCGCTGGAGGAATACGAGACGGGCGGGTCGGGCGAATACGACAGCACACTCGCGCGGGCCTACGCCCGGGACATGCTCGCGCGCATCCGCGGGGTGGGCGGCCTCTGATCAATGTTATTTTTTTGATTTTACGCGCCCATCGCTGAAATCTTCATTGACTTTTTTCCTGCAAACGGGTATAATCATTCGGTAAGCCGCTCGAAACCGGCTTAAAATGTATGTTCGGAGGAACCTCCAGCTGCTGCCCAGTTTCGGCGAGATTTTTGTATAGGAGGTGCAACGCGTGTACGCAGTCATTAAGACCGGTGGCAAGCAGTACCGTGTTCAGCAGGGCGACGTTATCTTCGTAGAGAAGCTCAACGCTCAGGCGGATGAAGCGGTTACTTTTGACGAGGTGCTTCTCGTCGGCGAAGCGGACCAGGCCAAGGTCGGCACGCCCGTGGTTGAGGGCGCGAAGGTCGAGGGCAAGGTGCTGGGCCAGGTAAAGGGCAAGAAGATCGTCGTCTACAAGTACAAGGCCAAGAAGAACGAGCGCAAGAAGCAGGGCCATCGCCAGCCCTACACCAAGGTTGAAATCACGGCTGTCATCGCCTGATGAAGAAACCTGGAACCGCCGTCGCCTTCTACCGAAGGCCTGACGGCAAGCTGATCGGCTATCGGGCCGAGGGGCACACGGGCTTTGCCGAGTCCGGCGCGGACATCGTCTGCGCGGCGGTCTCAGCGCTCACCCAGAGCACCCTCAACGGCCTGAAGAACGTGCTGGGCGCGCCTGTCATGTTCGAGGTGGACGATCAGAAGGCCTTGCTTGAGGCAAGTTTGACGCCCCAAGCCACGAAAGCGCAGGTCGAACAGGCGCAGCTGCTGCTTGTGACCCTGCTGGAAGGGCTTCGGGCCATCGAGAGGAGTTATCCTCGAAACGTTCGCATATTCTTCGAAGAACGGAGGTAAAGCACATGTTCATGATGAATCTTCAGCTCTTCGCTCACAAGAAGGGAATGGGCTCCTCCCGCAACGGCCGTGACAGCCATGCGCAGCGCCTCGGCGTGAAGCGCTCGGATGGCCAGTTCGTGCTCGCGGGCAACATTCTCGTTCGTCAGCGCGGAACGAAATTCCATCCCGGCAAGAACGTGGGCATCGGCGACGACGATACCCTGTACGCGAAGCTGGATGGCGTCGTAAAGTTCGAGCGTCTGGGCAAGACCCGCAAGCAGGTCAGCATCTATCCCCAGACGGAAGTTGCGGCGGAATAATTGGAATCGAGCATCACAAAGCGCGTCAAGCAGTTGACGCGCTTTGTCTTTTGATTGTCCGAAAGCCGGGGCGCCCGTCGCGAGGCGGAATCTGAAGGGAACCGGATGCCGGGGGAAGGGCAGCGGTCCGGCGGGCAAAGCCCCGGCCGACGGGCTTATGGAGGTATAAAGGATTTCGCGGTTGCAAACCGGTGAAACATAAGCTATAATAATATAACAGCCACCGGATATTGAAGCCGCGGCTCTGCCGGGCGGAAAGGATTGCGCCGTTATGATCAGGGAACTGCTATCATTTGCCGAAGCCAGGGATAAACACGAATACGTCATGGCGTTTTTGAACAACTCGACCTATGACGAAATGCTGGGCATTGACCTGACCCGGGATCGGTTCAAGTTCCTCTACAACATCAACGACAAGTACCAGGTGCCCGCCACGGACGGCTCGTACCGGAACTTCTACGAGCACATCGTCGATCACCTGATCCACGACGAGGACCGCCGCCGCTACGCCGAGATCATGGATCCGGACACGCTGGCCCAGCGTCTGCTGGATTCGGAGCTGCCCGGCATACTGGAGTTCCAGTACCGCGTCCGGAACCTGGAGGGCGGCTGGCGCTGGGTGGAGCAGGTGATGGTGGACGGCTCGGTCAACCACCTGCCGGAGAGCTACATCTACTGCTACATATTCGACATTCAGAACGTCAAGGACCGCGAGGCGGGGACTACCCGGGTCCGGAACAACGCCCACATCACCCACGACGTGCTGACCGGCCTGCTGCGCGAGAACGACTTCTTCAATTCGGCCAAGCTCCTGCTGGCCAACCGCGGCATGAACTGGATGCTGATGGTGATCGACCTGGAGCAGTTCAAGCTGTTCAACGAGTGGTACGGCCGCGAGGCCGGCGACATGGTGCTGGCGCGCATCGGCAGCGGCCTCATGCGCGACGCGGAGACCTACGAGGGTCTGGCCGGCTACATGGGCAACGACGACTTCTGCCTGCTGGTGCCCGCCGGACGGATGCAGATGGAGGCGCTGTACGAGAAGATCCACGGGGTCATCATGCGCTTCGGCGTGTCCATCGGCTTCCTGCCCGCCTTCGGCATCAGCTATTCCAACGGCAACACCTCCATACTGAACCTGTTCGACCAGGCCTCGCTGGCCTGCCAGAAGGCCAAGCAGGACTTCAAGCAGCGCATACGCACCTTCGACCCGTCCATGTACAACAAGACGGCGGAGGACTACCGCATACTCTCCGACTTCCAGGACGCGCTGAAGAACGGCGAGATCACCTTCTACCTGCAGCCCCAGTGCCGCGCCTCCACCAACGGCGTCGTGGGCGCGGAGTCGCTGGCGCGCTGGATCAAGCCCACCGGCCAGATGGTGCCGCCCTCGGCCTTCGTGCCGGTGCTGGAGAAGTACGGCTTCATACCCGATCTGGACAAGTACATCTGGGAGAGCGTGTGCAAGTGGTGCCGCGCCTGCCTGGACAGGGACCTGCCGCTGATCTCGGTGTCGGTGAACGTGTCGCAGGTGGACATATTCACGATGAACGTCACCGATTACTTCTGCCGGCTTCTGGAGAAGTACGGCCTGCCCCGGACGGCGCTGAAGATCGAGATCACGGAATCCGCCTGCGGCGAGGACGCCCGCGAGGTGCGCGAAACGGTGCAGGCGCTGCGGGAGAACGGCTTTGTGGTGCTGATGGACGACTTCGGCAGCGGCTATTCGTCGCTGAACATGCTGCACGAGCTGAACATCGACATCATCAAGCTGGACGCCCACTTTTTGCACATGGACAACGTCAGCGACCGCAAGGGCATGCGGATACTGGAGTCCATCATCAACATGACCCGGACGCTGGCGCTGCCGATCATCGTGGAGGGCGTGGAGACCGATTCCCAGAAAGTATACCTGGAGAGCCTGGGCTGCCGCTACATGCAGGGCTATTTCTTCTACAAGCCCATGCCGGTGGCGGCGTTTGAGGCGCTGATCGCCGATCCGAACAACGTGGAAAAGCGCGGCTTTATGTTCAAGGCCAACGACCAGTTCCGCATACGCGAGTTCCTGAACGATTCGATCTACAGCGACGCGATGCTGAACAACATCATCGGCCCCGCGGCCATCTACGCGCTGCACGACGGCCACGTGGACATCGTGCGCTTCAACCAGCAGTTCTTCAAGGCGGTGAACGTGCCCGACTTCGAGCAGCGGCTGAACGACATCCAGCGCTTCATGGGCGAGGCCGACGCGAACCGCCTGCGCGAGCTGCTGGAGCGCGCCTACAGCGACCATCTGAACGGCGCCAGCGGCGTGATGAACTTCTCCCGCTACGACGGCGGCTGCTCCCGCTTCATGATTCACTTTTACTTTTTGAACGAGTCCGGCGACACCCGCCGCTTCTACGGCGCGGCCCGGGATATGACCGAGATCGCGAGCCTCAGCCAGCGCATGGAGATGATCGCCCGCTACACGTCGAGGACCATACTCTTCATCTCCCAGAGGGCGGGCCGGGAATACTACGAGGTCGCCGCCCACGGCCTGGAGCAATGCCTGGGTCTGTCGCGGGGGCAATTGGAGGAGGAACTGAACAGCGGCGCCTACGCGGCGCGGATCGTGCCGGAGCAGCGGGAATCCCTGATCCGGCTGATCCGGGAAAACAAGTCGACGCGCAAGGGCTTCACCACGTCGTTCAGCGTGTGCGCCGCCGGCGGCAACGCCCTTCGGCTGCGCATCACCGCCTATTACGTCGACGACGTGCAGAGCGACGTGAAGTGCATACTGTCGCTGTACCTGCCGGAGGAGTGAGTCGTGGATACGGAATGACAAACAAAAACCCTGTCACATAAGTGACAGGGTTTTTGTTCTGGTGGAGCAGAATAATCAAAGCTCGAACCTTCAGATTCCTCTGAGAGTTCGAGCTTTGATTGTCTTGGTGGAGCATACGAGACTCGAACTCGTGACCTCTACACTGCCAGTGTAGCGCTCTAGCCAACTGAGCTAATGCCCCATGTCCTGACGACGAGAGTTATTATAGCACAGCCCGGCGGTTTTGTAAATACCTTTTTGAGTGTATTTTTTGTGAAGTCTGATTTGACTGAAGTTAAACAAATTATGGGCCCAATGGGTGTTATAGCGTATGGAAAATGAAAATGCACATATACTATATTGACAATGCACGTACAACGCATGTATAATAGTAATGGAGGTGGAAGTGATGACCAATGTGACAATCCGCATGGACGAGGGCTTGAAGCGGCAATCCGAGGCTGTGTTTGATGAAATGGGTCTGACTATGACCACGGCGATCACCCTGTTTATCAAGGCCGTGATTCGTGAGAACCGGATTCCGTTTGAAATTCGGGTCGATCCCTTTTTCAGCGCCTCAAACCAGGCGCGCTTACGTGCCGCCGCGGAAGACATGGATGCCCGGCGTAATACGGCGCAGCATGAATTGGTTGAGGTGAACGACGTTGATTAAGATCTGGCACGACATGGCGTGGGAGGACTATCTTTACTGGCAAAGAGAAAACCGCGTGATGGTCAAGCGAATCAATACGCTCATTCGGGATATTGAGCGTAACCCGTTCGAAGGTATCGGCAAGCCCGAGCCGTTGAAGGGCGACTTGTCCGGCTGGTGGTCGCGCAGGATCGATGAGGCAAACAGAATTGTATACCGCGTTGTCAAGGGTGAACTGGAGCTGCTGCAATGCGGCGGGCATTACAGGGATTGAGCAAAAAACAGCCACCGCTCCCATGTCGGGCAGGCGATGGCTTGTTCTTTGGAACAGACTCAGCGGCGTCTCAACTGTCCCTGCAGCTTGGCAATCTTCCTGTTGGTCAGGCCGTGCATGACCAGGTTGATGCATATGAGCAATCCGATAAAGGCAAATATGCCGATGATAACGCCGTAGATCACCAGATCCGGGGTGGTGCTGAGGGCAGACATCTGGGGGAATGACGCGAGGAGCTCTTTATAGGGCACAAAGGTATTCGAGATGTACACGCCAACCATTGTAAAGCAGCACAGAGCGATGACGCCCAACAGGGAACTGATGATGCTCAACGACGAGCGGCCGGGCCTGTTTTTTCTGTAGTTTACGCCATGCATGATCAGGTTCATGCCGATCAACAGCCCAATAAAGGCAAAAACAGCAATGATGACGGCGACCAGGCCGGTGTTGGACACGGTTTCCAGGGAAACGATATTGGCCGTATACTCCACCTTTAAGTCTTTGATTTTGGTTGCAATGATTGCACCGCCGCCGGTAAAGCAGATGAAGGTAACGATACCCAACAGTATGCTGATAATGCCCATAGTGATTCTCCTTAACACTTTATCACGATTATTATAGGTAACCCGTCACAGGCTGTCAAGGGAACGCCCGCAAATGTCGAAATATCGCGCGAATCCCGCTGTATTTGGCGCCGCTTTGCGTGCAATGATTCTTGCGTTTATCGATATCCCATGGTATCGGAAACTGTGAAAATCACGTTATCCCCCGGCAGGGTTCTTGTAATTGCCCGGCGGCTATACTATAATGATGGCGACAGAGTAGGGCCTGCTTCGTTAAGTGCCGCCAAAATGGGGAGTTGTTTGGCGGACGAAGGCGCAAGCCGCGGTTGAAGGCCCGCACCCGCTGATCCACATCAAGGAGAAAACCATAAGCCTCCTTATGCAGCAAGTGTTTGCTCTGAAAGGAGGTCTATTTATGTCCCGGAACACCCCCGATGCCGCGAGGCTGTTTGCCTCGCCTTTTTCCCGCGAATACTGGCGCTGTGCCGCCGGTGAATTCAGAAAGCAGCGCGTGCTGATCTTCGCGGCGCTGATGATCGCGCTGCGCGTGGCGCTGAAGCCGCTGGGCATACCGATCGCCGCCGATTTGAAGATCAACGTGGCGTTCTTCATCAACGCCTACGGGGCCATGGTGTTCGGACCGGTGGTGGCCGCGGTGGCCGCCGCCATCTCCGACACGCTGGGCTGCATACTGTTCCCGACGGGGGTCTACTTCTTCCCGTTCATATTCATCGAGATCGCCGGGTCGGTGATCTTCGCGCTGTTCCTGTACCGGGCCGAGGTCACGGCGAAGCGGGTGATACTGTCCCGGTTCTGCATCGACTTCTTCGTGAACATCGTGCTGAACACCCCGGTGATGTGGCTGTACTACCGCATGGTGATGGGCAAGAGCTACGCGCTGTTCGACCTGGTGCGCGTGGTGAAGAACCTGGCGATGTTCCCGATCGAGTCGGTGCTGCTGATCCTGTTTCTGCGCACGGTGATACCGCCCACCCGAAAGCTGGGCTATGTGTTCAGCGGCGTGGACGGGCTGCGCTTTACGAAGAAGAACATCGCGCTGCTGGTGGCGCTGGTGCTGATCGGCGCGGGGGCGGTGACCGGCTACGCGATCAACCACTACAACACCACCTCGCTGAGCGCCGGGTACGCGCCCGCCGAGCGCCTCGCGCGCAACACGGAGATGGGGGATTGGGCCGTGGCGGAATCGGACCGGCTGGACGTGGAAGACACCGTGGCCGTGATCGAGAGCGCCCGCCGCAGGGTCGGCGACCCGAAGCTGACCTACACAGTGGCCCTGTACCGGCTGGATAAGGCGGCCTTTGACGCAAAGGCCGCGGCCGACGAGAAGTACACCCTGGACACCGTGAAGGGCTACTCCAAATCGAAGGCCGCCGCGGACGACGCGCTGACGCGGGTGGCAACGGCCACCGCCGTGACG
Organism: uncultured Eubacteriales bacterium; assembly: GCA_902777335.1. GTDB lineage: Bacteria > Bacillota > Clostridia > Christensenellales > Aristaeellaceae > UBA2862. The sequence continues at coordinate 21,406 of CACYTF010000047.1, forward strand.
AACAAGAAGACGGGGGAGCACCTGTCGATGCAGATCGAATTCGATTAACGAACGGCAAGCCGCAAGCGCGGGGGCGATCACGCTATGGATCGCCCCCGCGCTTGCGGCTTGCCGGCAACTCAGCTGGCCACGTCCAGGTACAGCGCCACCAGCCGCGGGTAGTATTCGCTCTGGTACATGTACTGGCCGTCCACGTAGGCGTAGGCCAGGTACCTGCGGCCCAGGGTCGGCGCGGTGACGGCGCTCTCGTTGGCCAGGATCACCAGCTGGCGCTCGTCCTTGCCCACGTCCATCACCAGATAGGTGGTGTCGCCGTCGGTGAAGCTGTCGATGACGGGGCCCTTGCAGGCGAAGCTCTGGTAGCGCCAGTTCTCGAACATCACGCGCAGCTGCGGGTAGTCCATGGCCCAGGCGCGGTCGCGCATCTCGGCCAGCGACGGCTTGTAGTTCACGTTGAAGCTGATCACGGCGTCCTCGCGCCCCGGCTTGATGGCGCGGAAGCGCACGGTGTTGCTGCCGTAGCTGGTGAACCGGGCGATGAATGAGAAGCGGCCGGTCTGCGGGTCCACGTTCAGGCTCTCGGGGATGTGGTCGGTGTCCACGGAGATCGACGCGCCGGGCTCGGTGGTGCCGGTGACGGCCATCGTGCGGGCGGAGCTCTGGTCGCTGACGGTGGTGTCCAGCTCCAGCTCGATGTCGTAGTGCGGGCGGACGATGACCACTTCCTTGCGGGATTCCCGGTGCTTCGGCGTGCGCACGATCAGCGTGATCACGTTGTCGCCGATGGGCTTCACGCCCACGTAGGTGGACAGCAGGCCGCTGCGGTCCACGGAGGCGGTCACGTCTTCGCCGTTGACGAACACGGTGCTGCCGGGTACCACGTTCAGCACCAGCGGGTAGATGCCGGTGACCACGTTGATGCGGTCGACGGCCGGGCTGGTGACGGACAGCGGCGACGCGGGCACGTCGATGTGAAAGTTGAACGGCGGCAGCTCGGTCTTCTTGCCCTTCTCGGAGATCAGCATCGGGGACAGCGTGATGTCCGCGTACTCCACGTCGGCCACGTTCAGGCCGAACCAGTCGGAGTCGGCCACCTCCAGGCGCGCGACGCCGCCGGAGATCGACAGCGAGCGGTTCATCTCCGGCAGGTAGATCTGGTCCCCGTCCTTGCCGTAGAAGATCATGGCGTGGCCCTGGCGCAGATCGTCCATCTGCACGGCGGAGAGCGTGGGGGCGTAGGCGCCGCGGGTGTACAGCCGGGTCAGCCTGTAGCTCTGGATCCAGCCCACCAGCTTGTACGCGCCGATGGCCAGCGCCACGACGAACAGCACGATCAGCCCGGCGAAGACCGCCCGCTGGGCCGGGGTGCGCTTTTCGCGCCGGGCGCGCTGGGGCTGCCCGCCGTCTGTGTGGGCCGCGGGCAGGGGCTGTTTGCAGCTGGGGCAGTACAGCGCTTCGTCGGCGCACACGCTGCCGCAATAAGGACACTTCAAGGGCTGCCTCCGTTCAATCGCATTGATGTAGAGTCAGTATATCACAGTTGCCCCAAAAGCGCAAAGATTTGTTGGTCAATTTTGTGTTTATCTCTCGACATTCGCGAAAAACATGGTATAATTATCATAGGACTTTTATTGGAGGACTGTATCATGGATGATTTTCTGGAGATTATCGCGGTAAGGCGCAAGCAGGGCCTCTATACGGCGCTGTACTATATGTCCTGGATGTTCATATTGCTGTTTGCCCTGATGGCGGCCATATCGCTGACGAGCATCGTGGGCATGAACCCGGAGACGGGCGGCGTGGTGTTCTCCTGGCAGAGTCTCTTGCTGACGGTGGTGTTCGGCGGCGGCGCGTTTTTGCTTTGGCGCGGCTCGGACAACTGCCGCGTGGAGTACGACTACACGTTCACCAACGGCAATCTGGACGTATCCCGCGTGCTGAACAACAAGCGCAGGAAGTACCTGACGGCGCTGGAGATGAAGGACGTCATCCGCTGCGGCCCCGCCGCGGGCCCGGCTTTCATGAAGACGCTGAACGAGCCCGGCATCAAGCGCCACAACTGGTTTGTGAACCGGGAGGCCAATCTGTATTTCTTCTACTTTCAGCGCAAGAACATCAAGCACGTGATCGTGCTGGAGCTGACCGACGAGATGATCCGCATGATCCGCAGCAAGAACTATTTGCCGCGGGAGGCCTGGTACGAGGCGGACGGTACCCAGAGCTATGGCAGGCGCGTATCTTGACAACAGCGCCACCACCCGCCCCTGCGAGGCCGCGATCCGGGCCATGGAGGCCTGCATGCGGGAAGGCTGGCACAATCCCTCCTCCGTCTACAAACCGGCGGTGGAAGCCTTTCGTTTTGTGCGCTCGGCGCGCCAGCGGCTGCTGGACGCGGTAAACGGCACGGGCTGCGAGGCGATATTCACCTCCGGCGGCACCGAGGGCAACAACCTGGCCATACTGGGCGCGGTGGGCCGCATGCGCGGGCGGCAGGTGGTGGCCGTCAGCGCGGTGGAGCACCCGTCGGTGCGCGCGGCCTTTGACGCGCTCTCGGAGCAGGGCCACGACGTGCGCGTGATCGGCGTGGACGCCGCGGGGCAGCTGAAGTGGCATGAGCTGGAGGCGGCGCTGGACGACGGCGCGTCGCTGGTGAGCTGCATGCAGGTGAACAACGAGACCGGCGCGCTGCTGGACGCGAAGCGGCTGCACGACACCGTGAAGGGCCGGGCGCTGATCCACGTGGACGGCGTGCAGGGCTTTCTGCGGGTCCCCTTCGACATGGCGCTGGCCGACCTGTACACGGTCAGCGGGCACAAGATCCACGGCCCGAAGGGCGTCGGCGCGCTGATCGTCAAAAAGGGCGTGCGGCTGAAGCCGCAGCACATCGGCGGCGGCCAGGAGAGCGGCCTGCGCTCGGGCACCGAGAACACCCCGGGCATCGCCGGGCTGGACGCGGCCATCGCCGACATGATCGCCATGGGGCCTGAGATGCGCGATCGCCTGATGGAGAAGAAGCTGCGCCTGGTGGAGGGCGTGCTTCGGGCGGTGCCCCAGGCCCTGGTCAACGGCCCCGCGCCGCGGGACGCCGCGCCCCACATCGTGAACCTGGGCTTTCCGGGCGTGCGCGGCGAGGTGATGCTGCACGCGCTGGAGGGCGAGGGCATCTATGTGTCCACGGGCTCGGCCTGCTCGTCGAAGAAGCTGAAGGTCAGCGGCGTGCTGACGGCCATGGGCATGCGCCCGGACGCGGCGGAGTGGGCCGTGCGCTTCAGCCTGAGCCCCCACACCACCGATGAAGAAATCGACTGTGCCGCCGGCAGGATCGGCGAAATCTACGACCTGCTGAAGCGCTATCAAAGGAGATAAACAGACATGCGACAGGTGTTGCTCGTCCGCTATGGCGAAGTGTTTCTGAAGGGCGCGAACCGCCCTCACTTTTTGAAGGTGCTCACCGACAACATCAAGCGCGCGGTGAAGCCGCTGAACGGCCACGTGTGGCTGTCGGACTCCCGGGTGTACGTGTCCGACTTTACCGACCTGCAGGCCTGCATCGACCGGGTCAGCAAGGTCTTCGGCGTGTACTCGGTCAGCCCCGCGGTGGAGATGGAGAAGGACCTGGACGTGATCGGCGAGGCCTGCGTTCAGATGATGGCGCCCCTGTCCGGCACGTTCAAGGTGCTGGGCAAGCGCAGCGACAAGAAGTTCCCGATGAACTCCATGGAGCTGGCCGCGGAGATCGGCCACCGGGTGCTGGAGGCCAACCCGAACCTGAGGGTGGACGTGCACACCCCCGAGCACAGGCTGACGGTGGAGATCCGCGACAACGCCTACATCTGCGTGCGGGAGATACTGGCCGTCGGCGGCATGCCCACGGGCACCGGCGGCAAGGCGGCGCTGCTGCTCTCCGGCGGCATCGATTCGCCGGTGGCCGGCTACCAGCTGATGAAGCGGGGCGTGCGGCTGTGCGCCATACACTTCCAGAGCCCGCCCTACACCGGCGAATTGGCCCGGGACAAGGTGCTGCAGCTGGCGAAGAAGCTGGCCTGGTATTCCGGCGGCATGCGGGTGTACCTGGTGCCCTTCACCAGGTGCCAGCTGGAGATACACGAAAAGTGCCCCGAGGAGCTGGGCACGCTGATCACCCGGCGCTTCATGATGCGCATCGCCGAGCGCATCGCCAAACAGTTCGGCGCGCTGGCGCTGATCACCGGCGAGAGCCTCGGGCAGGTGGCCTCCCAGACCATGGAGGCCCTGTGCTGCACCGACGCCGTGGTGACCATGCCGGTGTTCCGACCGCTGATCGGCCTGGACAAGACCGAGATCATGGCCGTCGCCGAGAAGATCGATACCTACGAGACCTCGATACTGCCCTACGAGGACTGCTGCACCGTGTTCACCCCCCGCCACCCCGTCACCAAGCCGAAGCTGGAGACCATGCCGAAGGTCGAGGCCAAGCTGGACGTGGAGGCGCTGGTCAGCGAGGCGGTGGAGGGGACTGAGATGGTGATTGTGGAGTAGGGAGTAGGCAATAGGGAATAGGCAATAGGGAATAGGGAGTAGGGGCGGCGATGCGCCGCCCGCCCGAGAGGGAACAGGGAACAGGGAACAGGGGGCGGCGATCCTGGCCGGAACGACCTGTCTGATTTAATCGACCTGCCACTGGAGGGTGACATGAGCGATAAGGTGTATACGCTGGATGAGATCAAATCCATTGCGGTTCCGATAGCGCGACGGTATAACATCGCCGCGATGTATCTGTTCGGATCCTACGCCAGAGGCGAGGCTACGGGCAGCAGCGACATCGACTTTCGCGTCGATCGCGGAGGCATGAAAAACATGCTCGAACTGGGCGGCCTCTACAGCGACCTTGAAGTCGGCTTTGACAAAAAACTGGACGTATTGACCACCCAAATGCTCACGCCGGAGTTTCTGAACAGCATCAGACCTGAGGAGGTGCTGATTTATGCCCGCCATTGACAGGGACAGGGAGATCATCAGACATATCCTGCGCTATTGCGATCAGGTCGAGGCAGCGCACGACGATTTTGGGCATGACCGGGAGCGCTTTGACGGCAGCACGACCTATCAGAATGCCATTGCCATGTGCATATTGCAGATTGGCGAACTGGTCAATCATCTTTCGGACGGATTCAAGGTTGACCATGATGCCATACCCTGGCACAGAATACGCGGCATGAGAAACTACGTCGCCCATGAGTATGGCGCGATAGACCTTGATGTAGTGTGGTATGTCGCCGACAAGAGCATACCGGAATTGAAGGCGTTCTGTGAACAACACCTGAAGCCTTGACACACCGGAAGTGCTGATGCAAAAGCCTATGACGATTTCTGAATATATAAAGGAACTTAAGAACAACCCCGCCTTCATGGACAACGTCACGTCCTGGCAGGTGGTGCCGGCGCGCGAGGCGCGGTATGGCGCGTTTCCGGAGGGGCTGGATGGGCGCATCGTGGACGCGCTGCGGCGGCGGGGCATCGACAGGCCCTACAGCCACCAGAGCCAGGCTATTGGCGCGGCCCTTGAGGGGCGGGACTTTGTGGTGGTGACGCCCACGGCCTCGGGCAAGACGCTGTGCTACAACGTGCCGGTGCTCCAGTCGATACTGGCGGACGAGGCCTCCCGGGCGCTGTACCTGTTTCCCACCAAGGCGCTGTCCAGCGACCAGGTGGCCGAGCTGTACGGCATGATCCAGGACATGGGGGCCGAAATCAAGGCGTATACCTACGACGGCGACACGCCCGCCTCGGCGCGCTCCGCGATCCGGCAGGCCGGCCACGTGGTGGTCACCAACCCGGACATGCTGCACCAGGGCATACTGCCGCACCACACCAAGTGGGTGAAGCTCTTCGAGAACCTGAAATACGTGGTCATCGACGAGATCCACGCCTACCGCGGCGTGTTCGGGTCGAACCTGGCCAATGTGATCCGCCGCCTGAAGCGCATCTGCGCCTTCTACGGGGCGCGGCCCACCTTCATCTGCTGCAGCGCCACCATCCGCAACCCCCGGGAGCTGGCCGAGACGATGACGGGCCGGAAGATGCTGCTGATCGATGAGAACGGCGCGCCGGCGGGGGAGCGGCACGTGGTGTTCTACAATCCGCCGGTGGTGAACGCGCAGCTGGGCATACGCGCCGGCAGCATACCGGAGACCCGGAAGATCGCCGCGTCGCTGTTGAAGTGCGGCGTGCAGCACATCGTGTTTGCCCGCTCGCGGCTGACGGTGGAGGTGCTGGTGCGCTACCTCAAGGACATGGTGCGCGACCCGCTGGGCAACGCGGGGCGCGTGCGGGGCTATCGCGGCGGCTACCTGCCCACCCAGCGGCGGGAGATCGAGCGGGAGCTGCGGGCCGGGAACATCACGTCGGTGGTCTCCACCAACGCGCTGGAGCTGGGCATCGACATCGGCCAGCTGGACGCCTGCGTGCTGTGCGGCTACCCGGGCACCATCGCCAGCACCTGGCAGCAGGCCGGGCGCGCCGGGCGGCGGGGCAGCGTGTCGCTTTTGATCGTGGTGGCGTCGTCGGGCCCGCTGGATCAGTACATCATACAGCACCCGGAGTACTTCTTCAGGCAGTCGCCGGAGCAGGCGCTGATCAACCCGGACAACCTGTACATCCTCCTGAACCACATCAAGTGCGCCGCCTACGAGCTGCCCTTCGAGGAGGGCGAGCTGTTCGAGGGCGTGGAGGACACCCAGGAGCTGCTCTCGTACCTGCGGGATGAGAACATACTTCGACAGGTGGCGGGTAAGTACTACTGGATGGCGGAGGAATTCCCGCAGGCGGGCATCAACCTGCGCTCGGCCAGCGACCAGAACTTCCTGATCGTGGACATCACCGACCCGAAGAAGCACCGGGTCATCGGCGAGATGGACCGCTTCACCGTGCCGATGCTGCTGCACCAGTACGCCATCTACATGCACGAGGGCACCCAGTACCAGGTGGAGCAGCTGGACTTCGACGACAAGAAGGCCTACATCCGCCGGGTGGACGTGGGCTACTACACCGACGCGGCGAGGTGCTGACCTCGTCCATCGTCACGGTGTTCAAGAAGATCGCCTTCGACACCCACGAAAACCTGGGCTGGGGCCCGGTGACGCTGCCGGAGCTGGAGATGCAGACCACCGCCACCTGGTGGACGCTGCCGGAGCGCCTGGAGGCCGAGTACGAGCGCGAGCCGCTGAAGAACGCGCTGATCGGGCTGTCCCACCTGATCCGGCACATCGCGCCGATGTATCTGATGTGCGCGCCCCAGGACATCAGCGTGGTCTACCACGTGAAGGACACCTTCACGAACCGGCCGACCATCTACCTGTACGATTCCGTGCCCGGGGGCATCGGGCTTTCCGACCGGGTCTACGAGATGCAGGACGAGCTGTTCGGCCGCGCCCGGGAGATGCTGTTGGCCTGCCCCTGCAGGGACGGCTGCCCCAGCTGCGTGGGCGCAAGCGCCGGGCCGGGGGCGAAGGGCACGCTGATCCGGCTGCTGGATGAACTGCTGGGCGCGTGAGGCGATGATCGCCGGATGAAGGAGTATGCGGTATGAAGCCTGCGAGAAACGGTATTGTGAGCGCCTATAAGCTGATCGCCGCCTGCGCGGTGGTGTTCATACACTTTCCCTTTCCCGGCGCGTTCGGCAAGTGGGTGGACTGCCTGGCGCGCTTCGCGGTGCCCCTCTTCTTTGCCATCTCGGGCTATTACGCCTACCGGGTGGACGCGGGCAGGCTCGTGAAGCGGCTGAAGAAGCTGATCGCGCTGGCGGTGACGGGCTACGGGGCCTTCTTCCTGTGGGAGTGCCTCTACCGGTCCGTGCTGCAGCACAAGGGCGTCGGCGGCTACGTGCGCCGCCTGCTGAAGGTGGAGACCCTGGCGGCCGTGCTGTTCATGGAGGAGGACCCCTTCTACGGGCACCTGTGGTACCTGGCCGCGATGGTGGTCGTCTACATCGTGTACATACTCTACACGCGCTTCTGGAAAAAGCCCGAGGACATCGACTACACCCCGCTGTACTGCGTGGCGGCCTGCGGCTTTCTGTTCCAGATCGCCTTTGGCATGAAGCTGGCCGGCGCGGGCCTGTCCACCGACAAGCTGCTCTATCGCAACAGCCTGTATCTCGGCATACCGATGTTCGCGCTGGGCCTGTTCCTGAACCAGTACCGGGAGCGGCTGCTGGAGCGGTACGGCTTCAACGGAAGGCGGGCGGCGGTGCTGATCGCCGCCGGCTTCGGCCTGAGCCTTGTGCAGTGGTTCGGGATCAGGAAGACAGCGATGCCGGCGGGCATGCTGCTGGTGGTGGGCAGCCTGCTGCTGCTGGCCAATTCCGGGCCTGACCGCGCGGCCCCGGGCAAGGGCACGGCCATGCTCTGCCGGTGGGCGGAGATCAGCTCCACCGTCATCTACCTGTTCCACCCCCTGGTGGAGAAGCTGATCTCCAAGGCGGGGAAGGGCATAGGCTTCCTGGACGCGGTGAGGTCGCGCCCGGCGCTCTATCCGCTGTTCATACTGTTCACATCGATGGCGCTGGGCGTTTTGGTTTCGATGGTCCGGGAAATACTGAGGAAAAAGGGCGCGCGCAGCTGAGCGCGCACCGGCACGAACAACGCCATGACGCCCGCGGCACAGGCGGGCGATGGCGCGGAAAATGAAAGGAGTATCAACATGGCGGAAATCAAGAACTACACTGCAGAGGACATGAAGCAGGAGAACCTGTCGAAGAATCATCTGGCGCTGGTGGACTTCTGGGCGACCTGGTGCGGCCCGTGCCGCATGATCGCCCCCATCGTGGAGGAGCTGGCGGGCGAGACGGAGGACGTGGCCTTCGGCAAGGTCAACGTGGACGAGGAGTCCGAGGCCGCCGTCGAACTGGGCATACAGGCCATACCGACCCTCATACTGTTCAAGGACGGCCAGCCCGTGGACAAGGCCGTGGGCGTTCAGAGCAAGGAAGCCCTGAAGGCCATGATCGACAGGAATCGGTAATCCGGTCCACAACCGACTTTACGCACAATTCCCAATAAAGACACGGCTTCGGCTGTGATTTGTTCGGGGATTGTGCTATACTTATATTGGTGCGGTGCGCGATGCGCGCCCGCTTGCGATGCGAATCATGCGTTGCCCAGCGAGAGGCGGCGTATAATATATGTGAAATCCAATTCAACGAAAAGGAGGCTGTGACTTGTCCAGAAGGAACTCAAACAACAAGCTGAAGATCATACCGTTGGGTGGCCTTGGCGAGATCGGCAAGAACCTGACGGTGCTGGAATACCAAAATGACATCATCGTGATCGACCTGGGCAGCGTCTTCCCGCGCGAGGACATGCCTGGGGTGGACCTGGTGATCCCCGACACCAGCTACCTGGAGCACAACAAGGCCAAGGTCCGGGGCTATTTCATCACCCATGGCCACGAGGACCACATCGGGGCGGTGCCCTACGTGCTGCGCAACGTGCCCGCGCCGATGTACGGCACCAAGCTGACGCTGGCGCTGTGCGAGCACAAGCTGAAGGAGCACCGGCTGCAAAACGTGGCCCAGCTGAACGTGGTCACCGAGGGCGACGTGATCGAGGCGGGCTGCTTCAGGGTGGAGTTCATCCACGTGAACCACTCCATCGCGGGGGCGTGCGCGCTGGCGATCCGCACGCCGGTGGGCACCATCGTGCACACGGGCGACTTCAAGGTGGACTACACGCCGCTGGACGGCGCGCCCATCGACCTGGGCCGGCTGGCGGAGCTGGGTCAGGAGGGCGTGCTGGCGCTGCTGTGCGATTCCACCAACGCCGAGCGCACCGGCTACACGATGTCCGAAAAGAAGGTGGCCGCCACCTTCGACGACCAGTTCCAGAAGGCGACGGGCCGCGTGATCATCGCCATGTTCGCCAGCAACGTGCACCGCATACAGGCGGTGGTGGACTCCTGCGTGCGCTTTCGCAGGAAGGTGTGCCTGATGGGCCGCAGCATGGTGAACGTGTCCAAGGTGGCCATGCAGCTGGGCTATCTGAAGATCCCGGAGGGCACGCTGATCCCCGCGGAGGAGATCGACCGCTACCCCGACGAGCAGATCTGCGTGGTCACCACCGGCAGCCAGGGCGAGCCCATGAGCGGCCTCTCGCGCATGGCCTTCGCCGAGCACCGGAAGCTGGAGATCCGCGAGAGCGACCGGGTGATCATATCGGCCACGCCCATCCCCGGCAACGAGAAGTCGGTGTCCCGGGTCATCAACCAGCTGATCCGCATCGGCGCCACGGTGATCTACGAATCGCTGGCCGAGGTGCACGTGTCCGGCCACGCCCGGCAGGAGGAGCTGAAGCTGATGCACAGCCTGGTGAAGCCGAAGTTCTTCATCCCGGTGCACGGCGAGTACCGCCACCTGTACCACCACGCGAACCTGGCCAAATCCCTGGGCATGCCGGACGACAACGTGCTGATGGTGGAGATCGGCGACGTGATCGAGCTGGACGCCGATTCCATCGACGTGACCGGCGAGGTGCCCAGCGGCTCCGTGCTGATCGACGGCCTGGGCATCGGCGACGTGGGCGCGGTGGTGCTGCGCGACCGCAAGCACTTGTCCGAGGACGGCCTGCTGATCGTCGTGATGGGCCTGGACCACGACCTGGGCACGGTGGTGTCCGGCCCGGACATCATCAGCCGCGGCTTCGTGTACGTGCGCGAGTCCGACGAGCTGGTGGAGGGCGCCCGCGCCGCGGCCATGCGGGCCATCGACGCCTTCGGCCCCATCGACACCACCGACTGGAACCGCCTGAAGAACGACGTGCGCGAGTCGGTGCAGCGCTACATCTACGATACCATCAAGCGCAATCCGATGATATTGCCGATAATTGTTGATATCTGATATTTGGAGGACACTATGAACCCATACGATCAGGCCCACGAGCTGGCGCGGGCGTTGAAGGAGAGCGAGGAGTACCGGGAGTTCACGCGGCTGAAGGAGGTCGCCTACGACGACGGCACCAACAAGGCGCTGCTGGACGAGTACAAGCGGCTGCAGTTCAGGCTGCAGGCGAAGGTCGCCGCGGGCGAGACCCTGCCGCCGGACGACATGCAGCGCCTGCAGCAGATCGGCGCGCTGCTGCAGTTCAACCCGGACGTCAGCGCCTATCTGATGGCGGAGTTCCGCTTCCAGAGGATGCTCTCCGACATCTTCAAGATCCTGGCGGACGTGGCCGGCGTGGATTTGGACATGCTGGCGCAGCGCTGATTCGCCGGGCGTTTGGGAGGCACAGATGGCACAGAGACGAAAGCGGCGCGCACCCAGCCGCAAGCCGATGTTCCAGTCGGAAAAATACAGCATACGTTCGCTGCACGAGGATCGCGAGTACGGCGTGTATTGGTATGCCTGGCTGTGGAAGCTGGTGCGGCCGCTGCTGATCTTCCTGTGCAGCGTGCTGATGGTGGTCGGCATCGTTTCGGTGGGCTACGACCGGGTGTACGGCGCGTTCTTCGCGCCGGTGGACGCCGGCAACGCCAACGTGGTCAACTTCCAGATCGACAAGGGCGAGAGCGTCACCCAGATCGGCGCGCGGCTGCAGGAGGCCAAGCTGCTGCGGGACAAGCGCGTGTTCAAGTACATGGTGCAGTTCAAGGGCCTGACCAACAGCATGAGCTACGGCGTGTTCAAGCTGTCGCCGGGTATGAGCGTGGAGCAGATCATCGAGGAGCTCGCCTCCGGCAGCCAGACCAACGAGCGGGTGATCACCATCGTGCCGGGCTGGACCTGCGAGGACATCGCGAACTACCTGGTCGGCATCGGCGCGCTGGAGGACACGCGGGAATTCCTGCGCCTGTGCAACGACGTGGACCGGTTTGTCGGCAGCTCCTACGCGCTGCGCGACGCCCAGAACGCGGGCACCCTCGTGGGCCGCAAGTACGCGCTGGAGGGCTACCTGGCCCCGGACACCTACCGGGTGTTCACCTCGGCCACCGCCGAGAGCATCATCCGGACGCTGCTGAACCAGCACAACAAGGTGATCGACGACGTGTTCTACGCCAACAGCGCCAGTTACTACACCGACGAGGAGGGCGGTTACCACGAGCTGGAGCGCTACGAGACGGGCCTGAGCATGGACCAGACCGTCACGCTGGCGTCGATGATCGAGAAGGAGGCCGGCAACCGGGAGGACTACGCCCGGGTCTCCGCGGTGTTCCACAACCGGCTGCGCCTGGGCATGAAGCTGGAGAGCGACCCGACGGTCACGTACCTCAGCGGCGTGAACAAGCTGGCGCTTTCCGACGAGGATACCGCCCAGCAGAACCCCTACAACACCTACTACGTGCCCGCGCTGCCGGTCGGGCCCATCTGCAACCCGTCGGTGGCGGCGATGCAGGCGGCCCAGTCGCCGGACATGGACTACATCAACCAGGGCTACCTGTACTTCTGCGCCAAGGAGCCCACCTCCGGCCAGCTGCTCTTCTCGGTGACGAAGGAGGAGCACGAGGCCAACGTGGCCCGGTACCGCCCGCTGTGGGAGGAGTACGACCGCCGGCAGGAGATCGAGGCCCAGGTGCGGTAGACCCGATCAGGCAAAAATCGACAAAAGCCGAATACAATATAGGGCAGACTTCCGAAAACACGAGGAGGTACGCCCTATGTTTTTGCCCGAATTGCTGATCGGACTGTCCCAGAGCGGGTGGCTGTTGCTGTTGCACCTGAGCGCGAAGTCCTCGTTTCCAAAGCCGCTGGAGGCCCAGGAGGAGGCGGCGCTCATCGCGCGCATGCTGGACGGCGACCGGGCGGCCCGGACCCGCCTGATCGAGCACAACCTGCGCCTGGTGGCCCACATCGCCAGGAAGTACGCCCAGCCCGGCGTGGACCAGGACGACCTGATCTCCGTGGGCGCCATCGGCCTGATCAAGGCGGTGCAGACCTTCCGCCCCCAGGCGGGGCGGCTGACCGCCTACGCCTCGCGGTGCATCGAGAACGAGATGCTGATGTACTTCCGCGCCAACCGCAAGAACCGGAACGTGACGCTGCTGGGGGACAGCCTCGGCCAGGACAAGGACGGCAACGACACGCCGCTGAGCGAGCTGCTGGGCACCGAGCCGGACCTGGTGAGCGCCCAGGCGGAGACGGCCATACTCTCCCGCCAGGTCATGGCGCTGATCGACCGGGTGCTGGACGGGCGAGAGCGCCAGGTCGTGCGTCTGCGCTACGGCCTCGCCGATGGCGAGCCCTGGCCCCAGCACCGGGTGGCCGATAAGCTGGGCATCTCCCGCAGCTACGTCTCCCGCATCGAAAAGCGCGCCCTCGAAAAGCTCCGCCGCGCGCTGGAGACGGGTTGCAATGGCGGGGGGAAAGTGGTAGAATTAGGGAGTAGGGAGTAGGGTACAGGGAACAGGGTACAGGGTACAGGGAACAGGGTACAGGGTACAGGGAACAGGGAGTAGGGGCGGCATTGCCTTCCCCTTTAGGGGAAGGTGGCAGCGCGTCAGCGCTGACGGAAGAGGTCGCCGCCCGCTGGGGAACAGGAAGTATTCCTCTGCGAGTCATTGGAGGCCGAAGGGCAACCTGAGCTTCCCCATCCGCAGATGGGGAAGTACCCGCGAAGCGGGGGATAGGGCGCTTCTGCCCAGAACACCGGTCAACGATTCGCATGGGTGCCCTATCGACCCTTCGGGCCACTTCCCCGCTGCGGCGGGGAAGCAAGTAGAGGACGCATCGTTGTCTGTCCGTGAGGGAACAGGGAACAGGGAGGTGCGCGCATGATCCACACAGACGACGCCTACGCGGCGATGCTGCTGACGCTGGCGCTTTCGCCGAATCGGGAGGAATACGCCCGGCCCTTCGGCGTGCAGGAATACCGCCGGATCGAGGCGGCGGCGCGGGCCTCGCGGTTCAAGAGCGTCGGCGCGCTTTTGGACGTGGACATCAGCGGGCTGATGATGTACCTGGGCCTTACCGAAGAGGAGGCCTACCGGGCCTACACGCTGCTGCACCGGGGCGTCCAGCTTTCCTACGCGCTGGAGGGCTATGCCCGGCAAGGCATCGACATCGTCACCCAGTACGACGGTGGCTATCCCCGACGGCTGGAGGGCAAGCTGGGCCCGTCCGCGCCGCCCGCGCTGTACCTGTGCGGGAATGCCGGCATACTGGACCGGCCCGCCATCGCCATCATGGGCATCAGCGGCGTCCGGACGACGCCGGAGGCCCGGCGGACCGTCGAAACGCTGGTGCGCGGCGCGACGCGGCTGGGCTACGCGGTGCTCACCGGCGGCGAGCTGGGGGTGTCCCGCCTGGCGGCCACGCTGGCCGCGGACGTTGGCGGCGCGCTGGCGGACGTGCTGGGCGGGGGCATGCGCGAGCACCTGGGCTGCGACGCCGTGGCCCGCATGATCGGCGAGGACCGGGCGGCCGTGCTGTCGGCGGAGCACCCGGACGCGCTGTTCACCGCCAGCCACGCCATCGCCCGGAACCGGCTGCTGTTCGCGCTGGCCGACGCGGTGTTCCTGTTCAACACCGACGGGCGGCGCGGCGAGGCCGAGGCGCTGCAAAGCCGCGCCTGCGACTGGGTGTACGCCTGGGAGGGCTACGAGGGCAACAGGCCGCTGATCGCCCGGGGCGCCACGCCCTTCGGGGATCTGACCGACGCGGACCTGGACGCCATGAGCCGCCACTGGAGCAGCTCCAGCGCCCGGCAGATGAACATATTCGACATACTGTGATCAGATCAACTCCATACGCTTCATCTCCCTGCGCAGCAGCTCCTGTCTCTCCGCGTCCAGCGGGCACAGGGGCAGGCGCAGGGTGTTTTCGATCTTGCCCATCATCGCCAGCGCCGCCTTCACCGGGATCGGGCTGACCTCGCTGAACAGGCGGCGGATCAGCGGCAGCCAGCGGATCTGCGCGTCCAGGCTCCGCTTGCCCTCGCCCTTCAACCAGTCCATGGCCACCTCGTGCATCGGCCCGGGGATCACGTTCGCGGCCACCGAGATCACGCCCCGCGCGCCCAGGGCCATGGCGGGCACCACCTGGTCGTCGTTGCCGCAGTACACGGCCACGCCGTCGCCGCAGGCCAGGGCCAGGTCGGTCATCTGCTTCAGGCTCCCCGAGGCCTCCTTCACCGCGCACAGGTTCGGGTGCCGGGCCAGCTGGGCCACCGTGTCGGCGCTCAGGTTCATGCCGGTGCGGCCCGGTACGTTGTACATGATCACCGGCAGGTCCACGCTGTCCGCCACCGCGTTGTAGTGCTCGACCAGCCCCTCCCGGCTGGCCTTGTTGTAGTAGGGCGTGACCACCAGCACCGCGTCCGCGCCCAGCCGCTGGGCCTCCGCCGACAGCGCGGCGGCTTTGCGGGTGTCGTTGCTGCCCGTACCCACGATCAGCGGCGCGCGGTGGACGCAGCGCGTCGCGGCGCACTCGACGATGGCCGAGCGCTCGCTGTCCGAGATCGTCGCCGGCTCTCCGGTGGTGCCCAGGACCACGATGGCGTCCGTGCCCTCGTCCAGCTGCCAGTCGATCAGCGCCTCCAGCGCGTCAAAGTCGATCCGGTTCCCCTTGAACGGCGTCACCAGCGCCGTGCCGCAGCCGTAGAACAGGTTTCCGTGCATGAATATCCCTCCCCGCAGGATGATGTTCCATCGTATGGCGGGGAGGGAGGGTTGAGAACGGCGGCCGGTGGTCAGCTGAAAGCCATCCGCTGGCTCCGGTATTTCGCGGTAACACCTATGAAAAACGAGGAATGCGTGTTATAATACCTTTGAAATACCGGGATGGGAGTGAAAGACAGGGTGGATGAAGTCAAACTGCTCAAGCATTACTTCGGCCATGATCACTTTCGAGACGGTCAGAAGCCGCTGGTCGACGCGATCCTTGCCGGTCGGGATGTCATGGGCGTCATGCCGACGGGCGCGGGCAAATCGGTGTGCTACCAGCTTCCGGCCATCATGCTGCCCGGGATGACGCTGGTGGTTTCGCCGCTCATCTCACTGATGAAGGATCAGGTGGCGGCGCTGACCGCCATGGGCATTCCGGCGGCCTTCATCAATTCCATGCTGTCGCCCCAGGAATATGCGGAGGCTTTTTATCTGGCGGGCCAGGGGAAATACAAGATACTGTATGTGGCCCCGGAGCGCCTGCTGACATCCGATTTTCTGACGCTGTCAACGAATATTCAGATTCCCCTGGTCGCCGTTGACGAGGCGCACTGTGTTTCTCAATGGGGACAGGATTTTCGCCCCAAATACCTGGACATTGCCAAATACATAAAGAGCCTGTCGAAGCGCCCCGCGGTCGCGGCCTTCACGGCCACGGCCACCGATTTGGTGAAAGCGGATATTGTGAAGCTCCTGGAGCTGCAAAATCCCTTGAGCGTGACGACGGGCTTCGATCGGCCCAACCTGTTCTTTGACGTGGAGAAGCCCCGCGACAAGTTCGGCCGTGTGCTGGACTATATTCGGGAGCATGACGGGCAGGCCGGCATCGTCTATTGCGCGACGCGCAAGTCGGTCGATCAGGTCTGTCAAAAGCTGGTTCAGAGCGGCATCTCCGCCACGCGCTACCATGCCGGGCTTCCCGACGAGGAGCGCCGCCAGAATCAGGAGGATTTTGTGTATGACCGCCGCCGCGTGATGGTGGCGACCAACGCCTTCGGGATGGGCATCGACAAGTCCAACATCAGCTTCGTATTGCACTACAACATGCCCAAGAACATCGAGAGCTACTATCAGGAGGCCGGGCGCGCGGGGCGCGACGGCGCCGCGGCACAGTGCGTGCTGCTCTTTTCCGCCGGGGATGTTCAGACGGCAAAATACCTCATCAACAACTCAACGGAGAATGAGGCGCTTTCCGAAGAAGAGCGCGCAACCGTTTACGCCCGGGATATGGAGCGCTTGCGCCGCATGACGGGCTACTGCAAGACGGGCGGATGCTTCCGGCACTATCTTTTGCGCTATTTTGGCGAAGACGCCCCGGGGCGCTGCGACAACTGCGGGAACTGCGTCGGCGAGAAGCGTCAGGTGGACATCACGGTGCCGGCCCAGAAGATACTGTCCGCGGTGGCCCGCGTTGAGCGGCGCTATCCGAGCGGCTTGGGTGTTACGCTGATCGTCAGGATGCTTCACGGCAGCGGCGAGCAGCGCGTTCTTCAGCTGGGCTTGGACGCTCTGCCCACCTATGGCATCATGCGCGATACCGCTCGCATGAAAATCCGGGAATACATCGACGTGCTGACTGAACAGGGCTATCTGACGCAGACCGCGGGCGGCTATCCGGTGCTCTTCACCACGGAGCGGGCGTGGGCCGTGTTGCGGGGCAAGGAGCGGGTGATCTACGCCGCGCGCCCTGAACAGACGGCAAAGCCCGTTGAAAAGCGCAGGAGAGGCACACAGCCCGTCGGCAGAGACAACGGCCTGTATGAGGCGCTGCGTGATCTGAGGACAGAGCTGGCCAGGGCGGAGGGCGTGCCGGCCTATGTCGTTTTTTCAAATGCGGCCCTGTCCGACATGGCCATGAAACGCCCCCGCACCCTGCATGAGTTTCTGGATGTTTCAGGCGTCGGCGAATACAAGGCGAAGCGATATGGACGGGCTTTCCTGGACGCTATACAGAAGTGGGAGGAAGGGAACATCACATAGATTAAACAGATCCAACTCACACATGCGTTTGTCCGAACTCATTTTGCTCCCAACAGCGCCCTTGCGATGCTCCTGCTCTCCAGGCGCATGATGCTTTCCTGCGATGTGCCGAAGCTCAGCAGGTTGATGCTGCCGTACCACACGACGCTGCCGTCTATCACGGCGTACTTTTGGTGAATGCCCTCGCGACAGATGACCTCGACCTGCAGGTCCTCCAGCATATTGATCGCCGTTTGGGCCGTTCTGCGCGATGAAACGGGAAGCGTATCCGGACCGCGTGTCACGACAGTCACCTTCACGCGCTTCTGTGCGCACTGCATGAGCGCCGCTTCGATCCACTTCACGCGCCAGGCCGTCACGAAGGGGCTGACGATCACAACCGTCTCCTTCGCGTCTGCGACATCCTGCAGGAATCGCTCCCGGAAGGTGTTTTGGTCGTAGATGATGTCGCTGTCCAGGGGCGCGTCCTGTCCGGCGGCCACGGTGTAGCCGATGGAAGCGTAGCCCTTGAGACGCTTCTGGTACATCTTTTCAAGCATCGCGGCATGGTTGTCGATGTAATCATAGACACGCACCTCCCGCTTGCCCGCGTGCAGCCGGTGGAGCCTTCCGACATACTGCGCCAGGGTCCCCTGCCAGGAGATCGGCATGGTCAGAAACAGCGTGTCCAGCCGGGAATCATCGAAGCCTTCGCCGATGTACTTGCCCGTGGCGCAGACGACCAGCGGCGCGTCCGCCGGCGCGTCCTTCAGCGCTTGAAGCTGTTCTCTCTGCTTCGCACCGGTATGTCCGCCCAGCAGCATGTGGACCGTCTTATCCTGCGCACGCAGAAGTTCCGTCAGCTTGCGCACGTGATCGGTGCGTTCGCTGAGGATCAGGCAGTTCCGGCCTTCCTGGACACATTCCAGCACATCCTGTACGATCAGGTCGTTGCGCAAGTCGTCCCGCATGATCTGCTCGTAATACTGCACGATGGCGGGCGCCTTGCTGTCATCGTCGATTGCAAAGCGCGTGCCGGTGAACCGGGGAATCATGATGTGCGAAAAGGGGCGTCGCATTGCCTGTTGTTTCGCGTCCACGCGGTAGCGAATCGGGCCGAGGTACATGTGCAATATGGGGTGATGCCCGTCCTGGCGCTTGGGCGTGGCGGTCAGGCCATAGGCATACTTTGATCGCACGGCCTTCATCACCTGCTCGAAACTGACGGCGGGGACGTGGTGGCATTCGTCTACGATCACCATGCCGTAGTCGCCGATCCATGGCTTGATGTCGTCCGCGCTGCCCATCGATTGCAGCATGGCGATGTCGATGATGCCGCCGCGGGTGTCCCGGTTCGCGCCGTACGACCCGACGAGTTCCCGCTTTTTCTGCCGCCCCCGGCGCTTGGGGAGCGGCGGCAGTGCCTCGCGGATCGTCAAAAACTGCTCCAGCCGCTCCTTCCACTGGGTCATCAGCTGCGCGCGATGCACCAACACCAGGGTGTTGACCTGCTTCTTTGCGATCAGCGCCGCGCCGACCACCGTCTTGCCGAAGGCCGTCGTTGCAGAGAGTATGCCGTTGTCGCGGGCGGAGAGCGCCTCCAGAGCGGCGGTCTGTTCCTCGCTCAAAGAGCCATTGAAAGAGACATCAATGCTTCGCCCCGGACTGCGCTCGTCGTTGACGCTGATCGAAACCTCATTCTCGTTCAGCCATTGCGACACATCGTCCAGGCAGCCCCGGGGCAGCGCGAGGGTATCGCCGCAGTACTCCGCGCAACAGATCACGCGCGGGGTATTCCAGACAGGCATGCGCATGGCCTGCGCGCGATAGAACTGCGGATTGCGAAAGGCCGCGAGGCGCTTGAGCCGGTTCTGCGCATGGTTGGAGAAGCCCGCCACGGGCAGATACAGCCTGTCCGCCAGCGTGATTTCGACGCTGAGCGGTACGTCGCCGGGCTTCACCTCCGCCGGCTGCCTGTGCCAGGGCTTTGATACCTCGTCGTCCTCGGAACGCAGCGCGCCGAGGAGCGGCGTATGGAGCCTTGCGATGATTTCGTCCACCTGTTGCATGGAGAGCTTCTGAACCGTCGAAAGGTAGACCCATTGATCGACCCAGGGATTCAGCTGTTCGTCCACAAACAAACTGCCGCCCTGTCTGGCGGCGGCCACCTGCAGCGGCAGCGCGATCAGGTTGCCGAAGCCGCCCTTGGGCATCGTGTCCTGATTGGGAAACATGCGGTCATAGGATTTGAAGGAGAGCCGCGCGTGTTCGCGCATCGCCAGCGTCAGGAGTATGGCCCCCAGCGCACGTGCCTTCGCCGCCGCCACGGCTTCGGAAAAGAAAAACCACAGGTGAGCGCCGTTGCCGCTGCGCGAAACCTCTATGGAGCAGGGGATACCTTGCGCCTGACAGGTGGCATAGACTATCCGGACATCGTCCTGCCAGTGATCCTCGTCGAAGTCGATGGCAAGAAAGCGGCAGGTCTCGTCCGGCTGCAACGGATAGACGCCCAGCACGCAGCGCCCGCTCAGGTGCGCCGCGACGGCGTTTTCGTCATAGTGAAGATACTCTGCATGGGAACATTCTGTGCACTTGCCCTTCGGCTTCAGGCAGACACCCTTGCGCCATTCGTTCTTGCACGCCGGGCTGTACCCGGCGCGTCCGTTCCGGCTCTCCCATCGGCGGGCGTACACGTCCGGCCGCCCTTGAAACAGCGACAGAAACAGTGCGATCCTGTCCGCCGCCGGACTGCGCTTGGAGAGTGGGGGAGTGGCCGGCGCGTCATGTGGTTTGGCGGGGACGGCGTCGCACGGCGTCTCCGGAATCGCTATGCCGTGTTCTCGAAGCAGCGCCCGAAGCCTCGCGTTTTCCGCGCGCAGGCGATCCAGTTCACACAAGCGCTTTCACGATCCTTTCGAGATTCTTTGTCTGCATATTGGCATCCCTGAATGCCTAAAACATGATCTCGTATTGGAGAAACTCGTATTTCAGATTCGTTCCCTCGTCGATCTCCTCCGGCAGCAGCGCGCGGGCGATGAACAGGGGTTCCTCCTCCGCGTCCGTCCGCTTCAGCCAGGCATAGTCCCCGTCGATGCGGGCGACGATGTAGTATTTCGTTTCCATGCTATTCCCTCGCTTCTGATCATTTCATCCGATTTTATGATATGGCAGATGTCACTAAAGCCCGTAGACTCACATTCCCGCGTGGGAATGATAAGGGTAGTTCAGACATTTCGTTCCTATATTATTATACTATTGGTATTCCTGTAATGCAATATCTTCTGTTTTCAGGTGCGTAACACAGAAGGACATCCCCGTGTGTGCATGTGCAGCAGTCGATCATGACTTCT
This sequence comes from uncultured Eubacteriales bacterium, assembly GCA_902777335.1. Taxonomy (GTDB): domain Bacteria; phylum Bacillota; class Clostridia; order Christensenellales; family Aristaeellaceae; genus UBA2862. The sequence goes on from CACYTF010000047.1 coordinate 42,342, forward strand.
GCCTTGCGTTGTACGGGAAGAAGTGGTATAGTGGTTTCGGTTCCAATCAGGCCAATAATGATGATAAAGGAGTTGCACCAAGTAAAGTATGAATACCGCCATCGTCTATTACTCTCAGCATCACGGCAACACAAAGAAGCTCCTGGATGCCATCGCCGCCGCGGAAAACGTCGTGCTGATCGACGTGACCGCGAACCCAATCACGGACCTGTCCGCCTTTGACCGCATCGGCTTGGCTTCCGGCATCTACTTTAACGGTTTCGCAAAGCAACTCCTGGCCTATGCGGATGCCCACCTGCCAGAGGGCAGGGATGTGTTCTTCATCTACACCCACGGCGCGCCGGTTGGCGGTTTTCTGAAGGGCATCCGTGAGATCACAGGGAAGAAGAAATGCCGGGTGTTGGGCGCCTACCACTGTCTCGGCTTTGACACCTTCGGCCCGTTCCGGCTGGTGGGCGGCATCGCGAAGGGACACCCTACAGAGGACGAGATTCGGGGCGGGGTGGACTTCTACAGGGGTCTGTGAAGGAGAAAGATGATCAAAATGCATAAGCCAACTTTGGATGAACTGTGGTTCAGGGAAAACCTCCTGGCTGATGTGAATACGATGTCATACAATGCCGCCTGGAATACTTCTTTTTGAAGAGAATCAACTGAAAATGTCCAGTAAGGTCAGATGTGCCGAGAAGGTGAACTGTAACACATAGGGGCTGTGCAGAAAAGTCGTGATATCACTCCTGTTCTGCACAGCCTCTTGTACAATGTCTTGCTCACTCAGCGTCTGAGAACCGGAAATCACCCGTCATGACTTCCGGCTCGTCCGGGGCGTTGGGCCCGCCGACGCATTCCGGGCAGGGCAGCTTTCCGTCCTTCACCGCGTCCTCGATGGCCCAGGGGAAGGCGGCGCGCATGCCGGAGCAGTCGATATCCACGTGGAAGTAAAACGGTTGGCTGTGGATTTGCATGTATGAGCTTTTATTCCCACTCGCTCCCATCAGCTTCATCCTTAACAAATCCGCTTAGGCGGTTTAGCTCGTGGTATTCACATTATTCGTATTACTCTTGAAATACTGGCTATCATGATTTCTGTTGTCATTATGTTGTCACGGTGAAAGCACGGAAACCAGCTGAACGATTACCTCAACTTGTTTTCGAAGTCCTCCGAGCCATGAAAGATGTTGGTTATCTCCACCCTATCATCTCGAATACGGAACAAAATGAAATAGTTGTGCGCTCTGAAATTGATTCGTTTCAAATCTCGTCTCTTCAATTCCATGCTGTCCGGTTCGCGTATCGTATCTGCCACTTCTTCCAGGGTTTTTCGTGTCAGTTTATAGTCATTGTAGACACTTTGAACCGCCTGGGGATTCTTTAGATGATTGCGGATATATGCCAGCTTACCTCTTAAATCTTCCTGAGCCTGTTTGGTTATTACAGCCTTATACTTTTTCATACCAAACCAAACTCCGCCGCCAATTCACTCTCAAAAGCGTATGCGTCCACAAATACTCCATTGTTTGCCTGAGCAAGCGATAGATCAATACGCTCAAGCAACTCACTTTCCGTCAGCTGAGGAAAAGCAACCTCTTCGATACTCGCCTTGGCATGACTGGTTATGATCGAATTGATCACAACTTCAACGGCGGATCGTTCTTCGCTACTCATGTCTCCCCACACTGTCCTCAAGCGATTTATCAACTCATCGCGCTTGTTCAAATCCGTGATTGCCATAGCCATGAGCGTCACCTCTGTCTAATTGATCTATTTTTTCTCGTTTGACTTTCTTATTATCTGATCCCATTATAGCCTACAACGGTACAAATTGCAAGCTTAGAATCAGCTCAAGTCCACAAATAGCATCAGGTTATAATAATCCTATGGTTTTGCCTCGCTGATTTTTCATAGAATTCCAGTTTCGAGGTAATGTATCTAACTGCCTCCTCTGAAGCCCTGCCCGTTTCATGCGTCCCGTAGTACTCAAGAATTTCCCGGCAGTTCTCCCGCGCCTTTTCCGCGGTCGTCTGGCGTATCAGTGTATCCAGCTCTGAAGGCGTCCTTGCGCACCAGTACGGTGTGTCCAACGGGTTGACATAGAGCTCCCGGCTGTACCGGGTGTATTCATCGATGTCCGCGACATAAAGCCATATGGGCTTTCCACGCAGCGCAAAGTCCCCTGCAGTGCAGGAATAATCCGAGATCAACGCATCGGTAACCCGGAGCAGTTCCGCCATCTCAGGATAATCTGTCACATCCATGAGTTGCGGGGATATGGGGATTTGATCCATGTTCAGCCCCAGAGACAGGTAATGCGCTCTGTACAGGCATACCCAGCGTTCTCGCGTGGTCTGCTCCAGAACATCAAGCACGTGACCGATGTCCAGCTTGACGGTCTCCCGCGAGCCCTCCCTTCGGTTTAAGTCCCGGTAGGTCGGCGCGAAGAGGAGAATCTTCGTTTCGGCTTCGATGCCGAGACCCCTTCGGATGCGCTCCTCGTCCGCTGGATCGTCGCGCACCAGAATGTCATTGCGTGGCAATCCGACATCCAGATACGGTCCCTTGAAGTGCGCGGCCATACGCAGAAAACGCTTGTTGAAATCCGATCCAACCGTAACCACCGACGCATGAGCTTCCACCAATCGATTGTACAGTCGATCCTTCTTCAAGAATCCACCGCTCTTCAGGCTGCGATCATGGTGCGGCGAGAAGAGATATACCTGTTCGCGCCCCAGCCGGAGCCAGTCCGGCTTCTGCCAGTTGTCCACGATAACTCTCGCGCGGCCCAGAAAGAAATTCGACATGGGCGTCTTCCATTCCACACAACGAACGTAGTCGGGAATCGCGTACTTCGCCTTTGCCGCCTCGACATCCTTGAACAGCCAGACTATGAATGTCTGTGGGCGCATCTTGTGCAGCGCTTCAGAGATGTACTTAGGATTGTCGTTGTAGGCGCGCATGTTGTACGAGCTGAACACCACCAGGTCGTTGTCGATACCCCATTGCTTCCGATTGTCCCGCAGGGCGCGGTTCGTCCGTCGCTCAAACCACTGCGAGAAGATGCGATAGAGGTGCTTATGCCGCTTGCAGTACAAGCGAAACGCCTGTTTCTGTTTATTTAGCATCAAACCCCTCCATTTCGTACCTTCGCAAGTGCCGGAAACGCTCGGTTGCCAAGATCCTCAACACAGTTCTGCCACGCTTCGTAGCTTTCACGGTAAGGCCCGGCGTTGTCCATATTTGGCTCATAGCGATGCTTTATGTGGGTCATACCGCATACTGCGTCCTTTAAGCTCGGATACAGCCCCGCGCCACAGGCAGCGATCATGACCGCTCCGAGGGCACTGGCCTCCTGGGAAGCGATGGTCTCCACGGGACAACCGTACACGTCCGCTTGCATCTGGTTCCACAGCCCGGAGCGAGCTGCGCCTCCAAGTAATCGTATGGAAGCAAACGTTTGCCCGCTCTCCTCCAGAACCTGGCGCATCTCGTAGCATATTCCTTCCAACGCGGCGCGCACCAACGCCGGGCGCTTCGTGCTCAGGGATGTGCCGATCCACCCGCCGCGGATCGATTCATCCGCCTTCGGATAGGCGCTGCCTGCCATCAGCGGCAGAAAACAGACACCGTTCGAACCAATGGGAATGCCAGCTGCTTCTATATCCATCCGTTGGTAGATATCATTGCGGTTCAAGTCCTCTGAGGGATACAGCATATCCCGTACCCATCTGAACGCGGAAGCCGCGACCCTTACGCCAATCTCACTGACGTATCCCCCGCTCGGAAAGTGTATGACAGGATAGCGGCCCAGGGGATCGGGAATCGGTACATCAGAATACATCATGATGACGCCGGCGGTCCCCATGCACATCGTCCCTGTTTCTGGAGAGCCATAGTTTCCCGCGCCGAGAGCCGCGCAGCATTGATCCACCGCCCCTTGATAGATCGGTGTGCCTGCCTTCAATCCTGTCCTTTCCGCTACATCCAGCGTCACCTTGCCAACCTGTTCTCCGGGAGCGCAGAATCGGGGAAAGAAGTCGGTATTCAGGTCAAAAACTTCGACCAATTCAGGATCGATCTCCAGAGTCGCACTGTCATGGGAAAGCCACCAACCGCCATCCGTTGGGTCGATCGTCACTTTTTCCACACCGAGCGCTCTTAGCAATATGGCTTGCGGGTTGACCAGCTTGTGGATATCCCCGTACAGGGCTGGTTCATGTTTGCGCAGCCACAGAAGCTTTGCGCCCGCCGATAGCGCGTTCAGTGGGCGGAAGGTGCGCCTGTAAAGCTCCGCCTCTGTCATGCCGTGCTCAGCCAGGCGCTGGCGGATCCAGGGGAACATCTCTATGCCGCGCATATCCTGCCAGAGGATGATGTTCGTCAGATAATTACCCTGCCTGTCCACCGCCGCAAAGGTCGTCTGCGTACCGGTGGTAGTTATTCCCGCAATTCGCACCGCATCGACGTTACCCTTGACAATCGCGCCGCGCACTGCGTTCAGCGCGGCTTCAACGAGCTGAACAGGGTCCTGCTCCGCATGGCCGTCCGGCGTATACAGGGTCAGCGTTTCCCGGTAATCCTCGCTGACAACATTTCCCTTCACATCAAATATGACGCAGCGCACGCCGCCTGTTCCGGCGTCAATCGCCGCGAGATAATCATTCATGGTTGATCTCCTCTTTTCCGTCGCAATAACAGATAGCCTTCGAATAAATCCCGGTCGTGGGGCGTCGTGATCTTCATGCGTCCCACCTCAGAGCCGCGAACATACCAAGCCTTGCGTCCGTCTGCCAGCCAGAGGCTGAGCGTGCTGTCGGCATCGGTAAGGACACGGCCTCCCGCAGTCAAACGCTGATACAGCTTGAAAACGTCTGCGTATCGAAACGCCCACGGCGCATTCAGTTCAATATACTTTTCCTTCGGCGCGTCCCGGTCGGTCCAGCCATCGTTGCCGCTCTGCGCCATGCAGATGCGAATGGGATGCATGGTGAAGCAGCAACCCTTTTCCTCGCACATCGCAATGGAGGAGGCGATGTCTTCAGGGGATACCAGGGGGCTGACACCCACATGCACAACGATGATATCGTCATCATTCAGGCTTTGTCTCAATGCAAGGACAGCGTTCCGGAAAGATTCGGGGCGCGTGCTCCCGCCCTCTGTAATCCATCGAAGCTTATCGATCCTGTAGTCGCGGACAATCTCAATAATACGATCCTTATGCTCCGGCTGGCAGACGATCTGAATCGCGTCTATTTCCGATGAATTCTGGAACGTTTCCAGCGTATAGGCGAGTATGGGCTTTTCAAGTACCTCGACGAATTGCTTGGGCACATCCATACCGAATCGCTTCCCCTGCCCGGCGGCAAGTATGGTTGCAACGTTCATTTTGTTCTCCTCACTTCTGAAAGAAGCTGCAATAAAAGGGCGGTCCCCGTTGCCTTCTGTGATGCGTTCAGGAGACAATGAGGACCGTCCGTGATCATGCTATGGGAATTGCCGGTCAATCATCGTCGGGAAAGTAGAATTCGTTATTCATGATATCCACCTTTTCAGGCGCATTGGGTCCGCCGACACAGTCCGGGCAGGGCAGCTTTCCGTCCTTCACCGCGTCCTCGATGGCCCAGGGGAAGGCGTTTCGCATGCCGAAGCAGTCGATATCGACATGATAGTATTTGCCGCGCTCTGTAGCGTATACGGTGACGGTGGGGTCGCCCGCCTTCCAGTTCGCGGCGGTGACCTGTCGCTCCATCCGCGTCACGACCTCGCCGTTCATGAAGCGGTCAAAAGCAGCCTGTTCCTCCGGAGAGAGAGTCTGAATTGGCTCAGCTATAGTTTGCGCAGGTCTGAGAATGGGCGTCAGCTCGACGGCCCAGTCCTTCAGGTAATCGTAGACGGGTTGGTCATGGTCGTCGTAGTGCATTCTGTAAGGCATCAATACCAACTTTTCCAGCCCTTCCAGCGGGATGATGCTGTCAATATCGAGGCCGAACCCATAGCTTGCTCTGTCGTCAGGTGAGAGCCCGTAGCCCGCGCTGCCAGACCATCCCTCCTCCAGCGCCAGCATGCTGCCGTCGGGGCGGAAGAGGCACCAGCTGTAACCGTTCCCATTATCATCCTCCATCGGGGAGACGACGCTGTAAGCCAGGCGCATACCCTCCTCCTCAGTCATGCCCGCCGGGGCGGTCACACGCAGGCGAATGCTCGCTCCCAGGTGGGTCATGTGGAAGTCCAGGATATTGACCTCGCAGCCGTTCATTTCAAACTCCGTTTCCTCGACGCCATCGTAGACTACCTGCGCAAGCCGCGAGGCGTCCAGCGCCATACGCGCATCCCTGCGAGCGGCATACTCAATCCCCTTCACATCTGAAAGCTCCTCCGCTGTCAGGATGCCATCCTCACCTGCTGCGTCAGCGATGGCTCGAAGCGCCTCCGACTCAGATTCCGGGATCTCCATCCTCTCAACGTACTCCTGGAGAGAATCATCCTTCTGACCAATTCCCAGATCAACGGTAGGTACGGCAGCCTTGAAACGGGTGCCGAAGCCGCTCTCGTTGTTGGTGAATGAGACATCAGTCCTGAAGAATTCTGCCCGCAGAAAAAGCGCGTTCGCGGCCTTTTGGCGCAGCGCTGGATTCACCTTGAAGGTAAGCAGCTGTCCACAGTTCACGGGCTGTGTGCCGCCCATGGGGATGGCTGTCTGGGACCTGTCGTCGAAGAAGACACTGGTCTCCCAGCCTGTGGTATGGAATACCATCGGCTCGCCATTCAAAAGTGGCCTATACAGCGCCAGCAGGTAGCGGTTGCCGTCATCGGGCACGCTCGCTGTGTAGGTGAAGTAGAGCTTGTCATCCTCCCAAATGATTTCGTCGATGGACAGCGCGAAGCCGTCTGCTTCGCCGCCTGTCGCGGGTACGTGCACCTCCTGCACCAGCGCGGCCACCTCGTCCGCGCCGCCTTGAGTCAGCGCCTGCTTGAACCGCGCGTTTCCCAGCGCCACCGCCACGGCCACCGCGGTTGTCGCCAGTATTGCGATCAGCGCGGCGATCCATGCGATTCTCAGCTTGCGATTATGATATATATGCTTCATATCCCTTTCCTCCAGCCCGCCGAGCGTCTTCTCCAAGCGGTCATGGAACCCCTTCGGAGTCTGGGGAAACGGGTCCTTCCAACGTTTCATGCGCGGGCCTCCTCTCGATTCAATGATTGTTTGAGCAGTTCGCGT
>CACYTF010000048.1 GCA_902777335.1 uncultured Eubacteriales bacterium
CCATCAGCTCTTGGTTGTGGCCTCTGTTGATGTTGATCATGCGGACGGTGACGCTGATATCGGCCATCTGGCGATGCTCCGGCTTGAAGGCGTCGGAGATCAGCATGACCTGTTCATCCGCCTTCTCTTCAATGCCGTTGTAGAACACCACCAGCCTCGGTATGGGCAGCATGATCTGCCAGTGCCCGTATTTGTTCAGGGCCTCCCGCTTGATGTACTTCTCAAACAGGTTTGCGTTGTATTCCAGCATGCGCAGCGGCATGTTGGGATTGAAGGTGGATTGCTGTTCGTACAGGCTCAGCTGGTCGGCGATAATGAAGGCCACGTCGTTGTGTATCCCCATGTACATCACCTGGCGAATGGTCTCGATGGAGATATCGTCGGGGTTGTCATAATGGGTTCCGTTGATGGCGTTGTACAGGCTGAGCGTCCATTCCTTGTGTTCTTCGTTGCCGAACACAAACGAGAACAGGCGATCCTTGTATTCCGGGTTGCCTCCTGCCATACACACTTCCACCCTATACCAATGGTATTTAAAACGCTTTCGGTGGAAATGCAAGATGTCTATTCACTGTGTCGTTGGCGTCTCCGGGACGGTTTTTTAATATCACGCCCGCATCCCATATTCTCTCAGCGCTTCATGAAACGCGCGTCGGCGTGAATAGTTCAGCTTGTATTGCAGCATGAGCGCTTGTTTTACGCCAGGTGTGCCTCTTGATTCCAACACTTCCCCAAGGGCAGCGATAAACGCCGCGCACTCTCCGTAATAATTCCTGCGGTTTGCGTCCATGATCGCGTCCACGCGCAGCGAGACCCAGTTTTTGATTTTGTTCAGCCATTTCCCGCATTGGTCCTGGGGCAGATGTAAGCGCTCCCTCCATGCCCGGAAGCAGTCCGAAAACAGTTCCTCATTGGAATCGGGGCAAACGATATCCGTTCCCTGGCAATACGCTGAAGCCTCAAAGGAACAGGCCTCGATGGCTTTATTTCGCATTTCTTTCATCCCGGGTCGTTCGGTGTTCCCCATATCCGTCAGCATCAGCAGGAGCGCGATTCCTTCCTTCATGAAGGTGGACGACCAGCCGATGCCCTCCTTCTGCGACATGAAACAGGCCAGCATTTCATCAAAACGACCGTCGAAGAACATCAGAACGGCCAGCGGCTTCCGTTCCCAGGCGCTCATGGAATTATAATACGATTCATATGCGGCGCGGACCGAAGCGGCGCAATGATCCCGGCTTTGTGTCAGAAGACGCAGACGAAGATAATTCACAACGGTGGGCGACGTCGTAAAGGCCTCCAGCCAGCAATGCTCCACGAGAGGACGGTCTTGCAGGGACAAGGCATACTTTGCCGTCAGCAGCGCGATAGTCGCCCTCATCGGATGATGGTTCGGGACCTCTTTTATTCCCCTCAGGCCGATCTGTGCCAGTTCATCCGGAGACGCCCCTCTGAAACCGGACGCCAGAACATCACGATAGAGAACGGGATGGGTTTTAGCGTATAGGCTTGCATTGTTAAGAACGGCTTGCCGATCCGACAGCATCCCCTGCGCTTCAACCAGCAAATCATCCGTATGTTTCTCCGGCCTTTTGGCCAGGGCCTCGATCCAGGAGGGCAGCAATTCGCTCAGGTTTATTTCCTCTGGTCCTGTGGTCAGAATCTCGTCCAGTGAAACGGAATAATCGTCAAATCCGTCCAGGATCGTCAGCATGGCTTCGGCGCGCCGTTGCGCCTCGTTTCCCATACACGCCAGATAGACCGCTTCTTTGAGGCAATGTTTCAAATCGATTTGCAATAGATCACGGTAGACCAAGCCTTGAATATCCAGCGCATCATCATCGTAATCCATGTAATCCCCGGATACCTGGATCCGAAGCGCTGACAACGCGTCGGCAAGCTCCGCCCCTTTGACGTATTCCGCCTGATCCAGGCAGGCATGGAGCAGATCAAACGCTTCCGAAACATCATCCAGAATGCCGTCGGGGTCAGAAAACTCGAATTCATCCTCCTCGTCGTCGCACCAGTCGTCCCACGTCTCGTTACACTCGGCTTCCAGGGCCCGGTCCCCGTCCTCCAACAGCCGCAGGACGCGCAGGGCTTCATCGACTTTCGCTTTCAGATCATGGCTTGGTTGTTCTGATTCGGACGGCATGACTTTCCCGATATCACAATAACCGACGAGCAGGGTCAGAAAGCGTTCACGGTCAGATTCGGGGACCGTGCGCGCCAATTCATGCGTAAAGCGCCGGAGCGCATCCACGTCGCATCGCGTTGTAACGCCGTCAACCTTATTCAGAAATGTCGGGTAATTCATCCAAGCGCATCCTCCAAAGCGATGATAATCCAACCACTGCCTACTGGCTACTGACCACTGGCTACTGCCTACTGCCTACTGGCTACTGGCTACTGGCTGCTGCCTACTGCCTACTCCTCGCATCCCGTCAGCACCTCGCAGCCGTCCTCGGTGATCGCCACAAGGTCCTCCACGCGCACGCCGAAGCGGCCGGGCAGGTAGATGCCGGGCTCTATGGAGAACACCATGCCGGGGCGGGCGACGATGTCGCTGATGGCGGAGCAGTCCGGGAACTCGTGCACGTCCAGGCCGATGCCGTGGCCGGTGCGATGGGTGAAGTACGGCCCGTAGCCGGCGTCCTCGATCACCTTTCGGGCGGCGCGGTCGATGTCCTTCATCAATACGCCGGGGCGGCAGGCGGCGATGCCCGCGCGGTTGGCGGCGTAGACGATGTCGTACACCCGCTTCTGGTCGTCGGTGACCTCGCCGAACTGCGCGGTGCGGGTCATGTCGCTGCAATAGCGCTTCCAGATGAGCCCCACGTCCATGATCACGGTGTCGCCCGGCGCAAGCCGGGTGCCGTCGCTGTCGTGGTGGGGCTCCGCGCCGTTTTTGCCGAAGCAGATCAGCGGCGTGAAGGACGGGCCCTCGGCGCCCAGCTCCAGCGCGATGCTGTTGTACAGCGCCTGGATCTCCTTCTCGGTGACGCCCTCGCGCAGGGCCTGGCCGATGCGGGTGCAGACCTGCACGTTCAGCCGGGAGCTCTCCCGCATCAGCGCCAGCTCGTCGGCGCCCTTGATCATGCGGGCGTCGCTGACGGGCTGGCTGCCCAACACCGGCGTGACGTCGGGCCGCTTTTCCATCAGGCGGATGGTGAACTGGCTGGGCCAGGTGTGGTCGATGCCGACGGGGCCGGGCAGCACGTCCGGGGCCAGCGCGGCCACGCAGTCGTCGGTGTCCTCGTACTCCACCAGGGGAATGTCCACCGCGCCGTTCAGCGCGAACAGCCGGTTGCCGTACAGCGTGAGCGACCCGTCGTCCTTGACCAGCAGCGCCAGCATGCGCTCGTGGGGCTCGCACCACGCGCCGCACAGGTAGTACACCGACGCCGGCGCGGACACGATGATCTGTTTGAGATTGCGGGCGCGCATGTTTTCAATGACCTTGTTGATGCGTTCCATGTTCATTTTGTCTCCTCCTCCGGCTGGTAGCGCTCCAGCTCCACGCCGCCTTCGTTCAGCATCTCCAGCGCAAAGTCGTCCGGATAGCCCTCCTGGTACACCACGCGCCGTATGCCGCTGTTCACGATCATCTTCGCGCACAGCACGCAGGGCTGGTGGGTGCAGTACAGCGTGGCCCCGTCGATGCTGCTGCCCAGCCGGGCCGCCTGGATGATGGCGTTCTGCTCGGCGTGCACGGCGTAGCACAGCTCCGCCCGCGTGCCCGACGTGATGCCCAGCTTCTCCCGCAGGCACTCGCCCCGCTCCATGCAGGTCTTGATGCCCGACGGCGCGCCGTTGTAGCCGGTGGTCACGATGCGCTTGTTCTTCACGATCACCGCGCCGATCTTGCGGTTGGCCTTGTAGCAGCTGGCCCAGCCGGAGATGACCTTCGCCAGCTCCATGAATCGCGCGTCCCACTTGTCCATGATGCGCCCTCCTGTGGTTTAGGATTTCAATCATAATAACAGGCGCAAATTCCGTGGAATTTGCACCTGTTATTATAATTCAAATCGCGTTGAAATGCAATGCTATTTCCCCTCCCGCGCCCGCAGCCAGATCATCAGCACGGTCACATCGCCCGGGTTGATGCCGGGGATGCGGCTGGCCTGGCCCAGGGAGGCGGGGCGCTGGGCGTTTAGCTTCTGCCGCGCCTCGATGCGAAGCCCCGACATGTTCAGGTAGTCGGCGTCCGGCGGCAGCGGAGTGTCCTCCATCTTCAGAAAGCGCTGGCGGTCCGCCTGCTGGCGGGCGAGGTAGCCCTCGTAGCGTATGTCGATCTCAAGCTGCTGTTGCACCTCCGCCGGATAGTCCGGAAGCTCCGGCCGCGCCGCCCGCAGCGCGGCGTAGGTGGCCTCCGGGTGACGCAGCTTCTCGTCCAGCCGCAGCCGGGTCAAAAGCGCGTGGCCCTCCTCGGTCAGGCGGCGCTTCTCCAGCATCCTTTGGTACCGTTCCTCGGAAACCAGCCCGGCCTCGCGGCCCTTCTCGGTCAGGCGCAAATCGGCGTTGTCCTGGCGCAGCAGCAGCCGGTACTCGGCGCGGCTGGTCATCATGCGGTAGGGCTCGTCCACACCCTTGGTCACCAGGTCGTCCACCAGCACGCCGGTGTAGGCGTCCGCCCGGGTCAGCGTCATCGGCGGTTTGCCCTGCAGGTAGAGCGCCGCGTTGACGCCGGCGTACAGCCCCTGGGCGGCGGCCTCCTCGTAGCCGGAGGTGCCGTTGATCTGGCCGGCGCAGTACAGCCCCTCCACGTGCCGGGCCCCCAGCGCCATGTTCAGCTGGGTGGGGTCGATGCAGTCGTATTCGATGGCGTAGGCCAGCCGCAATAGCCGCGCGTGCTCAAGCCCGGGGATCGAGGCGTAAATTTCCCGCTGCACGTCCTCCGGCATACTGGTGGACATGCCCTGGGCGTACCACTCGCAGGTGTACAGGCCCTCCGGCTCCATGAAGATCGGGTGCCGGTCCTTGTCCTTGAAGCGCACCACCTTGTCCTCGATGGACGGGCAGTAGCGCGCGCCGGTGCCGTGGATCGCGCCGGAGTACATGGGCGCCCGGTGCAGGTTGTTCAGTATGATCTCGTGGGTCTTGGGCGTGGTGTAGGTCAGGTAGCACATGGCCCGGTTCTTCAGCGTCGCCGGGTCGGTCATGAAGCTGAAGGGCACGATGGGGTCGTCGCCGTACTGGGGCTCCATCTTCGAAAAGCCGATGGTCCGGCCGTCCAGCCGCGCCGGCGTGCCTGTCTTGAAGCGGCGGATGTCAAAGCCCAGGTCGATGAGGCTCTGGGTCAGCGCGTTCGCGGCCAGCAGCCCCTGGGGCCCGCCGTTCCAGGCGCACTCGCCGATGATGATGCGGCTGTTCAGGTACACGCCGCAGCAGGCCACGACGGCCCGGCATGAAACGCGGCCGCCGGTGGTGGTTTCAAGGCCCGTCACCCGGCCGTGCTCCACGACGATGCGCCGCACCTCGGCCTGCCGGAGCGTCAGGCGCGGGCAGTCGTCCACGGCCTTGCGCATCCGCAGCTGGTAGGCCTTCTTGTCCGCCTGGGCCCGCAGCGAATGCACCGCCGGCCCCTTGCGGGTGTTCAGCATGCGCGACTGTATGAACACGTCGTCGATGGCGCGGCCCATCTCGCCGCCCAGCGCGTCCACCTCGCGCACCAGGTGGCCCTTGGCCGTGCCGCCGATGGACGGGTTGCAGGGCATCATCGCCAGCGCGTCCAGGTTCAGCGTGATCAGCAGCGTTTCCAGCCCCATCCGCGCGCAGGCCAGCGCGGCCTCGCACCCCGCGTGCCCCGCGCCGATGACCGCCACGTCGAAAGTATCGCAAAGCAATGTCCTTCACCTCTCGGCCTATTATACACGAACCCGGGCGCGCGGGCAAGGGAAGAATATGAGTCGCGGGGACTCATGGTAGCTTTTGCTGAAGCGGCAACCGTTTCTTCACATGTCCCCGGTTGACAGGGATTCTTTCGAAGTGCTATAATCTACCCCGATATCAAAAGGCACATGGGAAACCGCGTGCGCCGATATTCCTTGCAGAGAGCCGCCGGCGGGTGTAAGGCGGCAGGGGTGCGGCGGACCGGCCAGTTTCCCGGGGAAGCGTGCTTCCCGTGCTCCGCGCAGGCAATGGCGCGGCGGCCTTCCCCGTTACAGGAAATCGAGAGAATTCTCCCCCCGGGGAGGGTTAATCAGGGTGGTACCGCGAAGCGCATCTGTTCGTCCTTGAAGTGACAGATGCGCTATATTTTATCAGGTAGCATGCTACCTCAGTAAACAGGAGGTAATTCCCATGAACATCCAGTCCGCAAACGAGCTGCGCAGCCTGTTCCTGCGCTTCTTCGAGGAGAAGGGCCACGCCCGCATTCCCAGCGCGTCGGTCATCCCCGAGAACGACCCCACCGTGCTGTTCACCACCGCCGGCATGCACCCGCTGGTGCCCTACCTGATGGGTGAGAAGCACCCGATGGGCACGCGCCTGACCGACGTGCAGAAGTGCATCCGCACCGGCGACATCGACGACGTGGGCGACCCCAGCCACCTGACCTTCTTCGAGATGCTGGGCAACTGGTCGCTGGGCGACTACTTCAAGAAGGAAATGATCCCCTGGAGCTGGGAGTTTCTGACCAGCCCCGACTGGCTGGGCCTGGATCCGGACAAGCTGGCCTTCACCGTGTTTGAGGGCGACCAGGACTGCCCCCGCGACGAGGAGGCCGCGAACCTGTGGCGCGCTCAGGGCGTGAAGGACGACCACCTGTTCTACCTGCCCAAGAAGCACAACTGGTGGGGCCCCGCCGGCATCACCGGCCCCTGCGGCCCGGACACCGAGATGTTCATCATCCGCGATCAGCCGCCCTGCGGCCCGAACTGCTCCCCGGCGTGCTCCTGCGGGCGCTACCTGGAGATCTGGAACGACGTGTTCATGCAGTACGAGAAGCAGAAGGACGGCACGTTCATTCCGCTGAAGCAGAAGAACGTGGACACCGGCATGGGCCTGGAGCGCACCTACTGCGTGCTGATGGGCGCGAACACCGTGTACGAGACCGAGATCTTCGCCGGCATCATCGGCAAGATCGAGGAGCTGTCCGGCAGGAAGTACGGCGAGAGCGAGGAAGTCACCCGCGCCATCCGCATCATCAGCGACCACATGCGCACCGCCACCTTCATCATCGGCGACGACCGCGGCGTGACGCCCTCCAACGTGGACCAGGGCTACGTGCTGCGCCGCCTGATCCGCCGGGCCGTGCGCCACGGCATGAAGCTGGGCATGCCCGCGGGCTTCACCTGCGAGATCGCCCAGGTCATCATCGACCAGTACAAGGCGGTCTATCCGGAGCTGGAGCGCAACGGCGCGTTCATACTCGAGCAGCTGAAGCTGGAGGAGGAGCGCTTCCAGCGCACGCTGAAGAAGGGTCAGGCCGAGTTCGAGAAGGTCTGGGGCAACATGATGAAGAAGCGCGACGCCTTCACCGCGCTGAAGGCCGACCGCAAGAACCCGGACGCCGTGGCCGCCGTGCTGCGGGTGCTGCCGCCCAGCCCCGAGAACAAGCCCCTCATCGAGCAGGTGAAGGATGGCACGGTTTCGGACGAGGCCATCGACGCCCAGCTGGCCGCCTGCGGCAAGATGGACGGCCGCAGCGCCTTCAAGCTGTACGACACCTACGGCTTCCCGGTGGAGATCACCTGCGAGATGGCCGGGGAGAAGGGCATCGCCGTGGACGTGGAGGGCTTCAACGAGCGCTTCAAGAAGCACCAGGAGGCCAGCCACGCCGGCGCCGAGCAGCGCTTCAAGGGCGGCCTGCAGGATCACAGCGAGCAGACCACGAAGCTGCACACCGCCACCCACCTGCTGCACGCCGCGCTGCGCAAGGTGCTGGGGCCCGAGGTGGCCCAGAAGGGCAGCAACATCACCCCCGAGCGCCTGCGCTTTGACTTCTCCTTCGGCCGCAAGATGACCGACGAGGAGAAGGCCGAGGTCGAGCGCCTGGTGAACGAGTACATCCAGGCCGCCGCGCCCATCACCTGCGAGGAGATGACCGTGGCCGAGGCCAAGGCCCAGGGCGCCATCGGCCTGTTCGAGAGCAAGTACGGCGAGCGCGTGAAGGTGTACACCATGGGCGCCTTCTCCAAGGAGATCTGCGGCGGCCCCCACGCCGGCAATACCGGCGATCTGAAGTCCTTCAAGATCAAGAAGGAGGAGGCCAGCAGCGCCGGCGTGCGCCGCATCAAGGCCACCATCGGGGAATAAAATTGCAGATACACAGCCCCCGCCGCGGATTCGCGGCGGGGGCTGTGTGCGTTCGGGAGCAGGTGGTTGAAATATCTGCCACTTTCGCATATAATAGGATTTGGAGCGACGGGAGACTGCGACACGAATCTTCTCATTGAACGTAGAGCTCCATGCTGACCTTTCCGAGGATCCGATCGAGAAACATGATATCCGGATAAAGATACGTGGAGCGACGATTTCAGAATCAGGAAGGAGAATGAATCATGAAGTGCCTGATTTGCAGAGCGGATACCATGGTCAATGACAGGAGCACCTATTTTGCTCAGCTTCCGAACTGCTATGTCATCATTGAGAATGTTCCGTGCCGTAAATGCACGCAGTGCGGTGAGGTGGTTTATGCCGCTTCTGTTATGGAAAAGATTGATATACTTTTGAATAAGGTTCAGCAGATCGCAAGCAAGATCCTGATTATGGATTTTGACAAGGCGGCATAAGACAAGGGGGAAGACCGCAGCGCCTTCTCACTGTAACTGGACGGGCGGCCATTGGCCGCCCCTACTATCATGTAATATCTCATGCTATACCTTTGACGGCCTTATTCACGATTCTTCGGACGGTCGGATCGACCGAGGATATAGTCCGTTGTCGTATCGTAGAAATCGGCCAGCCTGATCAGCACATCCGTCGGAATATCCAGTTTACCGCATTCATAATCGCTGTAGGTTTGCTGCGAGCAATGCAACAGCTCGGCGAGCTGCTTTTGTTTCAGATCAGCATCCTCTCTGAGATCTCGAATCCTTTGATATTTCATATCCTTATCTCCGACCAATAGCATGCCAATAATATGCCACACCGGAGAATGCGGTATTGACATATACCGGATATTCCGGTATAGTAACATGTGAAGCTGACCAGAAAGCATTGGAGATTGAAGGCGGATTTATGTGTATGTTTGATATGGTGGATTATACCGCGATGGGCATTCGCCTCAAGCGACGCAGAGAAGAAATGAATTTGACCCAGAAACAACTGGCGGAGCGTGTGGGGGTATCCGCTTCGTTTATCGGTCACATTGAACGTGCGGAAAAGATTGCTTCACTGGAGACGATGGCCAGACTTGCGTATGCCTTGAAGATAGCGATGGATTACCTGGTTCTGGGAATCCATCCAGAATGTCAAAGGGACGCATGTCCCCTGTATGCAAGCATTCATGAATTGCTGAAAAACTACGGGTTTCCACAGGATCAACATTGAACAACAAAACAATTCTGTGACATAGGCAGCCCGTTCAGAATATAAACCGCTCCGCCCGCTACCGTGCCCAGACCCCGAAGGAGCGCGCCTGCGTGAAGCAGGTGGTCGACACGCGGTCGGAGCAATGAACCCGTTTGCCACCGCGCTTTGGCGCGGCTTTTTCATACACAGACAAAGATGTTGGAAAACCGAAAGAAAATCATGCTCATCATGTTGTAAAACCGGCAGATAACGTGTATAATGGTACTGGAAAACCGAGCAAAGAAGTGAATGAGGCATGCTGTACCGCAGGATCAGCGAGGAGCTGGAGCGCTTTCGGGTGTCGAAGGAGCGCAAGGCGCTTCTTGTCACGGGCGCGCGGCAGGTGGGAAAGACCACCAGCATCGAGGCGTTGGGCAAAGAATACCGATCCTTTGTGCGGATCAATTTTATCGAAAAGCCGGCGGCGGCGGCGCTGTTTGAAGGCGCGACAAGCGCGCGGGAGCTCCTGCTGCGCATTTCCGCCGTCGCGGACGGGGAATTGATTCCCGGCCAGACGCTGATCTTCCTGGATGAGGTGCAGCGCTGTCCGGAGATCGTGACGGCCATCAAGTTCCTGGTGGAGGAGGGGAGCTATCAGTACATCCTCAGCGGCTCCCTGCTGGGCGTGGAGCTCAGGGACATCCGGTCGGTGCCGGTGGGCTACATGGATGTTTTGGAGATGTATCCGCTGGATTTCGAGGAATTTCTGCTGGCCAACGGCGTGGCCCGGAGCGTGATCGAAGCGGTACGGGATTGCTTTGAGCACCGTCGCCCGGTGGATGCCGTCATCCATGAAAAACTGATGGAGCTGTTCCGGCTGTATCTGATCGTCGGCGGCATGCCCGCGGTGGTGGACAAATACGTGCGCACCTATAACCTGCGCGAGGTCGTGCGGGAGCAACAGTCCATCGTTGCGGCATACAAGCGGGATATCGGACAGTACGACCCGGACAACAAGCTGTACCTGGAGGAGATACTTGCGCTGATCCCCAGCGAGCTGAACAGCAAGAACAAGCGATTTATACTGAAAAACCTGAACGAGAACAGGCGCTTTTCCCGCTTTGAGAACAGCTTCATCTGGCTGAAGGACGCCGGGGTGGCCTGGCCGGTATTCTGCGCCGCCGAGCCCCGGGCGCCGCTGCTGCTGTCCCGGTCGACCAATCTGTTCAAGCTGTTCATGAACGACGTGGGGCTGTTGGCTTCCATGTATATGGGGGACATACAGATACGCATACTGAACCGGGAGAAGGACATCAATTTCGGCGCGGTGTACGAGAACGCCGTGGCCCAGGAGCTAAAGGCCCACGGCTTTGAGCTGTTCTACTTCAACAGCAAAAAGCAGGGCGAGCTCGACTTTATGATCGAAAACGATGCCGAGGTACTGCCCATAGAGGTTAAGTCCGGCAAGGATTATACGCGGCACGCGGCGCTCAGCCAGGTGATGGGCAACGCGGATTACGCCATCCCCGAGGCGTTTGTGCTGCACAACGGCAATGTGGAACGCGCGGGGCGGATCACCTACCTGCCGGTCTACATGACGATGTTCCTGTGGAAGAAGCGGCTGCCGGACGATATGATCTACAGGATCGACCTGTCCGGGCTGACGGAACGCGTATGACAGACCGCTCCCCGATCCGTCTTTCGGACCGGGGAGCGGTTTTCGTGTTCCTGTTCGCATGGACGGGCTCACTTCACGGTGATTTTGATGCTGTCCTCCAGGCCGTTGGCGGTTCGGACGGTGATGGTGGCCTTGCCCTTCTTTTTGCCCTTGACCTCGCCCTTTTTGTTGACGGTGGCGATGGTCGTGTCGGAGGAGGACCAGGTCAGCTTGGATTCGGCGTGGGCGGGTAAGAGGTTTACCTTCAGCGTCAGCTTTTTCTTCACCTTGACCGACGTCTTGGTGTGGAGGATCTGGACCTGGGTGGGCTCGGGAATGACAACCTGGACCGTGCACTTGGCCTTGATGCCGTTGGCGGTCTTGGCGGTGATGGTGGCGGCGCCCTTCTTCCGGGCGACCACGAGGCCGTTCTTGTCGACGCGGGCCACCTTCTTGTTGGAGGAGGACCAGGTCACCTTCTTGTTCTGGGCGTTCTCCGGCTTGATGGTCGCCGTCAGCTGCTTCGTGTCGCCGACGTTCAGCTTGACGTTCGACCGGTCCAGCGTGATCTCGGTGGGCACGGGGTCGATGACCTTCACCTTGAACGAGGCCTTCAGGCCGTTGAACGTCTCGACGGTGATCTTGGCGGTGCCCTTCTTTCTGGCGGTCACCGTGCCGGTCACGACGGAGGCCACCGACTCGTCGGAGGAGGTCCAGGTCAGGCTGGAGGCGCTGTCCTTGGGCTCGACGGAGACGGTCACGAACATGCTGTTGTCCAGGCCCAGCTTCACCGTGCCCTTCTTGTCCAGCACGACCTTCTCCGGGGCGGGCTTGACGGTCAGCCGGCAGGCGGCCTTCTTGCCGTTGGCGGTCGTCGCGGTGATTTTGGCGGAACCGACCTTCAGGCCCGTGAGCTCCACCTCGAAGGGCCCGCTCCCGATCAGGGCTGCGGCGGCCACTTTCGGTTTTTCGGACCCGACGGTCAGCTCTGTCACCGCGTCCGAGGGGGTCACGGTGATGGCCATGCGCCGCGTCTCGCCCACGCCGAGCTCGGTCTTGCTGTACTTAAACTGTATGCCGGTGGGTTCCGGGGGCTTGACGGTGACATCGACCGCGCGCACCTCGCTGTCCGGCGCGCAGGCCTTGTCCGTGTACGCGAATATGCGCACCGTGCCCGGCTTGAGGGCGGTCACCAGGCCGCCCTCGGTGACGCTGAGGGTTCCGGAATCGTCGTTCGTGGCGTAGTAGAGGGGGAAATCCAAGCCCGCGGGCTCGATGATGGGCGCGAGCTGGCGCGTCTGGCCGGCGAACAGGTCGATGGCGGCGGGCTCGAAGGCGAGGCGCCGGGGCACCAGGGTGCGCAGGACCTTGCCGTTCAGCGTGAGCTCGATGTAGTCGTCGCACACCACGCAGAAGGTGGCTTCGCCCAGCGACGAGGAGCTGCTGCCGCCGACGCGCATGGGCGTGTCGGTCAGGGCCACGCCGTCGAGCACAAGGGGCTGCGCGTCCGGGCTGAGCACGCCCAGGTCCAGGGTGGTCAGGTCGTTCTGCTGGCACATCAGCTGATTCAGGAAGATCGGCTGCTCAAAGCGCAGGGACGTCAGCCGGTTCGCGCTGCAATCCAGAACGGAAAGCCGATGGTTGCCGCGCAGATCCAGGCTGGACAGCTGGTTGTTGGAGCAGTACAGCCGGGACAGCACCGGGAAGAACTCGATGCCCTTCAGGTCGTAAATGAGCAGGCCGCTCAGATCGAGCATGACGACGTTGTTGATCTCCGCGTCGGACAGGGTCCCGCTGCCGTCCGTGTCGACGTTCTTCTCCAGGTAACTGCGGAAGCTGGCGTCCGGGAAATTGTAGTCCTTCAGGGGCACCTCGGAGCCGCCGGCCTTCGGCACGTCCGCCTCCGGGGGCGCGGCCACCCTGGCGTCCTCCGGGGCGCCCAGGTCAAATTCATCCAGTTCGGGGAAGTATTCCGCGCCGTCCGCCGCCTCCGCCAGGGAACCGGGGATGAGCGCGAGCAGCAGGCACAGCGCCAGCAGGGTCGATATCCATTTGTAAGCGCGCATGGTTGGGTACCCTCCTTTTCCGCAATCGTCGGTAGACTGGGATCATTGTCCCCCAATTTCATTTTAGTGGAAAAAACAGGCCCTGTCAATGACGGGGAAGCGGCTTTGCTTCAACGAAAATCCGGCGGGGGCCCCTCTCAGGCGCTGCGCGCCAGCTCTCCCCCTCACGGGGGCGAGCCAAGGCTGGCGCGTGGGTGCGAAAGCCTCGAACCCCGTGCTATCCCGTCACCGGGGCGAGCCGAGGCTGGCGCGGGGGTGCGCTAACCTCTGTGATGAGCAAAAAGGGAGCCGTCTCACGCGAGACGGCTCCTGGGTGTTTGGTGTTTGGCGATCAGACCACGCCCTGGGCGAACATGGCGTCGGCGACCTTCAGGAAGCCCGCGATGTTCGCGCCGGCCTCGAAGTTGCCCTCCAGGCCGTATTCCTTGGCGGCGTTGGCGATGTTGTGGTAGATGCCGGTCATGATGCCCTTCAGCTTGGCGTCCACCTCTTCGGCGGTCCAGCTGAGGCGCTCGCTGTTCTGGCTCATCTCCAGCGCGGAGGTGGCCACGCCGCCGGCGTTGGCGGCCTTGGCGGGCCCGAAGAGCACGCCGTTCTTCTGCAGGTACTCGATGCCCTCGATCACGGTGGGCATGTTCGCGCCCTCGGACACGCAGTAGCAGCCGTTGGCGACCAGCGTCTTGCAGGAATCCAGGCTGATCTCGTTCTGGGTGGCGCAGGGCAGGGCGATGTCACAGGGAATCGTCCAGATGTTGTTGCAGCCCTCGTGGTACTCGGCCTCGGGATGCACGTCGATATACTCCTTGATGCGGCCGCGGCGAACCTGCTTGATCTGCTTGACGCAATCCAGGTCGATGCCGTTCTTGTCGTAGATGTAGCCGTTGGAATCGCTCATCGCCACGACCTTGGCGCCCAGCTGGGTGGCCTTCTCGTTGGCGTAGGTGGCCACGTTGCCGCTGCCGGAGATGACCACCGTCTGGCCCTTGAAGCTCTTGCCGGCGGCGTTGAGCATCTCCTCGGTGAAGTAGCACAGGCCGTAGCCGGTGGCCTGGGTGCGCACGAGGCTGCCGCCGTAGCTGAGGCCCTTGCCGGTCAGCACGCCCTCGTACTTGCCGGTGATGCGCTTGTACTGGCCGTACAGGTAGCCGATCTCGCGGGCGCCCACGCCGATGTCGCCGGCGGGCACGTCCACGTCCGCGCCGATGTACTTGTACAGCTCGGTCATGAAGCTCTGGCAGAAGCGCATGACTTCAAAGTCGCTCTTGCCCTTGGGGTCGAAGTCGCTGCCGCCCTTGCCGCCGCCGATGGGCAGGCCGGTGAGGCTGTTCTTCAGCGTCTGCTCGAAGGCCAGGAACTTCACGGTATCCTCGGTGACGGAGGGATGCAGCCGCAGGCCGCCCTTGTAGGGGCCGATGGCGCTGTTGCCCTGCACGCGGTAGCCGCGGTTCACGCGCACGTTGCCGGCGTCGTCGATCCACGGCACGCGGAACTTGACCACGCGCTCCTGCTCCACGAACAGCTCCAGCACGCCGGCCTTCACATATTCGGGATGCCGCTCCACGACGGGCTCGATGGATTCCAGCACGCTGCGGACGGTGATCAGGAACTGCTTGTCGTTCGGATTGCGAGCCTCAACGCGGCTCATCAGGTCGATCAGATACGCATTTTTCAACGCCATGATGTCGTCCCCCTTAGCGGAAATCTGGCAAGCCGGGTCTGCCCGGCCGCATGCGAACATTATAACGGCTAAATATGGAATTTGCAATATTTACTTTGTTAACTTGCATTTGCGCCGCGCGAGGAGTATACTTCTCTACATATTGAAACACGAAGGGGGAGCGCCGATGAACCGCGTCACCATACCCGAGGGCTACAGGCCGCCGCTGAGCGTATTTGACACCCAGCTGGCCATCGAATTCATCAAGCACAATTTCCAGGTGGAGCTGAGCCACGCGCTGAACCTGCGCCGGGTGTCCGCGCCGCTGTTCGTGCGCCGGGAATCGGGCCTGAACGACAACCTGAACGGCGTGGAGCGGCCCGTGCGCTTCGACGTGCCCGCCGTGGGCGGCGAGGGCGAGGTGGTGCACTCGCTGGCCAAGTGGAAGCGCCTGGCGCTGAAGCGCTACGACTTTCACGTGGGCCGCGGCCTGTACACCGATATGAACGCCATCCGCCGCGACGAGGAACTGGACAACCTGCACTCCATCTATGTGGACCAGTGGGACTGGGAGAAGATCATCGCCCGGGAGGACCGCACGCTGGACACGCTTCGGCGCACCGCGTGGGAGATCGTGTGCTGCGTGGCGGACGTTTCGGACCGGCTGCGGCGGGAGTTTCCCAGCATCCGCGTGAAGCTGAAGCGGGAGATGGCCTGCGTCACCACCCAGGAGCTGGAGGACATGTACCCGGACCTGACTGACCCGAGGGACCGGGAGGACGCCTATCTGAAGGCCCACGGCGTGGCCCTGATCATGCAGATCGGCGGGAAGCTGAAGTCCGGCAAGCCCCACGACGGCCGCGCCCCCGACTACGACGACTGGGCGCTCAACGGCGACATACTGTACTGGAACGAGGTGCTGGGCCGGGCGTTTGAGATCTCCAGCATGGGCATCCGCGTGGACGCCGAGTCGCTGGACCGCCAGCTGACCCTGGCGGGCTGCGACGACCGGCGGGCGCTGCCGTTCCACAAAATGCTGCTGAACGACGAGCTGCCCCTGACCATCGGCGGCGGCATCGGCCAGAGCCGCCTGTGCATGCTGCTGATGGGCAACGCCCACATCGGCGAGGTGCAGAGCAGCATCTGGGACGAGGAGACCCTGCGCGCCTGCGCGGAGAAGGGGATACTGCTGCTGTAACTGAAAATGGGATAGGGGACGGTTCCTTATTCCACTTTTGAAAGTGGAATAAGGAACCGTCCCCTATTCCGTTTTGGGGTGTCTCAGCGGGCTTCGTCGAACAGCCCGTCCCGCGTCACGTTTTTCAGCCACTTTTTGCTCTTGTAATGGCCGATGACCCAGGGCCACTTTACGAATTCGTCGGTGCACAGCAGGAAGTAGACCCACAGCGGCGGCAGCTTCAGCACCGCGGCGGCGAAGAAGCCCAGCGGCACGGCGTAGCACCACATGTCGATGGTGTCGCAGATGAAGCCGAAGCGGCTGTCGCCCCCGGCGCGGAACACGCCGGCGATCAGGGTGGTGTTGACCGCCGCGCCCATCACGTAGTAGGACTGGATCAGCAGCATGACCTTCAGAAAGCCCTTGCCCGCCTCCGTCAGGTCGGCAAAGCGCAGCACCAGGGGCATGGCGGCCAGTATGATCGCGCCGCCGATGGCCCCGCTGATCACCGTCAGCTTCATCAGCGCCTTCGCGGTGTGGTCGGCGTCCTCCATGCGGCCCTCGCCGATGATCTGGCCCAGCAGTATGCCGCCCCCGCTGGCCACGCCGAAGCACAGCACCGTGCCCAGGTTGCGCATCAGCCCGGCGAAGGAGTTCGCGGCCACCATGTCGCTGCCCAAAAACTGCCCGATGATCACCGAATACATGGAGAAGGCGAGGCCCCAGCTCACGTCGTTGGCCAGGGCGGGCATGGCCATGCGCAGAAAATCGCGGAACAGCAGCTTGTTGCGGATCAGCAGCAGCGAGGGCTTCAGCTTCACGTCCTTGCTGCGGCGGGACACGACGGCCACCAGCGCCAGCTCCACCAGCCTCGAAATGGAGGTGGCCAGCGCCACGCCCGCCGCGCCCAGCTTCGGCGCGCCGAACAGGCCGAATATGAACACCGCGTTCAGCAGTATGTTCAGCGTGAAGGCCACCGTGTTCAGCGCCGTGCAGACGGCCACGCGGCCGATGCTGCGCAGCGTGGCCAGGTACACCTCGATGATGCCCCAGCACAGGTAGGCGACGGACACGTACCGCAAATAGCCCGCGCCGATCTCGATCAGCTCCGGGTCCGGCGTGAACACCCGCATCATCTGCCGCGGCGCGCACAGGGCCGCCGCCGCGAACACCGCCGCCGCGATCAGCGAGAAGCGCAGGGCGATGCCCTCCACCGCCTCCACGGCCCGCATCTCCTTCTTGCCGAAGTACTGGGCGGCCAGCATCGTCACGCCGGTGCCCAGGCCGTAGAGTATCATGAACAGCACGCTGGCGTACTGCGCCGCCAGCGACACCGCCGAGATGTGCGCCTGGCCCACGAAGTTCAGCATCACCACGTCCGCCGAGTTCACGGCGGCGCTCAGCAGGTTTTGCAGCACGATGGGCACGGTCAGGCGGAGGATCCGGCGGTACGGCCCCTGGTTGCCGATTGCGGTTTGACTCACGCGCGCAGCCCCTTTCCGATGGTTTCACGGCCATTATAGCGCATATCGCCCGCGGATGTGTTATCAATAAATAAAGAAAAAAGATGAGTCGTGGGGACGGTGTTCTGTTCAGAATCGTCCCCACGACTTACTGACTACTGGCTGCTTTCAACGATCAAAGCGCCCCGGACGTTGGTCCGGGGCGCTTTGAAATCAATTCGCGTTTTCCGCGGGGGTGTCCACGGCGTTGTCTACGGCGTCGGTGACGGCGTCGCCGGCCTGCTCCACGGCGTTGCCCACGCCATCGGCCGCGTTCCGGGCGGCGTTTTCGGCGGCGGTGGGGGCGGGCTCCACGGTGTTTTGCGCCGGGGCCTCGGTGGGGGTGGTGGTCGTGGCGGTGGTCCTGCCCTCGCAGGCTGTCAGCGCCAGCGTCAACAGCGAAAGGGCGAGGAGCAGCAGAAATGCCTTCTTCATGGGTTTGTCCTCCTGAATGCGTTGATGGGTTCCACGGGAAGTAGTTTATTCAGAAGGACTGGAAAAGATACCTGTCAGTGCGCCCAGTCGTAGGCTTTTTGGATCGAGGCCTGGTGATTGCTGTTCACGCTCTCGGTGCCGTGGGTGATGCTGCCCACCATGTGCAGGCAAAACTGGCCGTTGTAGCCGTTGTTCTTGATGGTCTGCTTGCCGTGGGGCATGGTGTTGATGGCGCTGGCGATGTATTTGCTGCCGGCCTTCAGGATCACGGCGTGGCTGTTCCAGGAGAACTGGCCGCCCGCGATCTTCTTCAGCTTGGCGGTGTCGGTGGCGGTGGCCGGCTCCACGTCGGCGTGGTTGTAGCCGCCCATGCGCTTGATGCGCAGGTAGATGCCGGATTCGATGTCGTAGATGTAGCCGTAGCTGCCGGTGGGGAACGCGCTGCTGCCGCCGCTGAACCAGTTCATCTTGACCACGCTGGACTTCCAGGTGTCCACGTCCGCGGCCACCTGATACTGGGAGACGCAGGACTTGGGCACGTAGCCCGTGCGGCCGTCCGCCTCGATCCGGTAGTAGCTGCCCCTCTGGCCGACGACGGTGACCTTCGCGTTCACCTCCAGCGTGAACTGCTCCGAGGACTTGGAGTATTCGGTGTAGGCGCTGGTCTTCTTGCTGATGTAGGCCGCGTAGCGGCTGCCCTTGGCCGTGTCGGTGCTGCTCAGGTATTTGGTGGGCACGTAGCCGGTGATGCCCTTGTACTTCACCTTCGCCCAGGAGCCGGAGACGGCGCTGACCGTCACGCACAGGCCCTTCTTCAGGGCGGCGTTGGCGCTGGAGGTGGAGGCGCTGCGGTACACCCGCGCCGAGCTGCTGGTCACCTTGGCGGTGACGGCCAGCGCGCTCGTGGGCAGCAGCATCAGCATCAGTATCGCAATTATTGCGTTGCGTAAGTATTTCATAAGGTCGCTCTGCTCCTTAAACTATATTACTAAACGAACTCATTATATTTCATGAATATTGAGTTTAGAAGCAAAGACGGCAAAAACATCTGATTTTGCCACAAAAAAGACATAATCCGGAGCTCAGACCTGAAAAAAAGCGGCGCAAATCCTTAGTGTTTGCGCCGCCGTTGATCAATTATAGTCCTGTGGTTTTCCTATGGGTTCAGTTCCCTCCACGCCGCCTGCAGGCCGTCGATGATGTTCAGATGCTGCGGGCAGGCCGCCTCGCACGCGCCGCAGGCCACGCACTTGTCCGGGGTGGCGCCGTTTTTCAGCATCAGCGAGAAGCCCCAGTCCTGCTTCGGGTCGATGCCGTACAGCGACACGTTGTTCCACGCGGCGAACGTGGCGGGGATGTTCACGCCGTTGGGGCAGGGCATGCAGTAGCGGCAGCCGGTGCAGCCGATCTTCGTGCGGTCCAGGTAGGCCGCGCGCACCGCGTCCATCAGGCGCAGCTCGTCGTCGGTCATGATGTTGGGCTCCACCGTGTCGAATATGCGCAGGTTGTCGTCGATCTGTTCGGCCTCGTTGCAGCCGGAGAGCACCGTGGCCACCTCCGGGTGGTTGCACAGCCACCGGAAGGCCCACTCCACCGGCGTGCGCTTCACCGGGAAGGCGTCGTACAGGGCCTGCACGTTGTCCGGCGCGTTCGCCAGCCGCCCGCCCAGAAGGCCCTCCATGATCACCACCGGTATGCCCATGCGCCCGGCCAGCTCCAGGCCCTTCGTGCCCGCCTGGTTGTTCACGTCCATAAAGTTGTACTGGATCTGCACCATGTCCCAGTCCCAGTCGGTCAGTATCGCCTCGAACTGGTCGTAGGGGCCGTGGAACGAGAAGCACTTGTAGCGGATCTTGCCGGCCTTCTTCATGTCGTCGAAGAACTCCGGCGCGCCGATGGACTTGAAGTACTTCCAGCGCTCCAGGTCGATGCCGTGCATCAGGTAGAAATCGATGTGGTCGGTCTGCAGCTTTTTGAGCTCCTCTTCAAGCAGCGCCTCCATCTCGGCCCGGTTGTGCACGTGCTCCGCGGGCATCTTGGTGGCGATGGTCACCCGGTCGCGGTAGCCGCCCTGCAAGGCCTTGCCCAGCACGATCTCGGAGGTCTTGTCCAGGTACACGTAGGCGGTGTCCAGATAGGTGACGCCCCCGTCGATGGCGCGGCGGATCAGCGAGATCGCCTTCTGCTCGTCGATGACGCTGTCGCCGGACGCCGCGCCGTTGAAGCGCATGCAGCCCAGGCCGAACGCGGAGCCCTGAATGCCCAGCTTGCCGAATTTGCGATATTTCATGATGTGCCCTCCCTGTGGTCGATTGTGCTCATACCGCTATCCCCGCGCGCGCGGCGGCGGCAAAGACGTAGTCGTAGGCGGCCGCGTACGCCTCGAAGGTGTCCATGTGCTCCAGCAGCACCGGGGCGTCCGCGGGCAGGTGACGGTCCATGATCCGAAGCACCTGGGCGTAGTCGAGGGCGCCCTCGCCGGGCGCGCACTCGTAAAGCAGCGCGGTCAGGTTCGTCGGGTGCATGCGTATGTCCTTGATGTGGGTGCTCTTGATGTGTCCGGAGAGCGTGGCGAAGCACTTTTCGATGAACGCCTCCGGGGCCAGGTAGCGCCGCGGGCAGTTGATCATGTTCACAAAGTCCATGTGCGCGCCGAATTGGGGCCGGTCCACGTCGCGGATCAGCCGCAGATAGCCCTCCGGGCTGTCCGGAACCATCCACGGCATGGGCTCCAGGCAGTAGTACGCCCGCCGGGGCCGGACGCTGTCGAGGATCTGGCGCACGGAATCGACGATGCGCCCGTAGGTCTCGTCGGTGAAGTTGCTGCGGTCCGCGGCGTCCCAGCCCGCCTCCGAGGCGGTGCCGGCGATGTTCACGCAGCAGGGGACGCCGGTCTCTTCCGCCAGCGCCAGCTGCCCCTTCGCGTAGGCCATCGCCTCCGCGGCCCGGGCGGGGTCGGGGTCGAACAGGTTCTTCCACACGCCGACCTCCGCGATCATCACGTCATGGCGGGCGCAGATTTCCAGCAGGGCGCCGGTCACCTCCCGCGGCGTGCGGCAGTCAAACGGCGCCGTCACCGCCCGAAAGCGCGATTGGACGAGCAGCGCCTCCCACTCCTCCGGGGTCTTCCAGGCCCCTGTAACCGTTCCTCCAAGCCGCATGGCGCGCACTCCCTTCCGCCCTGCCGGACAACGCAATTATACCCACATTATACTATACTTTTACAAAATAGCAATAGCCCCGCCGCCCCTTTTGCGACTTTTCCCGTAGCTTTTGATGTTTCCTTTCCGGGCAGGCCCTTGACAGCGCGCCGCCGCCCTGTATACAATAGATCCAGCCCGCGCCGAAGCGGCCCGGGCGGAAGGGAGGGCGTGCCGTGGCCCGCGATATGACCGACGTTCAGCGCATGGAGCAGAGCCTGCTCACCGACCTGCGCAAGCCCATCTGGCGGCCCTTCATGCGCGCCATACGGCAGTACGAGCTGATCGCCCCGGGGGACCGGATCGCCGTGTGCGTGTCCGGCGGCAAGGATTCCATGCTGCTGGCGAAGCTGATGCAGATGCTCACGCGCCACAGCGAGGCGCCGTTTGAGGCCGTGACCCTGATCATGGACCCGGGCTACCGCCCCGAGGTGCGGCGGCGGGTGGAGGAAAACGCCCGGCGGCTGGCACTGCCCTACACGCTGTTTGAGAGCGACGTGTTCGAGGTGGCGAACGCCCAGGACGAGCACCCCTGCTTCCTGTGCGCCAGGATGCGCCGGGGCTGCCTGTACAAAAAGGCGAAAGCGCTGGGCTGCAACAAGATCGCCCTGGGCCACCACTTCGACGATGTGATCGAGACCACGCTGATGGCCATGCTCCACGGCGGGCAGATCCAGGCCATGCCGCCCAGGCTGAGGGCCGCGAACTTCCCGGGCATGGAGCTGATCCGCCCGATGTACATGGTCCGCGAGGCCGACATCGCCGCCTGGCGCGACCGGTTCGGGCTGGAATTCATACAGTGCGCCTGCCGGATGACCGAGGCCGCCGAGGGCGGTCAGATCGCCTCCCGCCGCCGGGAGGTGAAGGCACTGATTGCCCGGCTGCACGAGCGGGACCCCAAGGTGGAGCAGAACATATTCAACAGCATCCACCGGGTCCAGCTGGACACGCTGCTGGGCTGGAAGTACCGCGGCGAGCGCCACGGCTTTCTGGATGACTACCATAAGTTTACACAGGATTGATGCGAAGGGGCGGGGGAATGGCGTATAATGGGCCTTGGACGTCCACATTCGCTACTCATTGGAGGCATTATGATCAATCGATTTATGTTGGCCGCTTCGACGGCGTTCGTATGGCAGGAGCACACCCGCGAGATCATCACCGCGGCGCTTCTGAGCATGGTGCCCACCTTCGAGGGGCGCTACGCGGTGGCGGTGGCGGTGCGCATGGGCATGCCCGCCGTGTTCTCCTTTCTGCTGGCGCTGATCTGCTCCAGCCTGCCGGTGCCGTTCATACTGTGGCTGCTGCGGCCGGTGCTGGACTGGTTCTACACGCTGCCCATCAAGCCGGTTCGCCGGTTCGCCGAGTGGCTGGAAAAGCACGCGGCGAAAAAGCGCGAATCGATGAACGAGAAGAACAGGAAGGGCCTGCGGAGCCGGCTGTCCGCCGAGACGGCGGAGCTGGTGGCGCTGTACATATTCGTGGCGCTGCCCCTGCCGGGCACCGGCGTGTGGACCGGCAGCGCCGTGGCCGCGCTGTTCAGGATGCCCCGGGGCAAGGCTACCGCGGCGATCCTGCTGGGCAACGTCACCGCCTGCCTGATCATGACGCTGATGGCGGTGGGCTCGAAGGCCATCATCTGAATTCGTCCGTTTTCCCCTCTGCGATGCGCACATTCTGTCGGAGTGTGCGCATTATTTGCTAATTCCTAAAAACCCCTCGGAGACGGGCATTATTGGCCTTGACAAGGACAAGGGCTTTTGGGTATTGTAACATCAGAGTTATAATTGTTATGGGAGGGGACCGTATGAATCGCGAGCAAGCCAGCGCAAAGGCCCGGGCACTTGTCGAACGGATGACCATTGAGGAGGCGGCGAGCCAGCTGCGCTATGACGCGCCGGCCATCGAGCGGTTGGGCATCCCCGCCTACAACTGGTGGAACGAGGCGCTGCACGGCGTCGCCCGCGCGGGCACGGCCACGTCCTTCCCCCAGGCCATCGGCCTGGCGGCCACCTTCGACCCGGCGCTGGTGCGCGCCCTGGGCGACGTGGCGGCCACCGAGGGCCGGGCGAAGTACAACGCCGCCAGCCGCCACGGCGACCGCGACATCTACAAGGGGCTCACCTTCTGGTCCCCCAACGTGAACATATTCCGCGACCCCCGCTGGGGCCGCGGCCACGAGACCTACGGCGAAGACCCCACGCTGACCGGCGAGATGGGCGTCAGCTACGTGAAGGGCCTGCAGGGCGAGGGCGAGGTCATGAAGGCCGCCGCCTGCGCCAAGCACTTCGCGGTGCACTCCGGCCCGGAGGCGCTGCGCCACCAGTTCAACGCCGAGGCGTCGAAGAAGGACATGGCCGAGACCTATCTGCCCGCCTTCCACGCGCTGGTGGACGCCGGGGTGGAGGCCGTGATGGGCGCGTACAACCGCACCAACGGCGAGCCCTGCTGCGGCAGCGCCCAGCTGCAGAAGATACTGCGGGAGGAGTGGGGCTTTGAGGGCCACTTCGTGTCCGACTGCTGGGCCATACGGGATTTCCACACCGGCCACATGGTCACCGACACGCCGGAGCAGTCCGCCGCGCTGGCCCTGAAGGAGGGCTGCGACGTGAACTGCGGCAACACCTACGTCTACATGCTGAAGGCGCTGGAGCAGGGGCTGGTCACCGAGGAGATGATCCGCCGCAGCGCCGTGCGGCTGTTCACCTGCCGCTATATGCTGGGCCTGATGGAGGGCAGCGAATTCGACGGCATCCCCTACGAAAAGGTGGAGTGCCGCGAACACCTGGCGCTGGCCGGGCGCGCCGCCGAGGAGTGCTGCGTGCTGCTGAAGAACGACGGCACGCTGCCGCTGAATAAGGGTAAGCTGAAGACGCTGGGCGTCATCGGCCCGAACGCCGACAGCCGCGTGGCGCTGATCGGCAACTACCACGGCACGTCCTCCCGCTACGTGACGGTGCTGGAGGGCCTGCAGGACGCGCTGGGCGACGACGTGCGGGTGCTGTACGGCCAGGGCTGCCACCTGTTCAGGGACCGGGACGAGAACCTGGGCCAGCCGGACGACCGTATCGCCGAGGCGCTGACCGTGGCGGAGCGCTCCGACGCGGTGGTGCTGGTGGTGGGCCTGGACGAGACCTTAGAGGGCGAGGAGGGCGACACCGGCAACGCGGCGGCCTCCGGCGACAAGCTGGACCTGCTGCTGCCCGAGAGCCAGCGCCGCCTGATGGACGCGGTGCTCGCCGTGGGCAAGCCCACCGTGATCGTGCTGATGGCGGGCAGCGCCATCGACCTGGGCGCGGCCACGGATCGGGCGAACGCCGTGCTCCTGACCTGGTACCCCGGCGCCCGCGGCGGCCGGGCCGTGGCGGACATACTGCTGGGCAAAATATCCCCCTCCGGCAAGCTGCCGGTGACGTTCTACCACAATGACCAGCTGGCGCGGATGCCGGAGTTCACCGACTACGCCATGAAGGGCCGCACCTACCGCTACATCGAGGAGGCGCCGCTGTACCCCTTCGGCTACGGCCTGACCTACGGCGACTGCCGGGTGAGCGCCGCGGCGCGGACCGCGGAGGGCGTCGAGGCCACGGTGAAGAACGCCGGCGCGGCGGACACCGACGAGGTCGTGCAAGTCTACGCCCAGAACGAGGGCTCCGATAACGCGCCCCGCAACCCGAGGCTGGTGGCCTTCAAGCGGGTGCGCGTGCCGGCGGGCGGCGCGGTGAAGGTGGAGCTGCCCATCCCCGCCTCGCGGCTGATGGTCGTGAACGGCGCGGGCGAGCTCGTGGACGAGGGCACGGTGGCGCTGTACGCCGGCCTGGGCCAGCCCGACGCGCGGACCGAGGCGCTGACCGGCCACGCGGCGATACGGGTGTAAGATACAGCCAAAATCAAGGGGACGGTTCTCTGTGTCACTGACATAGAGAACCGTCCCCCTACTACAATATATTTGGTTGGAGTTTTGACAGCCAGTCAGAATGCT
>CACYTF010000049.1 GCA_902777335.1 uncultured Eubacteriales bacterium
TGTGTCTCTCTCAAGCACAGTATACCAGAAAACGGAAAATCACGCGGCATCCGTTTTCATCCCTATTTGTGCCGGTCGCCGCACCGGTATGGAGATTGAAATGAAGAAGCATTGGGGCTTCCTGTTTCTGGCGCTGGCGATGGCGCTGGGGCTGGCGGCGGGCCTGTTCGCCGCGGCGCCTTCCGCGAGGGCGGAGGATCGTATCAAGCTGTACTACATTCCGGAAGCGTACGCGGAGCGCGTGCCGATGCCCGCGGGCGGACAGGCGGAGTATCAGCTCCAGGCCGCGGCCGGCGCGACCTTCGCCGTCAGCCTGCCGGAGGAACCGAAGGCGAACGCGGCCCAGATGCCGCTAAAGGTGTCTGACAGCGGCCTGGTGACGGCCTGCGACAGTTCGTACTTTTCCACCGCCTATGGCTACAGACTTTCGGTGGACGTGGCCGTCACGGAGGGTGACGCCACCCGGACGGTGGGCTTTGTGGTGGAATACTACCCCTACTATTACGTAGACATCGTGATGGACAATTACATTGCCACCGAGATCACCGCCACCATGACCACGGAGGAAAAGGTGCGCAAGATCGCCGAGATCTGCGGCCGGGACTATGACTACGGCAGCAGCACCTCCTGGAGCGGCATGATCCTCACGGGCTCCGGCAGCTGCTGGGGCGCGACCAGCTTTGTCTGCGAGGGCTGCAGGCGGCTGGGCATTCCCGCGGCCGGCCGCAGGGCCGACCGGGACGGCGGCGCGGGCTCCGCTCACCGCAACGCCATGGTGGACATCGACGGCCAGCTGTGGATCGTGGAGGCCGGCTACTCCGGGAAAAAGCCCAGGGGCTACAGCATGTGGCGCGCCAAGGACTATATGTGGGGCACCGCTACCGGCGCGTCCGGCGAGAAGGGCGCGTGGCTTTACCAGTACGAACTGTTTTTCGCCCCGGGCCGCGAACGGGAGCAGGTCCTCACCGTGCCGGACACCTTTGAGGGCTACCCGGTCATCGGCCTGGGCGAGCAGGTCTTTGTGAACTGCGGCGTGGAGGAGTTCGTGCTGCCCGCCTCGCTGGAGACCATCGACAAGTATGCCTTCGCCCAGAACGACAAGCTGAAAAAGATCAACCTGCCGGAGGGGCTGCTCACCATCGGTGACGATGCCTTCGAAGGCTGCTCCCTGCTGCGTCAGATCCACATTCCCGCCAGCGTGACCAGCATCGGCGAAGGCGCGTTTGACCACTGCACCATCACCATCTGCGGCCCGGCGGGCAGCTATGCCCAGACCTACTGCGAGGAAAAGGGCTATCACTTCCGGGCCGACGGGGAGACGTCGGATTTTGAGATCAAGGACGGCGCGCTGCTGTGGTACAGCGGCACGGACAGCGCCGTGACGGTCCCGGACGGCGTGACGGCCATCGGCGACTCGGCCTTCAAAAACCGCGATTTTGTGACTGCCGTGACCCTCCCCGAGGGCGTGACCGCCATCGGCCAGAGCGCCTTTGAAAACACCGGCCTGAAGCGGCTGAAGCTGCCCGAGGGCCTGGCGACCCTTGGCGAGAGGGCCTTTGGGGGCTGCGCCGCGCTGGAGGAGGTCGAATGCGCCTCCGGCTTGAAGACCATCGGGGATAGCGCCTTCTATGGCTGCGAGAAGCTCGGGAAGCTGGCCCTGCCCGAGGGCATGACCACCATTGGCAATGGGGCGTTCAACATGTGCGCCGCCCTTTCCGAGCTGACCCTGCCCGAGGGCCTGACCACCATTGAGGACTCTGCCTTCCTGAACTGCGACGCGCTGCAGACGCTGACGATTCCCCGGAGCGTGACCACTTTGGGCGACTATGCCCTCACCTATCTGGACAATACCGTCGTGCGGGTGTACCGGGGTTCCCCGGCCCACGCCTATTGCGACCGGGTGCGCGGCAAGGACCCCATCCGGTGCGTGCTGGCGCCGGAGCCCTTGGACGTGAGCCGCGTGAGCCTGAGCAAGAGCGAGGCGCTGGTGGGCGAAAAGCTGTCCGTCGAAATCGACGCGGACCCCTATGCCAACTGGCTGCACATGCTGGATGAGAACGGCAAGGAGCTGGAGAAGTGGCAGGTCGGCTACAGCAATTACAAGTCGGTGATCGGCGACAGCACTCCGAAGACGTGGAGTATAGTCCTGACCTTCGACGCGCCGGGCGAGCGCAAGCTGACCTTCAAGGCCTCCATGGACGGCGAGCTGATCACCGGCGCGGGCCTCACCGCGGACCTGAAGGTCCGGGAGCTGGACTGCGACGTCAAGCAGGTCAGCGTGGACAATACCCAGGTCTTGGCCGGCCAGGACGTGGCCTTCACCGTCGTCACGGGCATCGACGCGGCGTACCTCTACGGCGAGGACGCGAACACCGAGCAGATATTGTACTACGGCGCCAGCGACTTATCCGCCGAGGAGAAGGACGGCGTGCGCGTGTGGACCTTCACCCTGCGCTTCAGCACCGGCGGACAGAGGAAATTGACATTGCGGGCGATGTCGAACCGCAGCGTTTACGGCGCGACCCAGGACGTGACATTGACTGTCAGAGTCCCGGATATCAGCGTGAAGTCGGTGGCGCTGGATGGCGACGCCGTCGTGGGCAGCGAGGCAAGGTTCACCGTCCGGACCGGCGTCGACGCGCAGTTTCTGGTGTTGATAAACGCGAGCAGGACCGAGCTGGCCCGCTGGACCGCCGAGGCGGCTTCCACCTCCGACGGCACGGAGAGGATCTGGAGCGTCGGGCATATCTTTGCCGAGCCGGGCATCCGTTCGGTGAGCTTTTGCGGCTCGGCGGACGGTTGGACCCTGAGCGCCGGCAGCTGGAAGGACGTCAGCGTGTCCCCGGCCCCGACGGCGGCCCCCGCCGTTACGGAGGCCCCCGCGGCGACGGAGACCCCCGAAGGGACGCAGGCCCCCGCCGGGACCGAGGCCCCCGAAGGGACGCAAGCGCCCGCCGGGACCGAGGCCCCCGAAGGGACGCAAGCGCCCGCCGGGACCGAGACCCCCGATGGGACGCAAGCGCCTGCCGCGACCGAGGCCCCCGAAGGGACGCAAGGGCCTGCCGCGACCGAGGCCCCCGAAGGAACGGAGGCCCCCGCCGTTACGGAAGCCCCCGCGGCGACGCAGGCCCCGGCGAAGGCGCCCGCGGTGAAGAAGGTGGTCTTCGGGGCGAAGAGCGCCACGGCGGGCGAGAAGATCGCCATCACCGTGACCACCGACAAGGCGGCGAAGCGGCTGCGGCTGTACGACGCCTCGGACAAGGCGCTGAAGACCTGGAAAGCGTCGAAGAATTCCAGCGTCTCCGGCTCCAAGCGGGTGTGGAAGCTGAAATACGCCTTCAAACCGGCGGGAACCTGTCAGATGAGCTTCAGGGCCTCCGCGGACGGCGAGACCTACGGCGAGGCCAAGCGCGCGAAGCTGAAGGTGGTCGCGCCCCCGCCGGCGGTGACCAAGGTGAAGGCCGACGCCGGGAAGGTGAAGGCGGGCGACAAGGTCACCTTCACGGTCACCACCGAGGCCCACGCGAAGAAGCTGACGCTGTTCGACGCCAAGGGCAAGGCGCTGACCACCTGGAAGGCCTCGAAGTACGCGAAGAAGAAGGACGGCAAGCTCATGTGGACCGTCCGCTGGAAGGCCGCGGGCAAGGGCAAGCAAAAGCTGACCTTCAAGGCCCTGAAGTCCGGCAAGCAATACGGCAAGGCCAAGTCCATCACGGTGAAGGTGAAATAGAACAATGGAAGGGGCTGTCTCAAATGATGCATTTGAGACAGCCCCTTCGCAGTATGCGTCAGTGAATGAGTCACGGGGACAGGTTCCTATGGCATTAAGTAAAGCGGTTGGGATGCCCTATCCCCCGCTTCGCGGGTACTTCCCCATTGACATGGGGAAGCACTGGGCGGTGTCCACATTCTGTGCCTCCCCACCGCAGTGGGGAGGGGGACCGCTTGCGGTGGAAGGGCACCCCGGGTATGCCTTAACTTCATGCCATTGAGAAGAATCCCCTTGACAAATACAGCTCATATAATTATACTATAATTATGAGCAGCATATCTTTTGAATGGGATGAAAAGAACACCATGAACTGGAGGTGTAGATCATGCGCGAGAATTACGATTTTTCAAACGGCGTCAGGAATCCCTACGCCGCCCAGCTGAAAAAGCAGATCACAATCAACCTGGATGCGGAGACCGTGGAGTACTTCAAGCAGCAGGCCGAGGAGACGGGGATACCCTATCAGAAGCTGATCAACTTCTATCTGGCCGACTGCGTGAAGCAGAAGCGGCGTCTGGCATGGACGTAAAGGAATCGACAACGGGGCTATTGCACTCATTGCAACAGCCCCGTTTGGCGGTATAATCAGTGCAGCCGTTCCGGATAGTACTTCACCTGCGCGGCCTCCAGCAGGGCCTGGCGCTGCTGGTCGTAGTAGGCGGCCTGCTTTTCCTTCAGCGCGTCGGCGGTGACGGCTTCGCGGATGGCGTCCAGGGGCACCGGGCCGGGGGCGACGTCGCCGATGTACTCCGCCAGGTGCACGCCGAACACGCTGCGCAGCGGGGAGGAGACCTGGCCGGGCTGCTCCAGCATCATGCTGCCCTCCACGAACTCCACGGAGTTGACGTAGCTGTGGTCGGAGAGGTAGTAGCCCTCGGAGCGCAGCGGCTCCTCCTTCAGCGCGGCGTCGCAGCCGAATTCGTCCATCAGGTCGGCAAAGGCCGCGCCGTCGGCCAGCTTCTGCTGGGCCTTCTTCGCCTTTTCCTCCAGCGGGGCGTACAGCTTGTCCAGCTGCGCGCGCACGTCGCTGTCGGCCTCGCCCAGCTCCAGCTGCTCGGTGAGGCTGGCGGCGGTCCTGGAGTCCTCGCCCTCAAAGGCGATCAGTATGTCCCGCACGGCGCGGTAGCCGTCGGGGTGGAACGCGATCAGCGCGCCGGTCTGGTGGTCGTATTCAAACTCCTCCGGATAGGCGGCGAAGGTCTCCTTCTGACGGGCCACCAGCGCGTCGTAGTGGGCCTGGACCTCGTCGTCCGAGACGGTGACGTCCCTCACGATGTGGTCGTAGAACTTCTGATTCCACAGGCTTTGCTTCATGGCCCCGGCGACGGACTCCAGCGTGACGCCGCTCTCCTTTTCCAGGCCCTGCGCGGCCTCCTCGCGGGACTGGCCCGCGCCGACCAGGGCGATGTAGTCGTCCAGCTGGGCCTCGTAGCTCTCGGAGGCCTCCCGGTCGATGCGGGCGAGCTCCTCCTGCGTCAGCTCCGTCAGCCCCAGCTCCGCCGCCCGCGCCGCGATGATCTTGTCGCCCGCCAGGCTCTCCAGCACCCGCTTCAGCGTGGCCTCGGCCACCTCGTTGGCGTCGTGGCCGGCGAAGATCAGCGTGGTCAGCTGGTCGTTGTACTCGGGGATGACCTCGCTGCTGAGCAGCTGGCCGCCCGCCCACTCGGCCACGACCACCGGCTCCGTGTCCTCGGGCAGCGTGGCGCTGAGCAGCGAATCGTCGCTCCACAGCTCGCCCTCGCCCGTGTCCCAGCCCGCGTCGGTCAGGTCCGCCAGCGCGCTGTCGTTGGCGGTGTTGTCGTACAGCCACTGCTGCGGGTCCACGTCGTCGCCCAGGGGGTAGCCGATCAGCGTCAGCGTGTTCTCCAGCTCTGTGACCCGGTCGTTGGCCGCCTGCAGCGCGTAGACGTGGGTGTCGGTGCGGCGGGCCACGACGAAGCCGGCCAGCCCGCCCATCAGCAGCGCGATGATGATCAGTACGATCGTCAGCATCACCGGCACGCCGGGTTTGCGCCGCCTGCGGCGCGCGTCTTTTTTATGTTCGGTCATGGGGATGTCCTCCATATTGCACATATTTACAGCGTACAGTATACCATGCGCGGCGGCCGTTTGCGCCGATGTCCAAGGTTTTCTCATAAAAAAAGCGAACGGGCGTCACAGTTCAGGCTTAACGCGGGCGTGATAGAATGGAGGCAGACCGATCAGAGGAGACGGGGTGGGCGCTATGATCATCGAGGGCATCGTGGAGCAGGGCAAGCACCTGGGCCGCAGGCTGGGCTTTCCCACGGCAAACCTTTCGCCGCGGCGGGCGGAGGGCGCGTGGCCGCCGAACGGCGTGTACGCCTGCGCCGCGTGGATCGACGGCGAGCGCGGCGCGCGGCCCTGCATGCTGAACCAGGGCCTGCACCCCACCGCGCCGGAGGGCAAGCCCACCATCGAGGCCCACATCGTGGGCTACGACGGCGACCTCTACGGCAGGGCGGTGCGGGTGGAGTACCTGCGCTTTCTGCGGGCGGAGCGGCGCTTCGACAGCCTGGACGCGCTGACGGAGCAGCTGGCGCGCGACCGGCAGTCGGTGCTGGAGTGGATCGCCGCCTGCCGCGCCGGCGCGGGGGAGGACCCGGCGTCGCGGCGGGCGCGGGAAATCGACTGGCGTTGATTTAATTTTATAGACAAGCACAATGCCCTTGTGTTATACTTTGATTACGGGAAACAATCCAATGCGCGCGGGCGCAATATTTCATTCAGGAGGGAAAGCCCATGAAGAAGATTCTTTCCTTTGTGCTGGTATTGGCCATGCTGATGCTCGGCGCGGCGTTCGCCGAGGACGGCAAGGTGACCGCCACCGGCGTCGGCCAGGGCATCGAAGGCGACGTGGTGGTGCAGGTGACCGCCGACGCGACCACGCTCTACGACGTGCAGGTGCTGGAGCAGAACGAGACCGTCGGCATCGGCTCCGTCGCGGTGGAGCAGCTGCCCGGCGCGATCGTGGCGGCCAACAGCATCGCCGTGGACGGCATCGCCAGCGCCACGGTGACCAGCGACGCCATCAAGACCGCCGTCGAGCAGGCGCTGGTCAGCGCCGGCATCGACCCGGCGCCCTTCAAGGTGAAGCCCGAGGCGGCCGCCGGGGAGCGGACTCCCGAGACGCTGGCGTGCGACGTGCTGGTGGTCGGCGCGGGCGGCGCGGGCCTGACCGCGGCCGTGCGGGCCAAGCAGGAGGGCGCGACGGTGCTGGTGCTGGAGAAGATGCCCATGGTGGGCGGCAACAGCGTGAAGGCCTCCGGCGGCATGAACTGCGCGGGCACCAAGTTCCAGGAGGCCGCCGGCATCACCGACAGCGGCGTCAGGGAGTTCGTCGAGGACACCATGAACGGCGGCCACTACCTGAACGACCTGGGCCTGGTGGCCACGATGGCCATCAACAGCTCTGACGCGGTGGACTGGCTGGATTCCATCGGCGCGCCGCTGCCCAAGGTGGCGGCCACCGGCGGCACCGTGCACAAGTACCTGCACTCCCCCGAGGACGGCAGCCCGGTGGGCAGGTACCTGGTGGAGAAGCTCAGCCAGGAGGCCGAGCGGCAGGGCATCGAGATCCTGCTGAACACCAAGGCCACCGAGATCCTGATGGCGGACGGCGCCGCGGTGGGCGTGAAGGCCGAGAGCGCCGAGCACGACTACACCATCAACGCCAAGGCCGTGATCCTGGCCACCGGCGGCTTCGGCGCGAACTTTGAACTGATGTGCTCGTTCAATCCCAGCCTCAGAAACGCGGTGACCACCAACACCCCCGCCGCCACCGGCGACGGCATACTGATGGCCGAGGCCATCGGCGCGGCCACCGTGGACATGGAGAAGATCCAGCTGCATCCCACCGTGTACCAGGAGACCAGCATGCTGGTTTCCGAGAAGATGCGCTCGCTGGGCTCCATACTGGTGAACCAGGAGGGCAAGCGCTTCTGCAACGACCTGTCCACCCGCGACGCGGTGTCCGCGGCGGAGCTGGAGCAGACCGGCGGCTACGCCTACATCGTGTTCGACCAGAATTTGGTGGACAACAACAAGTCCGCCAAGGAGTACATCGCCCAGGGCATGGCGACCCAGGCCGATACCTATGAGGAACTGGCCAAGGCCATCGGCGTGGACGAGGCGACCTTCGCCGAGACCATGGCCACCTGGAACGCGGCCGTGGCCGCGGGCGAGGACGCGGAGTTCGGCCGCAACAACGGCATGGACGCCGACCTGTCCACCGCGCCGTACTACGCCATCAAGATCGCTCCCGGCATCCATCACACGATGGGCGGCATCAAGATCGACACCGGCACCGAGGTGCTCAGCACCGACGGCAGCGTGATTCCCGGCCTGTTCGCCGCGGGCGAGACCACCGGCGGCGTGCACGGCGGCAACCGCATCGGCGGCAACGCGGTGTGCGACTTCGTGGTGTTCGGCCGCATCGCCGGCGCGAACGCCGCGGCCTACGCGCTGGCCCAGGACGTGGCGCCGGCCGCGTAAACCCAAGCCATATAAAGGCCGCCTCATCATGACCGTTCAGATCATGATGAGGCGGTTTTTAATTCATCTGCCATGCCCCGCGCGCATAAGCTGTACAAACGCTGGCGCGGGGAGGCGACGGTTTGAACATGAGGCGGGTGCAGGTGCGCCGGGAGCGTCCGACGGCGCTGGCGGTGTCGGTGGCGCTGTGCGTGACGATGCTGATCGTGTACGTGCTGACGCTGAATCCGGGAAGGCCGGACGTGGTGGAGAGCATGGCCGCCGCGCCGCGGGTGACGCGGCAGATCGACTTTGAGCCGCTGGAGGGCTGGTGCGTGGCCATGGCCGAGTGCGCCAGCGAGCAGGAGGCCCGGCTGCAGGCCTCGGCCTGGGTGGGCCGGGGCGCGGCGGGCTATGTGACGCGCCTGGGGGACGGCTGGGCCGTGCTGGGCGCGGTGTACGCCTCGGAGAAGGACGCCCGGCGCATCGCCAGGCGGCTCGAGGACGAGGAGGGCCTGCCGGCCAAGGCGATCC
Organism: uncultured Eubacteriales bacterium; assembly: GCA_902777335.1. Taxonomy (GTDB): domain Bacteria; phylum Bacillota; class Clostridia; order Christensenellales; family Aristaeellaceae; genus UBA2862. Next base: position 8,798 of record CACYTF010000049.1, read on the forward strand.
GCCTGCGCTCGGAAGGGCTCACGCTGCGCATCACGGCCCCGGAGGCCCAGATCGAGGCGGTGGCCGGCGCGGACGCGCTGCTGCGCACGCAGGCGGAGCAGCTGGGCAGCGTGGCGCTGCAATTGGACAAGGGGGAGATCGGCGCGGACGCCGCCCGCACGCTCTGCGCGCTGGCGGCCACCGAGAGCGCCGACGCCGCGAAGGCGCTGGCGTCCATCCCCGGCGCGTCGGACAACGCGCTGTGCCGCGGCCTGTGCGAGCGCCTTCAAGCGCTCTCCGGCATGCAGCAGACCATCGCCGGCAACACCCGCGCCACCGGCGCGTCCCTCTCCGGCATGCTCCGCTGCGCCCAGGTGGAGTGCTTCGTGGGGCAGTACGAGCTGTTGAGCGGCATGTGAAGCTTATCTTCCCGCCCGCTCGATCAGCACGTTGTTGTACGCCTTATGCATAAAGTCGTGCATCGGCATCAGCGCGGCGTAGCGGTCTACCAGCACGCCCGGCAGCTCGGGGGTGAACAGGGGGCCGCCGTAGCCCTGCTCCCAGCCGACGCTGATGTGGCGGCGGTTGTACCAGGGGTTCAGCAGCTCGCCCCGGTCGGCCTTCGGGCGCTTGTACAGGTCGCCCCACAGCCGGTAGGGGCCCTGGGCGGCGACGCCCTGCACCAGGCGCGTGAAGCGCTGGGGCTCGGCGTCGATGGCCGCGCGCCAGGCCGCGGCCACGTCGGCGGACTCCTCCCAGATGCCCAGGCCGCAGGACCAGTCCATGGCGCCCACCTCGAACCAGAACATCGGGCCGACGGTGTGGCGCTCGCCGCCGTAGATGGCGAACCACAGGTGGTCCTTGTAGGGCCCGCGGCCAAACAGCCTGCGGGCGTCCCGGTAGATGCGGGAGAGGTGCACCTGAAACGCCCGGTCCGGAAAGCGCCGGTTCAGCGCTTCCAGCGTGTCGGCGGCCAGGGCGCGGAAGGGCCCGTTCAGCGCGTCCTCGTATTCCTGCTTGTGGGCCAGGAACCAGGTGCGGTCGTTGTTCATGGCCAGGCCCCACAGAAAATCGCCGGTGGCCTGGGAAAAGCCCTGGAACATAAAATCAGCTCCTAACTCAATAAAGCCCGTCCGGCAGCGCCGAACGGGCTTAATTTCAAGGATTTTACTTCGCAGCTTCTACCTTGATGATCTCCTGGCCGTCATAGTAGCCGCAGAACTTGCAGACGCGATGGCTCAGCTTCATCTTGGCGCAGCGGGGGCACTTCACGATGCCCGGCGCGGACAGCTTCCAATGAGCGCTGCGGCGAGAATTCTTTCTTGCCTTGGAGACTTTTCCCTTGGGAGTGGCCATTGTTACACCTCCTCATCCTTGAGCACAATATTCTTTAATGCCGAAAAGGGGCCGGTAACAACGTTGCCCTCCTGGCATGTGCAGGTACCGTGGTTCAGGTTGGCGCCGCAGACGGGACACAGGCCCTTGCAGTCCGGGCTGCAGAAGAACTGCAGCGGCAACTCCAGCAGCAGCGCGTCCTTCACGGCGTCTTCCAGGTCCAGGCTGTGGCCCTCGAAGACGTACAGGTCCGGGTCGTCGGGATCCGGCTGCCGCGTGTACAGCGCGTCGATGTCGGCGCTCAGGGGCGCCTGAACGGGCTCCAGGCACCGGGAACAGCGGGAGGCCACCACCGTGCTCGCTTCGCCGCGCAGGCTGATGCGGTTGTCGCCGGTGCAGAAGAACTCGCCCGCGACCCGCGTGTCCTGAAAGCGGACCGGGTCGCCCAGCACTTCAAACTGCGGCAATTCCACATCTGCCCGGAACGGATAGACCTGCCCGGGGTTCTTCAGGACCATGCCGACATCCAATGCCAACCCAATACCCCCTAACCTGAACTATTATAAACGGTTGCGCGTCGAATAGCAAGTTAATTTTTTAGAGTGGAGAGTGAAGCGTGGAGAGTGGAGATAAAGTGAACCAAATCTCCACTCTTAACTCTCCACTCTTCACTCTTATTTGGTTGCCAGCTCCAGAGTGTCGCGGGCGATGGCCAGCTCCTCGTTGGTGGGGATGACCCACACCTGAACCTTGCTGTCCTCGGCGGAGATCTTCGCCTCCTGGCCGCGGACCTTGGCGTTCTTGTCGTAGTCCAGCTTGATGCCCAGGAAATCCAGGCCCTCCACCGCGCGGGCGCGGCCGGCGGCGTCGTTCTCGCCGATGCCGGCGGTGAAGATCAGCGCGTCCACGCCGCCCATGGCCGCCGCGAAGGAGCCGATGTACTTGCGCAGCACGTAGGCCCACATCTCGATGGCCAGCTTGGCGTTGGGCTCGCCGGCCTCATAGCGGGCGGTGACGTTGCGCATGTCGGAATCGCCGGCCAGGCCCAGCAGGCCGCTCTTCTTGTTCATCATGTTCAGCACTTCGGTGGGGGTCATGTTCTTGCGGTTGCAGATGAACTCCACCACGGCGGGGTCCAGCGTGCCGCAGCGGGTGCCCATCACCAGGCCGTCCAGCGGGGTGATGCCCATGGAGGTGTCCACGCACTTGCCGTCCACGCAGGCGGACAGGGACGAGCCGTTGCCCAGGTGGCAGATGATGATCTTGTTGCCCTTGGGCAGGTTCAGCAGCTCCTGGGCGCGGGCCGCGATGTAGCGGTGGCTGGTGCCGTGGAAGCCGTACTTGCGGATGTGCAGGTCGGTGTAGTATTCGTTGGGAATGGCGTAGCGGAACGCCCTGGGCGGCATGGTCTGGTGGAAGGCGGTGTCGAACACGGCCACCTGGGGCACGTCCGGCAGCACCTCCTGGCAGGCGCGGATGCCCATCAGGTTGGCGGGGTTGTGCAGCGGGCCCAGCGGGATGTTCTCCTCGATGGCCTCGATGCAGTCGTCGTCGATCAGGCAGCTGGCGGTGAACTTCTCGCCGCCGTGCAGCACGCGGTGGCCCACCGCGCCGATCTCCCTCAGGTCGGCGATGACGCCGGTGCCCGTCAGGTGCGCCTTGCCGTCGTTGGCGTCGTACTCGCTGGCGGTGCAGTCGCGACCCACCAGCACGCCCAGCACGATCTCCATGGCCTTGGCGTGGGTGTCGCACTTCTTCAGCTGCTTCTGCTTGATCTTCTGGTCCGCCCACTCATAGGTCAGGTCTGTGGTGGGGTCCACGGTGCCGATGCGCTCCACCAGGCCCTTGGCGATCACGGACTCGTTGTCCATGTCGATCAGCTGGAACTTCAGGGACGATGAACCGGCGTTGATGACTAAGATTTTCATGGCAGATTACTCCTCATTCCTAATTCCTAATTGGTACTCAGCTCTGCGCCTGGCACGCCGTGATGGCGACGGTGGCGACGATGTCCTCGGCGCTGCAGCCGCGGGACAGGTCGTTGCACGGCTTGGCGATGCCCTGCAGGATGGGGCCGTAGGCCTCCGCGCCCGCCAGGCGCTGCACCAGCTTGTAGCCGATGTTGCCGGCGCCCAGGTCCGGGAACACCAGCACGTTGGCGTGGCCGGCCACCTTGCTGCCGGGGGCCTTCAGCTGGCCCACCTTCTCGACCAGCGCGGCGTCCAGCTGCAGCTCGCCGTCCAGCATCAGGTCGGGGGCCATCTCCTGGGCGATGCGGGTGGCTTCCTGCACCTTGGTGACGCTCTCATGCTTGGCGCTGCCCTTGGTGGAGAAGCTCAGCATGGCCACGCGGGGCTCCATGCCGGCCAGCGAGCGGGCGGAATCCGCCGCGCCCAGGGCGATGTTCGCCAGCTCCTCGGCGGTGGGGGCGGGGATGACGCCGCAGTCGGAGAAGATCATCACGCCGTCGTCGCCGTAGGCCTTGTTGGGGCACTCCATCAGGAAGCAGGAGGACACGGTCTTCATGCCGGGCTTGCTCTTGATGACCTGCAGCGCGGGGCGCAGCATGTCGCCGGTGGAGTGGATCGCGCCGGAGACCAGGCCGTCCGCGTCGCCCAGCTTCACCATCATGATGCCGTAGTACATCGGGTCGGCCACCTTCGCGGCGGCCTCTTCCTCGGTCATGCCCTTGGCCTTGCGCAGGTCGTACAGCGTGGCGGCGTACAGCGGGGCCTTGTCGCTGGTGGTGGGGTCGATGATGTCGATGCCGGTCAGGTCCGCGCCGGCGGCCACTTCCTTCACCTTGTCGGGGTTGCCCAGCAGGGTCAGCTTCGCCAGGCCCTGGTCGCGGATCATCACGGCCGCCTGCACGTTGCGGATCTCTTCGCCCTCGGGCAGTACGATGTGCTTGACGTCGGCCTTGGCCTTCGCCTTGATCTTATCGATGATTGCCATAGTCATTCCTCCATCAATTGTCCCGCTCGGCGCGGGTATATTTCATCCTATTCATTATACGATAAATCGACGGTTTTGAAAAGACCTGTATGTTAAGGTTTGTGTATAATCTAATGAGTCACGGGGACAGGTTCATTTGAGTCACGGGGCATGGCGCTTTCCTACCTGTATCCCTTCTCCAACGCCTTCTACCGCCGGTTCGGCTACGAGCTGGCCTGCGACAAGGTCCGCTGGCGGCTGAAGCTGGACGGGCTGCCCGGCGCGAACGCCGCGGGGCGCTGGCGGCTGAGCGAGCCGGGGAACGACCTGTCGGCGCACATCCGCGCCATCGACCTGCGGCGAAACGCGCGCTACAACTGCGCGGTGTTCGGCGGAGACACGGAGTACCGCTGGGCGGCGGAGAACCCCTTCGTGAAGCGGGACTACACCTATGTGTACTTTGGCGAATCCGATGCGCCCAGCGCCTACGCCTGCGTCCGGGCGCGCCCGGGCGAAGGCCTGAACTGCGTCCGCAGCGCCTTTGTCGACCGGCGCGGTCTGGAGGGCCTGCTGGCGCTCTTCAGGCGCTTTGCCGCCGACCACAGCCACGCGGTGCTGGACATGCCCGCCGACGCGGACCCCCGGGCGCTGTTGCCGGAATACGGCCTCGGCACCGTGGAGCGCACCGTCGTCCAATGGGGCATGGCCCGGGTGGTGAACGTGGAAAGGGCGCTGTCGCTGGCCCGGATGAAGGGGGAGGGCACCCTGCGCGTCGCCGTGACCGACGGCCAGATCCCGGAGAACAACGGCGTGTTCGAGGTGCGCTTCGCCCCGGGCGCGGAAAACGGCGTGCGCAAGACCGACGCCGCCCCGGACGTGGCGCTGACCATACAGGATTTCAGCCGCCTGATCCTCGGCTGCGGCGAACTGGACCCCGACTGGCAGCCGGACGCGCAGCTGAACTGCGACGTCGACCGGGCCCGGCGGGTGTTCCACAGGAAGCCTGTGTACATCGCGCAGTTCTTTTGACACAACAGAGCGGCCGGCGCAAAACGTTCGTTTTGCGCCGGCCGCTCTGTGCATTCCGTTGCTTACAGCCTGCACTCTAACTTTTCCAGCTCGCGCACCACGTAGTTGTAGATGAAGTCCACGGCCTCGTTTTCGGGCACGATTTCCTTCATGGTCTTGTCGCGGGTGGCGATCTCGATGGTGCCGTTCTTCAGGCCCTTGGGGCTCACGACCACGCGCACCGGCACGCCGAACAGGTCGGCGTCGGAGAACATCACGCCGGCGGACACGGCGCGGTCGTCCCACAGGACCTCCACGCCCTTCTCGGTCAGCGCGTCGTACAGCTTCTGACCGGCCTCGGCCACCTCCGGCTGATCGGCGCGCAGCGCGCAGATCTCCACGTGCCAGGGGGCGATGCTGATGGGCCAGATGGGGCCGTAGTCGTCGCGGTGCGCCTCGCACACGCTGGCGGCCAGGCGGCCCACGCCGATGCCGTAGCAGCCCATGATCGGGTGCTTCAGGCTGCCGTCCTGGTCCACGTAGGTCATGTCCATGCTCTCGGTGTACTTGGTGCCCAGCTGGAAGATGTTGCCCACCTCGATGCCGCGGCTGGTGTAGATGTGGGGCTTGCCGCACACGGGGCAGATGCCGCCGTCGAAGGCCTTGGCCACGTCCACGTATTCCACCTGGCCCACGTCGCGGGCGATGTTGAAGCCGATGTAGTGCATGTCGTCCTCGCAGGCGCCGGTGGCGAACCACTCGATGCCCACAAGGCTCCTGTCGTACACCACGGTCACGCCCTCGGGCAGGCCGATGGGGCCGGTGAAGCCGGCGTGGATGCCGCTGTCCTCGGTGACCACGGCGGGGTGGACCTCCGCCTTCAGGTGGTTGCGCAGCTTGGTCTCGTTCACGTCCAGGTCGCCGCGGATGAACACGATCACGAAGCTGTCGTCGGCGTTGCGCTGGTACATGACGGCCTTGCAGGTCTGCTTCGGCTCGATCTTCAAGAACGCGCACAGCTCCTCGATGGTCTTGCAGTTCGGGGTGGCCACCTTCTCGAGCGGGGCCTTCTCGCCGGGCGCGTTGGTCAGCAGGCAGGGGGCCGCCTCCATGTTGGCGCGGTAGTCGCAGTCGCGGCACAGCACGATGGTGTCCTCGCCCACGTCGGTCAGCAGCATGTATTCGTGGCTCACCTTGCCGCCCATCATGCCGCTGTCGCTGGCCACGGCCACCACCTCCGGCACGCCGCAGCGGGCGTAGATGCGGTTGTAGGCCTCGTAGCAGCGGGCGTAGTACTTCTCCAGGTCCTCCTGGCTGGTGTGGAAGGAGTAGGCGTCCTTCATCGTGAACTCGCGCACGCGGATCAGGCCGCCGCGGCAGCGGGGCTCGTCGCGGAACTTGGTCTGGATCTGGTAGATCATGAAGGGATACTGGGTGTAGGAATCGGCCACGTCGGTCATCAGCTGCACGCTGGCCTCCTCGTGGGTCATGCCCAGCACCATGTCCGCGCCGGAGCGGTCGCGAAAGCGCAGCAGCTCGCTGCCGATGCTGTCGTAGCGGCCCGACTTGCGCCACAGGTCGGCGGGCATCGTCACCGGGAACAGCACCTCCTGGCCGTCGATGCGGTTCATCTCCTGGCGGATGATGTTCTCGATCTTCGAGGTGATGCGCTTGGTGATGGGGAACAGCGTGAATATACCGTTGCCCACGGGCTTGATGTAGCCGCCGCGCATCATCAGCGCCTGGCTGGCGATCGCGCAGTCCGCCGGGGTCTCCTTGAAGCGCTTGGAAACGAGATTTCTGACCTTCATCTGTGTAGCCTCCCTGTCTGCATTAAAAAAATTATACCACAGGCATAACAATATGCAAGTAAAGCTTTGGGGAAGGCTATGGCGCGCCGTGCGACAGGTAATCCCGCGCCTTTTCCAGTATGCGCCGGGAGTTGTCGTCGGTGCGCAGCGCGGCCATGGCGGCGTCGTAGCCCATCAGCGCGGCCCCGGCCACCTCGCTGTCCCGCGGGCGGGGCTTCGGGTCGTCGCAGACGGCCAGGAAGTACACGATGTCCTTCACCACATCGGGCTCATCCTCATGGACGAAGGTGTGCCGGTCCGTCTCCCGGAAGCCGTCCACGAAGCGCACGCGCACGCCGGTCTCCTCCCAGATCTCCCGGGCCGCGGTGTCGTGTTCGGTCTCACCTAACTCCACGTGCCCCTTGGGGAACGCCCAGAAGCCCTTGTGCGAGTGGATCAGCAGGTATTGTATCCCCTCGGCGGTATCGGCGTACACCACCGCGCCGCAGGATTTTTCACGCGTGATCTCCATCTGCTTGCCTCCTCAGCGTTTTGGACAGGTACAGCACCAGCTCGTCGTCGTTGGCCGCGATGGGGCCGTAGGGCGGGCAGGGCGCGCCCCGGTACCATGCGCCGGTGCCGTCGGGGATGTAGCCGCGCTTCACGTACAGCCGCTGGGCGCTGCCGTAGCCGCTGTGCAGCCCGACCCCCAGGTACACCGTGTCGGAACAGCGGGCCGCGACGGCCTCCGCCACGTCCATGAGCCGGCTGCCGACGCCCCGCCGCCGGTGCTTCTCCAGCACGTTGAAGTCCATGATCTCCGGCCAGCCGCGCCCGCCGAAGGCGCCCCACCGGGAATCGGGGTAGACGTGGATGTAGCCCACCGGCGCGCCATGAAGCGCGGCCACCAGCGAAACGCATTTGCCCGCCGCCTGGTCCCGCAGGCGGCGCTCGTGCTTCTCCAAAGTCGGCTGCCAGCCCTGCGCCGCCTCGGCGGCGGCCAGCGCCGGCGCGTCCGAGGCGATCATGTCCCGGATGATCAGATCGCCCTCGCTCAGGTAGATCATCGGCGCACCCCCTTTTACCGGATATTGTATACCGGCGGCGCGGCGGCGTCAAGGGCGCGGGGCGAAGTTCATCTTGTCCGGGCACGCCGGGTGTGCTATAATGCCTACAGCATGGGATGAGAGCGAGGCGAGGGAGCATGAAGCGGGCGTTGGTGCTGAGCGGCGGCGGGTCCCGCGGCGCCTATGAGATCGGGACCTGGCAGGCCTTTTCCGAGCTGGGCCTGCGCTTTGACGGCGTGTACGGCACGTCCATCGGCGCGCTGAACGCGGCGCTGTTCGCCCAGGGCGACCTGCCGGGGGCGGTGGCGCTGTGGTCGAACATCACGGTGGGCCAGATCATGGCCGTGGAGGACGAGGACGACTTCGCCATCGAGCGCATGGTGAGCCGCAAGCGGGACGTGCTGCCCTTTCTGATGGAGAACGCGAAGCACCTGCGCATGGACATTTCCCCGCTGGTGACGCTGGTGCGCGAGAAGGTGGACGAGGGCCGCATCCGCGCCTCGGGCCTGCGCCTGGGCGTGATGACCTTCCGCGCGCCCCAGATGCAGGGCGCGCCGGTGCGGATGACCGACATGAAGCCGGGCAGCCTGGGCGACTGGGTGATCGCCTCCGCCTCCTGCTTCCCCATATTCCCGGCGCGGCAGATCGACGGCCAGCGCTACATCGACGGCGGCTACTGGGACAACCTGCCCGTGGACATGGCCCTGGAGGACGGCATGGACGAGATCGTGGCCGTGGAGCTGCACCCGTACCACACCCACCCGGAGTACGCCCGCATGCCCTGGCTGACCACGGTGAAGCCGCTGCGCGGGCTGGGCGGCTTTTTGGACTTCAACCCGGACCTGCTGCGCCGCAGCCGGCTGCTGGGCTATCACGACGCGATGAAAAAGTACGGGCGGCTGGAGGGCTTTCTGTACACCTTCCGCCGCACCGACGCGCTGGCGACGGCGGAGGCCTCGAAGCGCTTCATGCGCGCGCTGCTGCGCTTTGACGCGGAGCTGGCCCGGCGGGGCCTGGCGCGCCTGGGCCAGCCGGTGAACGCGCCGCTTCTGACCGCGCTGCAGCGGGAATGCGAGGGGCGGACGCTCAGCTGGAAGGACGTGTGGCTGCGCGGGCTGGAGCTGTGCGCCGGGGCGATGGGCCAGCGCGTGGACGCCGTGTACGACGCCGACGCGCTGATCCGCCGCTCCCGGGCCTACTGCGCCGCCCAGGAATTTGCCGAGCGCTTCGACGACGCCGGCCTGCAGGCCGTGCAGAAGCGGGGCGGCCGCGCCGTGCTGGCGTTCGTCAGCCAGCGCCTCGCCTCCGGGCAGGCCATTTCCCCGGAGGCGATGAAGCGCCTGGCCGAGACCCCCGACCCGGTGGCGGGCGCGATGTTTTTAAACGCCGTCGGAGGTTGACGCGCCGATCTTTTCCCGCTTTTCTGTATAATTCCGTCAGGAAGTGCCGACGATAGGAACAGTTTCCAGTGAAACGGAGGAATTGTTCTGAAGCGTCGGTTTTTTTGCGCGTTGGCGCTGCTGCTCGTGCTGGGCACGGCGGCCCGCGCGGCGGGATTAAGTGACGTGCGCGTGGAGGATTACATCCGGCTGCACGTGGTGGCCGAGGACGACGGCGACGCCGCCCAGGCGTTGAAGCTGAAGGCGCGGGACGCGGTGCTGGCGCAGGCGCGGGCGCTGCTGGAGGATTGCGGCGGCGCGGACGCGGCCTGGAGCGCCGTGTCGGAAAACGCGGAGGCGCTGCGCCGGGCGGCGGAGGGCGCGGTGCGCGCGGCGGGCTGCGACAGCGAAGTGACGGCCCGCGTCGGGGTGTTCGACTTTCCGGACCGCCGGTACGGCGACGTGCTGGTGCCCGCCGGGCGCTACCGCGCGCTGCGGGTGGTGATCGGCGCGGGGCAGGGGCACAACTGGTGGTGCGTGCTGTACCCGTCGCTGTGCGTGCCCGGCGACTGGGAGTCGGGCGAGCCCGTGGCCTTCCACTCGGTGATACTGGACTGGCTGCGGCGGCTGTTCGGGGGTGACGCGTGATGGGCGCGCGTCGGGGCGCGGCGCTGGCGCTGGCCGCGCTGATGCTGATCGCGCTGCTGGCGGCCCCGGCGCTGGCGGCGGTGCTGGAGGTGGGCTCCAGCGGCAGCGACGTCACCGCCGTGCAGAAAAGGCTGATCCAGTGGGGCTATCTCACCGGCAGCGCGGACGGCAAGTACGGCGCGAAGACCCGGGACGCCGTGAAGGCCTTCCAGCGCAAAAACGGCCTGACCGCGGACGGGCGCGTCGGCCCGGCCACCGCGGCGGCGATGGGCGTGTCGCTGTCCGGCTCCGGCGGTTCGGGGGGCAGCGTGGCGGCGGCCTCGTCGTCGATCATCTCCGCCGATCACCGGCTGCTGTCGAAGCTGGTGTACGCCGAGGCCCGGGGCGAGAGCTACAAGGGCCAGGTGGCCGTGGCCGCCGTGGTGCTGAACCGGGTGGCCAGCGCGTCCTTTCCCAACACGATATCGGGCGTGATCTACCAGTCCGGCGCGTTCAGCTGCGTCAGCAACGGCTCCATCAACAACACGCCGGACAGCACCGCCATCCGCGCGGCGCTGGACGCGCTGAATGGCTGGGACCCCACCGGCGGCTGCCTGTACTACTACAACCCCAAGGCGACCAGGGACAAGTGGATACGCACCCGCACGATCAAGACCGTGATCGGGAACCACAGCTTTGCGGTGTAGGGAGCAGGGAGTGGGGAATAGGGAACAGGGAGTAGGGAGTAGGAAATATGAACGAAACGTATTATGTGGCTAACGTGCGCGAGCGGGACTGGGCGCGGGTGCTGAACGTGGCGCTGGCGGCGCTGCTGGCGGGGGTGCTGGCCTTCTCATCGGCCCAGACCCTGCGCCTGAACGAGGCCAACGCGCGGATCAACGCCGTGGTCCAGAAGGCCTTCTACGAGACCTGCGAGCTCACCGAGGGCATGTCGGTGAACTTCCGAAAGCTGCTGGTGGCGGGGGAGACGGGCCAGATGCAGGCGCTGCTGAACGAGACCGCGCTGCAGACCCAGGGCGCGCTTTCAAACCTGGCGCTTCTGCCGCTGGGGCAGGAGACGGTGTCCTCCACGCTGAAGTTCATCAACCAGGCGGGGGACTTCGCCAGCGCGCTGTCCACGCGGCTGGCCAACGGCGGCACGATGACCGAGGACGACTACCGCACGCTGCAGAGCCTTTCCGAGAAGGCCGCGGGGTTCTCGCTGGGCATGGGCAGGCTCCTGGACCGCTACGAGCGGGGCGAGGCGGTGTTCGACGCGTCGGACGACGCGCCGACGGGCGAGGAGAGCCTGTATCCGCTCACGGGCCCGGCGACGGACTACCCGGTGCTGCTGTACGACGGCCCGTTCTCCGACGGCCGCGCCGACGGGGAGTTCAAGCGGCTGGCGGGCCTTCCCGAGATCGACGAGCCCCAGGCGCGGCAGGCGCTGGCGGCCTTCCTCGGGCCCCAGGTGGAGGAGCTTTCGCTGACCGGCGAGAGCGCGATCCCGGTAAACTGCTATGAGTACACACTGCGGCTGGGCGACTACCGGCTGAGCGCAGGCGTCACGAAGGCCGGCGGCGAGGTGCTGTATATCCTGTCGGACAGCGCGGTCGACGCGGTCAACATCACCGACAGCCGCGCCGTGGACGCCGCGCGGGCGTTCCTGCTGGCCCGCGGCTACGGCGAGATGGAGACCAGCTACTACAGCCGCTTCGGGGGCATCATGACGGTGAACTTCGCCGCGGTGCAGAACGGCGTGGTGCTGTACCCGGACCTGGTGAAGGTGCAGGTGTCCATGGCGGACGGCACGGTGGTGGGCCTGGAGGCCGCCAACTGGCTGATGAACCACGTGCCGCGCACGCTGGAGATCCCGGCCCTGACCGAGCAGGACGCGATCGCCCGCATCGGCGGCGCGCTGACGCCCCTGAGCGCCCGGCTGTGCGTGATCCCCGAGAACAGCAACGAATACCTGTGCTACGAGGTCACGGCCGCCTCCGGGCAGGACACGTTCTTAGTGTATATCGACGCTGTGTCCGGCATCGAGCGCAAGCTGATGCAGGTCGTGGACGACGGCGGCGGGAAAAAGGTGATGTAGCAAGCCATGGTTATGCAGACGAGCGTTCCTTCACGACCGACGCCTTATCCGCATAGTATACCGCACACGATGTATGCGGAGCGTGATACCATGATCAACCGGGGCGATCTGTTCAGCGCCTGCCTGGACCCCGTGGTCGGATCGGAGCAGGGCGGCATCCGCCCGGTACTGGTGATCCAGAACGACGTGGGCAACCGCTACAGCCCCACCGTGATCGTACTGGCGGTGACGGGGCAGATGAACAAGGCGCGCCTGCCCACCCACGTGCCCATCGACTGCGCGGGCACGGGCCTGCACAAGGACAGCGTGGTGCTGGCCGAGCAGATCCGCACCCTCGACAAGCGCCGCCTGCGCGAGCGCATCGGCACCCTCAGGCCCGAGGTGATGGCTCGGGTGAGCGAGGCCCTGAAGGTGTCGCTGGGGGTATAGTGAGTCACTTGGGGACAGGTTCCTACTGACTCAAAAATGAGATTTATGGTGATTATAAATGATCTATAAGGCTTAAATCTGAGTCACTTGGAACCTGTCCCCGAGTGACTCAATCGCGGTGATCTGCCAGGGCCCCTGCCGGCCGGCGGAGGGCTCGGCGCGGTAGAAGAGGGGGCGAACGGCGGCGAGGTGTTCGTTCACGGCCTTCAGAAGTCCCACGCAGGGCCGGGGGTCGGGCGGGGCGTACTTCATCGGCACGCACAAATCGCAGATATTGTCGATGGCGTCCAGGGGGCGGCCGGCGTCCAGGGCCGGGCTCAGGTAGCCCTCGGCCTCGGCGGGCAGCCCCGCCAGCATCGCCTCCACCGCGGCGATCATCGCGCCCTCGGCGGTCTGGGGCCAGTGCGGCGCGCCGTCGGCCCATACGACCTCGTAGGAGACCGGCCGCAGCCCGGAGGCGTCGGCGAGCCACTGCTCGAGCCGCCCGTGACCAACGATGTCGCCCAGCGCGGCAAAGGCGCTGAACAGGCCGTCCCCGGCGGGCTCGAAGCGGTCGGCCACGGCCACGCCGTTCAGCCGCGACAGGTCGTCCGGCAGCGCGGCCAGGTACTGCCCGCCCCCTTCCACATCGCCCAACAGCACCGCCGCGCCGCCGCCCCGGATCAGCCGGGGCGGCATCGCGCCGTCCGGCAGCGGAACGTCGAAGCCGTTCATCAGCAGGGCCGTCGATTCGCCCCGCTCAATGGCGCAGGGCTGGCCGTCGATCGTGAAGTGCTCCCGGCTGCGGGGCCGGTGGGCAAACTCCACCTCCAGCGCGCCGCCGGGCCAGGCCACGCAGGCCAGCCCATCCGCGCCTGAAAGGCTGTCCGCCAGCGGCGCGCCGCCCGACAGCACCACCTTGCGCGCCAGCGCCCCGTCCCCGCCGGTCAGCGGACGGTATTCCAGATAGACCGCGCCGACCGGCGACACCGGCGCGAACAGCGGGCGCTGCCGGGAGGCCTCCCCGGCGAAGCGCCCGTTGATGTAGATCATGCCCGGCGCCTCGGCCGTGCAGATGATGGTCGGCTGCATGAACATCCCCTCCCCGGGCAGGTTATGCGGGGAGGGGAACGGGCATGCCGTCAGCCCTTTATCGCTTTCTTGATGTCCGCCACCGCCTGCGGCACCAGCTCCATCAGCCGGTCGAGGGGCTGGAAGCACTGGGCGGGGAGCACGCGCACCGAGTCCGGGCCCGTCACCAGGAAGCCCAGGGGCTGCACGGTCACGCCCGCGCCGGTGCCGCCGGCGAAGGGGAAGGGGCGGCCGGCCTCCTCCTGGGGCTTGGCGGCGCCGGTGCACTGGTATTCGCCGCCGCCGGCCACGAAGCCGAAGCTGACCCGGGAGATGGGGATGACGGTGGAGCCGTCCGCCGTGGCGATGGGCTCGCCCACGACGGTGTTGACGTCGATCATGTCGCGGATGCTCTCCAGCGTGGTGGTCATGATGCCTTCGATCGGGTGTCTGTCCATTTTGAGATCCTCCTGCTCACATTGTCCGCGCCGCTGCGCGCGGCCGCGGCTATAATTTGCCCGGCCCGCAGGCGGAGCATACCCGTCAGCGCCACCTCGGGGGCGCTTGCGCCGAAGTCGGGGATCACGTCCACCGACGCGCGGCCCAGCTGCGCCGAGAGCGCCGCGGCCAGCGCCTGCAGCGCGCCGCAGGCCAGCGCCGTGGCGGCGGCGTCGCCCAGGTTCAGTTTGCCCCGCAGCGCAAAGCTGACGCCCCGAAGCCGCTTCAGCAGCGGCATGAGGCGGGGCGCTTTTTTCTTTTGGCGCACTTGGCGCTTGCCGCTGTTCCTTCGCGCCCGGCGCAGCGCCGCGCGGGCCGTGAAGGCGGCGATGCCCGCGCCGAAGCGCAGCCCGTCCTTCGTGTCGACGAAAAACGCCGCGCGGACCGGTACCGCGCACAGGTAGAACAGGGCGTCGAGCAGGGCGATCAGGTAGACGAGCATGGAGACCTCCTTTTGAGAGTGAAGAGTGGAGAGTGGAGAGTGAAGAGTGGATTTAGTGTCAGTCTTTCCCATATTGTCTATAAATATTCTTTATTTTGTTGAAAGAAATGTGATATAATTGTATGGGTGATTAGGAAAACCGAAGGTTTTCCGGGTCGGCGGGCCCCGAAGGGAAGCACGCCGACAATCGGCAGTAAATGGCTGCACGTGCGGCCTTCGTTTGGGGGCGTGCCCGGTGACGGTGATCGTGGCGGAGCTGATGGGCCAGCGGCTGGAGTTGGAGACGCGGCCCGGCCTGTTCTCGCCAGGACACGCGGACCGCGGGACGCTGGCCATGCTGTCGCTGGTCCGGTTCGAGCCCGGCATGCGGGTGCTGGACCTGGGCTGCGGCTGCGGGCTGGTGGGCATACTGGCCGCCCGGATCTGCGGCGAGCAGAACGTGGTGCTCTCCGACGTCGATCCGGTGGCGGTGGAGGTGGCGGCCCTGAACGCGGCCCGCAACGGCGTGGGCGGCGTGAAGGCGGTCGTCTCCGACGGCTTCGCCCAACTGACGGACGCGGGCTTTGACCTGATATTATCCAACCCACCCTATCAATCCGACTTCTCGGTGGCCAAGGGGTTCATCGAGAAGGGCTTCAACCGCCTGAAGCTCGGCGGCAGGCTGATGATGGTCACCAAGCGGCGCGACTGGTATCGCAACAAGCTTTCGGCCATATTCGGCGGCGTTCGGGTGCGGGATGTGGACGGCTACTGCGTGTTCGAGGCCGAGCGCCGGAGCGCGCAGTACGCCAACCGGCGCGGGGCGCGGGGTTGTATAAAGTGATGGTAACGACATCTTTTCTTGACACGGTTAATATCAGGGGGTAAAATAGTTACGTGAGTCATGTAAACTGCGACAGGTATGCATGCAGATATGGAATTTTCATCTGAGATTATGAACAGGAGGTGCATGGAGTTTTGAATTGGCCAATCGTCGCATTGATTGCGCTGATTGCGTTGGCCATTGGCCTGGTTGCCGGTTATCTGTACCGCAAGAACGGCATGGAAAAGAAGATCGGACAGACGGAAGAATTCGTCGCCAATATGCTGGAGGACGCGACCCACAAGGCTGAGGAGAAGAAGAAGGAAGCCGTGCTGGAGGCCAAGGAAGAGATCATCCGCTTAAAGTCGGAGCTTGATAAAGAAGTTCGAGACCGCCGCAACGAGGTTTCGCGGCTTGAGCGCAGGGTGAACCAGCGCGAAGAGGCATTTGACAAAAAACTGGACAACCTGGAGGCCCGTGAAGAGGCCCTGAACGAGAAGTACAAGGAGGCGGAGCGCGTCGAGGCCGAGGCCCAGGAGATGCACGACCGCCAGAAGCAGGAGCTGGAGCGCGTCGCCGGCATGACCGCCGACGAGGCCAAGCAGATTCTGATCGACCGCATCCAGAAGGACGCCTACCACGACGCCGCCGTGATGGTGCGCGAGGTGGAGGCCAAGGCGAAGGAAGAGGCGGACAAGCGCGCCCGCGACATCGTGTCCCTGGCCATCCAGAAGTGCGCCGCCGACCACGTGGCCGAGACCACCGTCTCCGTGGTGGCGCTGCCCAACGACGACATGAAGGGCCGCATCATCGGCCGCGAGGGCCGCAACATCCGCACCCTCGAAACCGCCACCGGCGTCGATCTGATCATCGACGACACGCCGGAGGCCCGGTGCGCCGCGAGGTGGCCCGCATCGCCCTGGAGAAGCTGATCATGGATGGCCGCATCCACCCCGCCCGCATCGAGGAAATGGTGGAGAAGGCCAAGCGCGAGGTGGACAACCAGATCCGCGAGGCCGGCGAGCAGGCCATCTTCGAGACGAACCTGCACGGCATCCATCCGGAGCTGGTGAAGCTGCTGGGCCGCATGCGCTACCGCACCAGCTACGGCCAGAACGTGCTGCGGCACTCCATTGAGGTCAGCCACCTGGCGGGCGTCATGGCCGCCGAGCTGGGCGCGGACGTGACCCTGGCCAAGCGCGCGGGCCTGCTGCACGACATCGGCAAGGCCATCGACCACGAGGTGGAGGGCACCCACGTGACCATCGGCGCGGACCTGGCCAAGAAGTTCCGCGAGAGCGACCTGGTGATCAACGCCATCGCCGCCCACCACGGCGACGTGGAGCCCAAGAGCGTCGAAGCCGTGCTGGTGCAGGCCGCCGACGCCATCTCCGCCGCCCGCCCCGGCGCGCGGCGCGAGAGCCTGGAGAACTACATCAAGCGCCTGGAGAAGCTGGAGAAGCTGGAGAGCATCGCCTACTCCTTCGACGGCGTGGAAACCTGCTACGCCATACAGTCCGGCCGCGAGGTGCGCATCATCGTCAAGCCCGAGGATGTGAACGACGCCGGTACCCTGATCCTCGCCCGCGAGATCGTCAAGCGGATCGAGAAGGAGATGGAATACCCCGGACAGATCAAGGTGAACGTCATCCGCGAGACGAGAGCGGTGGAGTTCGCGAAGTAGGTGAACAGACGACAGCCGGCGCCGTTTCCCGATGGGGGGAAGCGGCGCCGGCTGTCGTCATGGATCATTGGTATATCCCGCTCCTGTGCCCAACCTCGAGCGTCAGGATCACCAATTTGCCGTCCTGAATATCGGCGATCAGGCGGCAATCGCCGATGCGATAGCGCCACAGGCCGGCGAGGTTGCCGGTGAGGGCCTTGCCGTGGACGCGAGCGTTGGTACAGCCTTCCAGGTTTTTATCAATCCATTTCAGGATCATGTTTCGCACCTCAAATGCGAGGTGTTGCTTTCCTTTTTGGGGCGATGTGGCTATATGAGTCACGGGGACAGGTTCCTTGACTCACGAAAGTGAGTCAGGGAACCTGTCCCCGTGACTCATTAAACTTTCGATTTGACTATATGGCGGAATAGGCGTATACTATAGTACAGTTCATACTGGGTATTTATGCGTAGGGGAGGGATTGCCGTGTTGTCCATTGGCATCTGCACCGATTTCGTCAACCTGCCGGAGGTCGCGGGCCTCGGGTTCGACTACATGGAGATCCCGCTGGACGCGCTGGCGGCGCTGCCGGAGGCGGACTACCTGGCCTTCGTCGAGTACGTGGAGGGCCGGGGCATACCGGTGACGGCCTGCAACCGCATGCTGCCGGAGGATCTGCCCATCACCGGGCCGGGCGTGAACGCCACGGCGCTGCACGGCTACCTGGCCCACGCCCTGCGCCGCGCCCAGCGGCTGGGCGTGAAGGTGGCCACGCTGGACGCGCCCCGCAGCCGCGTCGCGCCGCCCGACGGCGACTACGCCTTCGCCTGGCGGCAGTTCGGCAACTTCCTGCGGCTGTTGCAGGGCCACGCCCGGGACTGCGGCATTACCGTCGCCATCGAGCCGATGCGCAAGGCCGACTGCGACCTGATGAATTTGGTGTCCGAGGCGGTGCTGATCACGGGCATGCTGCAGCTGGACCACGTGGCCGTGGCCGCCCACACCGGCAGCATGGCCATGGCCAGCGAGCCGGTGAGCGCGCTGCGCCGGGCCGCGCCGCTGCTGCGGCACGTCCACATGGAGAACGCGCTGACCCGGGCGCTGCCCCGCCCCGGCGACGGCGAGGACTACCGGCGGGTGCTGGAGACGCTTGCCGACATCGGCTATACCGGCGGCGTCACGCTCTCGGGCACGATCACCGACACCTTCGCGCAGGATGCGGGAGCTGCGCTCACGTATATACGCGAATCAGGAATGAGGAATGAGGAATGAGGAATTCAGGTGGAAATCCTTGCGGATTTCATGGATTTATAAATGGACCAAATCCCGAAGGGATTTGCACCGCCATTCCCAATTCCTAATTCCTCATTCCTCATTGCACAAAATCTCTCCCATCGAAAAAAGGGGGTAATCGTTTGAACATCATCATCGTCGGCAACGGCAAGGTCGGCTACACGCTGGCCCAGTACCTGTCCAAGGACGGGCACGACATCATCATACTGGACCGCAACCCCACGGCGCTGAGCCGCGCCAGCGAGACGCTGGACGTGATGTGCATCCGCGGCAACGGCGCCAACGTGAAGACGCTGATCGAGGCCGGCGTGGAGACCGCGGACGTGATCATCGCCGTGACGGGCAACGACGAGCTGAACATGGTGTGCTGCCTGGCGGCCAAGCAGCTGGGCGCGAAGTACTCCATCGCCCGCATCCGCGACCCGGAGTACACGGAGAGCCTGACGCTGTTGCAGAAGAAGCTGGACATCGACCAGGTGATCAACCCGGAGCGCACCACGGCCCAGGAGATCTCCCGCCTGCTGCGCTTCCCGTTCGCCGTGAACATCGAGAGCTTCGCCCACGGCCGCGTGGAGATGGTGGAGTTCCGCACCGAGGAGCGGGACGCCATACTGAACACCCCCCTGTCGCGGCTGCACAACCACTATCCGCGCATCCAGTTCACAGCGGTGCAGCGCAACGGCCAGGCCTTCATCCCCGACGGCTCCAGCATACTGCTGCCCGGGGACCGGGTGTACGCCACCGGCGACCGGGAATCGGTCACCCAGTTCTTCAAGCACCTGGGCAAGGACACCCAGCGGCTCAAGTCCGCGCTGCTGATCGGCGGCGGGCACATCTCCTACTACCTGGCGCGGATCATCGCCGGCATGGGCGTCTACCTGCGGCTGATCGAGATCGACGAAAAGAAGTGCCTGCGCCTGGCGGACCAGCTGGACGGCGTGATGGTCATCAACGCCGACGGCACCGACCAGGAGGTGCTGGATTCCGAGAACCTGCCGGACTGCGGCGCGCTGATCTGCCTGACAAACCGGGACGAGGAAAACCTGATCACCGGCATGTACGGCGCGCGCCACGGCGTCAAGAAGGTCATCGTGAAGGTCAACCGGCTGAACACGATGGACGTGATGGAGGACCTGGGCATCGACAGCGCCGTCAGCCCGAAGCTGACCACCGCCAACGCCATACTGCGCTCGGTGCGCGCGCTGAACAACAGCCGCAACTCGGTGGTCGAAAAGGTCTATTACATGCTGGGCGGCCAGGTGGAGGCCTATGAGTTCACGGCCCTGGAGGGCGCGCCCTATCTGAACATACCGCTGAACAAGCTGAACATTCGCAAGGGGATACTGGTTTCGGTGCTGGTGCGCGAGCGCAAGTGCATCATCCCCTTCGGCAGCGACGCCATCGAGGCCGGCGACACCGTGATACTGACCGCGAAGGCGGGCACCGTGGTGAACCTGGAGGACGCCTTCGACCTTACGGAGATCAGAAGATGAACAAGCGATTACTCTGCCACCTGGTCGGCAACGTGGTGCGCGTGTGCGGCGCGCTGATGATACTGCCCATCATCGTGTCCCTGGTGCTGCGCTCCGGCGACACGATGCCGCTGCTGCTGTCGATGCTGATCGCGCTGGCCGTCGGCACGGCGCTGGCGCTGATCCAGCCCCGCCGGGACACGCTGCGGGCCCGCGAGGGCTTTGCCATCGTGGCCTTCAGCTGGATCGTCGTGTCGTTCCTGGGCGGGCTGCCGTTCTACTTCAGCGGCTGCGTGCCCTCGCTGGTGGACTGCTTCTTTGAGACCGTGTCCGGCTTCACCACCACCGGCGCCACGATACTCACCGACGTGGAGGCGCTGCCCAAGGGCCTGCTGTTCTGGCGCAGTTTCACCCACTGGGCGGGCGGCATGGGCGTGCTGGTGCTGTCGCTGGCGCTGATCCCGAAGATGGGCGCGCGCTCGATCCACCTGATGCGCGCCGAGTCGCCGGGCCCCTCCACCGACAAGCTGGTGCCCCGGGTGGCCAACAACGCCAAGATACTGTATGAAATCTACGTGGCCCTGTCGATGTTCATGGTGGCGGCGCTGCTGTTCTGCGGGCTGGACCTGTACGACGCGCTGGTGCACATGTTCGGCGCGGCGGGCACCGGCGGCTTCGGCACCTACGGCACCAGCATCGCCCACTTCGACAGCGCGGCGGTGGACGTTGTGGTGGGCATATTCATGGCGCTGTTCGGCGTGAACTTCTCGCTGTACTACTTCCTGCTGCACAGAAACTGGAAGGCGGTGCTGGGCAACAGCGAGCTGCGCTGGTACGCCGGTATACTGCTGTCGGTCAGCGCCATCGTCGCCGTGGACATCATGCCCCTGTACGGCGGCAGGTTCTTCACGGCGCTGCGCTACAGCTTCTTCCAGGCCTCCTCCATCATGACCACCACCGGCTACGCCACCGCGGACTTTGACCTGTGGCCCCAGCTGAGCCGGGTGCTGATGGTGACGCTGATGTTCATCGGCGCCAGCGCCGGCTCCACCGGCGGCGGCCTGAAGGTGGTGCGCGTGCAGCTGCTTCTGAAGAGCATGGTGCGCGACATCCGCCGCACGGTGCACCCGAAGTCCGTCAACACCGTCAAGCTGGACGGCCACACCGTGGACGAGAACACCCTCAGCGGCGTGCAGGGCTTCTTCTTCGCCTACTTCCTGATCCTGATTTTAGCGACGGTGATCGTGTCGCTGGACGGCTTCTCGTTCGAGACCAACTTCACCGCCGTGGTGGCGACCCTGTCCAACATCGGCCCCGGCCTGGGCATGGTCGGCCCCGTCGGCAACTACGCCGCCTTCAGCGACCTGAGCAAGCTCGTGCTGTCCATGTGCATGCTGATCGGCCGCCTGGAGATCTTCCCGATACTGATGCTGTTCGCGCCCAGCGCGTGGCGGAAGTGAAGAGAGTGAACCGCTCAACAGAATCGCACCGCTGATGTAAGGAAGTGCCCTGCAGTGCAAATGACCTATTTCCCCGAGATCGTTCAGGTCGTTCCCCATTCGGATTATACCGTCTCGGTGTACTTCTCCGATGGCAAGATCGTCTCCTATGACGTCAAGCGCCTGTTGGACAAGGGTGTTTTCCGCGCGCTGAGCGATGAGCGCACGTTCATGGACACCTGCTGCATATTGAATGACACGCTGGCCTGGGATGTCAAGCGCACGGGCGATCCTGCCGACTGCATCGACATCGACCCGGAAACGCTCTACGCGCTGGACGCCGTCGAGGACAGGCTGGCCGTGTCGTGAAACCCTAAGCCGAAGAGATATCTGTAAGCACAGCTCCCTGCAAAACTGCGTACAGGGGCGGACCGCTTGACAGCCGCTTGTCAACGTGTCCGCCCTTGGTGTAAACAGATCGTAAAATCCAAAAACGGCTGTAACGAATTGCCAATTTCCCCGTCCAACCGACGGTTTTTCAGAAAGGGGGTGATGATCGGTGGACAACGCGGCCTGCGAAAAGCTGTACGACGCGTACTACATGCGGGTGTTCTCCTACGCCATGACGATGGCGAAGGACCGGCACCTGGCCGAGGAGATCGCCCAGGAGACCTTCTTCCGCGCGTTCTCGAAGCTGAAGGACTTCCGCGGCGAATCCGACACGGCCACCTGGCTGTGCGCCATCGCGAAGAACCTGTACAGCGATGAGAAGCGCCGCCAGGGCCGTTTTTCCGAAATGCCGGAGGACGCCGTCAGCCGGGAGGCCGGCGTGGAGCAGGCGGTGGCCGAGCGGGACGAATCGTTCCGGGTGCACATGGCGCTGCACGGCCTGGAGGAGCCCTTCCGCGAGGTGTTCGAGCTGCGCGTGTTCGGGGAGCTCTCGTTCCAGCAGATCGGCAGGATCTTCTCGAAGACCGAGAACTGGGCCCGCGTCACCTATCATCGCGCCCGCATGAAACTGAGGGAAAGGATGGAAAACGTATGACGACCTCTTGTGAAATCATCCGCGACCTTCTGCCGCTGTACGCCGACGACGTGCTCAGCGACGCCAGCCGGAATTTGGTGGAGGCGCATCTGCCGGAGTGCCCGGACTGCGCCCAGATGCTGAAGCAGCTGCGCGACAACACGCTGGAGAGCGCGCTGAAGGACGAATCGGCGCTGGTCATCCGCCACCAGGAGCGGCGGTTCAAGCGGCGCTCCGCCGCGGTGGGCAGCGTGATCGCGGCCCTGTTCATGATCCCGATACTGATTTGCCTGATCGTGAACATGTCCTCCAGCCGGACGCTGGACTGGTTCTACGTGGCCTCGGCGGGCATGCTGGTGGCGGCCTCGCTGATCGTGGTGCCGCTGATGGTCCCCGAGAACAAGCTGTTCTGGACCTTCTGCGCCTTTGACGTGAGCCTGATGATACTGCTGGCCGTGAGCAGCGCCTACTCCCACGGGCGGTGGTTCTTCGTGGCGGCCTCCGCGACCCAGTTCGGCCTGGCGGCGGTGTTCCTGCCGTTTTTGATCCGGGCGAAGCCGCTGAAAAAGCGGCTGGAGGGGCGCAACAAGGCCCTGACCGTGATCGCCGTTGACCTGATACTGTTTGCGAACATGATGAACATGATCACGCTGCGCACCAAGAGCCTGCTGACCACGATCGCCATGGTGGGGCTGTGCGTCGCCGGCGTCGGCTTTCTCAGCGCGATCAACAACGGAAAGGGGAATGCAAAATGAGTAAGTCCATGATGATGAAGCTGGGCGCCGCCGTGTGCGTCATCGCCCTGTGTGTCTGCTGTGTTTCGATCGGCGGCCGCGCCATACTGAGCGGCTTCAGGTACGACAACGCGGACAAGTACACCGCCGGAGGCGCCGTGATCGACGGCGATGTGAAGAAGCTGGACATCCACTGGACGGACGGCGCGGTGGTGTTCGTCGAGCGCGCGGGGGACGGTATCGAGCTTTCTGAGACGGCCAAAAAGACCATCTCCGGCAACGCTCAGCTGCGCTGGTGGCTGGACGGCGATACGCTGCGGGTGCAGTACGCGAAGAAGGGCTTCTTCACGCTGACCAGCCTCAACAAGACCCTGACCGTGGCCCTGCCCCAGGGCATGGCGCTGGAGGACGTGCGCGTCGACGCCACCTCCGCCGACGTGAAGGCGCCCGGGCTGACGGCGGACGCGGTGGCCGTGGACCTGACCTCCGGCGACCTGGAGCTGGAACTGACCGGCCCGGCGCAGAGCGTGGCCCTTTCCGGCACCTCCGGCGATTTGCACGCGACGCTTCAGAGCGCGAAGACGGTCTCCGTCGGCACCACCTCCGGCGCGATCCGGCTGGACCTGGCGGACTCCGCGGACAGCGTGGCCCTCTCCAGTACCTCCGGCGACATCGGCGCGAACGTCGGCGGCGCCAAGGCGCTGACCGCCGGCACCACCTCCGGCGCGATCCAGGTGCAGGCCGGCTCGGCGGAGAAGGCCGATCTGGAGAGCACCAGCGGCGACATCAACGCGCGCTTTACCGCCTTTGACGCGCTGAAGATCGAGGCCACCTCCGGCAATGTGACGGCCGCCCTGCCCGACAAGCCCGGCTTCCTGGCGCGGGTCGACACCACCAGCGGCAGCTTTGACAGCGCCATCGCGCTGACGCAGGACGGGGAGAAGTACGGCTGCGGCGACGAGAGCGGCCAGCTGACGATCGACACCACCTCCGGCGACGTGCACCTGCTGAAAGTGGACTGACTGCCTTTACCAAAATCAAGGGGACGGTTCTCTGTGTCATTGACACAGAGAACCGTCCCCTTGATTTTGGCGGAGGCTACAGCAGGTCCTTGGCCACCGGGCGGCAGAACAGGCGGCGGACCCGGGCGGAGTCGTCGGCCTGGGCCAGCGCCCACATCAGCTTGGTGACGATGGCCTCGATGGTCATGGTGTGGGCCTCGATGGCCTCCAGCGCGTTCAGGGCCCGCACGCCCACCTGGTAGACGCCCAGGTCGCTGCCCTCGTGGGGTACCTGGGTGGTCATCACCAGCGTGCGTCCGGCCCGGGTGAAGCGCTGCAGCGCCTGAAGCAGGCGGCCGTCCTCGTACATCGGTATGCCGCCCATGCCGAAGCCCTCCAGCACCACGCCGCGGTAGCGCTCGGCCAGCGCGTCGAATATCGCCCCGTCCTGGCCCGGCACCAGCCGCAGCACGAACACGCGGCTGTCCATGTTTCGGTAGAACACCGGGGAGGCGGGCTTCGGCGATTCGATGTAGGGGATCACTCGGTCCTCCCGGATGACGGCCAGCTCCGGGTAGTCGATGCTGGAGAAGGCGTTGTAGCTGCGCGTGCGCATCTTCCGGGCCCGGGTGCCGATGATGGCCTTGCCGTCGAACACCACCGTCACGCCGTGGGCGCCATCGTCGGCGGCGTAGCGCAGCGCGTCCAGCAGGTTGCGCCGGGCGTCGGTGTCCCGGGCGTAGATCGACTTCTGCGAGCCGGTGATCACTATAGGCTTCGGGCTGTACTGGATCAGGTACGACAGCGCCGCCGCCGTGTAGGCCATCGTGTCGGTGCCGTGGGTGATCACAAAGCCGTCGTAGTCGTCGTAGCGCTCCTCGATGTGCGCGGCCATGGCCAGCCAGTGCCGGGCGTAGACCTCGCTACTGTCCAGGTTGAACAGCTGCTCAGCCGTGATGACGCCGATGTCCGCCGCCTCGGGCACGCACTCCAGCAGCTCCCGGGAATCGATGCCCGGCGCGAGCCCCTCGCCGGTGGGCTTGGAGGCAATGGTGCCGCCCGTGGCGATCAACAGTATGCGCTTCATGGTGTCGCCCCCTCGATAGGTTCATAAAAACGGTGGTATATTATGCGGTAAAAAACCACCCCCCGGCGCGAAGCTCGGGGGACAGCCTGCAAAGGGATTGGGTCAATCCCGCTCCCATGCCTTCTCCTTCAGGTTGGTGTAGATGTACACGATGGCCGAGATGGAGGAGAACAGGAAGATCAGACAGGAGATGGCCGCGGCCAGCTCGTACTTGCGGCTGGAGAACTGCTTGCGCAGGTACACGCCCAGCATCATCGGGTGGTTCGCGCCGATCAGGTAAGGCGTGGTGAACGAGGACACGTTGCTCATGAACACGAACGTGGCCGCGATCATCACGTCGCTGATGGACAGCGGCAGTATCATCTTGAAGAAGATGCGCAGCTTGCCGGCGCCCACGTCCTGAGCGCTCTCCACGATGGAGCTGGAGATGCTGGACAGCGCCGCGGAGATGATCATCGTCGCGAAGGGTATGTTGAACCACAGGTTGGCCAGTATGATGCCCTTCGCGTTGTACAGCAGGCCCGGCTTGAAGTTGTACAGCGGGCTGCCCTCCGGCAGCAGCAGCGACAAGCGGTTGATCAGGCCCGAGTCGCTGAGCACCATCTTCAGCGCGTACACCGCCACCAGCACCGGCACGAACCGGGGCAGCAGGTACAGCGAGCGGATGACGCCGGCGATCTTGCTGTTTGAAAAGCGCAGGTACAGCGCCAGCAGATAGCTGAACGCGATGGCCAGCACCACCGTCAGCACCGTCACCCAGATGGTGTACCAGATGTGCGCCCGCGCCAGCTTGTTGGTGAACAGATAGCTATAGTTGGCGAGGGTAAACGCGCCGGTCTTCGAATCCTGGAAGCTCTTGATGATCGTGTTGATGATGGGGTAGATGACGATGCCCAGCGCCACGATCAGCGCGGGCGCCAGGAACCCCGCGATCAGCAATGCCGACTTCCATTTGCTCTTGTTGTTGACCATACGTCCACGCCCTTTCTACAGCCGGTGAAATCCCTGCGGGGGCGGTATGACCCCCGCAGGCGCATAAACCGTCGCTCGGATTACAGCGGCAGAATGGTCTCCTGCCACAGCGGATAGATCTCTTCCTTCCAGAGGTTGCCGTTGGAGATGAAGCTGTAGTTGCCCAGGGAGGCGACCAGCTCCTTCTGATCGGAGTCGATCAGGTCGGGGCTGATGACCGGGATGGCCTTCATGTTCTCCAGGCAGATCTTCTGGCCCTCGGGGCTGATGACGAACGCGATGAACTCATGGGCGCCGTCGGGGTTGGAGCCGATGGAGGTGATGCCCAGGGACACGTCGCTGCCGGTCAGGGGCATGTCGTCCAGCTGATACATGCGGGTGGTCTCCGGCAGGGTGCCGCTGGCGATGTTGTTCAGGATCTGATCGGCCCAGGCGGGGATGATGTCCACTTCCTTGTTGATCAGCAGGTCCAGGGTGCCCTGGTTCTTGGCGGGATACAGCACGCTGCCGCCGGTGGTGTACAGGAACGGATGGATCTTCACCAGCCAGTCCAGGCCGGGCTGCATGTACTCCAGCCACTTGGGATCGTTGGACATCCGGGCGGACTCGTCCTCGATCAGGCGATAGATGGCGGACTGCACGAAGCCGCTGCCGGCGCCGCCGGTGTCGGGGTCGTTGTAGGCGAAGCGGCCGGGATGGGCCTCGATCCACGCGGCCAGCTCGTCCCAGGTGTGGGGCAGCTCGCTCTCGGGAACGCGCTCGGAATCATAGGCGAACACCACGGTGGTGGCGCGATAGGGCACCAGCTTGGTGGGGAAGATGACGGGCGTCAGGGTCACGTTCTCCAGGCCCGGGATCTTCGAGGCGTCATAGTCCAGGAACAGGTCTTCGCTGCCGGCCTCGTCCACATAGGACTGGAAGGAAGCGGTGTTCTCGGCGATCACGTCGAAGTCGGTGCCGGTCTGGCCCGTCTGGAAGGCCGCGCCGATGCGGGAGTTCAGGGCCTCGTCGCCGGTGCCGCTGGCGATGAACTGCAGCTCGGCGTGATAGTTGGAATCCTCCTTGGCGTTGTACGCGTCGCACAGCGCCGTGAACAGATCCGCCACGTTCTGAGAACCGGTGGACCAGATGGTGACGGTCTGCTTGCCCTCGGCCATCGCGAAGCCGGCGCAGGTGGCGAGCAGCATCACTGCCAGTACCAGAGACAGGATTTTCTTCATGTTGTGATTCCTCCTTCTATTTTATGGCGCGCAGCCATAATTACACAATCGCGCGGCGTCAGTACTCGAACTGCTTGGAGAAGTCCATCGCCACCGGGTCGCCCTTGTGGTATTCGCGGGAGGCCTCCTCGGAGATGAAGGTCTTGATGATGCCGTAGTCGGTGTCCATGGTCATCTCCACGTAGTGGCCCAGCATCATCACCGTGCGCACGTAGCCGTCCAGCTCGCCGCCGGTGCCCTTGCGCACCCGCACGTGCTCCGGGCGGACGGCCAGCGTCTTGCCGTTGATCTGCAGGAAGTTCATCTCGCCGATGAAGTCCGCCACGTAGCGGCTGACGGGCCGGTCGTAGATCTCCGACGGGGCGCCGCACTGCTCGATGGTGCCCTTGTTCATCACGATGACCCGGTCGGACAGCGCCATGGCCTCCTCCTGGTCGTGGGTGACGAACACCACGGTGATGTTCAGGTCGGTCTGGATCTTGCGCAGCTCCTCGCGCATCTGCTGGCGGATCTTCGCGTCCAGCGCCGAGAACGGCTCGTCCAGCAGCAGCACCTGGGGCCTGAGCAGCAGGCTGCGCGCGATGGCGATGCGCTGCTGCTGGCCGCCGGACATCTGGCCCGGATACTTCTTTTCGACGCCCGGCATCTTGATCATCTCGAGCATCTCGGTGATGCGCTGCTTGCGCTCCGGCTTGGGCACCTTGCGCAGCTTCAGGCCGAACTCCATGTTGTCGAACACCGACATGTGCGGCCACAGGTTGTAGCTCTGGAACACCATGGCGGTGGGGCGCTTCTCCGGCGGCATGTTGATGATGGACTTGCCGTCAATCAGTATGTCGCCGCTCTGGATGTCGTTGAAGCCGCCGATGGCGCGCAGGATCGTGGTCTTGCCGCAGCCGGACGGGCCCAGCAGCGTGATGAGCTCGCCCTCTTCCACGCTGATGTTGATGTTCTTGACGCCGTCGCCGTTGCTGTACAGCTTCGTCATATTGACGATTTCAAGTTTTGCATTCGCCAAGAGATCCATCCTCCTTTATATCGATCGCGCGCCGCGATCAGCCCATCTTGAAGCCCTTCGCCAGCGTGTCGCCGCCGATGTAGTTGCGCATCAGGAACAGCAGCACCACGTTCGGGATGATGATGATCAGCGCGAACACCGCGCCGGCGGTGGCCGGGAAGTCCAGTATGACGCCGTACATCTCGGTCATCATCGTGCGGTACTTCGGCAGGCCGACCATCAGCGTGCCGACGCTCTCGCCCAGGGACCCGATGAACGCGTACATCGCCGCCACGGCGATGCCCGGCCAGGCGATGGGCAGCGTCACGTGGAAGAACGTGCGGATCGGCCCGGCGCCGGCGTCTCTGGAGGCCTCCTCCTGGTGGCGCGGCACGCTTCTGAACGCGCCGGCGGGCAGCCAGATCATCTGCATCATCGTGCCCAGCATATGAATGAGCAGCACGCCCAGGAAGGTGCCCATCAGCCCGATCTTGTAGTAGATGATACCGATGGAGGTGTACATGCCGATCTTCGGGAAGGCGTTGCCGATCAGGAACAGCAGCATGATGAACTTCCTGCCCTTGAAGCGGAACCGGGCCAGCGCGTAGGCCGCCGGTATGCAGATGATCAGCGCCAGCACCGTGGAGCAGATCGCGAACAGGAACGAGTTCACGATGGCCTCCACCACCGTGGGCTGATCCAGCACGTACTTCCACCACTGGAAGCCGTAGGACGTGGGCGCCAGCGCGGGGTACTCATACTTGTTGGCGAACGCCAACGGCAGCATGTACAACAGCGGCCCATAGAAGAACAGCATGAATACGAGCAGCACGATCACGCCGCCCGCCCGCTTCTTTCCCAGCGCGCGCACCATGCTCTTGGGCTTCATGGCCTGCAACATAGACAACCGCCTCACCTCCACAGAGCTTTCGGCTTTTTCCTCGTTTAACAATACCGTCAATATTTATGTTGATTATACAATGAAGGATGCGGTTTGTCAACATTTGTTGTAAAGATTGTAAAAATATGTGCGCCCCGGACCCCGTTGGCGCCCGATACGGATTGCGCCGATCCCGCGGATATGATAGAATACCCAAGAACGACGATGCGATCTGTGGAGGCGATGACGATGGCGAAAGAGCGTATATACACGATGATCACGGCCCATGCCGGCGCGGAGGACACCGCGCCCAACACCCTTGAGAGCCTGAAGGTTTTGGCGGGCTGCGGCGCGGACGCGGTGGAGCTGGACGTGCGGGCGGGGGAGGGCGGCCTGGTGCTGTCCCACAACCCGCTGGAGCCGGGGGTTCGGTACGCGACGCTCGAGGAAGCGCTGGACCTGATCCGCCGCATGACCGACCGGATGCTGGTGAACATCGACCTGAAGGAAATGGACCTGACGCACCGGGTCTGGGCCGCGGCCGAGGCGTGCGGCATGGCCGGGCGGCTGCTGTTCACCGGCAGCGTCTGCCCGGTGGACGAGCGCTTCGTGAAGGATTTGTCCGCCGAGATCTGGTACAACCAGGAGCTGCTGC
Source organism: uncultured Eubacteriales bacterium (assembly GCA_902777335.1). GTDB lineage: Bacteria > Bacillota > Clostridia > Christensenellales > Aristaeellaceae > UBA2862. The sequence continues at coordinate 38,674 of CACYTF010000049.1, forward strand.
AGCCCTCGGAGCGCGAAGCGCCGCTGGCGTCGGTGCTGCGGCGCGGCCATCGGGCCATCAACATCCACTGGCCCCGGGTGGACCTGGCCGCGTTGACCCCGGACACCGCCCGCCACTACTCCTGCTGGACGCTGGACGACGAAAAGGTCATCGCCGCCTTCCTGCGCGCCGGCGTGCTGAACATCACCACGCGCATCCCCCGGCGGGCCATCGCCCTGCGAAACGAGATTCAAGGGTCATGCGCCGCTTGTATGGATATGGATGCATGAAGCATGCGTAGGGGCGGCGATGCGCCGCCCCTACAACATATTGTGGACAGGAAGGCAAAAAAGCGGTTCTTCACGGAAAGTTGTGGGATTGACAGAAACGCGATAGACAAAAGGAGCATGAAAGACTTCTAATTGTAGCTGCGAAACAAACAAGGAAGAAGT
>CACYTF010000050.1 GCA_902777335.1 uncultured Eubacteriales bacterium
GGGTAGAATGAGCGCTAAAGCAAAAATGTCTAAGGCCGCCCTGAATCCCGACTTCCTTACCGTTGCTTTGTTTGGCAAGTAAATGATGTCGCCCTGGGGACGGTCCTTTTGTGTTGACAATGGCAGATAATAGGCGGTATAATACAGTGGGTGATGGATATGGCACGCAAGGTCAGAGAGAGATGTGAAAGCAATACCTATCATGTAATGCTGCGCGGGATCAACCGTCAGCAGATTTTTCTGGATCAGTTGGATAACCAGCACTTTCTTGAAGTGCTGACAGAATGCCGGGAAATAAGCAAATATCATATCTATGCATACTGCTTTATGGGGAATCATGTGCATCTGTTGCTGCGGGTGGGGGAAGAACCGTTGGAACAGGTGATGAAGAGAATCGGTACAAGATACGCGGTCTGGTACAACAACAAATATGCCAGGGCAGGGCATCTGTTTCAGGACCGGTACAGAAGCGAGGCAGTGAAGGATGATGTGTATTTTTTGATGGTGCTTCGCTATATCCTGAACAATCCGGTGAAAGGCGGGATTTGCCGGAAGGCCGAAGACTATCGCTGGAGCAGTGCGGCGGATTATATTACGGGCGGAGGCATCACCGAGACGGCGTTTGCGGAAGGATTATTGGGACGAGAGGCGCTGTTGAAATACCTGAAAACGCCCTCGGATGATATCTGTATGGACGATAATCCGTCGAGGTTCCGTGACAGTGAGGCCCTGGAAATTATACAGGATACCGTTGGTGGAGAGGATTTGGCGGCCTGCCTGAAGAAGATATGCAATCAACCGGAACGATACGTCAGCAGGCTTCGGAACGCAGGCCTTTCAATCCGCCAGATCAGCCGCCTGACAGGATTGAGCGTCGGTATTGTGAGAAAACAGCCAGATTGACGAACACAAAAGGACCGTCCCCATGTGCATAGAACACACGGGGACGGTCCTTTTGTGTTGAAAATCGCAGTCAATATGATTGGACCTTTGGAGAAAACAGCCTAATCGGTGAACACAAAAGGACCGTCCCCGTGTATACTGTATGTCGGATTGCTCGCCTTGACGAAAGACGATAAGCTCATACCTCGCGGTTATGCCGCAAAGGTGAAGGATAAGCGCGCCTATACCGTGAACATGGCAAAGGCCGTCGCCCTGACAGCCGTACCGCCAGCGCATTGCGCCATAGCGGCGATGTTCAATGGGGCGCTGGCCGTGACAGTGTTCCTCGTGGAGATGGTGATGGCGCTTTGGATCGGAGTACAGATCATGAAATGAACACCTCCAGAACACACGGGGACGGTCCTTTTGTGTTGACGACAGCGGTTAATATGATCCAGCATTTAGAGAAAACGGCCAGATTATTGAACACAAAAGGACCGTCCCCATGTGTACGTCCCCATGTGTATGAAAGAATCGCGAACAGCAGCCACATACAGGTTTACCCCTCAGTGAATCTTCACAAACTGGAATTTGTTCAGTCCTTATAGATTATGCTGAGATTACGGAACAGGCCATCTGTTCCGATATCGACATATAATCCGACATTTCCTCGTGCATCCGGACCATGTTTGAATCCATAAACTTCAAGTACTTTAGCGTCATCAACATAGAAAGTTCCGCGATCATCCTCAATGACTGCTTTAATATGGCTCCATTCATTCAAGGCAATCGTATCCACGTTGTTTTCATAATCCGTAATGCCAAAATTACGAAGATAGGCAAAAGTATATCCAGGGAAGGAGAAATATTGGCAGCCATGTGCTTTTCTGACGGGATCCGTGCATTCTCTGCCGTTTGTGGGACGTATATAAAAGCTTTCAAATTCTCTTCCGTCTTCAGCTGCTCTAAAAACAATCCCGATAAATCCTCTTGCATAATCAGGTGCATCTGGCAGCAATCCTCCACATACATTGACCTCAATAGTACCGTTATGGAAGTCGCTTCCAACGACAGCGGCATACGTGTTGATGTCAGGTTCCAGTGTTCCTGTTTTCCAGACCCGGATCATGTTACTGTCTGTAAATTCTGCCTCTGTATGCGGCATGAGTCTGAAATTGTTGGAGTTGATCTCAATCATAGTTGTTATCCTTTCTTTTTCGTTTTTCTATGGCTATGTAAAAGGAGATTGTTCCACATTATAAGTCAGCGACAAATCCCGATTAACCCGACTGAAACCGAAACCACTATACCACTTCTGCCCGCACAACGCAAGGCGGAAGTCAAAGCTCGAACTCCGCACAACCATCGACAAATCCGCTGAAAGGACCGTCCCCCATGAACACCTGTGTGCACAAAAGGACCGTCCCCATGTGCACGGTACGTCTCCGCGTCAATGCTTGCAGAGGGCGGCGATCTCCTTTTCCAGCAACAGAAACACCTTGGCGATCAGGTATCCGTCCGCGATCGCGTGATTCAGACGGACGCTGACGGGCATCATCAGACGGCCGTTTTCTTCCCTGTATTTTCCCCAGTTGACGATCGGGGCAAAGTAAAGATGGCCGTCGGGCAGCTCGATGTTCAGGGAGTCGTAGGACAGCCACGGTATGAAGGAGGCGTCAAACCAGTTGGGGTGGTTGGCCGCGTCCAGGCCGTATTCCCGCGTTTGTTTGGCCTTTTCCACGTCCGCCAGCGCGTTCCGGTAGAACAGCGCGTAGTCCGGCGTGTACGTGGTGTAGACCGGCGTGCAGGTTTCCGTGTCCTCATGAAACACATACTGCGTCGGGTTGATCTGATCGTAGCAGATCAGTTCGCCGGTCTGCCACAGGTAGCCCATGCGGTAGTCCTCCCGGGAATTGAGGACCCTGGTCAGAAGATAGAGGAAGTTGATGTAAAACTTCGTCCCGTTCTCTTTGGACCATTTCACCAGCTCCGTCACATCCACCCGGGCCGTCATGGAGGTGGAGCACTTGCAGTCCTCCGAGAAGTGGCGGAACACGCCCTTGCGATAATACGTCTGCTTGTCGATAACGCGATAGCTGCTCATGTTCTCACCCCTCATGCCGGCAGGTCGGTCTTGTCGCAGCACAATACACTCCAATCGCCGAACGCGTACTCGACGCCGCTGCCCACCTCGTTTTCAAAGGGCTTTCCCCGCGCCGTTCCGGAACAGATCTGCTGCATGCCCGAGAGCATGGTCCCGGTGTCCGCAAGCGTCAGCGGCCTATGGGCGTAGTGGCCGTCGTAGATGCGCTCGATGCCGGATGCCCGCAGCGCTTCCACGGCATGGGTCAGCGCATGCAGATACGTCTCCGGCGGAAGGGATTCCTCCAGGAACATCCACAGGTGCTCGATGATGGCGTCCCCGGAGAAGCAGAGCTTTTCGTCCCGGTCCAGCAGCATGATGCTGCCCGCGGTATGGCCGGGAAGTTCGACCACCTCCAGCCGCTTTCCGCCCAGGTCGATCACATCGCCGCCCCGGATGTCCTCCGCCCGCGGAAAGCGGACCGTGGAGGGGTCCAGGCCCTCTATGAATTCCCCGTAGGACTGCTTCACCCAGTCCTGGGCGAGCATGTCCGCATAGCCGTCCGCGATCTCCCGATAGAGCCCCTGATCCGCCGGATGCATCAGCACCTTGTCGAACCAGTGGTTGCCCAGCACGTGGTCCACGTGCCCGTGGGTGTTGATCACAAACACCGGCAGCTTCGTCAGTTTCCCGACCAGTTCCTTCAGGTCCATCAACCCGTAGCCGGTGTCGATCAGGCAGGCCCGCTGGCTGCCGCACACCAGATACATCGTCGCCTCGTGCCGCTCATAGATCTTCCAGATGTCGTACTGCCCGCGCGAGATCTTCTCGATGTCGTACACTTCCCCGAAGGAGCGGCCGCGGGACGCTCCACGATGCGCTTCTGGGGATAACAGCGCCTGCACTTCCTCCGGCCTCGGCGGATTCAGCGGCAGGGGGAAGCGCGATATGGCGACCGCGGCGCAGGCGCTGGCAAAGCGCACCAGCTCTTCGTCTTTCATGCCGTGAAGCAGGCCGAACACGCAGCCGGCCTTGAAGGTGTCGCCCGCGCCCAGCGTGCTCTTCACCGTCACCGGGAACGGCTTCATCCGGTGGATCGGCCCGCCCTTCCGGGCATACAGCATCTCTCCGCCGCCCTGCGTCAGTATGGTCAAACCGTCCGTTTCCCGCTGCATCAGGGCCATGATGGCCTCCGGCGCCATGCCGGCATAGTGTTCACTGACGCACTCCTTCGACACCACGTTCACGGCGGCCTGCCGGTGCAGCGGCGAATCGTGGGGACTGTCGATGGTCACAAAGGGCACGCCGTGCCGACGGCAGAGCGCCGCGGCCAAAAGGGATTCATCTCCGAAATAGGGGTCGACCGCCGCGGCCTTGCAGCCGGCGATGTCCTCTTCCCTCGGGACGCTCCACCACCGCTCCCCGCTGGAGAACAGCGTCTGGAACCTGCCCATGGGCGAGCGCACGAGCCCCGCGATCACCACATAGTCCATGACGCCCCTGTCCTCGGTGAAGCGCAGGGAGGACAGGTCCACGGACTTGCCCGCGTAGAAGGCCTTCAGCATCGGCGCGACCTCGGCGCCGATGAAGGTGCCGTCCATCCGGACGGACACGCCCAGCGACGCCAGGACGGTGGCCGCCGTGCCCGTCTCGCCGCCGGGCAGGAAATACTGCTCCGCGATCTCCGAGTATTCGTCCGGCCGCAGGAAACCGCCCTTCAGCAGGAAGGAATGGGTTCCCAGCACCTGGCCGAAGAGATAGACCTCATGATTGGACTTCATATCGCTCGCTCCTTGCGCGCCTGTGCGCGCCGCTTGTCGTGGACTGCAGAAAGGTGACCTGTCGGTCACGATCTATTATAGTGACCAAGCGGTCACTTGTCAACAGGCTTCGGGGACTTTTTGCAGGCGATAGGGCCGCCGGTCACGGCTTCACCGCGAAAAGCCCGTGGCGGTTGCAGCAGGCGTACAGCGTCCGGACGCGGTCGCGCTTGAAGCGGGCCTCGGCGGGGCCCTCGGGGTACAGCCTCACCAGCTGGACGCGCATGTCCGACACCGCGCACAGAAAGCAGATTTGGTGCGCCTTGGTCATCGGGTGGCGCACCGACACGTAGTATTCGTCCTCGACGGCCTCCACCTGTATCGCGTGGTCCCCGTCGGGCGCTTCCGCCTCCAGCGGCGGCAGCGTGATGCCGCAGCAGCTGACCAGCGCCTCGCCGGCGGCTTGTATCACGTTGCCGCAGACCGGGCAGACGTACAGACTGCTCCGGGCCATGTTGGCGCAGCGGTTCCGGTTCTGCACGGTGTCGCCGGATAAAAGCTCGATCACCGAGATCCCCAGCGCCCGGGCCAGCGGCTCCAGCAGGCTGATGTCCGGAAGGCCCTTCCCGGTCTCCCACTTGCTCACCGCCTTGCCGCTGACGTAGACGCGCTCCGCCAGCGCCTCCTGGGTCATGTGCTTCTGTTCGCGCAGCCGGCGGATCACGTCGCCGGTCACATACTTGTTCATGGGTCATCGCCTCCTTGTGAACCGGATTGTACCACATCCGCCGCGAACAGGCTACCTACGCTGCGTAGACCGCGCCGCCTTCACCCCGCCGCCCGCGCGGCGGGCCTGACGGGGGGCAGGCGTACCACCCGCACGCCGTGCCGCTTCGCGTAGGCGACGGTGCCGGCGGTGCCGCCCGGCTTGCCGTCGTAGGCGGCCAGCAGCAGGTCGGCCTGCTGCACCATGTAGTGGTTCCGGCGGAAGAACACGCCCCGGTCGTAGTCGTGGCTGATGTGCACCACCTGGTCGCACTGCTCGATGGCCGACAGCCACCGCCGCCGCTGCTCCTCCGGCCACCGGTTCGCCTGGCCGTCGTAGGGGAGCACCATGACCAGCCGGATCCACGGGTACTTCTCCCGCAGCGACAGCACGATCTCGGCGGCCATCAGGTCAAAGCCCAGCGCGCCGCCGGACAGGAAGTGGACGTAGCCCCTGCCGATCAGGTATTCCAGCGATTCCCGCAGCCTGAACTTGAACTCCATGCAGCGGGCGTCCCGCTCGTCGCTGCCCCAGGGCAGCTTGCCCGGCCGGTAGCCGGTGAAGGCGCAGCAGCGGCACACGCCGGTTTTATAAATGGCTTCGCGGTTCATGATCATCACCTCGCATGCCCTGATTATAATATCGAACATATGTTCTTGTCAAGGGCAAAGGGGGCCCCGGACGCAGATTTCATGCTTTTGACATCTCATGTTCGATGGCGAGGGGGGCAGTCGCCGCCGTCGGCGGGGAAAAGTTTTTCTTGACAAGCGCGGCCCCATCGTTTAAAATACCCATAACACAAACGGCGCAAGGGCGTGCCGTCGGGAGCCATCCCGGCCACGCCCTTGCGCCTCGTTTTGGCACAGGCGATGCCCCGGTCAAAGGAGGGAGTACGATGGCGGCTTTTGACAGGATCAAGTGCGGATTTCCCCAGCTGGACGGTATACTCGACAACATACGCATGGGCGACAACGTGGTGTGGCAGGTCACCGACATCGATGAATTCAGGATGTTCGCGGTGCCCTTCGTCAAACAGGCCGTCGCCGACGGCAGGGACGTGCTCTACATACGCTTTGCGCAGCATGCGCCGATACTGACCGACCTGGAGGGCGTGCGCCTGGTGGAATTCAACCCGGATACGGGCTTTGAGGCCTTCACCGTCGCCATACACGACGAGATCACCCGGGCGGGCCGGGACGCCTTCTACGTGTTCGACTGCCTGTCGGAGCTGCAGTCGGTCTGGTACACCGACCTGATGATGGGCAACTTCTTCCGGGTGACCTGCCCCTATCTGTTCGAGCTGGACACCGTCGCCTACTTTCCGATACTGCGCGGCAGGCACTCCTACGACGCCATCGCCCGCATCCGGGAGACGACCCAGCTGCTCTTGGACGTGTATTCCGACGAGAAGTGGGTGTATGTGCACCCGATCAAGGTGTGGCAGCGCAATTCCGAGACCATGTTTCAGCCCCACGGGTACCGCAGGAGCACGGGGGAATTCCAGGTGCTGGAGAACGGCGTGAGCATCAGCCGGTACTACCAGACCCTGCAGGCCATCCGCGCCGCCGGTCAGGATCAGAACATCGACAGCTACGACCGCTTCTTCAACATGGCCCGGCAGGCCTGCGCCTCCGGCAGCTTCAGCGGCGAGATGGAGGATCAGATCATCGACAGCACCATGACCAAGGACGCCCACCTGAAAACACTGGTGAAGCGGTATTTCAAGCCGGAGGACTACTTCCAGCTTCGGGACCGCATGATCGGCAGCGGCGCCATCGGCGGCAAGGCGTGCGGCATGCTGCTGGCGCGGAAGATCGCCGAGACGGAGCTGGAGCAATACAGGACGTACGCCGAGCCCCACGACTCGTTTTACATCGGCTCCGACGTGTTCTACACCTACATCGTCTCCAACGGGGCCTGGAAGCTGCGCATCCGGCAGCGCACGAAGGACGGCTACTTCGAGGCGGCGGACGCGCTGCGCGACTGCCTGCTGGCGGGGCGCTTCCCCGGCAAGATCCGCGAGGAATTCCAGAAGGTGCTGGACTACTTCGGGCAGAACCCCTTTATCGTGCGCTCCTCGTCCTTCCTGGAGGACGGCTTCGGCAACGCCTTCGCCGGAAAGTACGAATCGGTGTTCTGCGTCAACCGCGGCACGGAGAGCGAGCGGCTGGAGGCCTTTGAGGACGCGGTGCGCCAGGTCTACGCCAGCACGATGGACCACTCCGCGCTGGAGTACCGGGCCCGGCGCGGGCTGGACCGGCGGGACGAGCAGATGGCCATACTGGTGCAGCGGGTGTCCGGCACCTATTACGGCCGGTACTTCATGCCCTGCGCCGCGGGCGTGGGCTACAGCCACAGCGCCTACCAGTGGTACCCCAACATGGATCCCGGCGCCGGCATGCTGCGGCTGGTGATGGGCCTTGGTACGAAGGCGGTGGACCGCACCACGGTGGACTATCCGCGGCTTTCCAACCTGGACCGCCCCGCGGTCACCATCTACACCACCATCGCCCAGAAGCACCGGTTTTCCCAGCGCAACATCGACGTGCTGGACTGCCGGGAAAACCGCTACCGGGAGGTGCCGCTGGAGGCCCTGCTGGACGAGCTGCCCCTGTGGTACAAGCGCATGGTCATGGAGCACGACTATGAGGCCGAAAACTACCTGCGGCAGACGGGAGAGCGGCGCGACGTCTGGTTCGTCAGCTGCCAGGGTTTGCTGGAGAACGCGGCCTTCACCGGGTTCATGCGCGATCTGCTCAAAACGCTGGAGCGCGTGTACCAGAACCCGGTGGACATCGAATACGCCATCAACATGGACAGGGAGGGCGACTTTGTGGTCAACCTGCTCCAGTGCCGCCCGCTGTACGTGGGCTCGGAGGGCGAAGCGGTGCAGGTGGAGCACCTCGACCTGAAGGGCGTGCTGTTTGACGTGAAGGGCGCCTCGATGGGCACTTCCCGCAAGAAGCGGGTGGACGTGGTGGTCCGGATCGACCCCACCCTGTACAACGCCTACCCCTACGCGAAGAAGTACGACGTGGCGAACGCCGTGGGCCGGATCAACCGGCACTACGCCGAAAGCGGAAAGACGATGCTGCTGATGGCGCCCGGGCGCGTGGGCACCTCTTCCCCCGAGCTCGGCGTGCCCACGCGCTTTATCGACATATCGGGCTTTTCGATCATCTGCGAGGTGTCCGACAGCCGCAGCGGGTTCATGCCCGAGCTGAGCTACGGCAGCCATATGTTCCAGGACATGGTGGAGGCCGAGATGAGCTACAGCGCCATCTGGAACGATCCCAGGACGCTTCTGTACGCCCCCGAGCTGCTGGACGGGGAAGAGGACCTGTTCCCGCGGATCTGCCCCGATCTGCCGGAGCTCTCCCCGATGATCACCGTCAAGGAACCGGACGGCCTCTGCTACTGGCTGGACTCGGTGGGGAACCGCGCGGTGTGCGGATTCGCAGAATGATGTGGCGGGGGATTTGAAAATTTACCATCTGTTCACTTGACATTTCGGGCACATGGGTTTATGATGCCTGTAATTCCAAAGTGGCGCAAGGGTGTGCCGGCGAGAGCGATCTCGCGGACACCCTTGCGCTTTGTTTTTGGAATAAACGCAGGAAAGGACAGTGATTCGTATGACATTTTCCGCTGTGAACACCATCTGGGTGCTGCTGGGCGCGGCACTGGTATTCTTCATGCAGGCCGGCTTCGCCATGTGCGAGGCGGGCTTCACCCGGGCCAAGAACACGGGCAACATACTGATGAAGAACCTGATGGACTTCTGCATCGGAACGCCGCTGTACTGGCTGATCGGCTTCGGCATCATGTTCGGCGCGGGCACGGCGGCCTTCGGCTGGATCGACCCCTTCATCATGAAGGACTACGCCCACATCCTGCCGGCGGGCGTGCCCGTGTGGGCCTTCGCGATCTTCCAGACGGTGTTCTGCGCCACCAGCGCCACCATCGTCTCGGGCGCCATGGCCGAGCGCACGAAGTTCTCCGCCTACTGCGTGTATTCCGCCGCGATATCGCTGTTCATCTACCCGGTGTCCGGCCACTGGATCTGGGGCGGCGGCTGGCTGGCCGATATGGGCTTCCACGACTTCGCCGGTTCCACCTGCGTGCACATGGTGGGCGGCGTGTGCGCGCTGATCGGCGCGAAGATGCTGGGGCCGCGCATCGGCAAGTACGGCAAGGACGGCAAGCCCCGGGCGATACTGGGCCACAACCTGTCCATCGCGGCGCTGGGCGTGTTCATACTGTGGTTCTGCTGGTTCGGCTTCAACGGCGCCTCCACCGTGGGCATGGACAGCGACGCGCTGATCGACAGCGCCTCCCTCGTGTTCTTCAACACCAATCTGGCCGCCGCCGTCGCCACGCTGGTCACGATGATCTTCACCTGGCTGCGCTACGGCAAGCCGGACGTGTCCATGACCTTCAACGCCTCGCTGGCGGGCCTGGTGGGCATCACGGCGGGCTGCGACGCCGTCAACCCCTTCGGCGCGGCCATCATCGGCCTGTGCTGCGGCTTCGCGGTGGTGCTGTCGGTGGAATTCTTTGACAAGGTCGTGAAGATCGACGACCCGGTGGGCGCGATCTCGGTGCACGGCGTGTGCGGCGCGCTGGGCACGCTGCTGACCGGCCTGTTCGCCACGGGCGTGTCCACGATGAAGGGCGTGTTCTACGGCGGTGGGTTCAAGTTCTTCGGCGTACAGCTGCTGGGCGTGGGCGCGACCATCGCCTGGACGGCGGTGGTCATCACGGTGGTGTTCTCCATCATCAAGGCGACCATCGGCCTGCGCGCCGAGGCCTCGGACGAGGTCATGGGCCTGGATCGTTCGGAGCACGGGCTGCACACGGCCTACGCCGGCTTCAGCATCATGTACGACGGCCTGACCGAGGAGCCCGACGCCGGTGCGCTGCCGGTCAGCGCTCCGGAGGAGGCCCCGGCGGCCCGCAAGGCGAAGGAGAAGGCCCCCGACGCGCCCATCTACACCAACGTGCGGATCATCTGCCGCCCCGCCAGCCTGGAGCCGCTGAAGCGCACGCTGAACAAGATCGGCATCACCGGCATGACGGTGACCAACGTGATGGGCTACGGCGCGCAGAAGGGCAAGCCGGAGTACTACCGCGGCACGCCCGTGGAGGTCACGCTGCTGCCCAAGGTGCAGGTGGACATCGTGGTCAGCAAGGTGCCCGTCCGCACGGTGATCGAAGCCGCCAAGCGCGTGCTGCACACCGGCCACATCGGCGACGGCAAGATCTTCGTCACCGACGTGGAGAACGTGGTGCGCGTGCGCACCGGCGAGGAGGGCTACGACGCGCTGCAGTCGGACTGACAGCCCCATAACCAAAATCAAGGGGACGGTTCTCTGTGTCATTGACACAGAGAACCGTCCCCTTGATTTTGGAGGTTTTTATATCGCCGTGAAGGCCGCGTCGAGGGCGGCGATCAGGTCTTCCGCGCGCTCGATGCCGATGGACAGGCGGATGGTGTTCGGCTTGATGCCCTGCTGCAGCAGCTCTGCCTCGGACAGCTGGCTGTGGGTGGTGCTGGCGGGGTGGATCACCAGGCTCTTCACGTCGGCCACGTTCGCCAGCAGCGAGAAGATCGGCAGGTGGTCGATGAATTTCTGCGCCGTCGCCGCGTCGCCCTTGACCTCGAAGGTGAATATGCTGCCGCCGCCGCCCGGCAGGTACTTGCCGTACAGCGCGTGGCTGGGCTCGGTGGGTATGGACGGGTGATGCACCGCCTCCACCTTCGGGTGCTTGGACAGGTAGTCGACGATCTTCAGCGCGTTCTGGGCGTGCCGCTCCACCCGCAGGCTCAGCGTCTCCAGGCCCTGCAGGAACAGGAAGGCGTGGAAGGGGGAGAGGGTGGCGCCGGTGTCGCGCAGCAGTATCGCCCGAATGTAGGTCACGTAGGCCGCCGGGCCCACCGCGTCGGCAAAGGAGACGCCGTGGTAGCTGGGGTTCGGCTCGGAGATCCACGGGTATTTGCCGCTGGCCTTCCAGTCGAATTTGCCGCCGTCCACGATCACGCCGCCGATGGCCGTGCCGTGGCCGCCGATGAACTTGGTGGCGCTGTGCACCACGATGTCCGCGCTCCACTCCAGCGGCCGCACCAGGTAGGGCGTTGCGAAGGTGGAATCCACCACCAGCGGTATCCCGTGGCGGTGAGCCACGGCGGCCACGGCCTCGATGTCGATCAGGTTGGAATTCGGGTTGCCCAGCGTCTCCACGAATATCGCCTTGGTCTTATCGGTGATGGCCGCCTCGAACGCGCCGTCCACGTCCGGGTCCACGAAGGTGGTGGTGATGCCGGCGGTCAGCGGCAGCGTGTGGGCCAGCAGGTTGTAGGTGCCGCCGTAGATGGTCTTGCTGGCCACGATGTGCTCGCCCGCCTTCGCCAGCGCCTGGAAGGCGTAGGTGATGGCCGCCGCGCCGGAGGCCACCGCCAGCGCCGCCACGCCGTTCTCCAGCGCCGCGATGCGCTTCTCGAACACGTCGTTGGTGGGGTTGGTCAGCCGCCCGTAGATGTTGCCGGCGTCCCGCAGCCCGAAGCGGTCGGCGGCGTGCTTGCTGTCGTGGAACACGAAGGACGTGGAAGCGTAGATCGGCACCGCCCGGGCGTCGGTGGCGGGGTCCGCGGCCTCCTGGCCGATGTGCAGCTGCTTGGTTTCAAAGGCCCAATTGGCGGAATTGCGAATATCAGACATGTTCAAGTCTCCTTTCCGGTCGATGGATGTATTCTATCATAATGGTAGGGTATTGTCCAATACATGGATTTTGTATCGGGTAATAGGATGAGACTATAGGAATCATAGCGAACCGTTCCGATTCTGTTGACAAAATCGGAACGGTTCGCTATGATTGAACTGAGGAAACCATCACAGACAGGAGCCAACCATGTCCAAGAAGCTGATCGTCGCCGAGAAGCCCTCGGTGGCCCGGGACATCGCCCGGGTGCTGGGGGTGAACGGGCGGGGCCAGGGGTGCCTGGTCGGGGCGGAATACATCGTGACCTGGGCCATCGGGCACCTGGTGTCGCTGTGCGAGCCGGGGGAGACGGACGAGCGCTGGGTGAAGTGGCGCATGGAGGATCTGCCGATGCTGCCGAAGGTCATACCGCTGAAGGTGCTGCCGGATACCGAGAGCCAGTTCGCCGTCATACGGGAGCTGATGCTGGACAGGCAGGTGGACAGCCTGATCTGCGCCACCGACAGCGCCCGGGAGGGCGAGCTGATCTTCCGCTACATCTACCAGAAGGTGGGCTGCGACAAGCCGGTGGAGCGGCTGTGGATATCGTCGATGACCGACGCCGCCATCCGCCAGGGCTTCGAGCAGCTGAAGCCCGCCGCCTGCTACGACGCGCTGTACGAGAGCGCCCGCTGCCGCAGCGAGGCGGACTGGCTGGTGGGCATGAACGCCTCCCGGGCGTTCTCGCTGGCCTACGACGCCCACCTGTCCGTGGGCCGGGTGCAGACGCCCACGCTGAACCTGATCGTCAAGCGGGACCTGGAGATCGAGCGCTTCGTGCCCACCGACTACTGGGAGATCCGCGCCAACTTCGGCGATTACGAGGGCGTCTGGGAGAACCCGGAGACCAGGGACACCCGCTGCATGGACGAGGCCCGGGCCGAGGCCATACGCGCCCAGGTGGCGGGGCAGGACGCCCGGGTGGTCGAGAGCAAATCGGAGCGCAGGAAGGTGGCGCCGCCCCAGCTGTACGACCTGACGAGCCTCCAGCAGGAGGCCAACAAAAAGCTGGGCTATTCGGCGGACAAGACGCTGAAGCTGGCCCAGTCGCTGTACGAGACCCACAAGCTGATCACCTACCCCCGCACGGACAGCCGCTACCTGCCCGACGACATGAAGCCGAAGATCGCCGCCACGCTGAAGAAGCTGCCCCCGGCCTACGCGGGGTTCGTGAACGACCCGCGGCTGAACTGGAAGCTCAGCGGCAAGCGCTTCTACGACAATTCCAAGATCAGCGACCACCACGCCATCGTGCCCACGGACAAGACGGCGGATTCCTCGAAGCTGACGAGGGACGAGGCGCTGCTGTTCGACATGATCGCCCGGCGGCTGATCGCGGCCCACTACCCCCACTACGAGTACGAGGCCGCCAAGGTGGTCACGCAGGTGGGCGAGCACCGCTTCCGCTCCAACGGCGCGATGCCGCTGGCGGAGGGCTGGCGGGCGCTGTACCGGGGCGACAAGCCGGACGAGAAGGAGCCGCCGCTGCCCAAGCTGGCGGTGGGGGACGCCCGGCGCGTGCAGAAGGCCGCGGTGAAGAAGTGCCAGACCAAGCCGCCCGCCCCGCACACCGACGCGTCCATACTGAGCCTGATGGAGAACGCGGGCCGCGACATCGAGGACGAGACCCTGCGGGAGCAGATGAAGTCCTCGGGCCTGGGCACGCCCGCCACCCGGGCCGCCACCATCGAGCGGCTGATCCAGGTGGGCTACGCCCGGCGCAAGGGCAAGACCATCGTGTCCACCGAGAAGGGCCGCCGGCTGATCGCCGTGGTGCCGGAGCAGATCGCCTCCGCCGTGACCACGGGCAAGTGGGAGAAGTTCTTGAGCGACATGGCCGGCCAGCGGGACGACGCGGCGCGCGCGGCGAAGTCCGAGCGCTTCATGGACGGCATACGGCGCTTCTCGGTGTTCTTAGTGGACGCCGCGAAGCACGGCCCGGCGGTGACCTTCCCCGAGGAGAAGCCCGCGCAGAGGCGCGCCGCGAAGAAGCCCGCGGCGGCAAAGGACGCGCCGAAGGCCCCGCGGCGCAGGGCGGCGAAGGGGAAGCAGGCGAGCAAATGACCGGGAGGCGACGGATATGAAAAGGGCATGGATAGGGGCGCTTTTGATCGCGCTGCTGGCGCTGGGCGCAATGGCGGCGACCGCGGAGTCGGCGGCCTTGCCTGCCGCGGCAACCGCCGGACCCATGGGCGGGACTGCCGAAGCGGAAGAGGACGCTTCGCCGCCCGACGCCGCCTTCGACGCCGGGCGCGCGGGCTACGCGGGCGTGTGGGTGCCCTTTGAGGACGGCTTTCAGCTGTACCTGCCCGCCGAGTGGCGCGCCCTGGAGCTGACCGACGCGCAGCGGGAGGCCGGCCTGTTCTACCGGGCGGGCGGCGGCGCGAGCGTGGCGGTGGCCTACGCGCCGGCGAACGCGCTCAGCACGGTGGACGATCTTGAGGCCGACTACCGCGGCGCGGGCTTTTCAGATATCGCGCGACTGGCGCTGAACGGCATCGACGCGGTGGGCTTTGCGCGCCCGGAGGCCGGGTATCGGGGCGTGGCGTTCTTCAACCCGATTTGGCCGGACTACGTGATGACCGTCTACTTCGCGCCACTTATTGCGGGGGACGCGCCCGAGGACGCGCGGGGCCGCGCGATACTCCGCTCCCTGAGCCCCTGGGCGGCCGCGCCGGAGCCGTGAAGGCAAAAAAAGTTATGTCACAGGCAGGAAAAAGGAAAGGCATGCAGAATATTATTATCAAGACGTTAAATATGGGTTGATTATCGCGTCAGCGACGCCCGACGTCATTGAAATATAAAGGAGCGATGCATATGAAGTACGTCTATGTCGGCAAAGAGGTCGTTTCCGACAGCCTGAAAGCACGGGCTGAAAAGAAGCTCGGCAAACTGGACCGCTATTTCAGCCGCGAGGCCGAAGCCCTGATCCGCTTCCGCCAGCAGCGCGGCGGCAGGAACATCGCGGAAATCACCGTCAGCGTGGACGGCCTGATCCTGCGCGCCGAGGAGAATTCAAACGACATGTACCTGTCCATCGATCGCGCCGTGGACAAGCTGGAGAGCCAGATTCGCCGCTACCGCACCAAGATGGGCAAGCACCTGCGCGATCCGAAGCCGGAAGCGCCGGAGGAGATCGTGGAGCCCGTGTTCGAGGAAGCGGCCAACTACGACGTGGTGCGCGTGAAGAAGTTCTCCGTAAAGCCCATGGACGTGGACGACGCCATCACCCAGATGGAGCTGCTGGGCCACAACTTCTTCCTGTTCATGAACGCCGAGACCGATTCGCTGTGCGTGCTGTACCGCAGAAACGACGGCGCCTACGGCCTGCTGGTGCCCGAGAAATAATCCATACGGGAAATGACGGGGGGCGGCATCCGAAAGGATGCCGCCCCCCGTCGCGTTATACCTTCGCGAGCCCGGCCTCCGCCAGCTTCTGCAGGCTCATCAGTATGCCCAGCTTGGCGTGGTACCAGGTGAGCCCGCCCTGGAAGTACACCGCGTAGGGCGGGCGGATGGGCCCGTCGGCGCTCAGCTCGATGCTGCTGCCCTGCACGAAGGCGCCCGCGGCCATGATCACGTCGCTGTCGTAACCGGGCATGGGCCAGGGCTCGGGGATCACGTAGCTGTCCACCGGCGCGGCGGCCTGTATGCCGTGGCAGAAGGCCCGCATGGCCTCGGGGGAGCCCAGCTCCACGGCCTGTATGATGTCGTGCCGGTCCTCGCCGCCGGTGGGGACCACCCGAAAGCCCAGCTTCTCGTAGCAGTTCGCGGCGAATATCGCGCCCTTCAGCGCGCCGGCGACCACGGTGGGGGCCAGGAACAGCCCCTGGTACAGCGCGGGCATCATGCCCAGGTTCGCGCCCACCTCCTGCCCCAGGCCCGGGGCGCTCAGCCGGTAGGCGCAGCGGGAAACGCAGGCCGCGCTGCCGGCGATGTAGCCGCCCACCGGGGCCAGCCCGCCGCCGGGGTTCTTGATCAGCGACCCCACCGTCATGTCCGCGCCCACGTCCGAGGGCTCCAGCGTCTCCACGAATTCGCCGTAGCAGTTGTCCACCATCACGGTAAGGTCCGGCTTGATGGCCTTGATGAACGCGATCAGCTCGCCGATCTGCCCCACGGAGAACGTGGGGCGGGTGGCGTAGCCCTTGCTGCGCTGTATCGTCACCAGCTTCGTCTTCCCGTTGATGGCGGCGCGTATGCCGTCCCAGTCGAAGCCGCCCTCCGGCGTGAGGTCCACCTGCCGGTAGGACACGCCGTACTCCTTCAGCGAGCACTTCGATTCGCGGATGCCGATGACCTCCTCCAGCGTGTCGTAGGGCCGGCCCACGGGGCTGAGCAGCTCGTCCCCCGGCAGCAGGTTGGCCGACAGCGCCACCGCCAGCGCGTGGGTGCCGCAGGTGATCTGCGGGCGCACCAGCGCCGCCTCGGTGTGGAACACGTCGGCGTACACCTTTTCCAGCGTGTCCCTGCCCACGTCGTCGTAGCCGTAGCCGGTGGTGGCCGCGAAACAGGGCGCGCTGACCCGGTTCTTCTGCATCGCCGCGATCACCTTTGCCTGGTTGTACTCCGCCACGGCGTCCACACCTTCAAAGCGCGCCTTCAGGCCCCGGAGCACGTCCTCGCCGAAGCGGTACACCGCTTCGCTGACGCCCAGGGCCGCGTACATGTTCGTCAATTCCATTGGAAACAACCTCGTCTCTTCTATCGTGGATGGTGTCGTATAGTGGATGGTGTCGCCCGGGCCGCGGGCGCGTCAGTTCAACTGCCACTGGGACACGTCGCACTGGCCGTAGTCGTTGCTGCCGTAGGCGTACACCCGGCCGTCCTCGGTGCGTACGACGATGTGCGTGCCGGTGCCGGCGGCCTCCATCGGCACGCCCTGAAGCTGCAGCGGGGTCTCGGCGGCGGCGCGGAAGGGGAACAGCAGCGCGCGCCCGTCCAGCATGACGCCGACGAGCCCCGTCTGCATCACGTGGACCTGCCGAAGGCCGGTCCAAGCGGGCGCGCCGGCGTAGCTGCACACCATGGTGCCGTCGGCCAGCACGCCCGCGCTGACCGCGCCGCACACCGACAGGCCGTCCAGCGCCGAGGACAGCCCCAGCCGCGCGCCCTTGTGGGTGCAGAGCATGCTGCCCTGGCCGTACAGACAGCCGGCGGAGTAGGAGCCGGCGGCGATCTGCGTCACGTCGTGCCAGCCGTCCACCAGCGAGGCGTACTGCTCGGTGGCCGCCACGGTGCCGTCGGCGCGCAGGCCGAAGCTGCCGCAGGCGTTCGCCGCGATGGCGGTGATGCCGGTCCAGCCGGACACGTCGCACTGGCCGAAGCTGTTGTCGCCGCAGGCCACCACGGTGCCGTCGGCCCGCAGGCCCAGGCTGTGCTGCCCCCCGGCGGCCACCTGGCGGATGTCCGTCCAGCCGGACACGTCGCACTGCCCCTGGGCGTTGTCGCCGCAAGCCAGCACGGTGCCGTCGGCGCGCAGGCCCAGGGTGTGGCGGTCCCCGGCGGCCACGCGGCTCAGCTGGGCGCTGGCGTGGACCGTGGACAGGGCCGCCACGTTGCGCTCCATCTCGGAGAGGCGCTCCGGCGAGAAAGCCTCCAGCGCCAGTATGCGCTGGGCCTCCGCCTCGCTGCCGCCGACGGCCAGCGCCGCCGTGCTGACGTGGGCGTAGGTATCGGTGAGGCCCATCAGCAGCTGGTGCGCGCCCGCCGCGTCGCCCGCCAGCTGGGCCTGTATCGCCAGGGCGGCCCGGGCGTCGTCGCAGCGGCTGGCGCTGTCTTCGTAATCGCCCATCTGGTAGAAGGCCTGGGCCGCGGCCTCGTAGTTTCCCGCGGCGTAGAGCGCCTCCGCCTGGGCGTACCGGGCGCGGCGCTGCAGGTCCGCGGCGGCCTCGCCGTCCGGCAGCTGCTCCGCCAGCGCGTTGACCTTGTCGTATTCCCCGGCGGAAAGCATGCGCTCGCCCAGGTCCAGGCGGCTGCGCGCCAGCTTTTCGTCGGAAAGGCCCTCGCCCGCCAGCCGGTCCAGCAGCGTCTCGGCCTGCTCGAAGCTGTGGGCGTCGGCCAGCCGCCGCACCCGCGCCAGATTGATCGGCGTGCGGAACAGCGCCAGCACAGTGAGCGCCAGCACCAGCGCCAGCGCGACCAGCGCGGAGTTGACCAGGATCGTCGAGGTCTCGTCCCGCTTGAGGCGGCGGACGCCGCGGGCGAGGTTTTGCGCCGCGACGCGCAGGCGCGACGGGCCCTTCCGCCGCGCCGGGCGCGCAAAGCCCGCCCCCGGGGCGCGGGACGCCGGGCGCGGCCGCGGACCCGCGCCGCCGGGCCTGGATGGGCGGCCCGCGCCGCGCGTTTCATAATGGCGATAATCCCCCGCCGGGCGGCCCGTGCCGCGCGTTCCGTAATAACGGGAATCCCTGGTCGGACGGCCCGTGCCGCGCGTTTCATAATGGCGGGAATCCCCGGTCGTTCGCCGGGGCGCGCCGTCCGCGCTCCGGGAGCGGGGCGCCCGCGCGCGATCAGAGGCGTATCTTCTGTCCATGCTGTCCACCTCCGTCAGCCCGCCAGGTACATCGGCAGGTACTTCAGGGAATTGTCCTTGCGCAGGCCGTTGGCGGTGGACGTGATGATGTACACGTCGTCGATGCCGTGGTACGCGATCAGTTCGCCGATGGAGCCCCCCGCGGCGGCCTTGTCGTAGTAGTTCACCCTGAAGTCGCACATGTGCACCTCGTCGTAGTAGGGCAGCAGGTACGGCGTCAGCGCGTTGCCGAAGGAATCGCAGATGACCAGCGCCTTCCGGCCGGTGTTCGCGCCGGTGACCACCCGCCGCCAGGGCTGGCGGCTGTTGTTCATGAACGTGGTGTAGCTGGCGTGGCCGTAGTTCATCAGGTGGATCTCGGTGGCGTCGGTGCGGCGGGTCACCACGTAGCTGTGGCCCGGCAGCAGCGGGTACAGCGCGTTGAAGGTGTCCGACCGGCCGTCGCCGTTCGTCTTGCCCTTCATGGACTTGTAGGTGTACTCGTCGTAGGGGATCACGGGCAGGTGCTGGGCCTTCAGCATCTGCTCCAGCACCAGGTACGCGCCCTCGGCGGTCCAGTGGTGGTCGGTGTGGTAGAACATCGGCACGTCGCCGTCCATGTGGGGCTCCAGGATCTCCATGGTGTTGAACACGTAGATCCCCTGGGTGCCCTCTAGGCACTTCTCCAGCACCAGCTCCACGGTGCTGCCCCAGCCGCAGTAGGTGTCCCGCTGGTCCGTCCAGCGGTTGGCGATCTGGGCCAGCGGCACCTGGGTGAAGCACACCACGCCGTCGTCGGGCAGCAGGGCGCGGATGTACTTCAGCGTTTCGGAATAGCTCTGGATCTGCGCGTTGTCGTACTTGTAGATGATCTTCCGGCCCCCGTCCACCCGCTTGAGCCACAGGTAGCTGTTCTCGGCGGTGACGGGCAGCCCCTCGCCGGAGAGCTGCTCGCCGGCGTCCACGTCCTCCTCCATGTCGTCGTCGGCCTCGATGAGCGCCGCGGTGGCCGCCTCGGGGGCGCTGTCGGCCTCGACGGCCTCGACATCAGTCTGGGGCGCGTCGGCCTGGGCCTGCATCGCGCCCTCCTCGGCCAGGCGCTGCTCCATGTCCGCCGCCCGGGCGGCGAACAGCTCGTCGCCCTTGAGCGTTGAGAAGCGGCCCAGCAGGCGCTCGCTGAAGTCGATCACGCCCTGGCGGCCGAAGAAGCCGTCGGACAGGTACGACTCAAACCCCGACATGAAGTCGCCGGAGACGACGCTCTGCGCGCTGACCTCGGGAAAGCCCGCCAGCATGCGGTTCTCGGTCTCGGAGGGACGGGGCTGCTTGCCCGCCAGCAGCACCAGGAACAGCCCCAGTATCGCCAGCAGGATCTCCCACCACAGCGCCGTCACAAAGGATAGCTTTCGTTTCATGATTTCGCCTCAGAACTGGAAGTAGATGAAGGGGTTGTAGCTCTGGCCCACCAGGAACAGCACGCTCAGCGCCAGGCAGCCGCTGAGCCACCCCACCCGCAGGACCTCCCGGGCCCTGTCCGGAAGCCTCAGCTTATTCAGAAGCGGCGCGACGGGCAGGCTGGCGGCGAAGGCCAACGCCGGGAAGAGGGAATAGGTGCGCACGACGGTGAGGGCGGCCTTGTCCATGAGCCCGGACGCGCCGATGCCCAGCATCGCGCCGATGTGCGCAAAGCCCTGGCCCAGCGTGGGGTAGTAGAATATCATCCAGCCGAACATCACCAGCACCAGCGTGCCCAGCCAGCCCAGCGGCGCGGGCAGGCCCTTGCCGCCGCGCTTGCGCAGCAGGCTGTCCAGCGCGAGGATTATGCCGTAGAACAGCCCCCACACCACGAAGGTCCAGTTCGCGCCGTGCCACAGGCCGGTGAGCAGCCACACCGCGAAGGTGTTGATCACGGTGCGGGCGCGGCCCTTGCGGTTGCCGCCCAGCGGTATGTACACGTACTCCCGGAAGAAGCTGCCCAGGGAGATGTGCCAGCGCCGCCAGAATTCGCGGACGGACCGGGAGATATAGGGGTAGTTGAAGTTTTCCTTGTAGGTGAAGCCCAGTATGCGCCCGATGCCGATGGCCATGTCGGAGTAGCCGGCGAAGTCGAAGTAGATCTGCAGCGTGTACAGGAGCGCCGCGTACCACGCCCCGCCCACGGAGAGCGCCGCCTCGCCCGCCTGGGGCATGGCCGCCAGGGCCTGGCCGCAGACGTTGGCCAGCAGCACCTTCTTGGACAGCCCCACGACGAACCGCTGCATGCCGGCGGAGAAGCCGTCGGGGGTGGATTCGCGCCGGGCCAGCTGGGGCTGTATGTCGCCGTACTGCACGATGGGACCGGCGATCAGCTGGGGAAAGCAGCTGACGTAGAGCAGCAGGTCGTCAAAGCGCTTCTGCACCGGCGTCTTGCGCCGGTAGACGTCCACGGTATAGGTGATCACCTGGAAGGTGTAAAAGGAGATGCCGATGGGCAGCCGCGGGCCCGCCACGCTCCTCTTCGCGCCGAACAGGGCGAGGAACGTGTTGGCGAAGAACGCCGCGTACTTGAAGGCGAACAGCAGCGCCGCCGAGGTGGCCACGCCCACGATCAGCCACAGCCTGCGCCTGCGCGGGGCCTTCGTGCGGCCGATCATGCGCCCGCACAGGTAGTTGACGGCGGCGGAGCCCACCATCGCCAGCACCCACACCGGCTCGCCCCAGGCGTAGAACAGCAGAGACGCCGCCAGCAGCACGCCGTTGCGCCAGCGTATGCCCGGGCGGGCGAAGCACAGCAGCAGCGTCAGCGGCAAAAAGAGCAGCAAAAAGGTCAGGCTGGAAAAAACCACCGGGTATCCCCCTCCGCAAAATCATCCATACTAATTGTATCACGAACCGCATGCCCCGTCAATGCGTCTGACCGGGGCGGGGGAGAGATTGTGTTCACAACGTGATGATTTGTTGACTTATGCGCCCCGCCGATTGATTCGCGCGGGGCGCGCGGCTATAATAGGAACGGAGTACACTATGGAGAGAAGGGATACCTTTGAAGCGAATGATTTGCACGCTGCTGGCGGCGCTGATGCTGCTGGGCGCGTCGGCCGTGGCCGAGGGCCAGAAGCTGACCGAGGCGCTGATGATCTACGAGGACTACGACGGCAACCGCGAGGAGCAGACGGTGCTGGACGAAGAGACCCTGAGCGAGCTGCAGGACATGCTGCTGCGGGCCAGGAAGAACAAGGCGCAGTTGGAGAACTGCACGATGAACTGCACGCTCTTTTGCACGATGGAGGACGGCGCGCTCTACGACTTCGCCGTGGCCACCGACGGCTGCCCCTACATCACCGACAAGACCGCCGACCAGACCTACCGCCTGAGCGACGAGGACGACGCCCGCCTGTGGGAGATCTTCGACATCGTGCAGGAGGCCATGGGCTACGACGCCGCGTGGGTGCTGAACTGGTAAAGGATCCATAAAAACAGGCTTCGACGCCGTGACGCCGAAGCCTGTTTTTTATGGATCATCGCTCGAAGTACACCCGCAGGGCCCGCACGATGCCGTCGGCCACCTTGCCGCGGTAGTCGTCGCTGGCCAGCAGCCGGTCCTCCTTTTCGTTGGAGATGAAGCCCATCTCGATCAGCACCGCGGGGGTGGTGCTCCAGTTGAGGCTCATGTAGCCGTTGTAGACCTTCGCGCCCCGGTTCACGCAGCCGGTGTCGTAGCTGATGCCCTTGGCCAGCAGCTTTGCCATGTCGCGGCTCTCGGTCACCCAGCTGCTGTTGTCGCGGTAGTAGGTGGCGCAGCCGTGGAAGGAGGGATCGTCCACGGCGTCGCAGTGCAGTTGCAGCGCGATGTCCACGCCGGCGTCGTTCAGCATCTTGGCCCGCTCGATGTTGGTGAGCATCACGTCGTTGGTGGTGCGGGTCATCACCACCGTCGCGCCCAGATCCTCCAGGCGCTTGGCCAGCTTCAGGCCCACCTGCAGATTGGTCTCGTACTCCGCCATGTGGGTCCAGTGGCCGCCGGCGCCGACGCCGACGCCCCTGCCTGTCTTGGAGGAGCCGGGGGCCATCGGGTACTGCTTGTTGATGCCGGTCTTCTGGTGGCCGGGGTTGATGCCGATGATCAGCCCCGCCATGGGCCCGGAGCCGGGCTCCAGCACGTACAGCTTGCAGGTCTTCACGGCCTTGGGGTACCAGGTGGAGGTGACGGTGATGGTGGTGACGCCGCACTTCTTGGCCTCGATGATGCCGGTGGATTTGCCCACAGTGGCCACCGACGTGTCGCTGGAGGCGTAGGCCAGCCCCGGGTAGGAGTTGTTCTCGGGCAGCACCCGGGCCGGCGTCTTCATCGTGGTGCCCAGGTCCATGGTGAGGAACCGGTGCTCCAGGTTCAGGCTCGTGGGCCTGACCTCCTTCACCGTCAGCAGGCAGGTGTCGGCCTTGCCGCCGTCGTCGGTGGTGACGGTGATCGTGGCCGTGCCGACCGCGACGCCCGTGACCACGCCGTTCTCGTCCACGGCGGCCACCGATTCGTCGGAGGATTTCCACGTGAGCTTTCGGTTCGTGGGCTTGGCGGGCGTGAACCGCGCCTTCAGCCTGGCGGTGCGGTTCAGCGACACCACCGGCTTTTCCTCGGTGATTTCGACAGCCTGCACGTAGACGATGTTGGTGACGGCGACCCGGCATTTCACCGAACGGCCCCGATAGGTGGCGGTGATCACGGCGTTGCCCTTCTTCAGGGCCGACAGCACGCCGGCCTTGGAGACCTTGACGACCTTCTCGTTGGAGCTCTTCCACCGGGCCTTGCCGCCGGACAGGTGCTTTCCCCGGTAGGTCAGGCGCAGCTTTTGGGTATCGCCCCTGTTGACGCACAGCGCGGCGGCGTCCGCGGTCAGCTGCGCGCCGTCCTCCACCACGATCCGGCCCTTCGGCCCCAGCTTGAAGAACTTGAACGGGCTGACGCCGCGGGCTGGCTTGCCCTCGATGAGCACGTCCTTCAGCGTCAGCGTGCCCTGCACCGTGGCCAGATACCCCTTGAAGCCCGCTTCGTGCACCAGGTTCACGTTTTCAAACGTGGCGGTGTCGATGGCTTCGGTCTCAGAAAAGCCCCGCCGGGCCGGCTCGGGCGACGCGGTGGGCGCTGCCGTGGGGGCGGCGGTGGGCGCTATCGTCGGTTCAGCCGTGGGCGCGGCGTCCTCCTCCGCGGCCAGCACCCGGGCGTCCGCGCCCTCGGGGCCGGGCGTCAACACCCATTCCTCCAATTCCGATACCGGCGCGTCCACCGGCTCGGCCAGCGGCGCCTCCTCGCCCAGGCCGCAGGCAAAAAGCAGCGAAAGGCACAGCGCCAGGGCGACGGCGCGCGATAGACCCTTGATCTTCATATCCGATGCTCCCTCCGTTGATGGGATGTCCGGTAACAATATAGCACACGCCGCGCGGGGTGTCAAATCATCCGAAGGCAAAAAAGGGGATCTTCACGTTTTCTTGTGGGATTCCCCTCTCAGGCGCTGCGCGCCAGCTCTCCCCGTCACCGGGGCGAGCCAAGGCTACCGCGCGGGTGCGCTGA
>CACYTF010000051.1 GCA_902777335.1 uncultured Eubacteriales bacterium
GCTGAATAAGGCTATTCGTCTCTTATCTCTGTTGGCTGCCAATGGGTGGCTTGTTTTTGTTGCCTTTTCTGTCTTTTCCTTTCCACGCAAACCGTCCCCGCTGTCATCTGCTCCTCACGCCTCACGCTCCCGTTATTCTCACGCTGGCGCTCATGCCCAGCGGGAGGGACAGGTCCTGGGCGGGGAGGACGCGGACGGTGTATTGGTCGGAGTCGGCGATGGCGGAGATGGCCGCGACGGTGGCGGGCAGCTCTTCCTCCTGGCCGGCGAGGGTGATGCGGGCGCTGTCGCCGGTGCGGAGGGTTGCCGCGGTTTGCTCGTCCACGCTGATCTCAACGCATACGGCGTCCCCCGGCACGATCTCGGCCACGATGTCGCCCTCGGCGACCGCGTCGCCGATGTCGCGGGACAGCGACGCCAGTATGCCGCCCTCCGGCGCGGCGATCTCGCCGCCGTCCGTCGCGTACAGCAGCTGGCCGCGCTCCACGGTATCGCCGGCGCTCACCCGCAGCAGGGTCAGCTTGCCCGCGCCCTCGTAGACCTCGGAGTCGGCGGCCAGCACCGTGCCGACGCCCACCCGCTGGGCGGCGGTGAAGTCCGCGTCCCGGTACAGGTAGACCGTCTCGCCGACGTACAGCTCGCCGCCGAGGGTCAGCACGGTGAATTCAGCGCCGTCGATCTGGGTGACGCGCCCCACGGCCCGGTGCGTGCCGTCCGACGTGCACCGGGCGTACACCGTCTCGCCGCTGTGCACCAGCGTCGATTCCGCGCTCTGGTAGGCCTTGTCCACCGTGCAGCGGAGGGTGTAGCGCTCCATGGGCGTCAGCTCCAGCACCTCGCCGTCCACGCTGTCGCCGGTTTCCGCGCAGACCAGGGCGACGGTGCCGTCCTGGGTGGCGAAGGTCCGCTCCGCTCTCAGCGCCGCCAGACGGTCGCCCGCCTCGACGCGCTGCCCGACCACGGCGTTAAGCGCCTCCACGACGCCGGCGGCGTCCGCGCGCACGGGCACGGTGTAGAGGGCCGCCGTCGTTCCCGCGTACACCTCCGCCAGCGCCGGCGCGCCGAGGATCATAAGCGCCGCCAGCAGCGCGATCAGTCTGTTTTTCATAGCTTCATTCCTCTGTCAAAAGCAGTTGTCCGGAGCCGTCCAGGCGATATGTACGCCCGTCCACGCAAACCGACACGCCCGATGCGGACACGCTGTAGTCGTAGTCCGATGAGACGTAGCCCGCCGCGCACAGCTCGGCGTAGACGTCGCCCCGGGGCATGTAGTCCGTCGGGAACGCGGCCGTGTCCGCGCCAAGCGCCAGCTCGACGGCGGCAATGCCGCTGCGGTTCAGCGCCCTGAGGGCATAGCCGTTCAGCGTCCAGACTTCCCCGTCGCCCTCCGGCGCGAGGATCAGCCGGTCGCCCTCCAGCTGCGCGGTGAAGGCGCTCTCGCCGCCGTCCAGCGCGACTTCCAGCGCCGTTTCGCCCAGCGTCAGCCGCGTCATCGCGCCTTCGGCCGGTTCCGGGGTCAGCGCGCCGTACAGCGTCATGTCCCTGGTCCCGGTGCTGTGGGCGCTGGTCAGGGCCTTGCCCGGCGTCACGGTGAAGCCCTGGTCCGCCTCCGCCCCGGGCGCGGCGGAAGAGGACTTGCCGCCGGAGGGCCGGACGCCGGAGAAGCCGCCGAATGAGAAGCCGCTCGGCCGGCCTCCGCCGGGAAACTCCCCCTCCGGGGGCTCTCCGGGCGGTTGGTTGTCCGGCTCGTCCCGGGCGATGATCACGCGAAAGCGGTATTTCTCGGTGGCGACGGCCTTGCCCTCCGACAGCGCCGTCACCTTGAAGGTGTAGCGCCCCTCGCTCAGCCCTTCGACGGACAGCTTGTAGGAGGACTTCTCCTGCTCGCCTTCGTACACCACCGCCTTCTGCGCGTCGGTGACGGTGACCTTATAGCCGCTGTGATCGCCCGAGTACCGCCAGGAAAACTTGATCCGGCCCGTGCTGCCCGCGGGGATCGTGTAGGTGTCCTCCTGGACGTCGATGTCCTTGGACGCCATGACGGTGAGGGTGATCTCCGGCGACTCGGCGGGGGCCGTTGTGGGCTTCACGGTGGGGGCGGCGGTGGGGTCCGTGGCAGGGGCCGCGGTGGGCTCCATTGTGGGAGCGGTGGTGGGCTCAGCGGTGGGTTCCACGGTGGGGGCGGCGGTAGGCTCGACGGTGGGTTCCACGGTGGGCGCTTCCGTCGGTTCGGCGGTGGGGGAGACCTCTTCCGCCTCGCTGCGCTCGGCACCTTCCCCATCGGGGGAAGGCTTTTGGGTGGCGGCGGGGTTCTCTGAGGCTTCCCTTTCAGGGGAGGCTGTCTCGCCGTCAGGCGAGACTGAAGAGGTCGTTTCCTCTTCTGCGGGGGCGTCGGTCGTCGGTTCGTCAGGGGGGACGACCTCATCCGCCTCGCTGCGCTCGGCACCTTCCCCTAAAGGGGAAGGCTCTTGGGTGGTCTCGTCACCGCTGGCCGTCACCTCATCTGTCACCGCGTTCGATTCGGCGTCCGCCGAATCGGACGCGGTGACTTCCATGCCCGCCAGGGCCCCGTCCGCGGACACCGTCTCCGCGAAAGCCGTCTCCGCGGACATATCCTCCGCGGACGCTATCACGCCGAACACCGCGATCACCAGGGCCAGTATGGCGCAGATCAGGCGCTTAGGGCTGCGCATCTTCGCTCACCTCTTCGTCGGCGGAGGGAGCGGCCGCGGGGGCCTGGCCGGGGAAGCCCTCCGGCATGTTGGCGGGATCAAAGCCCTCCGGCATGTTTTCAGGGTCGAAGCCCTCCGGCATATTCGCGGGATCAAAGCCCTCCGGCATTTTGCGGGTCCGCACGTCCTCCTGCGCCGCCTCGGGCTCGGCCTCCGCGTCCGCGGTCTCTTCCTCTTTCTCCGCGTCCGCGGGTTCCGCCTCCGCGTCCAGCGTGGTCACCACGGCGTTCATGCCGTAGCGGGTGTTCTCGTCGGGGGCGAAGTCGATGTACACGGTGTAGGTGGCGGCGCTGTCGGCGTTCGCGCCCTCGGAGGCGGCGCTGTCCGCGATGGCGGAGATCATGCTGATCGTGCCGGGGTAGGTGACGCCCTCGTCCTGGTTCCAGACCAGCTCGATGCTCACCGGATCGCCGACGGCGACGGAAGCCAGATTGGTCTCGGCGATCTGGGCCTCCACGCGCATGGCGCCCTCGGGGTAGATCACGGCCACCACGCCGTCCTTCTGCAGCGCGCCGCCCTGCTGGGCGTTGATCTGGCTGACCGTGCCGCTCACGCCCGCGGCGATCTCGCTGCCGGACATGTACAGGCCGCTGAACGCGCCGTCCAGGGTCTCAAACAGCAGGTCGCCCCGCTGCACGGCGTCGCCGGGGGACACGGCGAAGGCCACGATGCTGCCGCTGCCGGTGACGGCGGTGGGGCTGATGCGGTTCAGCGTGCCGCGGCCGATGCGCTGGGTGGACACGGGGCTGTCGCCGCGGTAGACGTTCACGGTCTCGCCGATCAGGAACTCCCCGGAGGTCACCTGCACCGTGTAGCCGGTGCCCTGGACGGCGGTGATCACGCCGCCGCCGGTGTGGCTGCCGTCGGAATAGCAGCTCAGGAAGACCGCCTCGCCCACGTGGACGAACTTGGTGGCGGTGGAGTTGTAGGCGTTGTCGGTGGAGGCGTCGATGCTGTACACGCTCTCGCCCTCGATGTACATCACCGCGCCGTACTTCTGGGCCACGGTGTCGGCGGAATCGCCGGGCTGGCCGAACACGGCGGTGACGGTGCCGGATTCCTCGGCGTACACCTTGGTGGTGGACAGCTTCACCAGCACGTCGTTCGCCGCGACCTTCTGGCCCGCCTGGGCGTTCACCGCCTCCACGGTGCCGCCGATGGGCGCGTAGACCTCGTATGTCCCGCTGGCCGCGACCGTGCCGGTGAAGGTGATGCTGTCCGCCAGCGCGCAGGGCGCAAGCAATACGGCCGAAACGATCAGTGCGGAAAGTATGCGCTTGAAATTCATGGGAAGACCTCCTTTTTAATTAGGAATTAGGAATGAGGAATGAGGAATTGTCAGTGTCTTACGCCGACCGCAGCGCGTCGATGGGGTTCAGCCTGCTGGCCTTTCTGGCGGGGGCCCAGCCGAAGACGATGCCCACCGCCGCCGAGAAGCCCGCGCCCAGCAGTATGGCGAAGGTGGAGATCACGAAGCCGGTGCCCATGACCTTCGACAGGATCAGCGACAGCAGCAGCCCCAGCACGATGCCCGCCGCGCCGCCGATGACCGACAGCAGGAACGATTCGATCAGAAACTGGATCTGGATCTGCCAGGGGATCGCGCCGAGGGCCTTCTTCAGGCCGATCTCGGTGGTGCGCTCGGTGACGGTGGTCAGCATCATGTTCATGATGCCGATGCCGCCCACCACCAGCGCGATCGACGCGATGCCCGCCAGCAGCGCCGAAACCATGTTCAGCATGTTCTTCATGGTGCCCTCGATGGAGGACATGTCCATGATCTCATAGCAGTCGTCCTCGTAGCTGAACAGCGCGTCCAGCGCCGCCTCCAGCGCGTCGGTCGCGGCCTCCGAGTCCCAGCCGTCGGCCAGATAGGCCGTGAACGACGTTACCACGCTGGTGTTGTTCATCTTCATGGCCGTGGTGTAGGGGATCAGTATGTCCGGACTGCCGTTCATCATGCCGGCGATGCTGGAATCGCTGTCCTCCTTCATCAGGCCCACCACTAAAAACGGCATGCCGTCGACGTACAGGCTCTCGCCGATGGGGTCGACGCCGTAGAAGAACGACTCCACCATGTCCGGGCTGATCACGCACACGAAGGTCATGTTTTCCTCGTCGGTGATGTTGATGGTCCGGCCGCGGGTCATAAGGTCCGCGTTCTGCCGGAAGTAGTAGGTGTTCTTGCCGGACACCGAGATCCGGGTCTCGTAGCTGCCGCCCCGCGAGACGCGCGCGCTCAGCGACACGCTGGGCGTCACGCCCTCCACGGCGTCCAGCCCGGTCAGGCCCTCCAGATCCTCGGTGGTCAGGCCGGATTTCAGGTCGCTGCCCGACACCGTGACCGTCAGCGTGCCCGCGCCCATGCTGGAAAACGAGCTGGACAGCGAGCCGGAGAAGCCGTTGACCGTCGTGATCAGCGCGATGACCGCCGCCACGCCGATCAGTATGCCCAGCACCGTTAAAAACGAGCGGGCCCGGTTGCCCAGGATGTTGGCGAGGGACATCCGGAAGCACTCCCCGATCATGATGACGGTGGAACGGATGGATTTAAGCATCGCTTGTGCTCCTCCCTTCGCTCAGTTCCCCGTCGATGATGTGCACCACCCGGCGGGCGTTCTTCGCGATGTTCATGTCGTGGGTGATCATGATGATCGTGCGGCCCTCGTCGTTCAATTCCTGGAACAGCGCCATCACCTGCTTGCCGGTCTTCTGGTCCAGCGCGCCGGTGGGCTCGTCCGCCAGCAGCAGCGTCGGGTTGCCGGCCAGCGCCCGGGCGATGGCCACGCGCTGCTGCTGGCCGCCGGACAGCTGGTTCGGCAGGTGCTCCATGCGGTCGGAAAGCCCCACCCGCTCCAGCAGCTCCCTGGCGCGCCTGCGGCGCTCCCGGGGGCCGACGCCCGCGTAGATCAGCGGCAGTTCCACGTTCTTCTGCGCGGTCAGCCGCGGCAGCAGCTGGGAATTCTGGAACACGAAGCCGATCTCCTCGCTGCGCAGCCGGGCCAGCTCGGCCTCGGTCATCTCCTCCACCGGCTGTCCGTGCAGCGCATAGCGGCCGGAGGTGGCCACGTCCAGGCACCCGATGATGTTCATCAGCGTGCTCTTGCCGCTGCCGGAGGGGCCCAGCACCGACAGGTATTCGCCCTCGTCGATGGAAAGGTCCACGTCCTTCAGGATGTGCGCCCGCTCCTCGCCCATCTGGTAGAACTTGTTGATCTTCTCCATCTTAAAGAACGGGCCCGATGTCATCTTCGCATCCATATCAGTTGCTCCTGCCGGGGAAATCTCCGCCGCCGAAGCTGGGGCGCTCGCCGCTGGAGAAGTCCGGCATGTTGCTCCGGTCAAAGCCGCCGCTGCCGCCGCCGCTGCGCTGGCTGCCCCTGGACTGGTTGAAGCGCGTGCCGCCGAACAGGCCGCTCAGCAGGCCCGCCGCGCCGCTGACGGCGGTGGTCTCGACCTCCACGTACACCTCGTCGCCGTCGGTAAGGCCGTCGGTGATCTCGATGTAGTTGCCGTTGGACACGCCGGTGGTGATCGTCTTCTGCTCCAGCGCCCCGGCCTCGTTCTTCATCCACACGAAGGCCTGGTTCGTGGCGTCGAAGCTGATGGCGTCCACCTTCAGTATGACCACGTCCTGCGCCTCCTCCTGGGTGATGCTCACCGTCACCTGCATGCCGGGCAGCACCGAGGCGTCGTCCACGTCCACCAGCGCCGTGGCGGTGTAGTAGGCCACGTTGCCGCTGGAGGAGGAGATGTAGTCGATGGATTCCACGGTCGAATCGAACCGCTTCTCGGTGGCGGTGGCCGTCACGGTGCAGGACTGGCCGACCTGCACGTTGCCGATGTCGTACTCGTCCACGCGGAAGGACACCTTCATGTGCTCAAAGTCCGCGATCTGCACCAGCTCCTGGCCGACGGTCACCTCGTCGCCCTTTTCCACGTTCAGCTTGTTCACCCGGCCGTCAAAGCCCGCGGTGACGGTCTCGCCGTTGGACAGCCGGAGCAGCTTGTCGTCCTCCTTGACCTGGTCCCCGGCGGCCACGTAGAGCGTCTTCACCGTGGCCGACGAGGCCGCGGCATAGGTGGCGCTGTCGATCAGGCTCAGGTTGCCGCTGAAGGACAGGGCGTTGGAGATGCTGCCGGTGGTGGCGGTATAGCTGTCGTAGGTGACGGTGTACTCCGCCTTCAGCGAACTGTACGCAAACCAGCCGGCCGCCGCCAGCAGCAGCAGGATCAGCAGGAACAATATGATTTTCCTGACGCGCCGCTTCCTGCGGGGCTTTGCCTGTCTTGTCATGGATGGTCTACCGCCTTTCCCGATGGGCGCTTGGCGCCTGTCATGGGATGATTGTATGCGACGAACCTAAAATCAACCTAAGAATGCGGCGGCCGTCTGTGAAAACACGCCGAAAGAAATGAAAACAAAGTGTGAACGCCCGGAATTAAACTACATTTAAGCTTGCTGTGCTACCATTATAGGCGTAAAAACGCATCGGGGGAGGATTCGGCATGCGGCTGCTGCTCGCGGAGGACGAACTGGCGCTGTCCAGGGCGATCACCGCCATACTGAAGAAGAACAATTACGAGGTGGACGCCGTGTACGACGGCGAGGCGGCGCTGGACTGGCTGTCCGCGAACAACTACGACGGCGCGGTGCTGGACATCATGATGCCGAAGCTGGACGGCATCAGCGTGCTCCGGCGCGTCCGGGCCGCCGGGAACA
This sequence comes from uncultured Eubacteriales bacterium, assembly GCA_902777335.1. Taxonomy (GTDB): domain Bacteria; phylum Bacillota; class Clostridia; order Christensenellales; family Aristaeellaceae; genus UBA2862. The sequence continues at coordinate 7,456 of CACYTF010000051.1, forward strand.
ATCTGCCGATACTGCTGTTGACGGCGAAGTCCGAGGTGGACGACAAGGTGACGGGGCTGGACGCCGGGGCCAACGACTACCTGACCAAGCCCTTCGCCGCCCGGGAGCTGCTGGCCCGCATCCGCGCCATGACCCGGACCCTGTCGGTCCAGAACACCTCGCGGATGCGCATGGGCAACATCTGCCTGGACCGGGCGACCTTCGAGCTGTCCTCGCCGGCGAACAGCTTCCGGCTGACCGGCAAGGAGTTTCAGATGATGGAGCTGCTGCTGGCCAACCCGCGGCACCTGATCTCCACCGAGCAGTTCATGGAGCGCATCTGGGGCCAGGACAGCGACGCGGAGATCAACATCGTGTGGGTGTACATATCGTATCTGAGGAAGAAGCTGGCGGCGCTGGGGGCCGACATACAGATCAAGGCCACGCGCAACGCGGGCTATTCGCTGGAGGAGAAGCCATGATCCGCAAGCTGAGGTTCCGGCTGGTGCTGGCGTCGATGCTGTCGCTGCTGGCGGTGCTGGGCGTCATCGTGGGCGGGCTGAACGCGCTGAACTACCAGCGCGTGGTCCGCGAGGCGGACGGCATACTGGCGCTGCTGGCCCAGAACGGCGGCGCGTTCCCGGCCATGGACGAAAACTTCGAGTGGCCCGCGCCGGGGCCGGACTACCGGTCGCCGGAGCTGCCCTTCGAGAAGCGCTACTTCTGGGTGCTGTTGGACGCGGACGGGGGCGCGCTGGAATCGGACACCCGCCGCATCACCGCCGTGGACGACGCGGCCGCCCAGGCGCTGGCCGCCGGGGTGTTCGGCGGCGGTCGGTCGGGCTTTGACGGCATCTACCGCTACCTGTGCGCGCAGGAGCCGGACGGCGGCGCGCGGGTGATCTTCCTGGACTGCGGCCGGGAGCTGGCGCAGTTTCACATGCTGCTGCGCCGAAGCGCCGCCATCTGCGCCGTCGTGCTGGCGGCGGTGTTTTTGCTGATACTGCTGCTGTCCGGGCGCATCGTCCGGCCCATACTGCGCAGCTACGAGGCCCAGAAGCGCTTCATATCGGACGCCGGCCACGAGCTGCGCACGCCCATCACCATCATCGACGCCGACGCGGAGCTCATCGAGATGGAGCACGGCGACAGCGAATGGCTGGCCGACATCCGCCAGCAGACCGCGCGCCTGACGGACCTGACCGGCGATCTGATCTTCCTGTCCCGCATGGAGGCGCCGGAGCCGGGCACGATGATCGAGTTCCCGCTGTCCGACGCGGTGGGGGAGACCGCCGCCTCGTTCCAGGCGCTGGCGCTGACCCGCGGCAAGACCTTCGAGATGGACGTGGAGCCGATGCTGTCCATGACCGGCGATGCCAGGCAGATCCGCCAGCTGGTATCCATACTGCTGGATAACGCCATGAAGTACTCCGACGAGCATGGCCGCATCAAGTTGAGCCTCAGGCGCCAGGGCCGCTCGATCCGCCTGGAGGTGGAGAACAGCGTGGAATCCGTCGCCCCCGGGCTGCTGGACAACATGTTCGAGCGCTTCTGGCGGGGCGACCCCTCCCGCAATTCGGCGGTGAAGGGCTACGGCATCGGCCTGTCCGTCGCCCGCGCGGTGACCGCGGCCCACAAGGGCCGCATCGCCGCCGCCGCGCCGGACCCCCATACGCTGAGGATCACCGCGAGCTTCCCGGCGTGAGACGGAGATGACAACGGGGACGGTTCTCATTGTCATCTTTTGGCCGAAGAAGATGACAACGGGGACGGTTCTCGCTGTCATCCGTAGGGGCGCCGATGCGGCGCCCGCCCGGGAGGGAACAGGGAACAGGGTACAGGGAACAGGAATAGTCTGGGACCGGATTGCCACGTCATCCCCGCAGTCCCTTTCCGGCGCTCAAAATGAGTCAAGGAACCTGTCCCCGTGACTCATTAAGCGGTTGGGATGCCCTATCCCCCGCTTCGCGGGTACTTCCCCACTGCGGTGGGGAAGCTTTTGGGCGGCATTCACATTTTGTGCCTCCCCACCGCAGTGGGTTCGAGCGCCCGGAGAACAGTCCGGCAGGCCCCTGGAGAGGGGGACCGCTTGCGGTGGAAGGGCACCCGGGGCTTTCGTTAACTTAATGCCATTGGAACCTGTCCCCGTGGCTCACGCGCGGCAGCCTTGGCTCTCCCCCCGCGGGGGGAGAGCTGGCGCGCAGCGCCTGAGAGGGGAACCCGATGAGTCAAGGAACCTGTCCCCCTGACTCATTCCGACTTTCAAAATGAGTCAAGGAACCTGTCCCCGTGACTCATTCGAGAAAAAGGAGCATGAATCAACTGACTCATGCTCCTAACTCCTCACTTTTCCCTATTCCCTAATGCCTATTGCCTAATGCCCATTCCTATTCCCTGCTCCACGCATCATACACCTCCGGCCTGTACCCCACCGCGGCGGACTTGCCGTTGCGCACGATGGGCTGCTTGAGCACCTGCGGGTGTGCAAGCAGGGCGTCCTCCTTCTGGGCGGGGGCGGCGTACTTGACCAGCGCCAGGGCGTCGCGGTCGCGGGCGTCCTCGTCGATCAGCGCGTCCAGGCCGCCGCAGGCCGTAGCGACGCTCTTCAGTTCGCCCCGGCTGATGCCCTTGTCCAGCAGGTCGATGAACTGGGCCTTGATGCGGCGCTCCTTGAACCAGCGCTCGGCCTTGCGGGTGTCGCTGCTCTTTTTGGTGCCGAAGATCTGTATGTTCACGCGATTGCCTCCTCCGCGTTCAACAGCTGGAAGTAGTGGTCGTGGGCCGCGTGGTATTCGCGGTTGAAGTCCTCGTCCTTGCCGGCGTGCAGCCGGGACACGTAGTCGTGGATCTCGTGCTTCAGGCCGGGGTTGGCGCGGGCGATGGTGAACACGCCCACGTTGGAGCAGATGTCGGAGATGCGCTCGATGTCCGACAGCAGGTTCAGAAACTCCGTGCCTGCCAGCACCGAGCACTTGCCCTGGCGCAGGCGCTCCAGGTGGTTCTGGCGCAGGGCGTTGACCATGTCGTCCACGACCTCCTCCAGGGGCTCGATGTGCTTGGCAGCCATGGCGTCGCAGCGCTCGAAGGTCCTGCCGGTGTAGCTGAGCACCGCGTTGATCAGATCGTGCACCACCTTCAGCTCCCGCAGCGCGTAGTCGGAGAAGGCCGCGCCGTTGCCGAACATCTCCTCGGCGTCCTCGGCGATGTTCATGGCGTGGTCGCCCAGGCGCTCAAACTCGGAGATCACCGAGTAGTAGTGGTTCATGGTCTCCACATGGGCCTCGGAGGTGATGTGAGCCGAGATCTGCATCAGGTAGTTGCTGGCGTGGTCGGCCAGGGCGTCCAGGGCGTCCTCGTCCTGGCGGAGCTGCGCCACGACGCCCGCGTCGAAGCGGTTGATCACGTCGAAGGCCCGGACGATGTTGCCGCGGGCCAGGCGGAACATCTCCATCAGCACGTCGTAGCAGGCGTTCAGCGCCAGGCCGGGGGTAGCCAGGAACACCGGGTTCAGCGAATCCAGCACGTGCGGCTCCGGCTTTCCCGGGGCCGGGCCCGCCGGCTCGGCGGCGTCGCGGACGATTTTCAGGCTCAGCTTCTCAAACAGGCCCATGGCCGGCAGCAGCAGCAGCGCGCTGGCCAGGTTGAACACGGTGTTCGTGTTGGCGATGGCGCCGGAGCCCACCGTGCTGTCCCACAGGCCGTCCAGCGCGCCCAGGCGCCGCGCCACGGTGACGCCGATCAGGATCAGCGCGGTCTTGCCCAGGTTGAACAGTATGTTGGCCACGCCCACCCGCCGGGGGTCCGGCTTCGCGCCGATGTTGATGACGATGGCGGTGGTCACGCAGTCGCCCAGGTAGATGCCCATCAGCACCGGGTAGACGGCGTTGAAGCGCAACAGCCCCGACGTGGAGAAGGCCTGCAGTATGCCGATGGAGGCCGACGAGCTCTGCAGCACGAAGGACACCCCCAGGCCGATCGCGTAGCCCAGCAGCGGGCTCTCGCCCAGCCGGGAGAACAGCGATTCGATGATGCCGGACTGGGTCAGCGCGCCCACGGCGTCGGTCATGTTCAGAAGGCCCGAGAACAGTATGCCGAAGCCGATCACGATGCGGCCCACGTTGTCCGAATCCTTCTGCCGGTTGGTCATCACCAGCACCACGCCCACGATCAGCGCCAGCGGGGCCAGCGTGGAGGGCTGGAAGAAGCGCAAAAGCGACGTGCCCCCGGAGGCGTCCAGGTCCAGCAGGCGGATGATCTGGCCCGTCACCGTGGTGCCCACGTTCGCGCCGATGATGATGCCCAGCGACTGGTGCAGCGTCAGTATGCCCGCGCCCACCAGGCCCGAGGTGATGACGATGGTGGCCGTGGACGACTGTATCACCGCCGTCATCACAAGCCCCAGCAGAAACGCCTTCACCGGCGTGCCGGTCACCCTTTGCATGACCTTCTTCAGCGCGCCGGAGGAGCCCTCCTTCAGGCCGTCGCCCATCAGCCGCATGCCGTACAGGAACATCGCCAGGCCGCCGAACAGGGTGATGATGTTGAAAATGCTCATGTGCGCCCTCGAATCATAAGAAATTCTTTTATTCTTACAATATTATGTTATCGCATGTCAGGCCGGGAATCAACAGAGAACGTGTTATGATTTCGGCGATTTACAAACACATTACTTGACATCGCTTTACCACATTGCTATAATGGCCCCACAAACCGATGAGAGAGAGGAGTAACCTCCGATTCGGCATTTCAGAGAGCCGCGGGCGGTGGAAGCGCGGCATGCACGGCGGCGGTGAATGGACTTTCGAGGGCGAACCGAGGGGCAAAGGCCCGGTAGGGGAGACGGAGCTTCCTCCGTTATCAAAGAGCGCCGTATGATGGTACGGCGGCGAGCGGGCGCGCAAGCGCCAAGCCGGGTGGCACCGCAGGGTTGAAGCATTTACCCCTGTCCCAGCGAATTTCACTGGGGCGGGGTTTTTATATGCCCTGTCCCGACGCGACCAACATCGGAAAGGAGCATCACCATGAGCGAAGTCAACAAGATTCCCTACAAGATCTACCTGGAGGAAAGCGAGCTACCGAAGTATTGGTACAACATGCGGGCGGACATGAAGAACAAGCCCGCGCCGCTTTTGAACCCGGGCACGCTGAAGCCCATGACCGCCGAGGACCTGGCCCCCGTGTTCTGCGACGAGCTGATCAAGCAGGAGCTGGACAACGACACCCGCGAGTACCCGATCCCCCGGGAGATCGTGGATTTCTACAAGATGTACCGGCCCTCGCCGCTGGTGCGGGCCTACTGCCTGGAGGAAAAGCTGCAGACCCCGGCGAAGATCTACTACAAGTTCGAGGGCAACAACACCTCCGGCAGCCACAAGCTGAACTCCGCCATCGCCCAGGCCTACTACGCCAAGAAGCAGGGCCTGAAGGGCGTGACCACCGAGACCGGCGCGGGCCAGTGGGGCACGGCGCTGTCGATGGCCTGCAGCTACTTCGGTCTTGACTGCAAGGTGTACATGGTGAAGGTCAGCTACGAGCAGAAGCCCTTCAGGCGCGAGGTGATGCGCACCTACGGCGCGTCCGTTGTGCCCAGCCCCTCCGACACCACCGCCGTGGGCCGCAAGATACTGGAGCAGTTCCCCGGTACCACCGGCAGCCTGGGCTGCGCCATCTCCGAGGCCGTGGAGGTCGCCGTGTCCAACCCCGGCTACCGCTACGTGCTGGGCAGCGTGCTGAACCAGGTGCTGCTGCACCAGTCGGTGATCGGCATGGAGTCCAAGATCGCGATGGACAAGTACGGCATCAAGCCCGACATCATCATCGGCTGCGCCGGCGGCGGCAGCAATTTGGGCGGCCTGATCGCGCCCTTCATGGGCCAGAAGCTGCGCGGCGAGGCGGATTACAGGTTCATCGCCGTGGAGCCCGCCTCCTGCCCGTCCTTCACCCGCGGCAAATTCGCCTACGACTTCTGCGACACCGGCATGGTGTGCCCCATGGCCAAGATGTACACGCTGGGCAGCGGCTTCATCCCCTCCGCGAACCACGCCGGCGGCCTGCGCTATCACGGCATGAGCAGCATACTCTCCCAGCTGTACCACGACGGCTACATGGAGGCCCGGGCCGTGGAGCAGACCAGCGTGTTCCAGGCGGCCGAGCAGTTCGCCCGCGTCGAGGGCATACTGCCCGCGCCGGAGAGCAGCCACGCCATCCGCGTGGCCATCGACGAGGCCCTGAAGTGCAAGGAGACCGGCGAGGCGAAGACCATACTCTTCGGCCTGACCCGGCCTGACCGGCACCGGCTACTTCGACATGGTGGCCTACGAGAAGTACCACGACGGCCAGATGACCGACTACATCCCCACCGACGCGGACCTGGAGAAGGGGTTCGCGGGGATACCGAAGGTGGACCTGTAAATGAGTCAGTCGGGGACAGGTCCCTGTTGACTCAAAATTGATACAAATATATATACACCAATAGAAGTATTTTTGAGTCACTTGGAACCTGTCCCCAAGTGACTCAACATGATAAAGAGGTGCATTCACATGGATTTTTCCAAGCTGACCGCGTATCTGGATTCTCTGGCCGACGTGGGGGTGCCGGGGTGCGACCTGGCGGTGTACCGGGATCACGAGCCGGTGTACCGCCACGCGGCGGGGCATCGCGACGCGCAAAAGGAACAGCCGATGCGCGGCGACGAGACCTACTGCCTGTACTCATGCACGAAGGTGTTCACCACCTGCGCGGCGATGCAGCTGATCGGGGAGGGGAAGCTGAGCCTGGACGACCCGGTGAGCGACTATCTGCCCGCCTATGGGCATCTGACGGTGCGGGACGGCGAGGCCGTGCGCCCGGCGCGGCGGGTGATGACCGTGCGCCACCTGATGAGCATGCAGAGCGGGCTGGACTACGACCTGGCCACCCCGGCGATGCAAAAGGTCATGGCCGAGACCCATGGCCTGGCCACCACGCGGCAGCTGGTGGACGCCCGGGCCCGGGACCCGCTGTGCTTTGAGCCGGGCACGGACTTTCTGTACAGCACCAGCCACGACGTGCTGGCCGCGGTGATCGAGGTCGTCTCCGGCCGGCGCTTCTCGGAATACCTGAAGGCGCGTATCTTCGAGCCCCTGGGCCTTCGGACCATGAGCTTTGCGCTGAAGGAGCAGGACGCCGCGCGGCTGTGCGCCCAGTACGTGGTGAACGAGAAGACCGGCGCGATCGAATTGCGCACCGGCGACATCAACAACTACCGCATCAGCCCGAACTACGAGAGCGGCGGCGCGGGCCTGTACGGCGACGTGGCGGACTACATCGCCTTCGTGGACGCGCTGGCCTGCGGCGGCGTGTCGAAGGGCGGCGCGCGCATACTCCCGCCCCAGATGCTGCAGCTGTGGAGCGCCAACCAGCTGGGGCCCAGGTCCCGGGCCAGCTTCGACGCCTGGAACCGCAAGGGCTACTCCTACGCGCTGGGCGTGCGCACCCGGGTGGACACCTCCATAGGCGGCCGGGGCCAGATCGGCGAGTTCGGCTGGGACGGCGCGGCGGGGGCCTGGACCATGATCGACCCGATCAACCGCCTTTCCGCTTTCTACGCCATGCACGTGCGCGGCTTCGGCTACAGCTACGACGTGATCCACCCCACGGTCCGGAGCCTGATCTACGAGGGATTGGGGCTGTAGACCGGCGCTTACCTCGTCCGGTTTCGTAACATTTTAGCATATTTGCTCTGGACATTTCGCCAGAACTGTGCTATAATCTCAGCAAATCGCAAATTGTGTGAATTCAATGCGGTCGAGCCGCATGAATAATAAACATAACAAGGAGACGATTACCCATGAAGAAGACCCTGGCCATCGTTCTGGCAGCCCTGATGCTGATCGGCATGTTCAGTTTCGCGTCCGCCGAAGCCAAGACCTACAAGGTCGGCGTGTCCATCTATCAGTTCACCGACAACTTCATGACCCTGTACCGCAACGAGATCGAGAACTACTTCAAGAGCCTCGAGACCGACGACGTGAAGTATGAGATCACCATGGCCGACGGCAAGAACGACATGGCCGAGCAGACCAACCAGGTCCGCACCTTCATCTCCCAGGGCATGGATGTCATCATCCTGAACCTGGTGCAGACCTCCTCCGCGGACGCCGTGATCGACGAGATCGTGGCCGCCGGCATCCCGCTGGTGCTGATCAACCGCGAGCCTCTGGCCTATGACGCCGACGGCAACACGCTGGACGAGTCCTACGAGGGCATCCTGAACAACGCTCAGGTTTGCTACGTCGGCGCTGACGCCCGTCAGTCCGGCACCTTCCAGGGCGAGATGGTCGCTGAGCTGGAGAACCACGGCGACATCAACGGCGACGGCAAGATCTCCTACATCATGATCGAGGGCGACCCCGAGAACATCGACGCGCAGTACCGCACCGAGTTCTCCGTGAAGGCTCTGACCGACGCGGGCTATGAGGTTGAGTGCCTGGACGACCAGGTGGGCAACTGGGATCAGACCAAGGGCCAGGAGCTGTGCGCCAACGCGCTGAGCAAGTACGGCGACGCGGTCGAGGTCGTGTTCTGCAACAACGACGCCATGGCGCTGGGCGCTTCCACCGCCATCATCGCCGCCGGCCGCAAGGTGGGCGAGGACATCTATCTGCTGGGCGTTGACGCTCTGGAAGAGGCTGTCCAGCTCGTCAAGGACGGCGAGATGACCGGCACCGTGCTGAACGACCACATCGGCCAGTCCCACGCGGCGGTTGACGTGGCTGTGAAGCTGCTGAACGGCGAAGAGATCGAGAACTACTACTGGGTTGACTATGTGAAGGTCAACAAGGCCTACGTCGACGCCCAGTAATGCGTTTTTAAGGCGCGCAGGCGCCAAGCGACAGGAGTGGGTGGGCCGGTTTCCGGCTCACCCATTGTTGGGATTTGGCGCGATCGAACGCGACCGGCAGAGCGGGGCGCCTTCCGCGGGAAGGCGCCGACAGTCGCAATGAGGTGAGGAATGAGGAATGAGGAATCGTTCCCGGTTCCTTATTCCTCATTCCTCATTACTATGAAAGGGGGGTTGCCCGCATGTCTGAATATGTATTGGAGATGAGCGGCGTCAGCAAGGCGTTCCCCGGCGTCAAGGCGCTGGACAACGTGCAGCTGAAGCTGCGGCCCGGCAAGGTCCACGCGCTGATGGGCGAGAACGGCGCCGGCAAATCCACGCTGATGAAGTGCATGTTCGGCATCTACAAGATGGACGAGGGCGAGATCCGCATGGACGGCCAGCCCGTCACCATCTCAGATCCCATGGACGCCCTGAAGAAGGGCATCGCCATGGTCCACCAGGAGCTGCAGCCCATTCCCGCCCGCACGGTGGGCGAGAACATCTTCCTGGGGCGCTATCCGATGAAGAAGGCGCTGGGCTTCATACCGATCGTCGACCACAAGAAGATGTACGACGACACGGCCGTGCTGCTGAAGAAGGTGCGCATGAGCTTCGACCCGCACCAGAAGGTCGGCGAGCTCAGCGTGTCGCAGATGCAGTCGGTGGAGATCGCCAAGGCCGTCTCCGCCAACTGCCGCGTGCTGATACTGGACGAGCCCACCTCGTCGCTGACGGCCAACGAGGTGGAGGCGCTGTTCCGCATCATCGAAGACCTGAAGCGTGAAAACGTGGCCATCGTTTACATCTCCCACAAGATGGATGAGATCCTGCGCATCGCCGACGAAGTGACGATCATGCGCGACGGCAAGTACATCGGCACCTGGGAGGCCAACGAGCTGACCACCGACAAGATCATCACCCAGATGGTGGGCCGCGAGCTGCACAACCTGTACCCGCCCCGCTACAACGTGCCCGGCGACGTGGTGTTTGAGGTGAAGGACTTCACCTCCATCAACCCGCGCTCGTTCCGCCACGTATCGTTCCAGCTGCGCAAGGGCGAGATCCTGGGCGTCGGCGGCCTGGTGGGCGCCCAGCGCACCGAGCTGATGGAGGGCCTCTTCGGCATCCGCAGCCACACCACCGGCGAGATCCTGTACAACGGCAAGCCGCTGAGCATCGCCCGCCCGAAGGACGCCATCGACCAGGGCGTGGCCATGCTGACGGAGGACCGCCGCGGCAGCGGCATCATGGCCGTGCTCAGCGTGGCCGACAACATCTCCATCGCGTCGCTGAACCGCTACCTGGACCACGGCTTTGTCATCAACGGCAAAAAGGTGGAGCAGCTGGTGCAGGACAACGTGGCGAAGATGAACATCAAGGCGCCGTCCTCCAAGACGCTGATCAAGTCCCTCTCCGGCGGCAACCAGCAGAAGGTGCTGGTGGGGCGCTGGCTGGCCAACAACCCGGACGTGCTGATCCTGGACGAGCCCACCCGCGGCATCGACGTGGGCGCGAAGTACGAGATCTACTGCATCATCGCGGATCTGGCCAAGGAGGGCAAGAGCATCATCATGATCAGCTCGGAGATGAGCGAGCTGATCGGCATGTCCGACCGCATCATGGTCATGTGCGACGGCCGGGTGACCGGCTTTGTAAACGGCAGCGAGGCGACGCAGGAGAACATCATGGCCCTCGCCACGCAGTTTGAGTAATCGAGGGGGACTGAGTTATGGGAAAGAAAAATCAAAGCTTCGGCGCGAAGTTCCTGGGCATTGTCAAGGGCAATCCCATTGTGTTCCTGCTGATCATCGCCGCCGTCGTCGTCGGCTGCCTGAAGGACAACTTCTTCTCCTGGGGCAACTTCTCGAACCTGGTCAGCAACACCGCGGTACGCTTTTTGATCGCGCTGGGCGTGTCCGGCTGCCTGATCACCAAGGGCACCGACCTGTCCGCCGGACGCCAGGTGGGCTTCGCCGCCGTGGTGGCGGGCATAATGTGCCAGCGCGGCGACTACAACGGCCGCCTGTGGAAGTTCCTGCCTGAGATGAACATCGGCATCGTGTTCTTAGTGGTCCTGGTGGCCGGCTTCATCTGGGGCCTGATCAACGGCGTCGTGGTCACCAAGCTGCACGTGCCGCCCTTCATCGCCACGCTGGGCACCCAGACCATCATCTACGGCATCTCGCTGGTGATCTCCGACGCGCAGCCCATCGGCGGCTTCCAGAAGATCTACACCACGCTGATCAACGGCAAGATCGGCGATCCCCGCGGCTTCCACCTGCCGTACCTGCTGTTCGTGGCGGCGCTGTTCGGCCTGCTGTTCTGGTTCATCTACAACAAGACCCGCCACGGCAAGTACATGTACGCCATCGGCGGCAACGAAGTGGCGGCCGAGGTCTCCGGCGTGAACACCACCTTCACGCTGGTGCGCATCTACATCACCGCCGGCGTGATGTACGCCATCGCGGGCTACCTGCTGGCGGCCAAGTCCGGCGGCGCCTCCGCCTCGATGGGCCAGGGCTATGAGCTGGAGGCCATCGCGGGCTGCACCATCGGCGGCGTGTCCACCACCGGCGGCATCGGCACCGTGCCTGGCGTGCTGGTCGGCGTGCTGGTGTTCGAGCTGCTGAAGATCATACTGCAGTTCCTGGGCGTCAACCCGTACTACAACTACGTGGTGCAGGGCCTCGTCATCGTGCTGGCGGTCTCGCTGGATATCCGCAAGTACATCGCCAAGAAATAAGCCGAAGGGCGGATTCACGGCGAGAGGAATACAGTATATTGAAGGGACGGTCCTTCCGGAAGCAAAGCTGCCGGAAGGACCGTCCCTTGTGGTGTACATCGGCGGTCAATAGCTTCCCCATGTCAATGGGGAAGTACCCGCGAAGCGGGGGATAGGGCACCCCATGCGAACCGCCGCGCACGACGGAACGTTCAGGACCCCCACCCCCGCAAGCGGTCCCCCTCCCCATCTGCGGATGGGGAGGCTCAAATTGCACCTTGCTGAGGCCCAGCCCGCTCAGTCGGCGAGGTCCGCCGCGCTGTAGTAGCCGGGGTCGATCAGCGCCGACTTGTAGTTGTTGACGGTGACGGACACGGGATCGCACAGGAAGGACGGAACGACCTTGACGTTGTTGTGGTAGGTCTCGGTGTCGTTGACGGTGACCGTCTCGCCCAGCAGCAGCTGGCAGGCCATCGTGGCGGCGCGCTTGACCAGCGTCCGGGTGTCCTTGAATACGGACATGGCCTGCTTGCCCTTGATGATGTACTTTACGTTCACGTAGTCGCAGTCCTGCCCGGTGATGACGGGCCACGTCTTGCCGGTGTATTTTTTCTCCAGTGCCTGGATCACGCCCTGGGCCGTGGAGTCGTTGGAGCACAGCCAGGCATCCAGATTATCGCCCTTGGCGTAGTGGTCGGTCAGGATGCTCTCAGCGCGCTTCTGGGCGACTTCGGTCCTCCAGGTGGGGGTGGCAACCTGGTCGAAATCGGTCTGGCCGGAGGGCACGGTGATCTTGCCGGCGTCCATGTAGGGCTTCAGCACGTCGATGGCGCCCTGATAGAAGTAACGGGCATTGTTGTCGCCGCAGAGCATTCTTCACATAGGTGCCCTGCACGGCGCCGACCTTGTAGTTGTCGAAGGTGATATAGTAGTCGACGCTATCGGTATCCATCAGCAGGCGGTCATAAGCGATGATCCTGATTCCCTTCTTGGCGGCCTTGTCCAGCGCGGCGCCGAGGGAGGAGCCCTCGATGGCGGAGACGATCAGCACGTCGCAGCCGTCATCAATCATCGCCTCGATCTGGGAAAGCTGGGTGGGAACGTCGTTTTGCGCATACTTCAGCACCACGTCGCAGCCGGCTTTCTTCAGGGTGTCCCGGAGGTTTTCGCCGTCCCTCTTCCAGCGCTGCAGATCTATGGTGGGCATGGACACGCCCACCTTGCCGCCCTTGACCGTCGGCGTCTGTGGCTGTTTCGCCGCCTTCACCGTCACGGTGCACACGGCCTTCACCTTGCTGTTGAAGGTGCAGACCGTGATCTTCGCCGTGCCCGCCTTGACCGCGGTCACCAAGCCGGTGCTGCTGACCTTGGCGACGGACGACTTGCTGCTCTTCCAGGTCCGCTTGGTCGACGCGGTGCCGCTGGGCAGCGTCGCCTTCAGCTGGTAGGTCTTGCCCGCCTCGAGGGTCAGCTTCGTCTTGTTCAGCTTGACCTTCTTCGGAGCCTTTTTGACCGTGACCTTGATCTTCTGAGCCGAGCCCTTCTTCCGGGTGACGGTGACCGTCGCCGATTTGCCGGCCTTTATACCGGTGACGACGCCCTTGGCGCTCACGGTGACGACCTTCTTGTTGGAGGATTTGTAACCGGTGGCCCCCTCGATCTGCAATTGATACTTCTCGCCCTTGCCCAGTATCAGTTTCAGCGGGGCGGTATCGGGCACGGCGGCCTCCGCGGCCATCACCTCGGCCGGTGCCGCCTCCGCGTCCCCGGGCGCGGTCAGCGCCACCTCCTCCAGCTCCTCCACCGCGTCAAACAGCGGTTCTGAGATCAGTTCGGCTTCCTCGGCGACCGCCGCCGTCAGCGCCATCATCAGCGCCAGGATCAGCAACAGGGCAATGCGTTTGCACATGGTTCATACCTCCTCTATTGGCCACCGTCCTCCGCGCTCCCGCGGCCGGTGTGTTCATCCACATTATAACATAAGCGAGGGTGTTAAGACAAGATTATGCCACATAAAAATCTGTCAGAGGGACGGTCCTGTTGACAAGTTAGGAGTGAGGTGTTAGGAGTGAGGAGCAGAAGTATGCCTGCCTGAGAGGGTACAGGGAACAGGGTACAGGGAACAGGAATGGCTTGGGGACGCGGTAAGTGAGGAATGAGGAACAACCGTGGCCTGCTCGTGCCTCCCCGCCGCAGCGGGGAGGGGGACCGCTTGCGGTGGTGGGGGACCTGAACGTATCGCTGCGCGCGGCGGTGCGTTATAAGTGCCCTATCCCCCGCTGCGCGGGTACTTCCCCGTTGCGACGGGGAAGCTATTAAAACTGAGTCCAGCGCCATCGATCTGCGCCGGACTCAGCACAACACATGAATCAAAGAAATCCGTCAGGATTTCAACCGCCATTCCTCATTCCTCACTCCTCGCTCCCTAATATCCCCTCACCCGAAACCCCCGCTCATGCGGCACGGGTTCCAGCTTTTCCACGGACACGTGGTCGATCTCGAACTGGCCCTTGAGGCGGGAGAGGAGCTTTTGCAGCTGCATGGGCGCGCCCTGGGCCTCCATGGCCACGCTGCCGTCGGGCAGGTTGTCGACCCAGCCGGTGACGTACAGGCCGCGGCTGAAGTAATAGGCGGTGTAGCGAAAGCCCACGTGCTGCACGCGGCCCTTGAATATGAACCGGAGGCGCGTCAGCCCCGCGCCGGTGGCGGCGTCCTTCACGATGCGGCCCCCCTTCAGGTTTACATGGGGACGGTTCTACTGTATCTGTCCCCATGTACACAAAAGTGAGTCAACAGGAACCTGTCCCCAAGTGACTCAGTTTACATGGGGACGGTTCTACTGTATCTGTCCCCATGTACACAAAAAGTGAGTCAGTTGGAACCTGTCCCCAAGTGACTCACTTTTTTCAGCTCAGCTTGTTGTACAGCTTGTTGCCGATGCTCTGCACCAGCTGCACGAACACGATCAGCACGGCGCTGGTGGCCACCAGGTATTCGATCTTGTAGGCCTGGTAGCCCTTTCGTATGGCCACGTCGCCCAGGCCGCCCGCGCCGATGGCGCCGCCCATGGCGCTGTAGCCCACCAGGCTGATCATCGTCAGTATGATGCCGGAGAGTATGCCCGGGAAGGCCTCCTTCACGTACACGCGCAGAAAGATCTGGCTGTCGCTGGCCCCGAAGCTGCGGGCCGCCTCGATCAGGCCGGGGTCCACCTCGCGGAAGGCGGATTCGATGACCCGCGCCACGAAGGGTATGGCCGAGATCGTCAGCGGCACGATGGCCGCCCGGGTGCCGATGGCCTTGCCCATGATGGCCCGGGTCAGCGGGATCACCAGCACCATCAGTATGATGAACGGGAACGAGCGGAACACGTTCACCACGAAGCTGAGCACCGAGTACACGGGCTTGTTGGGCCGCAGGCCGTCCGGCGCGGTCAGCGTCAGAAGCACCGCGGGGATGAAGCCCAGCAGCACCGAAAACAGCGTCGACCACAGCACCATGGTCAGCGTCTGGCCGAAGGCCGCCAATATCGTATCCCACATCTGGCCGTCAAACATGTCAGCCGTCCTCCCTTATGATGTAATCGGTGGCGTGCAGGTAGTCCAGCACCCGCCCGGCGTCCCGCTCATTGACGTTCAGCACCAGGCTGCCCATCACCTTGCCGCGGAAGTCGGTCATGTCCGCGCGGCAGATGGAGAAGTCCACGTTCAGCTCCCGCGCCATCGTGGAGATCAGCTGGATCTCCTCGGCGTTGTCGGTGAAGTAGATGCGTATGTTGCGGCCCGTGGCGGGCAGGGCCTCTTCGGTCTTGCCCAGGAAGGCGCTGATGTCCTCGTTGGGCATCACGAACAGCTCCTCGGGCTTGCCCTCCTGGATCAGACGGCTGTCCTTCAGGAAGGACACGCGCTCGCAGATCTGCTTGACGACCTCCATCTGGTGGGTGACCACCACCACGGTCAGGTTCATCTCGTCGCGAATCTGGGTCAGCAGGCTGAGTATGCCCTGGGTGATGCGGGGGTCCAGCGCGCTGGTGGCCTCGTCGCACAGCAGTATCCGGGGCTTCAGCACCAGCGCCCGGGCGATGGCCACGCGCTGCTTCTGGCCGCCGGAGAGCTCCCGCGGCCGGGCCTTCAGCTTGTCCGAAAGGCCCACCAGTTCAATGAGCTCCAGTATCCGCGCCTTATTCTCGGGGGACTTCGGGTTCAGCCCCGCGAAGCGCATCGGCAGGGCCACGTTGTCGTACACGTTCAGCCGCGACAGCAGGTTGAAGTTCTGGAAGATCATGCCCATCTGCTTCTGCAGCGCGTGCAGGCTGGCCTTGTCCAGCGCCGACACCTCCTGGCCGTCCACCTGGATGCTGCCGGTCTGGTACTGCTCCAGGCCGTTGATGCACCGCAGCAGCGTGGACTTGCCCGCGCCGCTCTGGCCGATGATGCCGTAGATCTCGCCGTCGCGTATGGTCAGGCTGATGTCGTCCAGCACCGTCAGGTCGCCGAAGCGCTTGCCCAGATGCCTGATTTCGATCATGCTATTAGCTCCCTATATACACACTTGATGGGGCTGCCTCAAACCAAACGGTTCGTTTGAGGCAGCCCCCTGTATTCCGAGGGTTCCGAAGTGCTCTTTAGCCCACCAGGTCCGCCGCCGGTACGACGGAGCCGGAGTAGTTGGCCTCGATGAAGTCCACCACTTCCTGGGTGGAGAAGGCCGCCACCAGCGCCTGGGTCTTCAGGCTGTCCTTGTTGTCCTCCTTGACCACCAGGTAGTTGATGAACACGTTGCCGTTGGGGTCGGAGGACTCCAGCACCAGCGCGTCGCTGGCCGGGTTCAGGCCGCGTTGCAGCGCGTAGTTGCCGTTGATGATGGCCGCGTCCACGTCCGGCAGGCTGTTGGGGGTGTTGGCCGCCTCCAGCTCCACCAGGTCATAGTTGTGGGGATTCTCCGTCACGTCGCTCAGCTCGTACAGGCCGTCCTTCTCCGCCAGCGTGATCAGCCCGTTGTCGGCCAGCAGCTTCAGCGCGCGGGACTCGTTGGACGCGTCGTTGGGCAGCGATATGGAAGCGCCGTCGGCCAGGTCGTCGATGCTGGTGATCTTCTCGGAGAACAGGCCCAGGGGCTCCAGATGGACGCCCTTCGCCGGGTACAGGTGCAGGCCGCGGTTCTCGTTCTCGCTTTCCATGTACAGCAGGTGCTGGAAGTAGTTGGCGTCCAGCTCGCCGTCCTCCAGCGAGGTGTTGGGGATCACGTAGTCGTTGAACACCTGCAGGTCCACCTTCCAGCCGGCGGCCTCCAGCGCGGGCTTGATGACGTTGTCGATGATCTGGGCGTGGGGCACCTCGGTGGCGCCGATGGCGATCACGTTGTCGTCGCCCTCGGGCGCGGGGATCTCCGCCGCCAGCGCGGCCACGGAGGACAGGGCCAGCAGCGCGATCAGCAGAATGGAAAACAGCTTGCGAATCTTCATGGGATTACCTCCTGAAATGGTGATGGGCCTATGATAGCACGGGGCCCGGATTCTGTCCAATACATGAAAGGAATACCGGGCTATAGGTTTTAACTATAATATATAGGCGCTGTATAGGGAACTGGCGGCGCGAAGTCGCGGTTGCAACACGGCGCGAAATGCACTATAATGGGTCCGTAAACCAAGTGCCTCGGGGGGTGACGGTATGATCTTTTCAAAGCGCAGGGCCATCGGCGTGTTTCTGACCAAGACCTACGCCGTGTTCGACGACGCCGTGTTCCGGGCGCTGGAGCGGGAGGGCAAGCGGCTGAACTACGACATCGTGGTGTTCATGACCGTGGGCTACAACCTGACCCAGAGCGAGTACGACCTGCAGGAGAAGAACATATTCCGCTTCGCCGCCATCGACCGGCTGGACGGGCTGATCGTCGTGCCGGACAGCTACAACGAGGGGGAGTTCCGGGACCTGCTGTACGGCGTCATCCGGCGGGCCAAGTGCCCGGTGGTCGCCGTGCGCTTTGACGACGCCGCGCTGGACTGCGTCTACACCGACGAACACCAGGCCATCCGCCCGGTGGTCCGCCACCTGATCGAGCACCACGGCCTAAAGCGCATCCGCATGCAGGCGGGCTTCGTGGGCCACGACGCCTCGGACCTTCGGATCGAGGCCTTCAAACAGGAGATGGCCGCCCACGGCCTGCCCGTGCCCGAGGGCGCGATCTGCCACGGCAACATGTGGTCGAACTGCGGCGAGATCGCCTACGAGGCCTTCTTCTCCGACCCGCAGAACCTCCCGGAGGCCGTGGTGTGCGCCAACGACCACATGGCCGTGGGCCTGATGCGCACCCTGCGGAGCCACGGCCTGCGGGTGCCGGAGGACGTGATCGTCACCGGATTTGACAACGTCGCCCGCCTGGGCGTGGAGATGCCCAGCCTGACGACCATCCAGCCGGACTTCGACGGCATGGTGGTGCGGGCCATGGAGCAGCTGGACCGCCGCATCCGCGCGGGCGGCGCGCGGCAGGAACAGACCAGGATCGCGCTGCCGGGGCAGTTCGTGCTGGGGGAGAGCTGCGGCTGCGGCAGGCGGCCCGCCGACTTCTACCGGCAGGTCAGCCAGTATGCCATGGGCCTGCTGGAGCAGGAGAACGACTCGGACGCGCTGCTGAACAACATGAGCATCGAGGTGGGCGGCTGCGACGACCTGGCGGAGCTGCACAGCGTGCTGATCGGCTCGCGGGTGGCCAGCCCCATCGTGCGGGACTACTACCTGTGCCTGTTCGGGGAGCCCGGCGCGCTGATGCAGGAGTCGGGGGAGAAGGCCTGCCTGGTCCACGCCATACGGGACCACCGGGACTGCGGCATGCCGATGATCGCCTTCGACCGCAGCCGCCTGCTGCCGCCGATGGCCGAGCGGCTGGACGAGCCCCAGATGCTGTTTTTAAAGCTGCTGCACCAGAAGGGGCGCAACTTCGGCTACAGCGTGCTGCAGTACGACCCGGGCAGGGGGCCCTCCCGCGCCTATGTGCCCAGCAACGCGCTGATCTCCATCGCCCTGGAGAACATCTACCGGCGGGAGGAGCTGATGCGGCTGTACGAGGAGCGCCGCCTCAGCAGCATCACCGACATGCTGACGGGCCTCATGAACCGCCGCGGGCTGCTGGAGAAGCTGCAGCCCCAGTGGTTTGAGATGACGGGCAGGCAGGTGGCCTTCGTCTGCGTGGACATGGACCGCCTGAAGCAGATCAACGACACCTACGGCCACGCCGCGGGCGACTTCGCCATCGCCCTGGTGGGCAGGGCCATACAGGCCGCCCTGCCGCCCGAGGCCGCCGCCGCGCGGATCGGCGGGGATGAGTTCGTGGTGTTCCTGCCCTCCGCCGGAAACGGCGAGGCCGACGCCTTCACCGACGCCTTCGCCCGGGCCCTGGAGCGCCTGAACCGCGAGGAGGACCGCAGCTTCACCGTGTCCGCCAGCACCGGCTACGTGGTCCGCCGCCTCAGCGGCATGGACACCATCGCCGACTGCGTCCACGAGAGCGACCGGCAGATGTATCGGATGAAAAGGGAGAGGCATGAGAGTAGGGAGTAGTTGGCCTTGGCATACAGCTTGAAATCTGATATAATGGATAGAGAAACACGACGGTCGGCCTTGCCGACGAGGGGGCTTCGCAGGTGGAGAACGCGACGAACGCGACTCAGAGGGATTTGAGCTATACCCAGAACCGGGAGCTGAGCTGGCTGCGGTTCAACGAGCGGGTGCTGGCCCAGGCCACGGACCCGGGCGTGCCGCTGATGGAGCGGATGCGCTTTGTGTCCATATTCACCAGCAATTTGGACGAGTTCTTCATGGTGCGGGTGGGGAGCCTGATCGACATGGCCATGCTGGCCCCCCAGGAGCGGGACAACAAGTCCGGCATGACGCCCCGGGAGCAGGTGAGCGCCATCTGCGCGGCGGTGCGGCCGCTGGTGCGCCGGCGGGACCGGATCTTCCGCGAGGTCTCCGACGCGCTGGACAACGCCGGGGTGACGGAGGCCGCCTACGACGCGCTGACCCCGGGCCAGAAGGCCTATGTGCAGGAATACTACAAGGAGAACATCCGCCCGCTGCTGTCGCCCCAGGTCATCGACCGCAGCCATCCCTTTCCCCACCTGCGGAACAAGGCCCTGTACGCGGCGGCGCTTCTGACGCTGAGCCCCGGCGGCAAGTCCTCCGCGGGGGGAAAGTCTGCGTCCGGCAAGGACAAGGCGTCCGCGTCCGGCAAGGACAAGGCCGCGGCCCTGGGCAAGGACGCGGGGAAGCAGAGCGCGGTGCTGGGCATCGTGGACGTGCCGTCGATGCTGCCCCGGGTGATCCCGCTGCCGGGCGGCGGCGTGCGCTACATCCGCACCGAGACGGTGATCGCCGCCCACCTGAAGAAGATATTCAAGATCTACGACGTGGCGGAGCAGGCCGTCGTGTCCATCACCCGCAACGCCGACATCAGCCTCAGCGAGGAGCGCTACGACGAGGAGAACCCGGACTTTCTGAACTACATGCGCAAGCTCCTGAAGAAGCGGGACCGCCTGGCCCCGGTGCGCCTGGAGCTGGAGGGCAAGGCCCCGCGGCTGGCCAAGCGCCTGAGCGAGTTCTTGAAGCTGGAGGCGGACCGGGTGTTCTCCGGCCAGTGCCCGCTGAAGCTGGACTACATCGACCAGATCGAGAAGGTCCCGGGGGCGCTATTCTATCCGCCCCACGCGCCGGTGTACCCGGAGTACCTGAACCCCGGGCAGCCCATGTGGGAGCAGATCGCCCAGCGGGACGTGATGCTGTTCTACCCCTACCAGAGCATGCAGCCCTTCCTGGACCTGCTGCGCCAGAGCGCCAGGGACCCGAACGTGGTGTCCATCAAGATCACCATCTACCGCCTGGCCCGCAATTCCGCCATCGTCAAGGCCCTGTGCGCCGCCGCCGAGAACGGCAAGGAGGTGACGGTGCTGATGGAGCTGCGCGCCCGGTTCGACGAGCAGAACAACATCGACTGGACGCTGGAGCTGGAGGAGGCGGGCTGCCGGATCATCTACGGGCCGGAGAATCTGAAGTGCCACGCCAAGCTGTGCCTGATCACCCGGCGCGAGCGGGGCGGGCTGGGCTACATCGCCCAGGTGGGCACCGGCAACTACAACGAGAAGACCAGTACGCTGTACACCGATTTCTGCATAATGACCGCCGACCCCACCGTGGCCCGGGACGCGGTGAACTTCTTCGACAACATGCTGATCGGCAACAGCGCCGGCGAGTACGAGAAGCTGCTGGTGGCCCCCTATTCGATGAAGAACCGCATCTTCGAGCAGATCGACGCCCAGATCGCCCGGGGCAGCGCGGGCCGCGTGCGGGTGAAGGTGAATTCCGTCACCGACCGCGAGCTGATCGACAAGCTCAGCGAGGCCAGCCGCGCCGGCGTGAAGGTGGACCTGATCGTGCGGGGCATCTGCTGCCTGACCCCCGGGGTGCCCGGCAAGACGGACAACATCACCGTGACCTCGGTGGTCGGCCGCTTCCTGGAGCACAGCCGCATCTACGCCTTCGGCGAGGGGCCGGAGGCCCGGCTGTACCTGAGCTCCGCCGACTTCATGACCCGCAACCAGGACCGCCGCGTGGAGGTGGGCTGCCCCGTGCGCAGCCCCGAGCTTCGGGCGTTCCTGGAGGAATACCTGGACCGCACGCTCTCGGACAACACCCGCGCCTGGCGGCAGCAGGCCGACGGCACCTACGCGCGCCTGAGCCCCGGCGAGGAGACGCCCATCGACGTGCAGGCCTGGTATCTGGAGCACCCGGTCGATTTCGACCGGTCCGTGCAGCCCAGAAAGACCCTGGCCCAGCGGGTGCGGGCGTTGTGGGGGAAGTAGGGAACAGGGAACAGGGAACAGGGAACAGGGAACAGGGAACAGGGAACAGGGAGTAGGGGCGCCGATGCGGCGCCCGCCCGGGAGGGAACAGGGAACAGGGTACAGGGTACAGGGTACAGGGAGTAGGGGCGCCGATGCGGCGCCCGCCCGGGAATGAACAGGGAACAAGGAGTGATGAGATCATGAACATCAAGTACAGCTTTGAAAAATTCAGCAGGAACAACACGGCGCTGTCCATCGTGATGGTGGCGCTGGGACTGATACTTTTCCTGTGGCCGGGCAAGACGCTGGAGCTGGCCGCGCGGATCCTGGGCATCGCGCTGCTGCTGGGCGCGGCGGTGTCCGGCGTGTCCTGGTACCGGGACCGGCACAAGGCGAGCGCCGGCTACGCCTCACTGGCGGTGGCCATCGCGTGCCTGATCGCCGGCGTCATCGTGCTGTCAGCGCCCCGGGGCATCATCACGCTGCTGCCCAAGCTGGTGGGCCTGGCCGTGATCGTCAACGGCGCGCTCAACCTGGCCCAGGCGCTGGAGCTGCGCCGCATGGGCGGCAATAGCTGGACCTCGTCGCTGGTCATGGCCATACTGACCATCGTCGCCGGCCTGTTCCTGCTGTGCTTCGCCTTCGGCGCGATGAAGGCCGCCGTCATGGTCATCGGCGCGATATTCGTGTACAACGGCGCGTCCAATTTGTGGATCGAATCCCGGTACCGCAAGGCGGGGAAGAGGGAGTAACCGGGTTAACCGATATACACAATGTACTACGAAGAGCCGTACAGAAGAAGAGCGAGAAAGCGCCAGCCGCGCCGCCGGAGGAGGAGCTTTGGCGGGTGGCTGGCGGAGCTGTGTCTGCGCCTGATCGCGCTGGTGATCGCGCTGGCGCTGCTGGGGGCGGGCATACTGTACGCGCTGCCGGTGTCGCTGTTCGCGGTGGAGCCGGAGGAATCCGACCTGTCGCTGACGGACGGCCTGCCGGGCAACCGGGCCAACATACTGCTGCTGGGCCTGGACGCGGTGCACGAGCGCAGCCGCCGCAGCGACGCCATACTGATCGCATCGGTGGGCTACGGCGGCCTGAAGCTGACCAGCGTGCTGCGGGACTCGACGCTGAACATACCGGGCCGGGGCCCGGGCAAGGTGAACGCGGCCTACGCCTACGGCGGCCCCGAGCTGGTGATGAAGACGCTGAACGAGAACCTGGGCCTGAACCTGATGCACTACGTGGCGGTGGACTACCGGACGCTGGTCAACGTGGTGGACGCCCTGGGCGGCGTGGACCTGAGCATCACCGAGGCGGAGATGAACAAGATCAATCAGGACATCGACGCGGACCGGGACCGCCTGTCGGCCTATGGCTACACGGCCCCGGCGCTGGCCCAGTGCGGCGAGGGCACGCACCTGAACGGCGTGCAGGCCCTCACCTTCGCCCGCATCCGCAAGCTGGACAGCGACTTCGGCCGCACCGGCCGCCAGCGCAGGCTGCTGACCGCCATGCTGGCGAAGCTGCGCGCCAAACTGTGGAACCCGGCGCTGCTGGCGCGCCTCATCCGCGCCTTCATGGACACCGCCGACACCAACATGTCCGCGCTCCAGCTGCTCTCCCTGGCGGAAAAGGCCCTCTCCGCCGGCGCGCCCGACCAGCTCCACCTGCCCGTGGAGGGCTCTTACACCGACGACGGCGCTTCGCTCACCATCGACAATCTGCAGATGAACGTGGTGACGCTGAGGCGGTTTATTTATGGCGAGGAGTAGGGGACAGGGGACAGGGAACAGGGAACAGGGGACAGGGGACAGGGGACAGGGAACAGGGGACAGGGAACAGGGGACAGGGGACAGGGAACAGGGGACAGGGAACAGGGGACAGGGAGTAGGGAGTAGGGGGGCGTGACGATGGACCAAGGCATTCGGCGGATTCCCGATTCTGTCGCCGCGATCCTGGGCGATCAGACCGGGAAGGTGGACGGGCTGGGAAAATCCGGCGCGCGGGTGTTGCTCTTTGACGACTACGTCCTGAAGATACGCCCGGAAAACAGCCGGGATGCGGCGGACGCGGGCATACTGCGGTGGCTTGCCGGGAAAGCGCCCGTCCCGCGGGTCGTCGCCCATGAGGCGGCGGACGGATGGGACTGGCTGCTGATGACGCGGCTTCGGGGGCAGGAGCTGTGCCGGGACGAGGTCATGAACCGCCCCGCGCTGCTGCTGGACTGCATGGCGGAGGCGCTGCACGCCCTGTGGGCCATCCCCGCGGCGGAGTGCCCCTTTGAGCGGACCGTGGCGGACAACCTCGCCCACGCCGAGGCGACGATTGTGGCCGGGCGGTTCGACCCCTCCGACTGCGAGCCGGAGACCTTCGGCCCGGGCGGCTTTGAAGGCCCGAAGGCCCTGCTGGACTGGCTGAAGCGCCACACGCCGCCGCAGGACTGCGCCGTGACCCACGGCGACTTCTGCCTGCCGAACCTGTTCACGGACGGCAAGCGGTTCACGGGGTTTATAGACGTGGGAAACGCCGGCGTCGCGGACCGCTGGATGGACCTGGCGCTGGGCTGGCGCAGCCTGAAGCACAACAGCGACGGCCACTACGGAAAGACCTATCCCAACATCAACCCCGACGACCTGTTCCGGGCGGCCGGGGTACCCAAGGACGCGGAAAAGCTGCGCTATTACATACTGCTGGACGAGCTGAACTGAGCGAATCCTGTCAGAGGGACGGTCCTGTTGACAGGAAAAGCTGTCAACAGGACCGTCCCGGTGTCAGGTTTTTTTGCTCCCGACTCCACGCACCACTCTCCACACTCTATCCCTACACCTCCACCGGCATCGGCTGTTCCAGCAGGGCTTGGCTCAGAGGCAGGCCCTCCAGCAGGGCGGGGAGGGCGGCGAGGGCCTTGGCGGGGGCGGAGGCCAGCAGGGCGGGCAGCAGGCGCTGGGCGACGGCGCGGTCCAGCACGGCCGTGGGGTCGGCGCTGTCGCCGAGGGCGGCGAACATCAGCGCGCAGTAGCGCCAGGCGTCGTCCAGGGCCCGGCGGGAGGGCGTCGCGCCGCAGCGGTTCAGGCCGCCGCGCAGGGCGTCCATGCGGGCCTCCGCCGCGGCGGGCAGCGGATTCTCGGGCACGGACAGGTTCAGCACCGCCGGGGCCTCCGGCGCGCAGGCCGCCTTGGGGCGGGGCCGCCACGGCACGGCGGCCTTGGGCGTCAGCCGCACGGTGAAGCCCCGGTCCAGCGCCCGGGCGGGCAGCGGGAAGCCGCCGTCCTGCACCGTCAGGCACAGCCGCCAGCGGGGCGTCAGCCTGCCGTCCAGCCCGCGCAGCACGTCCGGCGCGGGGTACAGGTTCGCGTCGTCCAGCAGCAGCATCGCCGGGGCCTGGGGCAGCGCCGCCAGCGCCTTCACCCGCGCGTCCTCCGCCAGGCTCCCCTTGCCGGGGGCGAAGGCCGCCAGGCGGTTGATCGTGGTCCAGCCCAGGGCCTCGGCCAGCATGCGGGCCGTCTCGGTCTTGCCGCTGCCCACCGGGCCGGAGAGGATCAGCACCGGGCTGACGGCGGCGCAGGCGCACAGGTTCAGCGCCTCGGCCCTAGTGACGGCGAAGCCGGAGGCGTCGAAGCGGTTCATCACCCGCACGGCCAGCGCGTTCAGATCCAGCGTCTGCAGCGCGGGCATGGCCGGCGGCGCGGCCTCGGCCTTGCCCTTCAGCTCGGCCATGCGCTCCACCATGTGCTGATTCAGCGCGAAGTCGGTCAGCCGCTGTTCCAGCGCCTCGGTGGTCAGGGTCTCCAGCGCCGTCTTGGCGTCCCGGGCCGCGGCGCGGGCCTGTTCGGCCTGGGCCTCGCAGCGCTCCCGCTCCTGGTTGGCCTCCCGGGCGCGGCGGTCCGCCTCGTTCACCTCGGCGTCCTTTTCGGAGAGCAGCTGCCGCTTCAGGCTGCGGCGCACCTCCTCGTTCTTCAGGCTCAGATGATCCAGCTCGCCCAGCAGCGACAGCCGCCGCGCCTCCAGCGCCTCCAAATGGCTCTCGATGCCCGACTGGCGCGCCGCCTCGCGGCAGGCCTGCAGCGACGGGCCGAACTCCTCCAGGCCGCTCAGCGACTCCAGCAGGTCCTTGCGCAGGCCCGGGTCCTCCCACACCTGGCGCACCGCCTCCACCGCGCCCTGCACCGGGTTCGCCACCGGCGCGTCGGTGTGGATCGGGGCGATGGGCTGGCCCAGCTGGTTCAGCCGCGAGCGCTGCCACTTTTCGTCGATCAGCTCCTGCAGGCTGCGGCCCCGGCGGGGGTTGATGCCGCTCTGGATCGCCAGGCTGCGCTGGGCCGGGCTCAGCCGCGGGTCCACCGGCCTGGGCAGCATGCTGCTGTCCCGGTGGATCCAGGGCTTCTCGCCGGATTCCGGCTCCGGTTCGGGCGCGGGCTCGGCCTTGGCCTCGGGTTCCGGCTTCTGCTCGGGCACGGGTTTCTGAACGGCCTCGGGTTCCGGCTTCTGCTCGGGCACGGGTTTCTGAACGGCCTCGGGTTCCGGCTGGGCCTCGGGCGCGGGCTCCGGCTTGGGTTCCGGTTTGGGTTCCGGCGCGGGCTCCGGTTTCTGCTCGGGCTTGATCTCCACCTTCTGCTCCGGCTTGTGCTCGGGCTTGGTTTCTACCTTCTGCTCCGGTTTGTGCTCGGGTTTGGTTTCCGGCTTCAGCTCCGGCTTGTGCTCCGCCGCCGGGGCGGGGGGCAGTATCGCGAAGCGGATGCGCTGGCCCTCGAAGGTCTCCAGGTCGAAGGTCTGCGCCTCGGGCAGCGCGTCCTCGGTGGGCGTCAGGCGGCCCAGCACGGCGTCGTCCGGCAGGGGCTGCCAGCGGTAGATCGCCGCGCCCGCCGCGCCGTCCGTCAGCACCCTGGCGGTCCGCGGCGCGGCCAGCGGGGCGCCGGCGGCCTCCGGCGACAGGATCTCGAATATGCTGTCCGACTCCGGGGCCTTCACCACGTCCGAATAGATGATGAACGCGTTTTTCTCCTGGGAGCCCTCCCGATAGTTCTTGTTGGGCCTGATTTTGTCGTTGTCGTCGGGATGGGCGCGCAGGTCCACCGCGCAGAACAGCCCCATCTCCCGCATGCGGGTTTTAAAGTGGAACGATTCGTTCTTGTCCGGCACCACGCGGATGCAGCCCTCGTCGGGATAGTCGCTGGCGTAGGGCTCGTAGCGGCCCTCGGACGCCACCAGCAGCGGTTTGAACCTGAAGTAGGCCCGCAGGGGATTGTCCTCTTCGATGACGCCGATGCATAATTTTCCGGGCAATGACATTTTTTATAACCTCCCTTTTGTTTCGGGGCGCGGGCGGGGGTCTCCCGGCCCGGACAAACATTACCGTCATGTTAATTGTAACATTATGCGCGGGGGTTGTCAAGGGAATCCCCACATTATATCGGGTTTGACGGGAGCCCCGGCAGGTGTTATAATGGTTTTAAACGCGAATGGAGGCGATGATGGGCGATGAAGGTGCTGTTGATCAACGGAAGCCCGCGGGCGAAGGGCAACACGGCCCTGGCGCTGCGGGAGATGGCGCAGGTTTTCGAGCAGCAGGGCATCGAGACCGAGACGATCCAGGTGGGCAACCAGGCCATCCGGGGCTGCGTGGCCTGCGGGCGCTGCGGCGAGCTGGGCCGGTGCGTGTTTGACGACGCGGTGAACGCCGCCGCGCCGAAGTTCGAGGCCGCGGACGGCATCGTGGTGGGCAGCCCGGTGTACTACGCGGGGCCGAACGCCACCGTCACGGCGTTTCTGGACCGGCTGTTCTACTCCGCCCGCTTCAGCAAGGCCATGAAGGTGGGCGCGTCGGTGGCGGTCTGTCGCAGGGGCGGGGCCTCCGCCACCTTCGACCGGCTGAACAAGTACTTCACCAACTGTAACATGGTGGTGGCCGGCAGCCAGTATTGGAACAGCGTGCACGGCGGCGCGCCGGGCGAGGCCGAACAGGACGCCGAGGGCCTTCAGACCATGCGGGCGCTGGCCCGGAACATGGCCTTTTTGATCAAGTCCATCGCCCTGGGCCGGGAGCGGTACGGCCTGCCCGAGCAGGAAGAACGGGTGTGGACGAATTTTATCCGGTGAGGCGAGAGACGTGTACAACGAGCTTTCAGAGGTCGATATCCGCAAGATGCAGGAGGAGATCGACTACAAGACGCGGGTGGTGCGCCCCAAGTGCATCGAGGACCTGAAGACCGCCCGGGGCTTCGGCGACCTCAGCGAGAACTACGAATACAAGGCCGCCAAGCAGGAGCTGCGCCGCTGCGACAGCCGGCTGCGCTACCTGAAGCGGATGATCGCCACCGCCAAGGTGGTGAAGGCCGATGGCCGCGAGGGCGTGGCGGGGCTGTTCGACCGGGTGACCATCGAGTACGAGGAGGACGGCGAGCGTGAGACCATCACGCTGATGACCACGCTGCGCGAGGACGCCGTGAACGGCATCATCAGCAAGGAATCGCCGCTGGGCAAGGCCGTGATGGGCCGCCGGGCGGGGGACAGGGCCGTGGTGAAGGTGAACGACGAGATCAGCTACGCCATTCGCGTCATCGCCGTCGAAAAGGGCAGCGACGACGACAGCCTGCCCATCAGCAGCTTTTGACGGACATCCTTTACCGGATATTTGTTGACAAGCGGCCGGGCGTGCGCTATAATCGGCCTTGAAATCAATTGCACACAACTGATTGGAGGGTATCGACCATGCATCACAACTACCGCACCCAGATGGTCTGTTCCACGCAGATCAGCTTTGACCTGGAGGGGAATGTGGTCCACAACGTGGCGTTCACCGGCGGCTGCAACGGCAACCTGAAGGCCGTTTCCAAGCTGGTGGAGGGCATGACGGTGGAGCAGATCGAGGGTTACCTGAAGGGCAACCTGTGCGGGCAGCGGCCCACGTCCTGCGCGGATCAGCTGGCCAGGGCCGTCCGCCAGGCTTACGACGAGGAACAGAAAGGAGCGTAGAGCAGTATGAGAGTGGATGTTCGTTATTATTCCAAGAACGGCGGCACGAAGAAGCTGGCCGACGCCATCGCCGCGGCCATCGGCGCCGAGGCCAAGACGGTGGACAAGCCCCTGGAGAAGTATGCGGACGTGGTGTTCCTGGGCAGCAGCGTCTACGGCGGCAAGCCCGACCCCTCGGTGGTGAAGTTCATCGCCGCCAACGCCAGGAACATCGGCAAGATCGTGGTGTTCGGCAGCGCCTGCACCGGCAAGTCCACGTACCCGGCCATCAAGTCCGCCGCGGCGGGCCAGGCCGTGAAGACGGCGGAGATGTTCTTCCAGTGCAAGGGCCAGTTCTGGTTCTTCAACAAGAACCGCCCCAACGACCAGGATTGCGCCGACGCGGCGGACTTCGCGAAGAAGCAGATCAAGATCCTCGGGGTCACCTGACGATGGACGACGCGAGCTTCGACGCGCTGCGGCTGGACAACCAGCTGTGCTTTCCGCTGTACGCCTGCGCCCGGGAGGTGGTCCGGCGGTACAAGCCCTTTCTGGACGCCATCGGCCTGACCTACACCCAGTACGTCACGATGCTGGTGCTGTGGGAGCGCCCGCGGCTGACCTCGAAGGCGATCGGCGACAGGCTGCACCTGGATTCGGGCACGCTGACGCCGGTGCTGAAGCGGCTGGACGAGAAGGGCCTGGTCACCCGCGCCCTCGACAGCATGGACAAGCGCAACCTGATGGTGGCGCTCACCGACGCGGGCCGCGCGCTGCGGGATCGGGCCGCGGACATCCCCGCGCGCCTGGACGCCTGCCTGCCGCTGACGGTCGGCGAGGCCGCGGCGCTGCACGGGCTGCTGCGCAAGCTGCTGAACGGCATGGAACCATAGACCGGCATGAGCCGCCCTCCCCGGGGCTTTCGGGTTTGCGCAACCCGAGGCCCCGGGGAGGGCGTTTTTTTGCACCTATACCAAAACCATCCCCCGAATCGCACTTGTTTTTTAACATTTCGATTGACGCGCTTCGGCATTCCCGGTATAATCGAAGGTGAGGTCATTACGCAAAACCGACGAACAGGAGGACACGTACATGCGCAGAACTGTCATAGTGTTGGCGCTGCTGCTGGCGCTGCTCATGGCGCTGCCGGCCCTGGCGGAGGCGCCGGTGGAGGCCCCCGCCGTCGAGGCGGCCGTTGAGCTGGAAGAGATGGACCTGATGGACCCGGAGGTGTACGCCGGGGAAGCGCTGCCGCGGTCGGAGCAGGCGGTTTCCGCCGTCGAAGCGCCGGAGGCGCTCGATGACGCCGGGGAAGAGGTCGCGCCCAAGGCCGGTTCGCAGAACCTGGTGCTGGGCGTGGGCGAGAAGTACACGCTGAAGATCGACGGGGCCCGCGGCTACAAATCCTCCAACGGGAAGGTTGCCGCCGTGAGCGCCAAGGGCGTCGTCACCGGCAAGAAGGCCGACAAATCGGCGACGATCACCGTCACCCGGAAGAAGGGCAAGGCCAAGAAGATCAAGGTAACGGTCAAAAAGGCCCCCTCGAAGGTGACGCTGAACCAGACGGCCCTGACGCTGGAGGTCGGGCAGACCTTCCGGCTGAAGGCGAAGCTGCCCTCGAAATCGGCCTCGGCGCTGAAGTGGTCGTCCAGCTCCAAGAAGGTGGCGAAGGTGGACGCCACGGGCCTGGTCACCGCCGTGAAGAAGGGCACGACCAAGGTCAAGGTGAAGACCTTCAACGGCCAGACCGCCGTGTGCACCGTGAAGGTGGTCCCCGTGAACCCGGCCAACGCGACGGTGCGCAAGTTCGCCGAAGCCGCGGGCGTGACCAACGAACAGCTGGAAAAGGCCGCGGGCGCGGGCATCGAGACGCTGAACACGTGGAGCGTCGGCGACCTGACCCGGGTGGAGTTCGTCACCGGAAACGTCCGCTGGAAGATGAGCGACGATCAGTGGAAGTCGGTCACGCTGATCGGCTGCAAGGGCAAGCCCGAGGCGCTGACGGTCGCCGCGCGCTACGGCAACGGGCTGCCGGTGGCCGGCATGAACGAGGGCGTGTTCAGCGGGAACGAGAACCTGAAGAAGGTCGTGGTCGAGGAGGGCATCGAGTCGCTGCCCAGCTATGTGTTTGACACCTGCGTGAACCTGTCGGACATCACCCTGCCGGCTTCGCTGACCAAGGTGGGCTTCCACAGCTTCCACAGGGTGGGCGAGAACCTGGCCGAGCCGTTCTACTTGAACCTGCCGGACAACATCGTCGAGCAGAGCTTCGGCGAGTGCCATTCTGTGATGGTGTGCAAAAAGGACTCCGTGACGGCCCGTACGCTGTCCAACGGCGATTGGGACTTCACCTGCCCCGGCGAGGAGGACTTCCGCTACCGCTACGCGGAGTACTATCGCGAGGGCAGCTGGGAGTCCGAAGAGGACGGCACCTGGGGCGTGCAGCTGGCGCTGGTCAAATACGTCGGCCAGGGCGGCGCGGTGAAGATCCCCGAGGGCCCGGTCTACATCCGAAACGGCGCGTTCCTGAATTGCGACAAGCTCACCAGCGTCGAGATCCCCGAGGGCGTGACGCGCATCTGCGGCAACGCCTTTGAGGGCTGCGCGAACCTGACCGGGGTCAAATTCCCCGCCACGCTGAGGGTCATCGGGCTGCAGGCGTTCAGGGGCGTGGACCAGGTGAAGTACTTCGACCTGCCGGACGGTCTGACGGCCATCAACGGCAACGGCGGCGGGGCCCACACCTTCGAGGGCTGCGGCGCGGTGCTGCGGGTGAAGAAGGGCTCCCAGTCCGCGATACTGCTGTCGGATCGCAACTACAGCGTCACCTTCCCCGGCGAGGAGGACTTCCGCTACCGCTACGAGGAGCACAAGGAGAACGGGGAGAGCGTGCACCGGCTGTATCTGTGGGACTATGTGGGCCAGGGCGGCGTGGTCGTCATCCCCGAGGGGGTCTACGGCGTCTCCCGCACGCCCCCCGGAGGCAGCGATTCCTGGCACCCCGCCTTCTACAACAACAAGAGCATCACCGGGGTGGTCATCCCCGAGGGCGCGGTGATCGTCCAGGACAGCGCGTTCAGCGGCTGCACGATGCTCACGGACATCACGCTGCCTTCCACGCTGAAGGTTCTCAAGAACCACGCCTTCGAGAACACCGGAACGGCGGCGGGCAAGCGGTTCATCGTGGTGCTGCCCGCGGGCCTGGAGGAGATCACCGCCGGCACCGGCGCGGGCTGGGACAGCTTCAACGAGAGCGGCGCGACCATCGTGGCGCAGAACACCGCCATCCGCACGGCGCTGTACGAGGGCTGGTACGTCTACTACAACACGCCCGAGGACGCGCAGAACAGCACCAACCTCTGCTTCAAGCCCAACGACGATCCGAACTTCAAGTATCGGGGCTGCCGCTGACGACTGACGCACAAAATGCCGAAAAGCCCGCGGGCTTTTCGGCATTTTGTTCCGGCCTCACTTCTCCACGAACGCCACCAGTTCCTCCGGCGCGTCGATGATGTGCTTCGCTCCGGCGCCAACCAGGGCCTCCCGGGTGCGAAAGCCCCAGGTGACGCACACGCAGTCGATGCCGGCGTTGTTCGCGGTGTCGATGTCCACCTCGGAATCGCCCACGTACAGGCAGCGCTTCAGGTCAAGGCCCAGCTTGGCCGCCGCGTGCTGAAGCATGTCCGGGCAGGGCTTGCGGCGCACGCCCTGAATCTCGCCCACGGACAGCGCCGCCAGGTCCGAAAAGAAGGCCTCCGCCAGCGGCTGCACGGCGGCGTCCGGCTTGTTGGAGATGATGGCCAGCACCAGGCCGTCCGCCTTCAGCCGCGCCATCATCGAAAGCACCCCCGGGTAGGGGCGGCTCTTGACCGCGGCGTGGGCGGCGTAGTAGGGCGCGTAGTGGGCCTGGAGCGCCTCCAGGAGGGCGTCCGAGGCCTGGGGCACGGCAAGCTTCATCAGCTGCGCCGTGCCCCAGCCTAAAAAGGGCTTCAGCGCCTGCGCCTCGTACTCGGGCAGGTGAAAGTGGCGGAAGGTGCGGTTCGCGGCGTCGGCGATGTCCTGCAGCGTGTCGATCACCGTGCCGTCCAGGTCGAAAAATACCGCGTCGTACTTCATAATGTCCTCATCCACGCAGCATGAGCCAGCCCCTTCGGGCTGGCTCATATTTGCGTTCGCGTATTACAGGTTCTCCTCCAGGAAGGCCTTCATGCCGGCGGCGGCCTCTTCCTCGTGGGCGCCTTCGCAGGCGATGGTGACCTCGGTGCCCTGCTTCACGCCCAGGGCCATCAGCTTCATCAGCTGGCCCGCGTTCACGGTCTTGCCGTTGGCGCTGATGGACACGGTGGTTTCTTCATAGCTCTTGGCCTTCTTGGCCAGCAGGCCGGCGGGACGGGCGTGGATGCCCAGGGCGTCCTTGATGACATAGGTGAATTCCTTCATGGGGTAGACACTCCTTTGCTGTGAATTCATTGCAAGACCATTATACCCCCTCGGCGATGGGTTTGTCAATGTTCTTTGACCATGTCGCCCCGCGCGCGGCGGTTTTTCGTTGCATTTTTCCACCGGTTATGGTACACTGTTTCCATGCTTTCAGACAGGAGGAGATCGGTATGCTTGAAGCTTTGAAACAGAAGGTCTACGAGGCGAATATGGAGCTGCCCCGGCGGAACCTGGTCACCTACACCTGGGGCAATGTCAGCGGCATCGACCGGGAGAAGGGCCTGTTCGTGATCAAGCCCTCCGGCGTGGAGTACGACGCATTGAGGCCCGAGGACCTGGTGGTGATGGACCTGAAGGGCAACAAGGTGGAGGGCGACATGAACCCCTCCTCCGACACGCTGACCCACATGGTGCTGTACAACGCCTTCCCGCAGATCGGCGGCATCGTGCACACCCACAGCCCCTACGCGGTGGGCTGGGCCCAGGCGGGCGAGGACATCCCCTGCTACGGCACCACCCATGCCGACTACTTCTACGGCCCGATTCCCTGCGCGCGCCACCTGACCCAGGAGGAGCTGGACGCGGGCTACGAGCTGAACACCGGCAACACCATCGTGGAGTGCTTCAAAAACCGCGGCATCGACCCGGTGGCCGTGCCCGCGGTCATCTGCCACAGCCACGGCCCCTTCACCTGGGGCAAGGACGCCGCCGACGCCGTGTACCACGCCGTGGTGCTGGAGGAGGTGGCGAAGATGGCCCTGTTCACCCGCCAGGTGAAGCCCGGCGCCGCGCCCGCGCCCAAGCGCATACAGGACAAGCACTACATGCGCAAGCACGGCCCCAACGCCTACTACGGCCAGGGCAAGAAGTAGAGGCCAGGCAGAATATCGGAGGCATCGGGCGCACGGGCGCCCGTTCGAACGGGGTAACACATGCACGGGAACGAGGAGAAAACCCGATCGCACGGCGGTCAATACCAGGGCGAGCGAAGGCTGTTGAAGAAGGGCAAGCGCGGCATACTGCACTTCATATTCGGGCGTTCGCTGCTGGTCATGCTGATGCTGGGCGTGCAGATCGCGCTGCTGGTCGGCGCGTTCAATTCGCTGCGCTCCGCCATGCCGTATTACTACGCCACGCTGCTGCTGATCTACGGCGGCATGATACTGCACGTGGTCAACAAGCGCTCGGAGCCCTTCACCAAGATCACCTGGATACTGCTGGTGGTGCTGGCGCCGCCCCTGGGCGTGGCGCTGTACCTGTTCGTGGAGCTGGACATCGGCCACCGGGTGCTGTACAAGCGGCTGGGCCAGCTGATGGCGGAGACGAGCGCCTTCCTGCCCGCCGAGCGCCCCGAGCCCGAGGGCATGGCCCAGGCCGCGCCGGAGCTGGAGGGCCTGTCCCGCTACGCCTGGGACAACGGCCGCTTCCCGGTGTACGGCAACACGGCGGTTCGGTACCTGCCCAGCGGCGAGGCCTCGCTGGAGCGCATGCTGGAGGACCTGCGGGCCGCGAAGGACTTCATCTTCCTGGAGTTCTTCATCATCGACGAGGGCTACATGTGGGGCCGGGTGCTGAAGGTGCTGGAGGAGAAGGTCCGCGAGGGCGTGGAGGTGCGCGTGCTGTACGACGGCACCTGCGCGATGTTCCGGCTGCCCTACCGCTACCCCGAGATGCTGCGGGAGCTGGGCATTCCCTGCAAGATGTTCTCGCCCATCCGCCCGATGCTCTCCACCCACTACAACAACCGGGACCATCGCAAAATCCTGGTGGTCGACGGCAGGGTCGCCTACACCGGCGGCGTGAACCTGGCCGACGAGTACGTGAACAAGATCACGCTCTTCGGCCACTGGAAGGACGTGTCCATACGGCTGGAGGGCGAGGCGGTGCGCTCCTTCACGCTGATGTTTTTGCAGATGTGGAACGTGAACGAGACCGGCGACGACTACCGGCGCTACCTGGACGTGCCCGCCCGCGGGCCCGCCGGGGCGCCGGGCTGGGTGATGCCCTACGGCGACAGCCCGCTGGACAGCGAGCGCGTCAGCGAGCTGATCTACATGGACATACTGAACCGCGCCCAGAAATACGTGCACATCATGACGCCCTACCTGATCCTGGACAGCGAAATGGTGACGGCGCTGACCTTCGCCGCCAAGCGGGGCGTGGAGGTCTGCGTGCTGCTGCCCCACATCCCGGACAAGAAGTACGCCTTCGCCCTGGCCAAGACCCACTACAAGGAGCTTTTGCAGGCGGGCGTGCGCATACTGGAATACACCCCGGGCTTCGTGCACGCCAAGGTGTTCGTCTCCGACGACTGCAAGGCCGTCGTCGGCACCGTGAACC
This sequence comes from uncultured Eubacteriales bacterium, assembly GCA_902777335.1. GTDB lineage: Bacteria > Bacillota > Clostridia > Christensenellales > Aristaeellaceae > UBA2862. Next base: position 42,584 of record CACYTF010000051.1, read on the forward strand.
TGGACTACCGCAGCCTGTATTTGCACTTCGAGTGCGCCGCCTACCTGCGCGACGTGCCCGCCATCGCCGACATCGAGCGGGATTTCCAGGCCACCGCCCAGCGCTGTCAGGAGATCGGTTTTGCGGATCTTAAAAAGGTAAAGCTGACCACCCGCGTGGCCGGGTGGCTATTGAAGGTGTTCGCGCCGGTGATGTGAGGCGGTATATTGCACAATTCGCAGCGCGGCAGCCTTGGCTCGCCCCGGGAACGGGATGGTGCAGGGTTCGAGGCTTGCGCACCCCCGCGGTAGCCTCGGCTCGCCCCGGTGACGGGGAGAGCTGGCGCGAAGCGACTGAGAGGGGTCTTCTCTGGCTTGCCATGCGCGGCAGGCAGGGGAGCCCCCTCTCCGCCCTACGGGCACCTCTCCCCCTCACGGGGGCGAGGCAAGGGGGATAAGCGCGGAGTTCGAGGTTAGTGCTCATGCGTAGCAAGGGGGATAGTGCGGATTTCGAGGTTAGTTCCTGCGCGCGGCAGCCTTGGCTCGCCCCGGTGACGGGGAGAGCTGGCGCGCAGAGCCTGAGAGGGGTCTTCTCTGGCTTGCCATGTGCGGCAGGCGTAGGAGGCCCCTCTCCGCCCTGCGGGCACCTCTCCCCCTCACGGGGGCGAGGCAAGGGGGATAGTGCGGAGTTCGAGGTCAGCGCATCGCGCGGCAGGCGGGGGAGCCCCCTCTCCGCCCTTCGGGCACCTCTCCCCCTCACGGGGGCGAGGCAAGGGGGATAGCGCGGAGTTCGAGGTTAGCGATCATGCGCGCGGCAAGGGGGATAGCGCGGAGTTCGAGGTTAGTACCTGCGCGCGGCAGCCTTGGCTCGCCCCGGTGACGGGGAGAGCTGGCGCGCAGCGCCTGAGAGGGGAATCCCACAAGAAAACGTGAAGAACCAATTATCAAGCGAGTTCGGCGAATTGGCGATAAATCATTCGGCGATTCGGCAAAACAGACATGGAGCCGGGTCAAAGCGACGCGTCGCTTTGACCCGGCTCCATGCCCGTTCCCGCGCGCTCTGCACCGCGCGCTACAGCGCGTCCACGATCGCGCCCAGCAGGTCGTCGAAGGCGGTGAAGTGCTTCAGGTCCGGGTTGTCCGCGATGATCTTCTCGGTGGAGCGGAACAGGAAGCCGGCCTTGCTGGCGCGGATCATCGCCAGG
>CACYTF010000052.1 GCA_902777335.1 uncultured Eubacteriales bacterium
TGCTGAATGTTTCGACTTCTTCTCGTTTTATCCTTTTGGTTAACACATTGTTAACTATCGCGCTCACTCTTCCTCGCTAAGTAAATGATGTCGCCCTGGTCGATTGGACAGTCAGTTGCTTTTCTGCCTTTACTGTGGTATACTGGACGCACGGGAGGTGAGGCGTATGGCGCTGCCGGCATGGATTCCTGAAGCATGGGCCCAGCTCAGCGATGAGAACAAGAAGCAGGCGAGCGACTTTCTGCAGGCCTTGCTGACACAGCAAAAGGACGGAAAAGGGCCGAAGAAAACCCGACTGCAATTTGATACACTCAAAGGGCAGTTGGATACGCTTGATCATTTTGACGATCCGATTCCGGGATTTGAGGAGTATATGTAATGCTTTTGCTGGATACGCATGTGTTGATTTGGACCTTCGGCAACAGTGCAAGGCTGACGGATCGTGCCAAACAGGCAATGCTGAGCGATGATCTTTTCATCAGTATTGCAACTCTTTGGGAGATTGGCATCAAGTGCTCGCTGTCCAATGCGAAGAAGCGGCTGGTGCTGGACAGGACTGTTCAGGAAATAGCGGATATGTGTGATACGCAGGGCATTGAGATCCTGCCCATCACGCCTCGGGACTGCGAATTGCTTGGCGCATTGCCTCACATCCATGAGGATCCCTTTGACCGCATGCTCATTGCTCAGGCTCAGAACAGAGGTCTGACCCTCGTGACGAAGGATGAGAACATATGGAAATATCCGGAAATTGACTGCGTTTGGTAACACATACTGATGCAATTTGGCCCACAGAAACCTCCGGCGCTAAACCGGAGGTTTCTGCTTCGATCGTGTACAACTGTCATATAGTACGTTCCCCTCTGCGCTCGCGCTATCCCTCCGCCACCGCCTCCGACAGTTCCCCCCACAGCTCGTACAGTTCCTCCAGCCGCTGGTGGGCTTCCCTGTGCTCCCGGGCGACGCGGGCGGATTCGGTGGGGTTGGAGTAGATTTCGGGCAAGCCCATCTGCGCTTCCAATTCGGCGATGGTCTGCTCGGTGGCGGCGATGTCGGCTTCGGCCCGGGCCAGCTTTTGCTGCAGGGCCTTGGCGGATTCCTTGGCCAGGCGGGCCTTGCGCTTTTCCCGGTCCTGTTGGGTACGGGTCAGGCCGCCGAGGGCGGACTCGTCGTCTCCGGCCTCCCGGGTGCGCTTCTTTTCGAGGTAGTCGTCGTAGTTGCCCAGGTACTCCACCGCGCCCTCCGGGCTCATCTCGATGACCTTCGTGGCCACGCGGTTGATGAAGTAGCGGTCGTGGCTGACGGTGAGGATCGTGCCCTCGAAGTCCTCCAGCGCGGCCTCCAGCACCTCGCGGCTGTCCATGTCCAGGTGGTTGGTGGGCTCGTCCAGCAGCAGCAGGTTGTCCTGCCGCAGCATCAGCTTGGCCAGCGCCACGCGGCCGCGCTCGCCGCCGGAGAGCGTGCCCACCCGCTGGAACACGTCCTCGCCGGTCAGCAGGAACAGCGCCAGCACGCCCCGCACACGGTCGGGCTCCAGGCGGGGGAAGTCGTCCCACACCTCGCTCATCACGTCCTTCTCCGGGTGCAGGCGGGCCTGCTGCTGGTCGTAGTAGCCCAGGTCCACGTTGCTGCCGAACACCACCGTGCCGTGGTCGGCCTGCAGCTGACCGGCGATGATGTTTAAAAGCGTGGACTTGCCCACGCCATTGGGGCCTATGATGGCCACCCGGTCGCCGGCGCGCAGGTGCAGGTTGAAGTGCTCAAACAGCGTGCGCCCGTCGAAGCCCTTCGACAGGTCCTTCAGCATCAGCACGTCGTCGCCGGTGCGGCGGCGGGCGGTGAAGTTGAAGCGCACCTTCTGCTCGCTCTGGGGCTTTTCGACGCGCTCGAGCTTCTCCAGCCGCTTCTCCCGGCTCTCGGCCAGCTTGATGGACTTCTCCCGGTTGTACATACGGTAGCGGGCGATGATGGCCTCCTGCCGGGCGATCTCGGCCTGCTGCAGCTTGTACTCCTTCAGCTGGCGCTCCAAATTCGCCTGGCGCTGGGCCGTGAAGCGGTCGTAGTTGCCGGCGTACTGGGTCAGCCGCTTCATCGACAGCTCGGCCATGCAGTCGCACACGGCGTTCAGGAAGTAGCGGTCGTGGCTGATCACCAGCACCGTGCCGCGGTACTTCTTCAGCGTGTCCTCCAGCCATTGGGTGCTGGCCAGGTCCAGGTGGTTCGTGGGCTCGTCCAGCATCAGAAGCTCCGGCTGGGTCAGCAGCAGCCGCGCCAGGCACAGCCGCGTCTTTTCGCCGCCGGACAGCAGGCTCGCGGGCTGGGTCTCACGCCCCCGGGCAAAGCCCAGGCCGGCCAGCACGCCCTGTATGCGGCTGGGCCACGCGTAGCCGCCGGCGTCCTCGAAGCGGTCCACCAGCCGGGTGTAGGCCCGGGACAGTTGCTCGAAGGCGGCGGGGTCCCCGTGCTTGTCGGCCATCTCCCGCTCCATCTCCCGCAGGCGGGCCTCCATCTGGCGCACCGGCTCGAACACCCGCTCCAGCTCCTGCTGGATGGTCAGCTCGCTCTGGATGTCGGCGTCCTGGGTCAGCATGCCCACGCGGACGCCCTTCACCAGCGATATGACGCCGGAATCCGGCTCCATGTCGCCGTTGATCAGCCGGAACAGCGTGGACTTGCCGCTGCCGTTCACGCCCACAAGGCCCATGCGGGAACCGGCCTGAAGCGTCAGGCTCACGTCCTTCAGCACCTCGTTCATCACGAAGGATTTGTTCACGTTTTGCAGGGTCAGCAGTATCATGTCTGATTTTCCTCAACAGAGACTTTTCTCATGATGCGCATGCGCACGCCGGTGTCCTGGATCAGCAGGTCGCCCTTCATCCGCGCCAGCGCCCAGGCGGTGTACAGGTCGCCCGCCGAGCCGGAGAGGTTCGAGATCTGCACGATCCACAGCGGCCAGAACCATTCGCCGGGCAGCATCGCGATGGCGACTTGAAGGAGAACGCCCCAGACGGCCACCGGCGCCAGGGCCGTCACGATGTGGGACCGCTTGTCAAACCACACGGTGCTGCCGCAGTAGGCGTAGGGCAGCTTCAGGCCGTACCTCGGCAGTACGCCCGACAGCGCGAACATGGCGATGCCGTGGGTCAGCTCGTGCAGCGGTATATAGGCGATCAGCGCCGCGCCAAGGGCCAGCCACGACCACCAGTGATCGAGCATCAGCCGCCAGGACGGGCCCACGGGCGCGAATAGCAGCCCGAGCAGTGCCGGAACGATCACCAGCGCCAGCGACAGGATCACCACGGCCTTCATCTGCGCGCGGTTGCGCATGAAGTCCATGGTGCCCGCGTACCGGTAGCCCCGGGGAAGCGCGCGGTGGTTCATGGGCGGCTCCATCGGCCCGACGCGCCGCAGGGCAGCACGCCGCCCTGGGTGACGGGCAGCACGATCTCGTCCGCGGCCACGCTGCCGCCCCGGGTCCTCGCCACGGCCATGGTCAGCATGTTGCTGAGCACCGCGGGCTGAAGCCCGGTGGTGTAGCTGTTGATCAGCATGAACAGCGCGTCCTCCGCCAGCACCTTCTCGCAGGCGCTGACCAGCCCGTACAGCTCGTTCTCCAGCTTCCAGACCTCGCCGCCGGGGCCGCGGCCGTAGCTGGGCGGGTCCATCAGTATGCCCTCGTAGGCGTTGCCGCGCCTCTCCTCCCGCTGGACGAACTTCAGCGCGTCGTCCACGATCCAGCGCACCGAGGTCTCGTCGGCGCCGCAGAGCCGCCGGTTCTCGCCGGCCCACTGCACCATGCCCTTGGCGGCGTCCACGTGGGTCACCTTCGCCCCGGCCAGCGCGCAGGCGCAGGTGGCCCCGCCGGTGTAACCGAACAGGTTCAGCACCCGCACGGGCCGGCGGGCATTTCGAATCAGGCCCGCCATCCAGTCCCAGTTCACGGCCTGCTCCGGGAACAGGCCGGTGTGCTTGAAGCCGGTGGGGCGCACGTAGAACTTCAATTCGCCGTAGGCCACCGTCCAGCGCTCCGGCAGCCTGCGGAAGAACTCCCACTCGCCGCCGCCCTTCTGGGAGCGGTGGTACCAGGCGTCGGGCTTTTCCCACAGCGCCGGGTTCTGCCTGGGCCATATGGCCTGGGGGTCCGGGCGGCGCAGCACAATGTCGTTCCAGCGCTCTAACTTTTCGCCGTCGCCGGTGTCGATGACCTCATAGTCCGTCCAGCCGGATGCAATGTACATGGCAAACACCTCTCAATATTACCATTATAAGGGGTTTGGGCCGTAAGTTCAACGGTTTTTATATGAATTTCCGGGCGGCGCCCGCGGCTTGACAAGCGCGAAGGCCGGGTGATAAGATAAATCAGAGGCGAAAGCGGGGGAGGTGAAGGGCCTTGATCGACGTGACCTTGCTGGGCACCGCGGCGCTGATGCCGCTGCCGGGCCGGGCGCTGACCGCCGCCGCGCTGTGCTGCATGGGCCGGTGCCTGCTGCTGGACTGCGGCGAGGGCACGCAGGTCGCGGCCAGGGCGGCGGGCGTCAGCCTGATGAGCGCGGACGTCGTCGCGCTGACCCACTACCACGGCGATCACATCTTCGGCCTGCCCGGGCTGCTTCAGACGCTGACCAGCCAGGGCCGCGAGGCGCCGCTGACCGTCGTCGGGCCGGAGGGCCTGGAGGACGCCATGGCGCCGGTCATGAAGCTGGCGGGCCGCCTGAGCTTCGACGTGCGGCTTGTGCGGCTGCCGCCGGAGGGCCTGCGGCTGCGGGATGTGCACGCCGCCTGGCCGGAGGGCGCGCGCCTTGCGGCCTTTCCCACGCGGCACCGCGTGCCCAGCCAGGGCTATCTGTTTGCGCTCGCGCGGGCCGGGCGGTTCATGCCGGAGCGGGCGGCGGCGCTGGGCGTGCCCGTTCGCCTGTGGAAGGCGCTGCAAAACGGGGAAGCGGTGGAGGTCTCGGGCCGGATGGTCACGCCGGATGAGGTGACGGGCGCGCCGCGCCGGGGCCTGAAGGTGGCCTTCACCGGCGACACGTCACCCTGCGAAAGCATCGTCGAGGCGGCCCGGGAGGCGGACCTTCTGATCTGCGAGGCCACGTTTCCAAGCGACGGCGACGCGGCGCTGGCCCTGGAGCGGGGCCACATGACCTTCTCCCAGGCCGGGGCGCTGGCGGCCGAGGCCGGCGCGCGCCGGCTGTGGCTGTGCCACTACTCCCAGCGGGTCGAGGACCCGGAGGCCTGCGCCCCCGCCGCCCGCGCGCGCTTTCCGGGGGCGGTGTGCGGCGCGGACGGCATGCGGATGACGCTGGCGTATGAATGAAGGGGAATGGTTTAAATTTCCATTCCCTATGGATACTTTTCCGATAGTGTGTTATAATCAATTATCAAACGATGTGCTGGAGGCGCGCGAATGAAGATCGGCATACTCGGGGGCACCCTGAACCCCATCCACAACGGCCACATCGAGATCGCGCTGGCGGCGATGGCCGAGCTGGGGCTGGACCGGGTGATGCTGCTGCCCTCCGGAGACCCGCCCTACAAGCGGGTGCGCACCGATAAGCGGGACCGGCTGGCCATGGCCGAGCTGGCGGCCAAGCCCTATGAGAACATGTTCGTCAACGACCTGGAGGTCCGCCGGGAGGGCGCGACCTATACGGTGGAGACGCTGACGGCGCTTTCGGTGGAGTACCCCGACGACCAATGGACCTACATCGTGGGCGGGGACACGCTGAACAAGCTGGACAGCTGGCGGGAGTTTCCCCGCATCGCCCGGCTGTGCGACTTCGCCACCGCCTGCCGCCCGGGCACGGACAGGGCGCTGACCGCGTTTCGCGCGCAGGCCATCAGCGCCTGCTACGGCACGAGGGTGGACGTGCTGTCGGTGAGCGGGCCGGAGCTGTCCTCCACCGCCATACGGCACCGGGTGGCCGAGGGCCGGGACATTTCGGCCCTGGTGCCCCCGGAGATCGACGCCTACATCCGCGACCACGGCCTGTATTTGTGTGACTACACCGAGGCGCAGATCGTGGAGCGCCTGCGGGGCATGCTCACCGGGCACCGCTTCGAGCACACGCTGGGCGTGGCGGACACGGCCACGCGGCTGGCCCCGCGCTACGGCGTCGACCCCCATCGGGCTCGGCTGGCGGGCCTGCTGCACGACTGTGCCAAGCCCATGCCGCTGGACGAGATGGTGGCGATGGTCACCGCGAACCTGACGGACCTGGACCAGGCCGAGCTGGAGACGCGGGCCGTGCTGCACGCCCCGGCGGGCATGATCGTGGCCCGGGACCTGTTCGGCGTGCGGGACGCGCAGATCCTCAGCGCCATCCGCAAGCACACGCTGGGGGACGGCGAGATGTCGGCGATGGACGCGCTGATCTACGTGGCGGACTTCATCGAGCCCGGCCGCGAGGCCTTCCCCGGCATGGTGAAGGCGCGGCGGCTGGCGGAGGAGGACATCTGGCAGGCGGCGGCCTGCTGCGCGGAGCTCTCCGCGAAGCACCTGAAGAGCCGCGGGCAGAAGGCGCACCCCCGAACCCAGAAGATGGTGGAAATGATCAGGCAGAAGCACCCCGACGATTCGAGGAAAAAAAGATAAGGAGGGCCAACCAATGATGGATTCCAAGGCACTTGCGAACGAAATTGCGAAGATACTGGACGACAAGGGCGCGACCGACATACAGATCCTGGAGGTCGGGCACATGACCTCCATCACCGACTTCTTTGTGGTCGCCAGCGGCCGCAACGTGCAGAACGTGAGTTCCCTGGCCGATGACCTGGAGGACGGCCTGGCCGAGCAGGGCGTGGAGCCCCGGCGCAAGGAGGGCAAGAACGGGGCCCGCTGGATCGTGCTGGACTACGCCCACGTGATCGTGCACATCTTCCACCCGGAGGAGCGCCAGTACTACAACATCGAACGCCTGTGGCAGGACGGCACCAACCAGGAGCCGTACCCGGAGAGTTGATTTTGCGTCGCCACATGGAGGTGACATCATGTATTGTCGAAAGTGCAGGCGGATATTTGATGGGGCCCTGTGCCCGGAGTGCGGCAAGGACAAGTGGATCGGAACGCCGAACCCGGAGGATCCCTGCTTTCTGACCGAGCGCGGCGCGCCGTGGGACGGTATGCTGAAGGACGTGCTGGACCAGAACGGCATTCCCCATCTGGATCAGAGCCGGATGGGCGCGGCGATCGGACAGCGCGCACCCCTGCTGCAGAGCAACAGGATATATGTCAGGTACGACGACCTCGCCCGGGCCAATGAGTTGGTGGACGAGTTGTTTGGACCGGACGCGCCGAGGTAAGCTCCGAATCAACGCAAGTTTAACTTGCGGTAATCCGTATATATGGGTATAATTTGACTAACGCGATGAAGGAAGCAAGTAGGTCCTTTTTCAACGCATCAGAGAGCCGCCGGCAGGTGAAAGGCGGTTGCGCGAATCGGCCGAATACGTTCCGGAGCGGCGCACCGAACGGCCCGTGCGGCCCTGTAGGCTGCGACGGGTGCGCCCGATAGCGCGCATGGGACCGTACTGATGCGGTCCCGTAAGGGCGTTTGCCGCAAGGCGGCGCCAAATAGAGGTGGTACCACGGATTTCATCCCGTCCTCTGCGCACGCGGAGGACGGGTTATTTTATTCAGGAGGCCGAGGACAATGCCAATCACCGAGATACTGGAACGCAACGCGAAGCTGTATGCCAATGAGATCGCCTTGGTGGAGCTGAACCCCGAGGTGCGCGAGGACCGGCGGGTCACCTGGAAGGAGTACGAGCTGATTGAGCGCGGCACCTCCGAGGAGTTCCGGCGCGAGATCAGCTGGGGCGTCTTCGAGGAGAAGGCCAACCGCTGCGCCAACCTGCTGCTCAGCCGCGGCATCAAGAAGGGCGACAAGGTCGCGATACTGCTGATGAACTGCCTGGAGTGGCTGCCGATCTACTTCGGCGTGCTGAAGACCGGCGCGCTGGCCGTGCCGATGAACTACCGCTATTCCGCCGACGAGATCCGCTACTGCGCGGACCTGGCCGACGTGGACGCGCTGTTCTTCGGGCCGGAGTTCATCGGCCGCGTGGAGGAGATCATCGATCAGATCCCCCGCGTGAAGCTGCTGTTCTACGTGGGCGACAACTGCCCGACCTTCGCGGAGAACTTCCTGCACCTGGCCTCCAACCAGCCCAGCGCCGCCCCGGACGTGAAGCTGACCGACGAGGACGACGCGGCCATCTACTTCTCCTCCGGCACCACGGGCTTCCCGAAGGCGATACTGCACAACCACGAGAGCCTGATGCACGCCGCGAAGACCGAGCAGAACCACCACGGCCAGACCCACGACGACGTGTTCCTGTGCATACCGCCGCTGTACCACACCGGCGCGAAGATGCACTGGTTCGGCAGCTTCCTGGTGGGCGGCAGGGGCGTGCTGCTGAAGGGCGTGAAGCCGCTGACCATCATCAAGACCGCCGCCGAGGAGCACTGCAGCATCGTGTGGCTGCTGGTGCCGTGGGCCCAGGACATACTGGACGCCATCGACCGCGGCGAGATCGACCTGTCCCAGTACGATCTGAGCGCGTGGCGGCTGATGCACATCGGCGCGCAGCCGGTGCCCCGCAGCCTGATCAAGCGCTGGCGCGAGAAGTTCCCGAACCACCAGTACGACACGAACTACGGCCTGTCCGAATCCATCGGCCCCGGCTGCGTGCACCTGGGCGTGGAGAACATCGACAAGGTGGGCGCCATCGGCATTCCCGGCTACGGCTGGCAGGCGCGCATCATCGACGAGCAGGGGAACGACGTCCGGCAGGGCGAGGTCGGCGAGCTGGCCGTGAAGGGCCCCGGCGTGATGACCTGCTACTACAAGGACCCCAAGGCCACCGCCGAGGTGCTGCACGACGGCTGGCTGTGGACCGGCGACATGGCCATGCGGGACGAGGAGGGCTTCATCTACCTGGTGGACCGCAAGAAGGACGTCATCATCACCGGCGGCGAGAACCTGTACCCAGTGCAGATCGAGGACTTCCTGCGCGCCCATCCCGCCATCAAGGATGTGGCCGTGATCGGCGTGCCGCACCCGCGCCTGGGCGAGATCGCCGCGGCGATCATCGAGCTGAAGCCCGAGGCCCAGTGCACCGAGGCCGACATCGAGGCCTTCTGCCAGGGGCTGCCCCGCTACAAGCGGCCCCGGAAGATCATCTTCGCGAAGGTGCCCCGCAATCCCACCGGCAAGATCGAAAAGCCCAAGCTGCGCGAGATCTACGGCGCGAAGCAGCTGGTGGCCGAGCAGGTGGGCCGCTGAGCTCAGGCATTTAACGGAAAAACCATGAAAGTCCATCTGAATGGTGTTATAATGCGCCCAGTTGGATTGGCAACGGAAAGGGTTTGAAACACATGCACCAGAGAGAACACCGGATCTACGATCCCGCGATGGAGTGCATCAGCCGCGACGAGCTGCACCAGCTGCAGAGCGAGCGCCTGGCGGCCACCGTGAAGCTGGAGTACGAAAACGTGCCCATGTACCGGGCCCGCATGGACGAGGCGGGCGTCAAGCCCGAGGACATCCGCAGCGTGGAGGATCTGAAGTACCTGCCCTTCATGGAAAAGACCGACCTGCGGGACTACTACCCCTTCGACCTGCTGGCCGCGCCCAAGAGCGAGATCGTGCGCATACAGGGCTCCTCCGGCACCACCGGCAAGCCCATCGTGTCCGGCTATACCCGCAACGACATCGAGGTGTGGAGCCAGATGATGGCCCGCACGCTGACCGCCGCCGGGGCCACGAAGGACGACATCGTGCAGGTCACCTACGGCCTGGGCCTGTTCACCGGCGGCTTCGGCGCGTACCAGGGCGCGGACAAAATCGGCGCGATGGTCATACCGATGTCCAGCGGCAACACCGCCCGCCAGATCATGATGATGAAGGACCTGGGCACAACGCTGCTGTGCTGCACGCCCTCCTACGCCACCTATCTGGGCGAGACCATCCGCGAGATGGGCATCGACCCGGCGAAGGACCTGAAGCTGAAGGCGGGCTGCTTCGGCGCGGAGCCCTGGACCGAGGAGATGCGCGAGCGCATCGAGGGTTTGCTTGAGATCGACGCCTGCGACATCTATGGCCTTACCGAGATCTCCGGCCCCGGCGTGGCCTTCGAGTGCCTGGAGAAGCAGGGCATGCACATCAACGAGGACCACGTGATCGCCGAGATCATCAACCCCACCACCGGCGAGCAGCTGCCCTACGGCATGCCCGGCGAGTTGGTGTTCACCACCATCACCAAGACCGGCATGCCCATGATGCGCTACCGCACCCACGACATCTGCACCCTCACCGACGACAAGTGCCGCTGCGGCCGCACGTTCGCCCGCATGGGCCGCATCACCGGCCGCACCGACGACATGCTGGTCATCCGCGGCGTGAACGTATTCCCCAGCCAGATCGAATCGGTGCTGGTGCGCGCCGACGGCGTCGCGCCCCACTACATGCTGATCGTGGACCGGGTGAACTCCTCCGACACGCTGGAGGTGCAGGTGGAGATGACCGAGGACATGTTCGGCGACACCGTGGCCCACATCGAGAACGTCCGCAAGTACATCACCGGCCAGATCAAGTCCGTGGTGGGCATCGCCTCCAAGGTGACGCTGGTCGCGCCGAAGTCCATACCGCGCAGCGAGGGCAAGGCCAAGCGCGTGATCGACAACCGCAAACTGTAATCGGGGAGGCAGGCGCTATGTTTATCGAGCAGATTTCCGTATTCCTTGAGAACCGCAACGGCGCGCTGCGGGAGATGACGCAGCTGCTGGGCAACGCCGGCGTGGACATGCTGGCCCTGTCGGTGGCGGACACGCAGAACTTCGGCATCATCCGCATGATACTGGCCAGCGGCGCCACCGACGACGCGCTGAAGCTGCTGCGGGACAACGGCTACATCGCCAAGATCAACCACGTGATCTGCGCCAAGGTGCCGGATCGCCCGCTGGGCCTGTGCGAGCTGCTGGACATCGTGGAAAAGGCGGACCTGTCCGTCGAGTACATGTATTCGTTCCTGCGCGCCTCCAAGCCGGGCGAGGCCCACATGATACTGCGCCTCTCCAACGGCGAAAAGGCCGCGAAGGTGTTTGACATGCACGGCGTGGGCATGATGAGCCAGGAGGAAGTGGACGCGCTATAGAGGACCTTTTTCAAGCATTGCCCTGAGCAGCCGCCTGTCGTCCGTGATGGACGACAGGCGGCTGCCTTCGTATACCGCGTAGAGGGTGAGAACGTCGGGGCGGGCCACGCGCAGGGCGTCGGAGGCGGGGCAGGCGGCGTCGATGGCCCACAGCCGGGCGGGCACGGGCCCCTTGACGGGCCGAAGCTCGGCGAGCAGCGTCTGTATGCGCGTGTCCGACAGCGCCCGGCGCTCGTCGGGGCCGGAGGCGATCAAAAACACCGCCGCCAGCACGAGGCTCAGGTTGAACCGCCCGCGCGCGAACCAGCCCCAAACCGCCAGCGCCGCCAGCAGCGCGGCCACCACCTGGCCCGCCCGGATGCCCGCGTCGACGGCCCGGGCCCTGCCCACGCGGGAGGACAGCAGCGCCCACAGCATCCGCCCGCCGTCCAGCGGCAGCGCGGGCAGCAGGTTGAACAGCATCAGCACCCCGTTGACCCGCATGAATGCCAGCGCCGGGGCGGGGGAGAGCAGACCCCAGTGGCTCAGCGCCGCGGCGGTCAGAAGGGCCAGCGCGCTGCCCAGCGGCCCCGCCGCCGCCACGGCGAACAGGCGGCGGGGCGCCAGGGCGTAGGGGTTTGCCATAGAGATCGCCGCGCCGAAGGGCATCAGCCGAAGCCCGGTCACGCCCACGTTCAGGCACCGGGCCGCCAGCAGGTGGGCCCCCTCGTGTACGGCGAGGGCGATGCCCAGCGCCGCGGCCTCCCCGGCCCCGCCCAGCGCCGCCGAGAGCAGCGGGAACATCAGGGCCAGCGGGTGGACGGTGATCCGGGTCCGGCCAACCGTCAGCGCCATCACAGGCCCAGCCTCTCGGCGGGGTCGATGCTCTCGCCGTCCTGGCGCAGCTCGAAGTAGAGGCCGCCCTCGCAGGCGCCCAGGGGCTGGGCGCGGGTGACTTCCTCGCCCATCTGCACCGAGGCCTCCGCCAGGTTGGCGTACACGCTCTCAAGCCCCTGGCCGTGGTCCACCAGCAGGCCGTAGCGGCCGTCCGAGAGCCGGCTGACGGCGGTGACGGTGCCGGCGGCGGTGGCGTACACCGGGCGGCTGTCCCCGTCGAGCATCAGCCAGGGCTGCACCGCGCTCCAGGCGTGGGCGATTTCGCCCCCGGCGGGCATGGCCATCTGGGCGCCGCCCGACACGTTCAGGAACACCAGCGCCGATTCCGGCATGATCTGCCGGACGAAGGTCAATTCGCCGATGGAGTCGTCCAGGTTGATGTGCATGCTCAGCGCCTTTTCGATGCTCTGCGCCGCCTTCTCAGCCCAGGGCTGGCGGATGTTGCCCAGCGCCAGTATGCCCAGCAGCAGCGCGCAGGCGATGGCGCCGTTGCGCAGCAGCCGGTCGCCGTAGCTCTGCCGGGCGCCCTCCCGCGCCGTCTTCCGCCGCTTGGGCCATCCCCGGCGGCGCTGTTTGACCTGGGCGGGCCGGGCCTCCTCCGGCCGCATCTGGGTGTGAATCTGCAGTGTGCTGCTTGCCGACATAAAAATCCCTCCCATCGCGAAAGCATATGCGCGCGGGGAGGGATTCATCCGGCGGGGAGCGCGGTCAGTCCCGCTTCAGGCTGATGATCTTCTCGGTGCCGGTGTGCTGGCGCTGCTCGTGCTGGCGGGAGCGCATCACCACGTTCAGCACGATGCCGATGCCCATCATGTTGGTCAGCATGTTGGAGCCGCCGTAGCTGACGAAGGGCAGGGGGATGCCGGTGACGGGCAGCAGGCCGATCACCATGCCGACGTTCTCGACGATGTGGAACAGCAGCATGGCCAGCACGCCCACGATCAGGTAGGAGCCGTAGGGGTCCTTGGTGCGTATGGCCAGCACGATCAGCCGCGCGACCAGCAGCGCGTAGCCGATCAGCAGCGATATGCCGCCCACCAGGCCGAAGGATTCGCAGACGATGGCGAATATGAAGTCGGTGTGGTCGTCGGAGATGTAGCCCAGCGACGCGAAGCTGCCGGGGGACACGATGCCCTTGCCGAACAGGCCGCCGGAGCCGATGGCGATCTGGCCGTTGATGATCTGTCGCGCCTGGTCGGGGTAGGCGTCCGGGTTCAGCCACATCAGTATGCGGGTGAATCGGAAGTTGTCGGAGGCGGAGTTGTTCATGAAGTACCACAGCGGGATCAGCAGCACCACCAGCATGCCGATGACGCCCCAGATCAGCTTGCTGCTGGTGCCGGACACCAGCACCATCACGCTGAACACGGCCAAGTACACCAGCGCGGTGCCCACGTCCGGCTGGGCCACGACCAGCACCATCGGTATGCTCACGTAGATGGCCAGCGGTATGATGTCGTGGATGGTCTTTATGGGCTTGGAGCGCACGGAGAAGGCCTTGGCCAGCGCGATGATGATGGCGATCTTGCAGATCTCCGAGGGCTGGAAGCCGCGGTCGCTGCCCCAGTTGAAGAAGGCGGTCATGCCGCCGCGCCCGGCCTGGGCGATCAGAAGCGTGAGCGTCAGCAGTATGATCTGGGCGGCGTAGATGGTGTTGGCGTAGCGCTCGTACAGCTGGTAGGGGAAGAATATGACGGCGGCCATGGCGATGAGCCCCGCGCCGATCCACATCAGCTGCAGCCGGGGATAGGTGGTGGACTGGGTCTCCAGCATCTCGATGACGTTGGCGGGCGCTTCGATGACCTGGCTGGACGTGGCGCTGAATATGCACACCACGCCGAACAGCGATATGCCCAGCACGATGATCAACAGGGGCCAGTCGAAATACCGCATCAGGCTCCGGTCGAAGTGATTGTCGCGTATGTATTTGAAAAATGCCTTGATTCTTGAAAGCATGGCTTCTCCTGTCAGTCCGACAGCGTAAACTCTCCGCTCATCGATACGTTCTCGGTGTCGCCCAGGTTGTCCAGGTAGTAGTTGATCACAGGGCGAATGGCCCACGCGGAATACGCGCCGGCATAGCCGTTCTGGATGTAGCAGACCACCACCACCCGGGGCGCCTCCGCCGGGGCGTAGGCCACCATCCAGCTGTTGTTCTCCACGTCCAGCTCGGTTCTCTGGGAGGTACCGGTCTTGGCGGCGATCTTGTACTTGTTGTTCAGGAAGTACTTGGCCGCGGTACCGCCGGCGACCTCGTCGGTAACGTCCTCCATGCCCGCGCGTATGGCCGCGTAGTAGGAGGGGTCGGAATCGATCTGGTTGGCGACGACGGGCTGCTTCTCCAGCACCACGCTGCCGTCGGGGCCGATGATCTTGTCCACGATCTGGGCGTCGTACACGGTGCCGCCGTTGACGATGGCGCTGACGTAGCGGGCGACGGCCACCGGGGTCACCTGGGTGATCGACTGGCCGATGGCGCACATGATGGTCTCGTTGGGCGTCCAGTAGATGTCCGCCAGATAGGTGACGAAGGTGTTGACCATGTAGTGGCTGGAGATGTACTCCCTGGGCAGGCCGATGTCGTACTGCAATATCTCGCGGATCGGCTGGTACCACTGCTCCTTGCTGGTGTAGCTCACGGAGATGGCCATCAGGTCATTGAGCGCCTTCTCCAGCACCTCGCCGGACACGTTCATCTTGCGCTCCGCGATGATCTGTTCCAGCGTGGTCTTCATGGCGTTGTAGGTCAGCAGGGGCTTGGCGGTGTTCTGCCAGGTGGGGGAGTTCTCCGGGTCGTACAGCATGTGCTGGTTGCCCACGAAGCTGGTGGCCTCGCCGGGCAGCTCGATGTTGGTCTTGCTGGTCAGGCCCAGGGCCGCCGCCCACTGGTACAGCCGCTCGATGCCCAGCCGGTAGCCCACGGTGTAGAAGAACATGTTGCAGCTGTTCTTCAGGGCCTTCTCCAGGTTCTGGTTCTGGTGCTCCTCCGGATGGGAGGTCCAGCACTTGGCGGGACGGTCCGCGTTGGTCTCGGTGAAGCCCTCGGCGCGGTCGTTGATGATCGTCTCGGTGGTGATCACGCCCTCGGAGAGTCCGCCCAGCGAGGTGCACATCTTGAATATGGAGCCGGGGGCGTCCTTGGTGCCGATGGCCCGGTTCAGCAGCGGGTTGTCGCCCTCCAGCACCGAGTTCCAGAGACTGGGGTCCACCTTGCCGTCGTTGAACATGCTCAGGTCAAAGCCGGGCTCGCTGACCATGCCCAGCACGCGGCCGGTGTAGGGGTCCATGGCCACCATCGCGCCGGTGGCCGCCAGCTTGATCTCGCGGCCCTCCTCGGCGTACTGCTTCAGCACTTCCTCGTTTCTGCGCTGCCAGCCCCCGCGCCGCAGCGATTCCTCCTGCTCGGCGCGGATGTCGCGTATGGCGCTGCGCAGGCAGCGGGCCATGTAGTCCTCCAGGTCCACGTCGATGGTCAGCACCACCGAGTTGCCGTTGGTGGGCGGGGTGTAGGAAAGCTCGCGCACGGCCTTGCCGCGGGTGTCCACCTCCACGGTGCGGGTGCCCTGGCGGTACTGGATGTACGGGGAGAGCTGGTCCTCCAGGCTGCGCTCGATGCCGTCGGAGCCGATGTAGGCGTCGTTGGGATAGCCCTGGCTCTGGTAGCTCTCCAGCTGGGTGGCCGAGATCTTGCTGGTGTAGCCCACCACGTGGCAGGCGGTCTCACCCTGGGGATAGACGCGGGAGGAGCTCTCCTCCACGTCGATGCCCAGCAGGTCCAGCGACCGCACCTCCACCTCGGAAACGGTCTCGTAGCCCACGTCGTAGGCGATGGTCACCGGGGTGGGCTTGAAGGCGTTCATTCGGGACTCCTGCCACAGCGCCAGCACCTTCACGATCATGTCCTCGTCGGCGTCGTTGCCCAGCACGTCCAACACCCGGTACTTCTGCACCAGCGTCCTGTACAGGTCCTCCTCCGCCACCTTGGAGACGTAGAAGTTGCTGCGCCACTGGCGCTCCCGGGTGGCCTCCACGGCGGGCATGTCCGAGCCGCTGTTGAAGCGCCACACGCCCTCCTCGTCCTTCCGCAGCCAGAAGTCGTTCACGGTGAACTTGCCGTTGGACTCCACCAGCTTGATGACCTCCGCCAGCGTCTGGGTGTAGGCCAGGCGGTCGGCGTCGCTGTTGCGCAGGGGGTCGCGGTAGAAGGTGACGTTGAAGCTGCGCCGGTCGTAGGCCAGCGGCACCATGTTGGTGTCGTAGATGGTGCCCCGCATGCCGTACAGCGTGATGGTCTTGGCGGAGCGGGTCTGGGCGCGTTCGGCGTAGGTGTCGCCGGCGTAGCGGATCATCCAGTTGATGCGCACCACGAAGGCCACGAACACAAACACCAGCAGGCCGGCCAGCAGCAGCATGCGCTGCAGATAGGGCTTCAAAACGACTTCACCTCCCGGTTACGGGTGGGCACGCGATTGCGGTTGTTGCCCACCAGCAGCACGTAGGCCGCCGGGCGCAGCAGCACGGTCAGCGCGGTGCAGATCAGGGCGCGCACGGCGATGTTGACCAGGTAGATCGGGCGCAGGTCGGCGGTGCCGAAGTACTGTATGACGAACATCGCCACCTCGCCGGCGGTATACAGCGCGAACACCCACGCCGCGCGCTCCAGGTGTCTGCGGCGCGCCAAGCGGCGGCCGGTGCGCAGGTGCTCGCCCGGGTTGTACAGTATCAGGCCGATCACAAAGCCCACCGCCATGAAGAAGAAGGTCATCATGCCCAGCGTGCCGGCGGTGATGTCGATCAGCAGGCCGCCGATGGTGCCGTACAGCAGGCCGCGCATCCGCCCCATCAGCATGCCGATGAGCAGCACGGCCACCACCGTCAGCGGCACCGTGTACACGCCGCCGTAGACGATGGGCAGTATCGTCGTATCCAGTATCACGCACACCAGTATCATGATGGCGGGAATGAACCTTCGAAGCAATGGGGGACCTCCTGTTTGGAAACTGCGATCGTCGTCACTGATCCCTGGCCCACTCGTCCTCGGGCAGGGTCTCCAGGATCTGGGCGGTGGCGTCGGCGGACGGATAGCTCCAGGTCTCCTCGGCCGGGGTGGGGGAGGGCGTGGGCGTGGCGTTCGGGCCGGGCGTGGCGCTGGGCGACGCGCTGCGGGCCGCGTTCACCACGGGCAGCGCCTCGTCGCTGTCGGTCTCGATGACCTCGCGCAGCACGAACACCTCTTCCAGGTGCCTGAAGTCCACCGACGGGGTGACGACGGCGTAGCTGCCCTCGCTGCCCGCGTCCATGGACACGGCGGTGATGGTGCCGATGTGCAGGCCCTTCGGGAACAGCGAATCGGTGCCGGAGGTGATGACCGTGTCGCCCGGCATGATGCTGTTCAGGTTGGGCAGGTAGTAGACGTAGCAGGCCGCGTCGTCGGAAGTGGACGATATCCGGCCGCGCATGATGCCGTTGTCGCGGGTGCTCTGGACCATGCAGGCCACGGCGCTGCGGGAATCGACGATGCAGATCACCTTGGCGTAGTTCATGCCGACCTCGTACACGCGCCCGATCAGGCCGTCGCCGTTCACCACGGACATGCCCGCGGCCACGCCGTCGGAATTGCCCCGGTTGATCGAGAAGGTCTCAAACCACTGGCCCGGCTCCCGGGCGATCACGCGGGCGAAGATCGGGTCCAGGGCCTCGTAGCGGTTCTTGGCCTCCAGCGCGCTCTGCAGGCGCTCGTTCTCCCGTATCGCCTCCTGGGCGCTGTTCAGCTGCAGGTTCAGCCGCTGGTTCTCCAGGGCCATGGCGTCGTATTCCTCCTGCAGGCGGTCAAAGTCCCGCCAGCGCTGGGTGAAGCGCCGGACGCCGTTGGTGGCGTTGGTGAACACGATCTGTACCCGGCTGAACAGCGAGCCGATGCCGTTTTCGGCAATGGAGATCTCGCTGCTCTTGCGCAGCACCAGGAAGAACACGATGGCTGCGACCACCAGGAGCACCAGTATGGAGAACAGTATGCGCCGCCGGGCGAGGCGGACGCGGCGCTGCTCCTGGGCGGAGCGGCGCACCGCGCTCTTGCGCGCCTGTCGCTTGGTCGATGGCTTCTTCTTCGGCATGTTGCTTATATATCTTCCCTTCGGGCGTGGTTAAATCTCGATCAGGCAGCCGCTCTGGGCGAACTTCTGCATCATGCGGTCGCTGGCGGCCACCATGCACAGGCCGAGGGCGGTGTCGTCCTGGGGCGCGTCGTCCACGATCACCCGCAGGCCCAGCAGCTCGCTCAGCCGGTCGCTCATGCCATCCAGCAGCGCGCCGCCGCCGGTCAGGTACAAGCCCTGGGGCAGTATGTCCTCGGCCAGCTCCGGCGGGATGTTCTCAAAGGCGTCGCGGATGTTCTCCACCAGCGCCTCCAGCGGCGGCTGCAGGGCGTTGTGCACGTCCGCGGCGGTGATCTCCACGGTGGCGGGCTTGCCCGAGGCGGCATCCCGGCCCCGCAGCGTCACCTTCTGGCGGATCAGCGAGGGGGAGCGCACGGCGCTGCCCAGGTCGATCTTCAAATCCTCGGCGGTCCGCTGGCCGATGATCAGGCCCTTTTCCCGGCGTATGTAGCGGATGACGGCCTCGTCCAGCTCCGTGGAGCCGGTGCGCAGCGTGCGCGCCGCGGCGACGCCGTTCATCGAAACGATCACGATCTCCGTCGTGGCTCCGCCGATGCACACCACCAGCGAGCCCCGGGGCTCCTCGATGGGCACGCCCGCGCCCAGCGCCGCGGCGACGCCGGAGCGCAGCAGCGCGCTGCGCTTGGCGCCGGCGGTGCGCACCGCCTCCTCCAGCGCGGCCCGCTCCACGCGGGTGCAGCCCTGGCTCATGGACACCACCAGGCGGTTTTTCTCCAGCGCACGGCGCTTGCCCAGCGCCTTCTCGGACAGCCGCGTGATCAGCGTGGTGGCCAGCGCCACGTCGGCCACAGCCCCCCGCTCCACCGGGGAGATCAGCGCCACGTCCTTCGGCGTGCGGCCCAGCATTTGCCGGGCGTCGCGGCCCACGGCCAGCACCTGGTCGGTGTCCTCGCGCAGGGTCAGCGCGTAGCTGGGCTCCCGCAGCACAATGCCCTCGTTTTCAAGGCAGATCGTCACATTGGCGGACCCCAGGTCGATGCCCACGCCGCCGGAAGAGAAAACACCCATAAAAACCTCCGGTTTATCAAATGTGGAATGGGGAATTGAGTATCGGGAAATCCATATGATCGCGCCACTGCGCTTGGGTGACTCAGACACCCAATTCCCCATTCCACATTTCCATTATAGGAAGTGCCCCAGCATCTCCCGCACCTCCAGCACGGGGAAGCCGATCACGTTTTCCAGCTCGCCGTCCAGCTTCGATACGAACGCGCCCGCCCCGCCCTGTATGGCGTAGGCCCCGGCCTTGTCCATCGGCTCGCCGGTGGATATGTAGGCGTCGATCTCCTCGCCGGACAGATCGCGGAAGGTCACGCCCGTGCGCACGGCGCGCGTCTCACACCGGCCCGTGGCGGCGTCCAGTACGCACACCCCGGTGAACACCTCGTGCTCCCGGCCCGACAGCGCGGCGAGCATCCGGTGGGCGTCTTCGGCGTCCACGGGCTTGCCCAGCGGCTTTCCGTCCAGCGACACCAGCGTGTCCGAGGCGACGACCACGCCCTCCCGATAGTGCGCCGCGGCGGCCTGGGCCTTGCGCTGCGCCAGCGTATAGACGATGTCCCGGGCGTGGCCGGTCACGTGCTCGTCCACGTCGGGCGCGCAGATCACAAATGCATACCCCATCTTCGCCAGCAGCTCCCGCCGCCGTGGCGAGCCGGAGGCCAGTATCAGTCTCTTTGCCTGTTCGGACATGCGATAACCTCGTTTGCGTATAAGACTACATTATATACCATTCAATAGTATACCACATATTCTTCGGGAATAAAAGCAATTCCCGGCTTTGACCGGGAATTGTCACGAACATATTACACATTACAAACAAACAGCCCGGAGGCCGCGAGGCTTCCGGGCTGTTCCGTATCTCTTATTTCTCAATCAGCTGCGTCAGCAGCTCATTGCTGCGCTTCAAAAAGTCCACCATTCGGTCGGCCACCAGCGGCTGGCGGGCCATCTCGGCCAGGTCCGCCACCTGGGCGCAGACGGTCTCGGTGTGCGCGTCGTCCTCGGCGGCCTGCAGCCACTTCACCAGCGGGTGCTTGTCGTTGAGCACCAGCGTGCGCTTCTCGGGCAGCTTCATGTCGGGGCCGCCCCATCGGCTGGACATCTCGGTGAAGCGGCGGTTCTGCTCGTCCACGGTGATCATCGCGATCAGGCCGTCGTCCTTGAAGGGCTTCAGCTGCACCTCCACCTGCTCGTCGGCCATGGCCTTGCGGAACAGGCCCTCTAACTTCTTTCGGGCGTCCTCGCTGACCTCGCCCGCCTCGGTCAGGCTGTCGGCCGCGGCGTCCACCCGCTTGAAGCTGACCTTGCCGTCCCGCTCGGTGTACTCTAAGAAGCTGATGAAGTTGTTGTCGATCAGCGTGTCCAGCAGTATCACGTCCTTGCCCTGATCGTTGTACAGCCTGATCATCTGGGCCTGGCGCTTCTCGTCGCTGGCGTAGTAGACGGTCTTGGTCTCGTCGGTATCGCAGTTTTTGTTGATGTACTCGTCCAGCGTCACGTACTCGCCTGAGGTCGTCTTGTAGATCAGGGCGGGCTTCACGCGCTCGTAGAACTTCTCGTCCTTGATGCAGCCGTACTTCACGAAGGGGTGGATGTCGTCCCAGTAGCGCTGGTAGTCCTCGCGCTTCGTGTTGAACTCGCTGACCAGCCGGTCGGCCACCTTGCGGGTGATGTAGGCGGCCATCTTCTTCACGTAGCCGTCGTTCTGCAGGAACGAGCGGGACACGTTCAGCGGCAGGTCGGGGCAGTCCACGCAGCCCTTCAGCAGCAGCAGGAACTCGGGGATGACCTCCTTGATGTTGTCGGCCACGAACACCTGGTTGCTGTACAGCTTGATGACGCCCTCGCTGGCGGTGAACTCGTTCTTGATGCGGGGGAAGTAGAGTATGCCCTTCAGGTTGAACGGGTACTCGGCGTTCAGGTGGATCCAGAACAGCGGCTCCTCGAAGTCGTTGAACACCTTGCGGTAGAACGCCTTGTAGTCCTCGTCGGTGCACTCGTTGGGGCGCTTCATCCACAGCGGATGGGTGTCGTTGATCTGCTGAGGCTCGGGCGCCTTCTTGGGCTCCTCGCCCTCCTTGGGTTCCTCGGGCTTTGCGACCTCGCTGACGAAGATCGGCACCGGCATGAACGCGCAGTGCTTCTCCAGCGTGGAGCGCACGGTCCACAGGTTCAGAAAGTCCTTGTCTTCCTCGTCGATGTACAGCGTGATGGCCGTGCCGCGCTCGGTGCGGTCCGACGGCTCGATCTCATATTCCATGCCGTCCTCGCTCGTCCAGCGCACGGCGGGGGCGTCCGTATAGCTCTTGGAGTCGATGACCACCTTGTCGGACACCATGAACGCGCTGTAAAAGCCCAGGCCGAAGTGGCCGATGATGCCCGCGCCCTCGCCCTTGCTCTGCTCGGTGTACTTGGTGATGAAGTCCGAGGCGCCGGAGAAGGCCACCTGGGCGATGTACTTGACGATCTCCTCCTCGGTCATGCCGATGCCGTTGTCGATGAACGTGAGCGTGCCCTTCTCCCGGTCGGCGATCACGTCGATGCGGTCCGGCGCGTCGTCGCCCTCAGCCTGGTTGTTGCTGACCAGCCAGCGGTACTTGCGGATGGCGTCGCAGCCGTTGGAGATGAGCTCGCGGACGAATATATCCTTATCGGAATACAGCCACTGCTTGATGACCGGCATGATGTTTTCGGCGTTTATGGAAACGATTCCCTTGGACATGTTTATATCCTCCTTGATACTGGCTTGATATGCACTATTATAATCCGATTCGTGGCTTTGTCAAGGGATTTTTAGCACTCAATGGTTAAGAGTGCTAACATTTTGGCCTGCGGCAACCCGAAATCTATGTAATTCTACTTCTGGTTGCTTGCAAACAACGGTAGAATATGCTATGATGTCCGTGGGTGAAGGCCCAGACACAATAGACACGCATCGAATGGAGGCGGAAGATATGATTGACAACATCGCGGTCGGAAAGACCATCGCAAAGCTCAGGCAGAACAAGAACATGACCCAGCAGCAGCTGGCGGCGGCGTTGAGCGTATCGCATCAGGCCGTTTCCAAGTGGGAGACCGGCGCGGCGCTGCCGGACGTGCAGACGCTGATGGCGCTGACGCGGCTGTTCGGCATTACGATGGAGCAGCTGTTGGACGGAGAGGTGCCCGCGGACCGCATCGAGCCCCCGAAGCCGGCGTCCCCCTTTGAAGAGCCGATCCAGAATATAGGAAACTTCGTCAACAACATCGTCGGCAGCATCTTCCGGCCCCAGAAGGACGGGGAGGAACAGGCGGAGGGCGCCGAAGACGCCGGGACCGCCGAGGCCGACGACACGCTGGAGGACAAGGACGCCTTCGACGTGGAGCAGCTGATCCAGATGGCCCCCTTCATGAGCAAGCTGGCGGTGGACGAGCTGCTGATGCAGAACAGGAGCAAGCTGACCTCGGCGGACATCGCGCGCTTTGCGCCGTTTGCCAGCCAGGAGTGCCTGGAGAAGCTGATCCAGACCAACGATTCCGAGCTCAACTGGGACGTGCTGCGCCGCGTCGCGCCGTTTTTGAAGCGGGAGATGGTGGACAACCTGGCCCGCGCCGCGGCCAACGGCGGGCGGCGGGTGAAGCAGGCCGTCAACCAGACCGGCATCAACACCGACGACATCGGCAAAGCCGTGCAGGACGTGGGCCAGAAGATCGGCGCGGGCGTCGAGAAGGCCTTCCGGAAGGCCAGCAAGCTGGGCGGCGACGTGGTGAACGGGGTCTCCGACGCCATCGGCGGCATCGTGGACGGCGTCCGCGAGAAGCAGAGCCGCGCCGAGGCGCTGCGCCGCGCCGCCTGCGAGCGGGCCCTGCAGGACGAGAAGTGGGAGTGGCTGGCCGACCACATCCCGGAGGTGCACGACGAGGAGCTGCTGCGGGAGATCGCCCAGAAGGCCAACAGCCTGGGCATGCACGACTGGGTGCTGGAGCACCTGAACGGCTATGCCGACACCCGCACCATCGACGCGGCCATCGAGGCCGGCAACTGGGGCTGGCTGGGCGACCACGTGTGGCAGTTCGAGGACGCGCTTCAGGAGAAGATCGCCCTGGCCGCCGCGCAGCAGGAGAACTGGCAGTGGCTGAGCACCTACGCCGAGCAGATTTCGCTGGACAACTGCGCCGACGAGATCGGCATCGCCGCCTATAAGGCCGAGGCCCGGGTGCTGGCCCGGCAGATCGCCGAGCACTGCATGAGCCAGGCGCAGCGGGAGAAGCTGGCCGCCGAGGTGATCGCCGCGGAGGACTTCGACTACCTGCAGCAGATCGTGGAGCTCTTGTCCCCCGAGTACATCGGCGGGGTGCTGCTGGCCAGCGCCCAGGCCGGAGACTGGGAGCGCGTGCGTCGCTTCATCGGCAGCGCCGACGCGGACAGCGTGGATAAGATGATGGAGCTGGCCATCGCCGAGGGCAACTTCGACGCCATCGACCTGCTGGACGAATACCTGTAAAACTCCTCACAAAAAAGGTTCTTCACGGAAAGTTGTGGGATTCGAGCCAGGCAACAGGCAGGGCGAGATAGCGGATGAGAGTAAAGAAATACCCGTCATCCCTGTAGCCG
>CACYTF010000053.1 GCA_902777335.1 uncultured Eubacteriales bacterium
CTTGAACAGAGAGCGCAGAAACTTCAGGTATTCCGCCTGAACCGCCGGCGCCTCGCGGATGGGCGCGTCCCATTCGTCGATGATCATGATGAATTTGCTTCCCGCCTTGTCGACCGCGTTGATCAGCGTCGTGGGAAGATCGGCGCCCACTCTGATTTCCGGGTAGGCCTCCTTCAGCTCTTCGGTGATCCGCTCCGTGATGAAGGAAACGATGTTCCGATAATTGTCGGTAAACGGGCTGACCCCCGTCATGTCGATGTAGATGACGTCGTATTGATTGAGATGCTTTCGGTAATCCTCTGCCCCTGCGATGGTCAGGTCCCTGAACAGGCCCGCCGAATCGCAGGTCTTGTCGTAGTAGGCGCACAGCATCTGCGCGGCGAAGGACTTGCCGAACCGGCGCGGCCTGCTCACGCAGGTCATGGACCGCGTCGTGTCTATGGTTTCGTTGATCAGCGCGATCAAGCCGCTCTTGTCCACATAGAGATCATTCCTGATGCGGGAAAACCCGCTGTTGCCGGGATTCAGAAAAGTGCCCATACCGTTCACCTCCGACGACGGGATCACAACCATGGCATCTGTATTGTATCGGATGGCAGGTCGATTTGTCAAGCGACGTCGGCATAGATCGACGCATAGGACTTATTCAGCTGTTCTTCATGGATTCCACCAACAACCGAAGGGCGGCGATCTGCTGCTCTGTCAGGCCGTCGACGCTGATGCTGCTGTTCGAAGCGCTTTGATTCCTGCCCGGCAGATATCTTTCCTCGTTGCCTTCAAAGCCGCTGTGCCGGGCCGGTGTAGGGATGCGCTTTGGAATATGCGAGCGCGTTTTGCAGAAATTCGCCGGGGGCAAGCTTATCGAAGTACGTCCGCTGCCACTGGGTATAGTCGAAACGTTCCCTTATGATCAGATTGATGAATTCCTCGGCCTCAACGACGCCCAGCGCCTCGGTAAGGCATTCCATACCGCGACACATCAATTCGTTCATGCTGTCTGTCATTGTTCACCCTCCGTTTCCATAATGAAGTCGATCGGATGAACGACGTTATGGAATTCCTGCGCATATCGAAGGGATTCCTGCTGACTTCATAATCCAGAATATAAGACCCAATCAGGTCGTATACACCTTCCTGTATACGGTTCTGAATGTGCAGCTTGGCTTGTGCTTCCAGAGCAACACGCATCTGGATTTGGTCGTCATAGGGTCGGTTAAAACAGCACATATCAAGATAAATCCTCACAGCTGAATCCCTCCTTTCCGAATATGATTATAACATATTCTATGTCCTTTATCAACACTTCATCCATATTCATGATCGTGTTATAGGACATTATCAGCTGTTCTTCATGGATTCCACCAACAATCGAAGGGCGGCGATCTGCTGTACCCGCGACGCATACCTCATTCGATCTCCTGCTCCAGCTCGTCAAACAGCTTTGCATTGAAGAATTCTCCAAGCGTGATTTCAAGGCCGTCGCACAATTTCTTGATCACGTTGATGGTCAGCTCCTTGCGCCGCCCGTCCAGCATGCTGTACACCGTCGAGGGCGTCACGCCCGACAGGGTCGCCAGCTCGTTCGGGCGCATGTTCCGCTGGGCCATCAGCTCCTGGAATCGCGCGACGACCGCTTCCTTTACGTTCATGCGATCACCTCTGGAGAAGATGATGTCATTGCCTACGAATTAGATTCTGTGTTTTTCTTACTGTCATTTTTCCTGGAGCGTAACCGCCTCGATGAATCGGCTGATGATTTCCAATAACAGCCTGTACTGTTCCTCGGACAAGCTGCTGCATTTGTAGCTGATGATCGACAGGCTGTTTTTCCCTGATTCAGGGAACAGTATACTGTCGCTGGAGACGTTCAGCGCGGTGCACAGCGTGCGAAGCATCTTCACCGAGATGTTGTAACGCCCGTTTTCCAGCAATGATATGTATTGCGGCGAACAATCGAGGATTTCTGACAGCTCCTCCTGCGTCAGCCGCGCCTGCTCTCTTGCCCGCTTGATCTGTTGGCCGATTTGGCTTTTCGTTTCACTGTCCATGTTGACCTCCATGCCCTCTATACTTATAGTTTATGCTAAAGAATGGTTGACAAACATGGAGTATTACTGTTATAATGTTCGTTGTAATACTATATATTGAAAAGTAAAATTATGTGTTGCCGGAACAGGAGGAATCTGTGATATGAATGAAGCATTCGACTTCCAAGGACACATCGCCCAAAAGTTATACGCTTCTTTTTGACCAAGCAGAAGACAAACATGTTCAATAAAAGAGTGATAACAATTGTAACATTGGTCGTACTTCTCAATATCTTGTCATATAACCAGAAGAGAAACGGGAGGTTTTTTCATGAAGAGAATATGGGGCGTTTTGTTTGTGATTATGCTGGCGGCGATGTTGATAGGGATATCGGCCAACGCGGAGACAAGTGGTACTTGCGGGGATAATCTGACTTGGGTGTTGGATGACGAGGGTACGCTGACCATCAGCGGTACGGGAGAGATGTGCGATTATTATGAAACTAACCCGTGGGGAACGGAAGTCAAACGAATACAAATAGATAACGGTATTACAAGTGTTGGTTATGCTGCTTTTGCTGGCTGTAGCAGCCTGACGAGCATAACGATCCCGGATGGCGTGACGAGCATCGGCGGAAATGCTTTCTCTTGTTGCAGTAGCTTGACGAGTATAACGCTTCCGAATAGCGTGACGAGTATCGGCTATGCTGCTTTCAATGACTGTAGTGGCCTGACGAGCATTGCGATCCCGGAGGGCGTGACGAGCATTGGCGATCGTGCTTTCTCCGGCTGCAGCAGTCTGACGAGCGTTGCGATTCCGGAGAGCGTGACAAGCATCGGTGATTATTATTTCTTCGGCTGCAGCAATCTGACGAACGTCACAATCCCAGATGGCGTGACGAGCATTGGCAAAGGTGCTTTCTGCAACTGCAGTAAACTTGTTAACGTCACAATCCCAGATGGCGTGACGTGCATTGACGAGTGGGCTTTCTCCGGCTGCAGCAGTCTGACGAACGTCATGATCCCCGATGGTGTGATGAGCATTGGTGAAGGTGCTTTCAACAGTTGCAGCGTTCTGGAGAGCGTTGCGATCCCGGCCGGTGTGACGAGTATTAACAGTTATACTTTCGGAAACTGCAGTAACCTGACAAGCATTACGATTCCGGACAGCGTTACGAGCATTGGCATTGAAGCTTTCATACAGTGCGGTAGCCTGACGAGCGTCACGATCCCAGATGACGTGACGAGCATT
Organism: uncultured Eubacteriales bacterium; assembly: GCA_902777335.1. GTDB lineage: Bacteria > Bacillota > Clostridia > Christensenellales > Aristaeellaceae > UBA2862. Next base: position 3,280 of record CACYTF010000053.1, read on the forward strand.
GGGTATAGTGCTTTCTTGAGTTGCTATAACTTGACAAGTATCATGATTCCGGAGGGTGTAACGAGCATCGAATATCAAACTTTTGCCCACTGTAGTAGCCTGTCGAGCATCACGATTCCGGACAGCGTTACGAGCATTGGCGAGTGGGCTTTCATCGGTTGTAGTAGCTTGGCGGACATTACAATTCCGGACGGTGTGACGAGCATTGGCGAAAGAGCTTTCTCCGGCTGCAGTAGTCTGACGAGCGTCACGATCCTAGACGGCGTGACGAGCATTGGCGAAAGTGCTTTCTCCGGCTGCAGTAGTCTGACGAGCGTCACGATCCCAGACGGCGTGACGAGCATTGGCGAAAGTGCTTTCTCCGGCTGCAGTAGTCTGACGAGCGTCATGATCCCGGAGAGCGTGACAAGCATCGACGATTATGCTTTCTTGAACTGCAGTGGCCTGACGAACGTTACAATCCCGAACGGCGTGACGAGCATCAACTATCAAATTTTCGCCGGCTGCAGTAGTTTGGCAGATATTACAATTCCGGACAGCGTGATAAGCATCGACTATTATGCTTTCTTGGACTGCAGCAGCTTGACGAGCGTCACGATCCCGAACAGCGTGACGAGCATCGGTTATGGCGCTTTCTGGAACTGCAGCAGCCTGACGAGCGTCACGATCCCGAACAGCGTGACAAGCATCGGCAATGCTGCTTTCTTGAACTGCAGCAGCCTGACGAGCGTCACGATCCCAGACGGCGTGACGAGCATCGGGGATTCGGTTTTCTCCGGCTGCAGTGCCAAGCTTTATACGCATACAGGCTCCGTTGCCGCGAAGGCGTTGAGCAAAATGGGCTATAGTTTCCGAGAGCCCGGGACCCAATATGATCTAAAATACCTCTATGATGGTGAAACTGAGACCGGTTTGGAGATAAGCGACACTGACGAAGACATCGTCAATGCTATGATCCCAGACGGCGTGACGAGCATTGGCAATAGTGCTTTCTCCGGCTGCAGCAGTCTGACGAGCGTCACGATCCCGAACGGCGTGACGAGCATTAACAATTATGCTTTCTACGACTGTAGCGACCTGACGAGCGTCACGATCCCGAACAGCGTGATGAGTATCGGCGTTAGAGCTTTCTTGGATTGCAGCAGACTGATGAGTGTCACGATACCTGCAAGTGTTACAAATATAGGCGATGACGCATTTTATGGATGCGGTGTTCTCACAATCACCACCCCATGCGATTCCTATGCACGAACCTATGCAGAGACCAACAACATTCCATTGAAGCTTATCCACACGTTGACATTGCACCCAGAAATTGATTCTACCTGTACGGCAACGGGTACGGGAGCGTACTGGAGCTGCAGTATCTGCGATAAGCTGTTCAGCGATGAGAATGGCGAGACAGAGATCCAGGAAGTGCCTGTGATCGATAAGAAGGCGCACACGTTGACGGCGCATACAAAGGTGGAAGCGAACTGCACGGAGGATGGTACGGACGCATACTGGCAGTGTGAAGTCTGTAAGAAATACTTCAGTGACGCGGAGGGTCAGACTGAAATCGAAGCGCCTGTCGTGATTCCCTCCAGCCACAGCCTGACCAAGCATGACGAGTTACAGGCGACCTGCACTGCGGATGGCAAAGAAGCGTATTGGGAGTGCACGCGCGATGGTTGCGGTAAGCTGTTCAGCGATGCGGAAGGAAAGAACGAGATCACTGCGCCGGCGGATATACCCGCAACGGGACACAACCTGACAGCGCATGCGAAGGCGGAGGCAACCTGTACAGCGTCAGGCAATGAAGCGTACTGGGAGTGCACGAACGAAGGCTGCGGCAAGCTGTTCAGCGATGCGAACGGCGAGACGGAGATCACTGAAGTGCCCGTGATCGGGAAGCTGGCGCACACGCTGACGGCGCATGCGAAGATGGAGGCGACCTGTACAGCGTCAGGCAATGGAGCATACTGGGAGTGCACGCGCGAGGGCTGCGGCAAGCTGTTCAGCGATGCGGAAGGAAAGAACGAGATCACTGCGCCGGCGGATATACCCGCAACGGGACACACACTGACGGCGCATGCGAAGGCGGAGGCGACCTGTACAGCGACAGGCAATGAAGCGTACTGGGAGTGCGGCGTCTGCGGTAAGCTGTTCAGCGATGAGCAAGGCGCTGTGGAAATTCAGGAGAAGCCTGTGATTGATGCGCTGAGGCATGACCTCGTGCACCACGACGCCAAGGCGGCCACCTGCACAGAGATCGGCTGGAATGCCTACGACACCTGCTCCCGCTGTGACTATACCACCTATGTGGAGAATCCCGCGCTGGGCCACGCGGAAGCTGCGGATGCCACTGTCGCGGCGACCTGTACCGAACCCGGCAAGACGGCGGGCAAGCACTGCAGCCGGTGCAATACTGTGCTGGTGGCGCAGGAGACCGTGGCCGCGCTGGGCCATGTGGAAGTCGTGGACGCCGCCGTCGCGGCGACCTGCACGGAACCCGGCAAGACGGCGGGCAAGCATTGCGGCCGGTGCAATACTGTGCTGGTGGCGCAGGAGACCGTGGCTGCGCTGGGCCACACGATGACAGCGCACGAGAAGGCGGATGCGACCTATACCGCCGCCGGCACGGAGGCGTATTGGGAGTGCTCTGTGTGCCACAAGCTGTTCAGCGACGCGAACGGCACGACGGAAATCCAGCAGCCGGTCGTCATCCCGGTGAAGACCTCGACGGCAGCGAATGATGCCATCGCGGCGATCAACGCGCTACCGACGAACGCCGGAACCGGTGACAAGGCTGCCGTTGAAGCGGCGCGCAAGGCCTATGATGCGCTGACGGACGAAGAGAAGCAACTGGTGAGCGCGGAGGTGCTGACCAAGCTGACGACTGCGGAGAGCCAGGTGAAGGCCGCCGAGGAGAAGGCCGCCGCCGAAGCGAAGGCTGCGGAGGAAGCCAGGGCCGCTGCGGAGCAGAAGGCCGCCGAGGACAAAGCCGCCGCGGATCCCGTCATTGAGAAGATCAAGGCGGTGCCTGCCGAGGCCGGAGAGAGCGACAAGGCTGCTATTGAGGCGGCCAGGGCGGCGTACAGCGCATTGACGGACGACCAGAAGGCGCTGGTGGATGCCGCCATAGGCATCAACGTCGAGGCGAAGCTGACGACGGCGGAGACTCAGGTCAAGGCCGCGGAGGAGAAGAAGGCCGCGCAAGAGAAGGCTGCCGCCGAAGCCAAGGCCGCCGAGGAAGAGACCGCCCGCAAAGCCGCCGAGGAAGAGGCCGCGAAGAAGGCCGCTGCCGAGCAGAAGGCCGCTGCCGAGCAGAAGGCCGCCGAGGACAAGGCTGCCGCGGACGCCGTGGTTGCGGCGATCAACGCGCTGCCGTCGCGCGCGGGCGTGAACGACAGAGCTGCCGTGGAAGCGGCCCGCGCGGCGTACGACGCGCTGACGGACGATCAGAAGCAGCTGGTGAGCGCCGACATCGTGAGCAGGCTGACGAGTTCTGAGAGCCAGGTGAAGGCCGCCGAGGAACAGGCCGCGGAGGAGGCCGCAAAGGTCAAGCTGACGAAGGCCAAGGTCACCGTCAAGGCCCAAGTCTACACCGGCAAGGCGCTGAAGCCAAAGGTCATGGTAAAGCTGAACGGCGTGACCCTGAAGAAGGGCACGGACTACACCGTCAGCTACGAGAACAACAAAGACATCGGCAAGGCCACCGTCACCGTCAAGGGTAAGGGAAAGTACACCGGCACGGCCAAGGGCAGCTTCGTCATCAACCCGAAGAAGGTCTCGGGCCTGAAACTGAAGGCCGGCGAGAAGCAGCTGACCGCCACCTGGAAGAAGGCCGCCGGCGGCGTCACCGGGTATCAGATCCAGTACGGCCTGACGAAGGACTTCAAAGGCGCGAAGCGGGTGAAGGTGAAGAAGGCCGCGACCGCCAAGCAGGTCCTGAAGAAGCTGAAGACCGGAAAGGCGTACTATGTGCGCATCCGGGCGTACAAAAAGGTCGGCAAGAAGACCTACTGGTCCGACTGGTCCAAGGCCGTGAAGAGCAAGAAGATCAAGTAATCCCATGGTGCAAGCGCCCCCGCTGCCGGAATGCCGGTGGCGGGGGCGCGTTTGTATCTTCGGTTCCACTTGCGCAATCGCGCAATTTGTGGTAAGCTACAATTGCTAACGGATGCGACGTGTTTGAGGAGCGTGATGGTGTGGAAGCCTATCTGAGCAACCGGGACGGGTTCAGCGTTTTTCGCTGCGGCGATCATGTCGTTCGTTTCCGTGCCCCCTACTCTCTGGAAAGGTATACGAGGGTGAAGGAATGGAACAATGGTTATCTGGTCGTCGATGCGAAATACAGACACAACAGCCAGGACGAAGAAGAATACATTGACTTGGTCCCGATTTTGAAGGACCTGTACTTTGATCCCACGTCGTTTCTCGCGCCGATCAAGGAAGTGAAGATTGACTATGACTGAAGCAGCTATCATGAGAATTGCCGATGCGGCGGACATGATTGTTAACGGCTATGCGTTTACGCGTGATCCAAAGGGTTTCCGTGTCTTGAACCTGAACCAGCCGGACAAAGCGGTTGTGATTACCGAGGCAGGGGAAGCGCTGGAAACCAGTATGGATGATATTGAATTACAGATTGTCCTGGATTACTATACTGCCAACCGGCAATTCCTGGAGGAAGAGGATGCCTAAATACTACGATTTCAAGATTGGCCGGGTATTTCAAATGGGCGAAGTACAGTTTATGGGGAATAAGCTCCAAGAAAACGGAATGGCCGACAACCAAGGCTGTAAAGCGCAAGAAGATCAAGTGATCCCATGACGCACGCGCCCCCGCCAAGTGGCGGGGGCGCACTGGTTCACGTAGCCCGAATTACTTGAACAGCATCGGCAAGAAGTCGTGGATGCACCTGCGCCAGACGCTCCAGTCGTGGCCGCCGGGGAAGGTGCGGCGCAGCATGGCGGCGTCTACGCCCTTTTGCTGGATCAGTGTGTCGTCGTTGGCGAAGGTGTCGAAGAACTGGTCCTCGGTGCCCATGGCGCGGTAGAACACGCGGAAGCTGGCCTTGAACCGCTCCAGGTCGTCCAGGATCGCCAGGTGCACCTCGCCCTTGTCGCGCCAGGGGGCGCGCAAAAAGCCGCTGAACAGGCCGGCGTAGCCGAACAGGTCCGGGTGGGTCAGCGTCACCAGGCTGGTCTGGAAGCTGCCCATGCTCAGACCGGCCATCGCGCGGTGCCACTTGTCGGTCAGCACCGGGTAATTGGCCTCGATGTAGGGGATGAGGTCGTTGAGGATCACGCGGGGGAACAGCTCGAACTCCCGCTCGCCGCCCTCGCGCAGGGCCATGCCGTTGCCCATCACGATGATCATGGGAACCATGTCGCCGTCGTGCAGCAGCTTGTCGGCGATGCGGCCCAGGTGGCCCTGGTACACCCAGCCGGTCTCGTTCTCGCCGTAGCCGTGCTGCAGGTACAGCACCGGGTACTTCTTCGCGGGGTCGTAGCCGGCGGGGGTGTACACCAGGCAGATCTCCAGCTTCCCGGTGACGGACGAGGGGTAGTAGCGCCGGGTGACCGCGCCGTGGGGGATGTCCGTAAGCGCGTCCCAGTCTTCCTCGCCGGGCACCGGCACGTCCACGAAGTTCATCGGGCGGCAGCAGCCGTAGCCGATGGGCAGGTACGGGTTCAGCACGTCCGCGCCGTCGATCTTCAGAAAGAAGTACTTGAAGCCGCGGCCCAGGTCCACCTCGCCCTCCCACATCTCATCCGAGACCTTCTTCAGCGGGAACAGCGTGCCGAACTGGTCGATGGCCACCTCGTTGGCGTTGGGGGCCTTGATCCTGAAGAACACCTTGCCGTCGGGCCGGTATTCGTAGCCCTGATCGCCGTCCCGGTCCAGTTCGCCGTAGTAGGGGTCGAAGGAAACCGCCGTGTCCAGCGGCCACTGCTTTTTCATGGGAACCACTCCTTGCTGTATATATTGGCTGTGGCTATTGTACCAAAAAGCGGCGCGGCAGACAACCGTTGCCGGTAAAAAAGTATACGACGAGAAGCGGGGCGTATCAAATGAGGAATCCGGGCGGGGATTGCAAACGCAACGACAATATGATAGAATAAAGCCGTTCGCGGATACCGCGAAACAATCGCGCAAGCGCGCAGGGTGCGCCGGGAGACCGGCGAGAATAGAGAATCGGGTGCGAATCCCGAGCGAGCCCGTCACTGTGAGGGACGAGGCAGGCGCATATTGTGTCACTGGAAGATAAACCCGTGCCGGTCGGCTTCATAGGGCGGATTTGAGTGCTGATCGTTGAAACGGGCGAAATCCGGGAAGGCCGCGCCGTGCCGATGACGCCAGAGCCAGGAGACCTGCCCTGTGCCGACAAGCCGCAGGCCTGTCATGCGCAAAAAAACGAGGAGGTAGACCCATGAAGAAACTGTTTGCACTGGTACTTGCGCTTGTTTTGTGCCTGAGCGCCGCCGCTCTGGCCGCCCCCACCGAGGACCGCGCGGGCGAGCCGATCAACCTGCCCGACGACGTTCAGAAGATCGTGTCGATGGCCCCGTCCACCACCCGGGTGTTGACGGACCTGGGCCTTCAGGACAAGCTGGTGGCCGTGGACGCCTATTCGGCGGCCTATCAGCCGGAGCTGGCGGAGCTTCCCCAGTTTGACATGATGAGCCCCGACGCCGAGCAGCTGGCCGCGCTGCAGCCGGACGTGATCTTCATCACCGGCATGAGCCTGTCCGGCGGCGACAACCCCTATCAGGCGCTGATCGACCTGGGCATCCCGGTGGTGCAGATCCCCACCAGCAGCAGCATCGCCGCCATCCAGGAGGACGTGCGGTTCATCGGCGACTGCGTGGGCGCTTCCGACGGCGCGCAGGCGCTGGTGGACGAGATGCAGGCCGAGATCGATGAGATCTCCGCCATCGGCGCGCTCATTTCCTCCAGGAAGCGCGTGGCCGTGGAGGTTTCCGCGCTGCCCTACCTGTACTACGCGGGCGGCAACACCTACATCGACGAGATGCTGCAGATCGTGGGCGCGGAGAACGTCTACGCCGACAGCGACCCCTGGGCCTCCGTGACCGAGGAGGACGCCGTGGCCGCCAACCCCGACGTGATACTGACCTGCATCAGCTACCTGCCCGACCCGGTGGGCGAGATCCTGGGCCGCGAGGGCTGGGGCGAGGTCAAGGCCGTGGCCGACGGCGCCGTCTACCAGCTGGACGACGAGAGCTGCAACCAGCCGAACCACCGCATCGTGAAGGCGCTTCGCCAGATGGCCGAGGCCATCTACCCCGAGATGTTCGCAAAGCTGGACGCGGCGGCATGAAGCGCGGCACCAAGATAACAATCAGCATCGCAGCAGGCATACTATGCCTGCTGCTTGGCATGGGGCTGGGCAGCGTGTTCATCGGCCCGGGCGACATGGCGGCCATCGTGAAGAGCAAGCTGACCGGCGCGCCGCTGCCGGAGGGCGTCCCGGCGATCACATCGTCGATCCTCTGGCAGCTGCGCATGCCCCGGGCCGTCATGGCCTTTCTGACCGGCGCGGCGCTGGCGGCCAGCGGCGCGGTGATGCAGAGCGTGCTGCGCAACCCGCTGGCCTCCAGCTACACGCTGGGCGTGTCCTCCGGGGCGTCGCTGGCCGCCGCGGCGGTGATCCTCACCGGCTTCACGCTGCCGATGCTGGGCGGCTACACGCTGGTGCTCTGCGGCTTTGCCGGGGGCCTTGGCACGGTGTTTTTGGCCATCGGCCTCTCCGCGCGCTTCGACAGGAATTTGGAGAACACCACCGTGATCCTCACCGGCATGGTGCTGTCGCTGTTCGTCAACGCCGTGCTGACGCTGCTCACCGCCTTTTCCCGGGAGCACCTGCAGCAGCTGATCTTCTGGCAGATGGGCAGCTTCGCCGGCCAGAGCTGGCGCAACTGCGGGGTGCTGGTGACGCTGGTGGTGCCGGGCGTACTGCTGCTGACCCGCTTCGGCCGGGAGATGGACCTGATGACCTTCGGCGAGGAGCAGGCGCTCTCGGCGGGCGTGGAGCTGAAGCGGGTGAAGTTCATGCTGATCGCGCTGGCGGCGCTTCTGACCGGGTCGGCGGTGGCCTTCGTGGGCGTGATCGGCTTTGTGGACCTGATCGCGCCCCACGTGGTGCGGCGCATCTTCGGCGGCAGCCACCGGCTGGTGGTGCCGATGAGCGCGCTGTTCGGCGGGGCCTTCATGGTGCTGGCGGACCTGGTGGCGCGGACCATCGCCTCGCCGGTGGACCTGGCCGTGGGCGCGGTGACGGCGCTGGTGGGCGCGCCCTTCTTCGCCTGGGTGTACTTTGGCCGCAGAAGGGGGGAGCGGCGTGCTTGAGCTTAGAGACGTGTGCGCCGGCTACGGCGGCGGCGACGTGCTGCACGACATTAGCTGCGCCTTCCCGGCGGGGGGCAGCTGGTGCGTGCTGGGGCCCAACGGCTGCGGCAAGACCACGCTGCTGCGGGTCATGGCCGGGCTGATCCCCCACCGGGGGCAGGTGCTGCTGGACGGGGAGGAGATCTCCGGCATGAAGCGCCGGCAGCTGGCCGCCCGGGTGGCGGTGATGAGCCAGGTGAACACGGTGTACTTTCCCTACACCGTGTACGACACGGTGATGCTGGGCCGCTACCAGCACATGCGCCGGGGCCTGTTCGGCGGTCCCGCCCAGGCCGACCGGGAGGCGGTGGAGCGGTGCCTTGCGTCCACGGGCCTTGCCGAGCTCAGTGACCGCCCGCTGAACGCGCTGTCCGGCGGCCAGCTGCAGCGGGTGTTTCTGGCCCACACGCTGGCCCAGGATCCGGACGTGATACTGCTGGACGAGCCCACGAACCACCTGGACGTGAAGCACCAGGTGGAGCTGGTGGACTACCTGCACCGCTGGTGCGCCGACGGAAAGCACACCGTCGTCGGCGTGCTGCACGACGTGAACCTGGCCCTGCGGCTGAGCCGAAGCGTGCTGTTCATGCGGGAGGGGAGGATCGTGCGCGCCGGCGACTTCCACGACATCGCCGACGCCGCCTTTTTGCGGGAGCTGTTCGGCATGGACCTGGCCGGCTTCATGCGGAATTCGCTTCAGACGTGGCAAACGGTGCGCGACGGGTAGGGACCTTCGCTTCGGCGAAAAGAACGCTTGACACGCAGCATCGGTTATGGTATGCTGTTGTCATCCACAAGAGGGGAGGGCTTTCCGTGACGGAGATCATGCGCCATCATGTGCGGATCGTGTGCGGCCAATTTTCCGGCTTCGCGTTTGACGGGATAGCTATGCCCTTTTGGGACCGTTCCGCCGGGCGGTAGACGCCTTTTGAATGTCGCGGGCTTCCCGAAGGGGAGGCCCGTTTTTTCATGCCCATTTTCAAGACAAGGGGATGATTTGCAATGAAGGCTTTTTTCGCCACCGCGCGGCTGTGCGTGCGGAATTCGAGCGAATTTGGATTGATGAACACGCTGGGCGAGTACCTGATCAAGCTGATCGCGCTGGCGGCCCAGTGGATGGTGTGGCGCGCTGTCCTGCCGGAGGGCGCGGTGGTGGACGGCATGACCCGGCGGGGCATGCTGATCTACGTGACCGTGTCCAGCGCGCTGGCGCCGCTGTTGGACGTGCGCACCCCGGCCTCCGGCTGGCTGCACGACGGCACGCTGCTGGGCCTGTTCCAGCGGCCCCGCGGCGTGTTTGGCCAGCTGGCGGCGCACACCGCGGGCGGCTGGCTGATCCCGCTGGGGCTGTACGGTCTGCCGCTTCTGCTGCTGTCGGCGCTTCTGGGCTTCGCGCCCGTCCCGGCCAGCGGGTGGTTTTTTCCGTCGCTGCTCTTGTGCGTGTGCCAGGGCTTCGCGGTGGACTACCTGTTCGCCTGCCTGCAGATGGCGATCCGCAACGCGGACTGGGCCATGTACGTGCTGCGCGGGGCGCTGACGGCGCTTCTGACCGGGGCGCTGATCCCCTTCGCGGCACTGCCCTGGGGCATCGGGCGCTGGCTGGACCTTTCGCCGCTGGGCACGCTGGCCGGCGCGCCGCTGGCGCTGCTGGCGGGCATCGGCGATCCCGCGCGGCTGATCGGCGCGCAGGTCTTCTGGAATATCACGCTGTGGCCGCTGGCGCTGTGGGCGTTTCGGGCCTCGCGGGAGAGGATGGTGTCCTATGGCGGGTAACATCAAACGGGTTTTCCGGCTGTACGGGCTGTACGCGAAAATGGACTGGCTGCTCTTGTCGCGGGACATGCGCACGGGCCTTCTCTACATATTCAGCGACTGGATCAGCGCCGTCGCGTCGGTGATGGGCATCGCGCTGCTGGCGGTGCGCTTCGAGGGCATCGGCGAATTGAGCGCGGACGAGGTGCTGTGGATGCTGGGCTTTTTCACGATGGCCGACGGCTTCACGATGATGATGATGGGCAACTGCAACAACCTGTGGATCAGCCGCGTGGTGGGCCGGGGCCAGGTGGACCACATGCTGATCCAGCCCGTCCCGCTGTGGATGCAGCTGCTCACCGGCGGCTTTCTGCCGTTCACCGGCTCCAGCGGGTTTCTGACCGGCGTCGCCCTGACCGTGATCGCCACGGTACGGCTGGGGCTTGTGATGACGCCGGGCTGGCTGCTGTTGCTGCTGACGTACATGCTGGCCCGGGTCGCGGTGGCGACGGGCGTGGCCTATCTGGCGGGGACGGCGGCGTTCTACCGGCCCGTCTCCTGCGAGGAGCTGTCCACCGTGGCGCTGGACGCGCTGAACGCGGCGGGCAAGTACCCGCTGGCGGCGCTGCCGGTGTGGGCGCAGGGGCTGTTCCTCACGGCGCTGCCGGTGGGGCTGATGGCGTATCTTCCGAGTTTACTGCTGCTGGGCAGGATCGACGCCCCGGCGGCTTACGTGTGGCCCGTGGCGGCGGGGGCGGCGTTCCTGTCGCTGGCGGGATGGCTATTCAGAAAGGGGTTGAAGCACTATGCGCGCTATGGATGCCCGCGATACAAGGCAATGGGATTCCGTAATTGAACTGAAGGACGCCACGAAGCGCTTTCGCCGGCTGAAGCACGGGGGGCTGCTGCGGCGGGAATACGAGGACATCTACGCCCTCTCGCACGTGAACCTGCGGGTGGATCAGGGGGAGTTCGTGGCCTACGCCGGGCCCAACGGCGCGGGCAAGTCCACCACCTTCAAGCTGCTGTGCGGCATGCTGGCCCCGAACGAGGGGACCTCCCGGCTGTTCGGCATGGACCCGATCAAAAGGCGCATCCCGGTGATGCGCCGCACGGGGGTGCTGTTCGGCAACCGCAGCGAATTGTGGTGGGACCAGCCGGTGCGGGCCAGCTTCGACTGGAAGCGGGTGGTCTGGGAGATCCCGAAGGCCGACTACGACGCCCGCATGGAGAAGCTGACCGCCGGGTTCCGGCTGGGCGATTTCATGGACGCCTTCGCCCGGGAGCTGTCGCTGGGCCAGCGGATGCGGGCCAACCTGGCGCTGACGCTGCTGCACGGGCCGGAGCTGGTGCTGCTGGACGAGCCGACGCTGGGCCTGGACGTGCTGGCCAAGCGGGAGCTGATCGAGAACCTGAAGCGGATCAACCGCGAGGACGGCGTCACGCTGCTGGTCACCAGCCACGACATGGACGACCTGCGGGACATGGCCCGGCGGCTGGTGCTGCTGCACGAGGGCGTCATACGCTACGACGGCGACTTCGACGGCCTGCTCCGGCAGCACGACCGGACCGATTTCGAATCGATCATCGCGCAGATGTACAGGGACTGGCAGCCCGTCAGCCCTGACTGACGGAGAACCAGAACGTGAAATAGGCGCGGGAGACGGGCTTCGGCGTCGCGAGGGTCACGCGGTACAGGGGAAGGCCTTCTCCGCCTTCATCGGGGAAGCGCGCGTCCATGGGCGCCGTGTCGCACCGCAGCTCGTCCTCCCAGGTCATGTCCACCGGCCCCAGGCGCAGGCCGTTCATTAAGCGCTCGGGCCGCTGGGGCGTGTAGAAGCGGAACACGACGGGCAGGGCGGTCTCCAGGTCGAAGGCGTCCACCAGGCGCAGGGCCGAATCCCGCCGCAGCGCCATGGCCGTGCGCTGGATCGAGCGCGCGCCCACCCGCTGGGGCCAGGCGTTGGTCAGATCGACGCTCATCAGCTCCCGATCCGGCTCGGCCTCGAAGTCCGCCGGGCACGCCTCCGCGCCGAAGGCGGCCTCCGGGGCGCGCTCGCCGGCGTCGGCCAGCTGGTCCACGCCGCTGATCAGCGGCACGTCCGCGCAGCCGGGGCATTCCACCAGTATGGGCCTGTCGCCGCAGAACAGCGTGAGCGTTCCGGCGTTGCCGCGCCTGCCGCCGGTGTGCAGGCAGGCGGTCATGCCGGCGAAGCGGGACACCATGATCCGGTTGCGGGCCGTGGCGGCGTGCTTCAGCCGCGGCGGCGCGTCGCTGGTGGCCGACAGCATGCCCGCGCAGCCCAGGTCCAGAAAGCGGCCCGTCACCGTGGCCGAGGGGCGGCGGCCCATGCGGTGCAGCGCCGCGCCCAGGGCGGTCAGCGCCTCGTCGCCGCAGGCCAGGCCCACCCGGAAAAGCTCCTGCCCGGACAGCCTCGGACGCATGCCGCCCGCGGCGGGGTCGGCGAAGCAGTCCTTGACCAGCCACGGAAACAGCAGCGCGTCCAGCCAGTCGGCGGTGGGGTAGATCCGGGTCAGGTCCGCCTCGCCCCGGGTCAGCTTGCGCAGCAGCGCGCACAGGTCGGTGACGGCGGCGGTCTCCGCCAGCTCGTCCTCCAGCGCCGCCACCCGCGCGTCCCGGCCCTGTATGGCCTGGTCGATCATGCGCAGCGCCTGCTTGATCACGGCGCCCCGGCGGGCGGCGTCCGGCTCCAGCAGTATGGCCGAGAGCAGTATGTCGGCCAGTATGCACAGGGGCCTTCGGCACAGCGCGGCCCGCGGCCCGACGCCGCGCATGAACGGGTAGTCGCCGTGGGCGAGGAACGGCGAAAACACCCGCCGCCGCGCCTCGTAGACCAGCTTGCCCGTCACCCGGGAGCCCAGCCGCTCGCCCAGCGCCCGGCTGACCCAGGCCAGCAGCATCAGCGTCTCGGCGCACTGAAAGTCGATCTCCGGGTGCTGCTCGTCGTCAAAGGGCGCGCCCTTGACGTTCTCCGACCAGGCCGATTCCTCGCAGATCATGCAGATCAGGTCCACGATGCGCTCCAGGGCGGGCGCGTCGGCCTCCACCGGCGTCAGCGCCTCCAGGGCCTGACGACGGCCCCGCTGCAGCGCCAGGTACGCCGCCGGGTCGGCAAGCCTCCGGGAGAGCGGCATGTCCGTCAGCTCCCGGCGCAGCGCCAGGTGCGCCCCGGCCTGCGCCCATTCCCTGGCCGCCCCCGCGTCCGTAGGCACAGGCAGCCCCTCGGGCCGGGCCAGGGCGATGATCGTGTTGTAGTGGCGGAGGAACACGTGTATCACCTACTTTTTTATCTGACCATGAAAGCATAAGCCCCCACCGACACCGCCACGGCCAGGTTCAGGGAGTCGATCTCGGGGCTTTGGGGGATCAGCACGCTCTGACCCAGGGCGGCGAAGCGGGGGGGCAGGCCGGTCTGCTCGTTGCCGAAGATCAGCGAAAAGGGCGGCCGGGCCGCGGCGGCGACTTCGTTCAGCGCCTTCGCGCCGTCCAGCATGAACGGGTACAGAGCCCGGTCCGGGAACTCGGCGCGGTAGTCGTCGAAGTCGTCGTAGGTCTTTACCCGGAGCTTAAAGAACGCCCCCATCGACGCGCGCAGCACGTGGGGGTCGAACGCGTCCACGCAGGGCCGCACCAGCGCCACGTCCCGTATGCCGAAGCCCAGCAGCGAGCGCATGGCCGTGCCGGCGTTGCCGTTGTCGGAGATCTGGCACAGCACCGCGTGCACGGCGCTCTTGTCCAACGCGCAGTCGTACTTGTCGAACACGAGGCCCGCGAAGCAGTTGTCCTTTTTCGATTCCCGGCGCAGCACCCGCTCCGCCATCTCCTCCCGAACGCCCAGCTGGGCGCAGCGCTCGCGCAGCTTTTCGACGCCCTCGTTGCCGAGGCCCCTGGGGTCCAGCAGCAACCGAGACGCGCAGTCGGGCTGCGCCTCCAGCAGCATCAGCGCCGGAAACACGCCCAGCTGATAGCTGTAGTTCAGCTTGCGGGAATAGGGCTCCAGCTTAGGCATAACGATCCTCCTCGAAGCGTAATCATTCGTTGTAGCGCAGCCATCCCCGCAGGTAGTCCCGCAGCGCCTTGCTGTGGGTCTCCATCGGGAAGTGGCCGGCGGTGGCCAGGCGGTGCAGCTCCGCGTCGGGCAGCAGCGCGTGGATCTGCTTTTCGCAGGCCGCGTCCATCAGCGGGTCGCGCCCGCCCAACAGGGCCATCGTGGGGCAGAAGCCCATGCCCTGCCGGGGCGGCGCGGCGGCCCGGCGCAGCGTGCCGGCGAAGGTGTCGCGCATGCCGGGCCGCAGCAGCGGCGCGCGCATCCGGTCCACGATGTAGCTGTCCATCGGAAAGCCGGCGCAGTGCTCCATGGCCTGGCGAAAGCGCCGCCCGTCGCGCACGTGCGCGTCGTACCAGCGCTGGGCCGAGCCGGCGAGCCTGCCGGAGGAGAACAGCGGCGCGAAGTGGATCTGGGACTTCACGCTGTCCGGGCAGCGGGCCGCCATGGTCAGGATCGTGGCGCAGGCCAGCCCGTGGCCGCCCAGATGCCACAGCGACAGCGGCGCGCCGAAGGCCCTGTCCACCTCGTCCAGCACGCCCCAGACCATCCCCGCGCGCTCGCGGGCGTCCTGCGGCGCGCAAACGTCGCTCCTGCCGAAGCCGGGCAGGTCCATCAGCACCGTAAGACACCCCAGCCCGTCCAGCTCCGGCAGCAGCTTTCTCCAGTGGAAGGTGCTGATCAGCGGGGAGGACAGCAGCAGCAGGCGGCTCTTGACCGGCACGTCGGGCTTTGCGATACAGAAGTGTACGCGAAGGCCGGAAAAGGAAAGGTATCGGCTCTCCTCCGTCAATGGCACACACCCCCGACGCCGCGCGGCTTTGGTAATCGTCTCAACGGGTGTATTTTACCATAATGGGGGCGGCTTTGCAATGAAACGCGGCCAAATGGCGCGCCCAAACGTTATTTTTTGAAGAAAAACCGGCGCGGCGGCGGGCCGAAAGGTTCTGTTCCGGTAATAACCTCGTAAACAGGCTTGCCTGATTGCGCCGGGTCATGTATAATAAACGGTACAGAAAAATTGGCTGAGTCGGTATGCGGAGGCAATATGCCCGTTTACGATTATAAATGCACGCGCTGCGGCCATCGCTTTGATTTGCTGCGCGCGCTTTCCAGTCGGGATGAGGACGTCAAATGCCCCAGGTGCGGCGGGTCGGTCGCGCGGGTGTACGAGGGCCGCTGGTCGGTGGGCAAGCCCGCCGGCGGGTGCAGCGGCAACTGCCAGGGCTGCCCCGGCTGCGGGCATTGACGCCGGTTTGTGTTTGACGTGGCCCCGCCGCGCCTCCCGATGGGGGACGGTCGGGCCGGATGGAGACTGTGATGAAGGAAAAACTGCGTATTCACGGCGGCGCGCGCCTTGAGGGCGAGGTGGCGGTCAGCGGCGGCAAGAATGCCGCGGTGGCCATTATCCCCGCGGCCCTGCTGGGCGATTCCCCCTCCGTGATCGAGAACGTTCCCGATATCAACGACGTACATATCATCATCGACACGCTCAGGTATCTGGGCGCGCAGGTGTCGTTTGAGGACAATGTGATCACCATCGATCCGCGCACGGCGGACCGGTTTGACCCGCCCTACGATCTGGCCTGCCGCATGCGCGCGTCCTATTACTTCGCGCCGGTGCTGCTGGGCGTGTTCCGGCGCTGCGAGGTGCCGCTGCCCGGCGGCTGCGACCTGGGCCCCAGGCCCATCGACCAGACGCTGAAGGGCATGCGCGTGCTGGGCGCCGACGTGGACACCCCCGGCGGCGTCATCGTGGCCAGCGCGGACGAGCTGGTGGGCGGCGACATCTTCCTGGACATGCCCAGCGTGGGCGCCACGGTGAACTGCATGCTCACCGCCGTGTCCGCCAGCGGCACCACCTGCATCCACAACGCGGCCAAGGAGCCCCACATCGTGGACCTGGCGAACTTCCTGTCCAGCATGGGCGCGGTGGTCAAGGGCGCGGGCACCGACGTGATCCGCATCCGCGGCGGCCGGCACCTGCACGGCACCAACTACACCGTGGTGCCCGACCAGATCGAGACCGGCACGCTGATGATCGCCGCGGCCGCCACCGGCGGCGACGTGATGATCACCGGCACGATCCCCACCCACATGGAGGCGCTGTCGGCAAAGCTTTTGGAGATGGGCGTGCACGTGACCAGCGAGGACGACATCATCCACGTGCGCAGCAACCGCAGCTTCCGCGCCGTCAACGTGAAGACCCAGGGCTATCCCGGCTTTCCCACGGACCTGCAGCAGCCGCTGTCCGCGCTATTGACCGTGGCCAACGGCACCAGCATCGTCACCGAGACGATCTTCGAGTCCCGGTTCCGGTTCCTGGACGAGCTGCGCAAGATGGGGGCGAACTCCCGGGTCATCGAGACCACCGCCATCATCACCGGCGTCGACCACCTGGCCGGCGCGCGGGTGAACGCCACCGACCTGCGGGCCGGCGCGTCGCTGGTGATCGCGGGGCTCATGGCCGAGGGCGTCACCGAGATCTCCGGCGTGGAGTACATCATGCGCGGCTACGAGTGCTTCGACGAGAAGCTGCGCAGCCTCGGCGCGCACATCGAGCACCTGCGCGACGGCGAGATCGTGGCCCAGCCCGCGATTCTGCAGAATATATAACATATTATGCCGTTTTTCTGGCATTTTCCGGTTGTATTATTCGCAAAAGCGTGCTATAATAGACCAGTAACCGGTCTTTTGGAGCGGTTGCGCCGGCGCCCCGAGGGGGAAAGCGCCGGCCGGTCAAGCCGGAAGCCCGCTGTGTCGGGCGACCGCGCCCGGGGATGATCGCCCGGGAACAGTTCAGAACCGCCGATTATCGGCGGTGTTTTTGAGAGCGCTCAGCTTACGGGAGGGGACGCGCTCCCCGGAAGGCAGGAGGGGTTTGGTTGCCGAGCAAGTCGATGCCGGTGAGTGAAGCACGGGAAATTGCACAGAGGATCGCCCGCGAAATGGACGTGGAGCTGGTCGACGTGGAGCTGGTCAAGGAGCCGACCGGCCATTTTCTGCGCTTTTACATCGAAAAGCCGGATGGCGTGGCCCTGAATGATCTGGAGGCGTTCCACCGCAGGCTGCTGCCGCTGGTGGAGCGCGTGGAGTACGACTATATGGAAGTGTCCTCGCCCGGGGCGGACAGGCCGCTGAAGACCGAGCGGGATTTTGAGCGCGCCGCGGACATGACGGTGGAGCTGAAGACCTATCGCCCGGTGAACGGCGGCAAGCGGTTCACGGGCAGGCTGGTGGGCCTTCAGGACGACTGCGTGGTCATAGCGCCCGAGGGCGGCGAGCCCCTGCGCTTTGCCCGCAAGGACGTGGCCATCGTGCGCCCGCTGATCGAGTTTGACGAGGAGGACCTGCAGGACGACGCGCCCGCGCAGTGACCTCCGGCGACGGAAATAGAAAAAACAGCATTCGCGCGCACCCGCGCGGGACAGGAGGAATGTAGCAATGGCAAACGGCGGTATCGACTCCACTGAATTCTTCAGCGCGCTGGACGAATTGAGCAAGGAGCGTCGCATCAACAAGGAAGTGCTCTTTAGCGCGATCGAGGCCGCGCTGATTTCCGCATATAAAAAGAACTTCGGCAAGAACGCCAACGTCCGCGCCACCATCGACCCCGAGAAGGGCCAGGTGGAGGTGCTCTCCCGCAAGACCGTGGTGGAGGCGGTGGAGGACCCCCAGTGCGAAATGTCGCTGGAGGAGGCCCGCGCCATACAGCCCCAGTACGAGCTGGGCGACCTGGTCGAGGTGCAGGTGACGCCCAAGAACTTCGGACGCATCGCGGCGCAGACCGCCAAGCAGGTGGTCGTGCAGCACCTGCGCGAGGCCGAGCGCGGCGTGATCTACGACGAGTACAGCCAGAAGGAAAACGAGATCCTGACCGCCATCGTGCAGCGCGTGGAGAACAAGCAGGTGTTCGTGGAGCTGGGCCGCACCGAGGGCCTGCTGGAGCCGAACCAGCAGATGCCCACCGAGGAGCTGGCCGTCAACGACCGCATCAAGGTGTACGTGCTGGAGGTGTCCCGCCTGGGCCGCGGCCCGCAGGTGTTCGTGTCCAGGACCCATCCGGGCCTGGTGAAGCGCCTGTTCGAGCTGGAGGTACCGGAGATCGTGACCGGCGTGGTGCAGATCAAGTCCATCGCCCGCGAGGCCGGCTTCCGCACCAAGATGGCCGTGGTGTCCACCGACCCGCTGATCGACGCCGTGGGCTCCTGCGTGGGCCCCAGGGGCATGCGCGTGGAGAACGTGGTCAACGAATTGAAGACCGAGAAGATCGACATCGTGCGCTGGTCGCAGGACCCGGCGGAGTACATCGCCAACGCCCTGAACCCGGCCCGGGTGCTCAGCGTGTTCGTTTCCGAGAGCGAGAAGGCCGCCGCGGTGATCGTGCCCGACAACCAGCTGTCGCTGGCCATCGGCAAGGAGGGCCAGAACGCCCGCCTGGCCGCCAAGCTGACCGGCTGGAAGATCGACATCAAGAGTCAGAGCCAGGTGGAGGCCGAGGCCGCGCACCTGGACGCGCCTGAAGCGGGGGAATACTGATGCCAGCCAAACCGCGCAAGGTTCCCATGCGCATGTGCGTGGGCTGCCGCGAGATGAAGCCGAAGGTGCAGCTGCTGCGCGTGGTGAAGCCCCAGGAGGGCGACGCCGCCATCGACCGCACCGGCAAGGCCCCGGGCCGCGGCGCGTACATCTGCGCCGGCATCGAGTGCCTGAGGCGCGCGCAGAAGAGCCGCGCGCTGGAGCGCGCGCTGGACGCGAAGATCGACGAGGCCGTCTTTGCCCAGCTGGAGGCGCAGATCGCCCAGGCGGAGGCGCCCGGCGATGCGTGAGGGCGGCGCCCGGCTGGCGGGCATGCTCGGGCTGTGCGCCCGGGCGGGCAAGCTGATCACCGGCGAAAAGGCCTGCGTGCAGGCCGTGCGCGCCGGGAGCGCCTGCGCGGCGGTGCTGGACGGCGCGGCCGCCGAAAACGCCGTGAAGGCGCTGGAAAACGCCTGCCAAAGCCACGGCGTGCCGCTGATGCGAACGCGGCCCTTTGCGCTGGGCGAGGCCATCGGCAAGCCCGGGCGCATGGCCGCGGTGATCACCGACGCGCGCATGGCCGCGCGGGCAATCGAGTTATCCGCTGTCGAGTGATCGACATTTCATATTTGGCCTGCACCGAAGGACGCGTCCTTCGGTGCAGGCCAGGGACCGAGAGAGTGTACGGGGGTGCATTGAGGGAATGACCAAAGTCAGGGTTCAGGACGTCACCAAAGAGCTGAGCGCGAACACCGGCAAAATGCTGGAAAACGTGACGCGCATGCGAAAGCAGTCACAGGAGATGCTGAATGCGCTTCGCAGGATTTCAGAAGGTTTCGTCCGCGAGGAACGGGAGCGTCAGGAGCGCGAGGCCAAGGAAGAGCTGATCAAGCAGTACGCGGCCAGCGCCCAGTTCATGACCGCCTATTCCAGCGAGCAGGTGCCGAACATCCCGGATGAGCCGGCGCCCGAGGTGCACGCCAGTACCGAGGTAAAGGCCGAAGCGGCGCAGGCAAAGCCGGAGGAAGCGCCGCGCCCGGCGGCGGCGCCGAAGCCGCAGGCCGCCGCGCCCGCGCCCAGGTCCCAGGCCGCCGCGCAGC
>CACYTF010000054.1 GCA_902777335.1 uncultured Eubacteriales bacterium
CCCCATCCAGCTGACTACCCTCTCAGATCTGCTGCTTCCTCCTGCTGGGGGTGGCTTGCTTTGCTATGTCTTTTTGTCATGTGGTGGTTTCAAACTTACCGCCCTCCGTACAGGCGCTTCACGGCCTGCTTCGCGTCGAACATCACCTTTTCCCGTTCGATGGTCAGGTATTCCCCGTTTTCGTACAGTATCTTGCCGTCCACCATGGTCATGACCACGTCGGAGGCCTGGGCGGAATACACCAGCATCGGCATCGGCTGAAACGCCGGGTACAGGTGCGGGCGGTCCATGTCGACGGCCGCGATGTCGGCCTTCTTGCCCACGGTCAGGCAGCCCGTGTCGTCGCGCCCCTGCAGATGGGCTCCGTTCACCGTGGCCATGCGCAGTATGGCCGAGGGCGGCATCAGCACCGGGTCCATCAGATACCCGTTCATGCCGATGGCGGCGATGTGCATCTCTTCGAACATGTTCAGGTTGTTGTTGCTGGCCGCGCCGTCGGTGCCCAGCGCCACCCGCAGGCCCTTCTCCAGCATCTCCGGCACCGGCGCAAAGCCGCTGCCCAGCTTCAGGTTGCTGGTGGGGTTGTGGATCGGGCACACGTCGTGGGCCTTCAGGATGTCCAGGTCGTCATGGGTGCACCACACGCAGTGGGCGGCGGCGGCGGGCAGGTCGAATATGCCCATGCGCTCAAACCAGGCCGCGGGCGTCAGGCCGTGGCGCTGCACGCATTCCTCGTGCTCCTTGCGGGTCTCCGACAGGTGCAGCTGCACGCGGGCCCCCTTCTCCCGATAGGGGCGGATGAGGTCGGCGTAGCGGCGGGTGACGGCGTCGTTGGTGGTGTATTCTGCGTGCACGCCGAAGTCCACGCGGACCCGCCCGTTCTGGCAGCCGTGGAATTCGTCGAACAGCGCCAGGGATTCGGCGATGCGGAAGTTCTTCTCCGGCGGCTCGTCGGGGTCGAAGGCCTGCACCACCCGGGTCAGGTTCACCTTCATGCCCGCCTGCTCGTTCTGCTCGATCAGCGTCCGGGGCTCAAAGTACATGTCGCTGAAGGCGGTGACGCCGCTGGCCAGCATCTCAAGCATCGCCAGGGCGTTGCCCGCCATGATGTCCTCCGGCTTCAGCCGGTCCTCCACCGGGAATACGGCCTCAAACAGCCAGCGGTCCAGGGGCAGGTCGCTGCCGATGCCGCGCAGCAGCGTCATCGCCGCGTGGCAGTGGCAGTTGACGATGCCCGGGATCAGCAGCTTGCCGCGCATGTCCTTTTCCCGGTCGTAGGGGGCCTGGGGCCGGTTTGCGCCGATGTAGTCGATGGTATCGCCGTCGATGCCCAGAAAGCCCTCGGGGATGGGATCGAACCTGCCGTCTTTAAAGGCCAGTATGCCCGCGTTCTTGAGTAGCAGCTTCACAGCGACACCTCCTCCATGCGGTCGATGATTTTTTTCAGGTAACCGCTGAACGGCGCCGCGATGGCCCGGGCGGTTTCAAGCACCTCTTCGGTGGTCAGGGGCTGGTCGAGCACGCCCGCCGCCATGTTGGTCATCACGCTCAGGCACAACAGCGGCAGGCCGCAGTGGGCCGCTGTCAGCGCCTCGGTGACGGTGGACATGCCCACCGCGTCCGCGCCCAGTATGCGGGCCGCCCGGATCTCCGCCGGGGTCTCGTACTGGGGCCCGGTGAAGAACATGTATACGCCCTCGTGGACGGTCAGGCCGCTGCCCTCGGCGCAGCTTTTTGCCAGGGCCCGCAGCTCGGGCGTGTACATGCGGGTCACGTCGAAGAAGCGGGGGCCGAACGCATCGATGTTCGCTCCGCGCATCGGGCTGGCGCCGGTCAGCTTGATGTGGTCCGACACGATCATCACGTCGCCCGGCCTGTATTCGGCGTTGACGGCGCCGGCGGCGTTGGTCAGGATCACGGCCTTCGCGCCCAGAAGCTTGAACAGGCGCACCGGGGCCGAGAGCTGTTCAAAGTCGTAGCCCTCGTAGAAGTGAAAGCGCCCGGACATGCATACGACGCGCCGGCCCGCCACCGTGCCGAAGATCAGCTTGCCGGCGTGCCCCGGAACGGTGGAGATCAAGAAGTTCGGGATGTCCCTGTAGTCGATGACAATCGGATCCTCGATGGCGTCCGCGAAGGGCCCCAGAAAGGAACCCAGCACCACGGCGATCTCCGGCTCCCAGGGCACGAGCTTGCGGATGGCGTCCGCCGATTTCTGATAGTATTCAACGGTGTATTCCATGTGCGTCCCCCCATATGGCGTATTGTGTCGGCTGATTTCATTCTATCATTTCCGATGGGGTAAGTCAACGACCGTTTGGAGCCCGGACGCGCCGCCACGTGCAAAAATAACCGAAATATATGTCAAAAAGCACTCGACAGAACGGCCCGAAAGTGCTATTATAAACCCGAACGTCCAGTGTCAAAAGGCGGCCAATATTCGCCTTTTGCGGCGTGATACCGAATTTGAAGCCGTGCTGGCTTTGAATAATACTGCTAAGGAGTTGCGTCCCATGAAGAAAATCGCGTTCCTCATCATCGTGTTCGTACTGGTCTTCGCGCTGGTTCCCGCCATGGCGGAGGGCGAGAAGATCGCCGTCATCTGCGACCCGGTCGGCGTGAACGCCTTCCTGACCCAGGTGGTGGAAAAGGTCGAAGAGCTGGCCGGCACCTACGGCTACGAATACCGCATTCTGGAATGCCCCGACACCGACAAGTGGCAGGCGAGCTATGACGCCGCCGTGGCCGAGGCCTACGACCTGATCCTGGGCGTCGGCTGGCAGTCCGCCGAGTATGCCGCCGCCAAGGCCGCCGAGGGCAACGACGGCATCCGCTTCGCCGTCATCGATACCGACGCCGGCAGCGACAGCGTCGCCTCCTACAGCTACAATGAGGAGCAGGCCGCCTACCTGATGGGCGCGATGGCCGGCTACGCCTTCCCGAACGAGACCAAGTTCGGCTACATCGGCTGCTTCGAGGGCTCCGGTTCCTTCAAGTATCGCTGGGGCTTCATGGAGGGCGTCAAGTCCGTGGTGCCCGACGCCCAGATCACCTTCAACTACACCAATTCCTACAGCGACCCGGCCCCGGCCTATGACTTTGCCAAGCAGCAGCAGGCGAAGGGCTGCACCTACATCTTCGGCGGCGCGGCGGCCTGCAACGAGGGCATCTTCAACGCGGCGCTGGAGCTGGCCCAGGAGGGCAAGTACATCTACTCCATCGGCCAGGATACCGACATGACCCGCCCGGAGAACCCCTACATCCTGTCCAGCCAGCTGAAGAACACCGGCGTCACCGCGGGCATCATCATCGACGCCTTCTACGCCGGTACGCTGGAGAACGGCCTGCACGTGCTGGAGATGAAGGATGGCGCCATCGGCGCGACCCACATCACCGCCGAGGGCAACAGCCTGAACAGCGAGATCATGACCGACGAGGTCATCTCCAAGTGCAAGGCCGTGGCCGACGCCATCGCCTCCGGCGAGCTGGTGCTTGAGATGCCCGCCTCCGAGGACGACTACACCTTCCCGATCTTCTGATCAACGGTTGAGACACGCGGCCCTTTGGAGCATCCAAAGGGCCGATTTTCAGTCAAGGAGCGTGCGCTATGGTTTTTGAAATGAGGCACATCACCAAGACCTACGATTCCGTCGTGGCCAACGATGATGTCAGCCTGCACCTGAACCGGGGAGAAATCCTCTCCATCGTGGGCGAGAACGGCGCGGGCAAATCCACGATCATGAAGATACTGTACGGCCTGGAGCGGCCCGATTCCGGCGAGATCATCGTGGACGGCAAGCCCTGCCGCTTCCGCGACCCGTCGGACGCCATGGCCGCGGGCATCGGCATGGTCCAGCAGCACTTCATGCTGTTCGAGGACATGACGGTGGCGGAGAACATCGTGTTCAGAAACGAGCTGCGGCGCGGCCCATTCATGGACATGAACCGCACCGTGGAGACCGTGCGGCAGATCTCCGAGCGCTACGAGCTGAAGATCGACCCGCTGGCGCGCATCGCCGACTGCCCCGTGGGCCTGCGGCAGCGGGTGGAAATATTGAAAATACTGTACCAGAACGCCGGGATCATCATATTCGACGAGCCCAGCGCCGTGCTGACGCCCCTGGAGGTGGACGCGCTGCTGGAGACCATCCGCGGCCTGGCGAAGGCCGGCAAGAGCATCGTGCTGATCACCCACAAGCTGCAGGAGGTCATGGCCGTCTCCGACCGGGTGTACGTGATGCGCCAGGGCAAGGTCGTCGCCGAACGCCTGGCCGGCGAGACGGACATCGGGGAGCTGGCCGTGCTGATGGTGGGCCATCCGCTGGCCCACTATCAGATCGACCCGCCGAAGACGGGCGCGACGCTGCTGGAGACCCGGGACCTGCGCCTGGTGGAAAACGGCCGGGAGGTGCTCTCGGACGTCAGCCTGCACGTGAACGCGGGGGAGATCGTGGGCATCGCGGGCGTGTCCGGCAACGGCCAGAGCGAGCTGATCCGCTGCATCACCGGCCTTGAGAAGGTCACCGGGGGCCGGGTGCTGGTGTGCGGGAAGGACATGGCCAACCGGTCCGTCCGCGAGATCCGCGACGCAGGGCTTGCGCACATCAGCGAAGACCGCTACGTGTGGGGCAGCGCCCCGGCGGGCACGCTGGAGGAGAACACGCTGATGGCCCGCCAGGACGAGACGCCCTACAGCAGCCGCGGCGTCATGCATCCCAGGGCCATCCGGGAATACGCCCTCAGGCTGATCCGGGATTTCAACGTGAAGGCCTCGTCGCCTGCGCAGAAGATGAGCGAGCTCTCCGGCGGCAACGCCCAGAAGCTGATCGTGGCCCGGGAGATGAGCCTGGATACCCCGGTGCTGATCTGCTGCGAGCCGACCCGCGGCATCGACGTGGGCGCGATGGAGGCCATCCACAGCCGCCTGCTCCAGCGCCGTTCTTCCGGGGCGGCCATACTGCTGGTGTCCTCGGAGCTGACCGAGATCATGAGCCTCTCGGACCGCATCTACGTGATCTTCGAGGGGCGGATCGTGGGAGAATTTGAGCGCGGCAGCATGGACGACAAGCACCTGGGCCTTTTGATGGTGGGAGGTTCGATCGCAGATGGACAATGAGCGCAACTGGAGGCGAACGCTGCTGGGGGTCGTCGATACCGTCACCCAGCCGCTGATCGCCGTGCTGATCAGCTTTCTGCTGGGCGCGGTGGTGATACTGGTCATCGGCAAGAACCCGCTGCTGGCCTATGGCGAAATGATTCGCGGTGCGTTCGGCAAGCAGGTCTACCTGATGAACACGCTGAAGCGCGCCACGCCCATCATCATGGGCGGTCTGGCCGTGTGCGTGGCCTGGCGCAGCGGCTACGAGGCCATGGGCGGCGAGGGCCAGATGATATTGGGCGCCATGGCGGCGGCGCTGGTGGGCTACTACCTGCCCGCGCCGGGGTGGCTGCGCATCCCCGTGGCCCTGCTGGCGGCCGCGGCGGCCGGCGCGCTGTATTCGATGCTCTCCGGCTGGCTGTTCGAGCGGTTCGACGTCACCTTCATCATCTCCACGCTGATGCTGAACTACATCGCCAACTACTTCGCGGCCTACCTGTGCAACTATCCGCTGCGCGACCCGGAGGCCAACGTCTATCAGATGCAGAACGCCCAGACGGGCAAGCTGCCCGCCGAGGTCACCCTGCCGCCCGTCATGAAGGGTTGGGTCCACTGGGGCTTCGTGCTGGCGCTCATTGCGGTGCTCGTCACCTGGTTCCTGTTCAAAAAGACCAGCTTCGGCTACAAGAGCCGCATGGGCGGCCTGAACCCCCGGTTCGCGCTGTACGGCGGCATCAACGCCCGGGCCATGCTGTATTTGGTGATGATCCTCTCCGGCGTCATGGCGGGGCTCGGGGGCGCTTTTGAGACGCTGGGCAGCAAGGGCCGTTACGTGGACCAGATGATCTTCTCCACCGGCTACGCCTGGACCGGCATGGTGGCGGCGCTGCTGGCCAACATGAACCCGGTCGGCACGCTCCTGGCCTCGGTGCTCCTGGCTGGGCTGGCGGTGGGCGGCAGCACGATGATGCTGAACATGGACATCCCCCTGGAGGTGTGCAACATCATCGAGGGCATCATCACCCTGTTCATGAGCGCCCGGATGATCCGCATCGCCGCGGGCAACATGAAAAGGCGCAAGCAGGCGAAGGGAGGCGGCAAGGCATGACGTACCTGGCCCAGGTGATCAATTCCACGATACGCGAGATCACCCCCATACTGCTGGTCGCGCTGTGCGCGGGCGTGTGCAGCAAGGTGCAGGTGTTCAACATCGCCCTGGAGGGCACGCTGCTGATGAGCGCGTTCTTCGCCTTTCTGACCCACTACTTCCTGCACAACATCTTCCTGTCCGTCGCGGCGGCGATGCTGGTGGCGATGGGCATGACGCTGATCATGTCCACCTTCATTGTGCGGCTGAAGGGCCAGCCGATGATCGTGGGCATGGCGCTGAACACCTTCGCCCGGGGCTTTACGACGTTTCTGCTGTCGGTCATATTCAAGACGAAGGGCGCCGTGAACCCCTCCGACCTGAAGGGCCTGACGAAGTTCGACCTGCCCCTCATCAAGCGGATACCGTTTCTGTCCACCGTGTTCGGCGCGCTGACGGTCATCGATTACCTGGCCTTCGCGCTGGCGATCGTGATGTTTGTCATCATGTACCGCACGGTCATCGGCTTCAGGCTGCGGGCGCTGGGCATCAACCGGGCCGCCGCCGGCAGCCTGGGCATCAACGTGGCCCGCTATCAGATACTGGCCACCACGCTGTCGGGCAGCATGATCGGCCTGGCCGGCTGCCTGCTGTCGCTGGGCCGCAACGCCATGTTCATCCAGGACATCTCCGGCGCCCGGGGCTACGTGGCCCTGGCCGCCAACAACCTGTGCAAGGGCCACCCCCTGGGCGCGATGATCTCCAGCGCGCTGTTCGGGTTCACCACGGCCCTGGCCCGCAGCCTGCAGGGCACGGCCATACGCCAGCAGCTGCTGCAGTGCATTCCCTATATCGCCACCATCGCGGCGATGGCCTTCTACAACGCCTATGCCAGGTCGAAGGCCAGGCGGAAGAACCGAAGCCTGTAAAAAACAATTTGCATCGAAAAAAACGGGAACGACAAAACGACATCAGGAGGTACATAGCATGAGCATCATCAGGGACATCGGCCTGGCGCCGTCCGGAGAGAACAAGATCGAGTGGGTGCGCCGCAACTGCCCGCTGCTGAGGAGCCTGGAAGCGGATTTTTCAAAGGCCAGACCCTTCGCGGGCAAGCGGATCGCGCTGTCCATCCACCTGGAGGCCAAGACCGCCTATCTGTGCAAGGTCCTGGCCGCGGGCGGGGCCGAGATGTACGTGACCGGGTCGAACCCCCTGTCCACCCAGGACGACGTGGCCGCCGCGCTGGTGAAGGCGGGGCTGAACGTGTTCGCCTGGCACGGGGCCACCGACGAGGAGTACAGCGCGCACATCCGTAAGACCCTGTCGCACCACGCCAACATCATCATCGACGACGGCGGCGACCTGGTGCACATGCTGCACACAGAGCTTCAGGACGAGCTGCAGTACGTGATCGGCGGCTGCGAGGAGACCACCACCGGCATCGTCCGGCTGATCGCCATGAACAATGAAGGAAAGCTGCGCTTTCCGATGGTGAAGGTGAACAACGCCGACTGCAAGCACCTGTTCGACAACCGCTACGGCACCGGACAGTCCGTGTGGGACGGCATCAACCGCACCACGAATCTGATCGTGGCCGGCAAGAACGTGGTGGTCGCGGGCTACGGCTGGTGCGGCAAGGGCGTGGCGATGCGCGCGAAGGGCCTGGGCGCGAAGGTCATCGTGACCGAGGTGAACCCCATCAAGGCCATCGAGGCGTACATGGACGGCTTTACGGTCATGCCGATGCGCGAGGCCGCGGTGCTGGGCGACCTGTTCGTGACGGTCACCGGCTGCGCCGGCGTCATCACCGAGCCCGATTTCATGGTCATGAAGGAGGGGGCGATCCTCTGCAACGCCGGGCACTTCGACGTGGAGGTGGACATGAAGCGCCTGCGCGAGATCGCCACAGAGGTCCGCGAGATGCGCGCCAACATCATGGGCTACACGCTGCCCAACGGCAGGCATGTGTACGTGCTGGCGGAGGGCCGCCTGGTGAACCTGGCGGCGGGCGACGGACACCCGGCGGAGATCATGGACATGAGCTTCGCGATACAGGCGCTGTCGGCGAAATACCTGGTGGAGCACGCGGGGGAGCTGACCCAAATGCTCATTGACGTGCCCGAGGCGGTGGACCTGGAGGTGGCCAACCGCAAGCTGGCCTTCCTGGGCGTGCAGATCGACACGCTGACCCCCGAGCAGGCGGACTATCTGAACAAGTCGGCGATATGACGCCGCGGCCCTTCGCGATGTTTTTTGCGCAAGGCGCGATATAAGTCTTTACATTTTCTTTCGTTTGTGCTATAATCCGTACTTGGAAATTAACAAACAAGGAGGCTTTTCCCAATGAAGAAGATCGTAACGATGATGCTGATCGTGGCCATGGCGCTGTCGCTGGCCGTAGTGCCCGCCTTCGCCGAGGACTATACCATCCGCATCTACTCCAACTCCAACTCCTCCGAGCGCGTGACCTGGCTGGTCGACGCCGCCGAGAAGGCCGGCTTCAAGATCTCCCTGGACGACAACTCCGTCATCTCCGGCGACACCGCCGCCGTGCAGGCCGCCAACGAGAACAAGGACGCCGACATCATCTTCGGCCTGAACGAGGTGCGCTGGTCCCAGCTGGTGAACGGCACCTACGAGAACCTGTCCATACTGGACTGGACCCCCTCCTGGGCCGACAAGGTGGGCGCGTACAAGTTCGACGGCAAGGCCTACGGCCTGGTCATCCAGAACATACTGATGCTCTACCGCAACGACGAGCTGGGCACCAAGGGCGAGGAAGTGCACTTTGAGCACTGGGCCGACATCGTCAACAGCGGCTACACCTGGTATCGCCAGGGCAAGGTGGGCGGCACCACCAACATGAACATCAACAACGCCATGCTGTATGCCTTCACCGATCCCACCTCTCCCGCCGGCGGCATCTCCATCGACGGCTGGAAGACGCTGTGGGCCTATTGCGCCAACGGCAACAACACGGGCGACAAGTACGGCCTGGATCCGCTGATCCGCGGCGACGTGCAGCTGTCCACCTTCTACTCCTCCTCCCTGTACGGCAACATCGAGGCCGCCGAGGAAGCCGGCACCTTCGAGAACCCGCTGCACGGCACGCTGGAGCCCGAAAACTGGAATCTGGTCAACATCGACGACGGCACCTACTACATCGCCGAGTACATCGGCGTGGTGGACAACCCCAGCCGCACCGAGGCGCAGACCGAGGTCGTGAAGGCCTTCGCCGACTGGTTCGGCTCCGCCGAGACCCAGATCGCCTGGTCCGAGGAATTCGACAGCTATCCCTGCAACGAGGACGCCGCCGGCGAGCTGTTTGAGGAAGTGCCCGCGATCTACGCGATCCCGAACTTCTCCCTGAACAAGGTGGAGGGCACCGACATGACCTACGCCGAGTATGTGGGCGCGCACGCCTCCGAGTGGACCAACATCATGACCAATCTGGGCTTCTACTGGGCCGACAACGCCGCCGCGCCCGCGGAGCCCGATTGGGACAACCTCGACTGGGCGACCCTGACGCAGGCGGCCCCCGAGGCGTAACCCCCGACCCTTTACGAAAAGCGGGCCTGTATGGGCCCGCTTTTCGATACCGTCGTGAAAAGGAGCGTTCACACTATGATACAGCTAACGGATATCGTGGTCAAATTCGACGACTTTGAGGCCCTGCACAACATCAACGTGCACGTGAAGGAGGGCGAGTTCTTCACCTTCCTGGGGCCCTCCGGCTGCGGCAAGACCACCACGCTGCGCACGATCACCGGCTTCATCGAGCCCGTGAGCGGCACGGTGAAGATGCAGGGGCAGGACATCACCCATGTGCCCATCGAGAAGCGCAACATCGGCATCGTGTTCCAGAGCTACGCGCTGTTCCCGACGATGACGGTGCACGACAACATCGCCTTCGGGCTGAAGATCAAAAAGCTGCCCAAGCCTGAGATCGAGCAGAAGATACAGACCATCGCCCGCAAGGTGGACCTGTCCGACGAGCAGCTGGCCAAGGCGGTCAGCCAGCTCTCCGGCGGCCAGCAGCAGCGCGTGGCCATCGCCCGCGCGCTGGTCACCGAGCCCGCCATCATCTGCATGGACGAGCCGCTGTCCAACCTGGACGCCAAGCTGCGCGTGCAGCTGCGCAACGAGCTGAAGAAGATGCAGCGCGAGTTCGGCATCACCACCATCTACGTGACCCACGACCAGGAGGAGGCCCTGACCCTGTCCGACCGCATCGCGGTGTTCAACAAGGGCTACATCGAGCAGATCGGCACGCCCAACGAGGTCTACAACCACTCCAAGACCGAGTTCGTCGCCAACTTCATCGGCGACATCAACCCGCTGGGGGCGGGCGTGGTCAAGGGCCTGGGCCTGCCCGAGGGCAAGCACCACTTCATCCGCCTGGAGCGGGTGCGGGTGAACCGGCCGAAGGACGCGGGCGAGTTCCAGACGCCGGGCGTCATCGAGAACCGCGAGTACTACGGCCTGTACATCAAGTACTACATCAACGCCGCGGGCCAGACCATCAAGGTCATCGAGAAGAACGACGGCATCAACATCTACGAGCCGGGCGAAACCGTGACCATCGGCGTCCACCCGCAGGATGTCATGAGCTATTGAGAGGGGGGAGAGGCATGCAACAGACCCTCAAGCGAAAGAGCGGCTTCGACCTGTCGCTGGTGTGGAAGGTGTTCGGCGGCGCGCTGTTCGTATACCTGTTCCTCGGCTTCATGGTGCTGCCCTGCCTGAACACGCTGACCTCGATCTTCACCACGAAGGACGCGGCGGGCAATGCCGACCCGCTGGCGGTCATACGCTTCTTCTTCGCCGGCAACATGCCCAGCTTCGTGATCAACTCCCTGAAGCTGGCCGTGTGCCTGGTGATCACCGTGAACGTGGTGGGCATCAGCATCGTGCTGCTGACCGAGTACTTCGACATCAAGGGCGCGAAGATACTGCGCCTGGGCTACATGACCACGCTGATCTACTCCGGCGTGGCGCTGGTCACCGGCTATCAGTTTCTGTACGACAACAACGGCATGCTCACCCAGTGGCTGGTGAACCTGTTCCCGCAGATGAACCGCCAGTGGTTCTCCGGCTTCAGCGCGGTGCTGTTCACGATGACCTTCGCCTGCACCAGCAATCACGCGCTGTTTTTGCGCAACGCCATCCGCGGCATCGACTACAACACCGTCGAGGCGGCCCGGAACATGGGCGCGAAGCCCTTCAAGGTGCTTCTGAAGGTGGTCATGCCCACGCTGCTGCCCACGCTGTTCAGCCTGACGGTCATGACCTTCATCACCGGCCTGTGCGCCATGTCCGCGCCGACGCTGCTGGGCTACAACTCCATCAACCCGGAGATCGTGCGCCTGGCCGGCTCCTCCGTGGCGGACGAGGCCTTCCCGCAGGCCCGCGCCGCGCTGCTGTCCATCATACTGGCGCTGTTCACCATCGTGCTGCTGACCACGCTGAACCACTACGAGCGCAAGGGCCACTACCTGTCCGTCAGCAAGACCAAGGCCAAGCTGGTCAAGCAGAAGATACAGAACCCGGTCTGGAACGTCGTGGCCCACGCCTACGCCTACGTGCTGTTCCTGATCTACATGACCCCGGTGGTCATGATCGTGCTGTTCGCGTTCCAGAACTGGCCGGCCATCCGCGCCAAGAGCCTGAACCTGTCCAGCTGGACGCTGGTCAACTTCTTCGGCACCCAGGACTACAGCTTCACCACCTCCCGCGGCAAGCAGAAGCTGCGCGAGGGCGTGATCTCCGGCGTGTTCTCCAACGCCGACACGGTGGGCGGCATCCGCCTGAGCTTCGTGCTGTCGGCGCTGGCGGCGGCGCTGGCCTGCGTGATCGTGGTGGTGGCGGTGAACTACATCTTCAAGCATCGCAACAAGAAGCGCGCCGCCATCGTGGAGGCCTGTCTGCTGTTCCCGTGGCTGCTGCCCACGATACTGATCTGCTACTCGTTCCGCATCTTCTTCAACAACGAGGTGTGGTACGTGCTGGGCAAGAACATGTACTACCGGGAGAACGTGCGCTTTTTGATCGTGATGGCCTACACGGTGGTCAAGCTGCCGTTCGCGCTGAGAATGGTCAAGGCCGCCTTCTACGCCATCGACGATGAACTGGAGGACGCGGCCCGCAACCTGGGCGCCAGCTCGCTGGTCACATTCCTGCGGGTGAAGCTGCCGATCGTGCTGCCCAGCGTGCTGGCGGTGTTCGCGCTGAACTTCAACGCGCTGTTCACCGAGTACGACATGTCGGCCACCTTCCACTCCAGCTACGGCAAGAGCTACGCCATGGTCATACAGTCGATGACCGCCGAGGAGGGCCGCGACGGCTACAACATGAACGGCTCCGGCCGCCGGTGCGCCTCCACGGTGTTCATCATGCTGGTGTCCGGCCTGATCCTGTACCTGGTGTACGGCGTGGGCGCCCGCGATCTGGGCGAGCGCCTGGAGAGAAGGAAGAAGAGAAGGGAGTTTCTGGCCAGGCTCACCGGGAAGAAAACCGCCCAAGGCGGTTGACAATGTTAATTTCATATTGACAACCGGGACAAATTGGCGTATAATGACACTTGGTCGTTAAGACCAGAAGAAACGGAGGTAACATGTATGAAGAAACTGCTTGCGATCCTGCTGGCCGCGCTGATGCTGCTGGCGTGCTGCTCCGCCTTCGCGGAGGAGGTGGACGCGGACCTGCTGGCCGCCGCCAAGGAAGAGGGCGAGCTGGTGGTCTACGGCTCCTGCGAGGAAGACTACCTCGCCGCCGCCACCCGGCATTTTGAAGAGCTCTACGGCATCAAGACCCAGTACCAGCGCCTGTCCACCGGCGAGGTTCCCCCGAAAATCGAGGAAGAGGGCGAGAATCCTTCCGCCGACGTGTGGTTCGGCGGCACCAACAACCCCTATGACGACGCCGCGGCCAAGGGCCTGCTGGACAACAGCTATGTGCCGGCCAACGCCGCCCACCTGGCCAAGGATATGTACAAGAATCCCGACGGCTACTGGTACGGCATCTACACCGGCATCCTGGGCTTCATGGTGAACAAGGACGAGCTGGACCGCATGGGCCTGGCCGCGCCCGAGACCTGGGACGACCTGCTGAAGGAAGAGTACAAGGGCCTGATCTGGCTGTCCAACTACAACACCGCCGGCACCGCCAAGCTGGTCGTGAACACCCTGCTGCAGATGAAGGGCCACGACGAGGGCATCAAGTACCTGGTGGCGCTGGACAAGAACATCCAGGTGTACACCAAGTCCGGCTCCGGCCCCTCCAAGAACGTGGGCACCGGCGAGTGTGTGATCGGCATCGGCTTCCTCCACGACGGCATTTTCCAGATCGTGGACAACGGCTATGAGAACATCCAGCTGATCATCCCGAAGGACGGCACCTCCTGCGAGATCGGGCCGGTGGCCATCTTCAACCACGCCAAGCATCCCAATGCCGCGCGCCTGTTCATGGAGTACGCGCTGAGCCCCGATTGCGTGGAGCTGGCCGCCCAGAACGGTTCCTACCAGTTCCTGGTGCTGGACAACGCCAAGCAGCCGCAGCAGGCCGTCGACTTCGGCCTGGATCCCAGCCTGGTCTGGGACGGCTATGACTTCGCCGACGCCGCCGCCAACACCGGCAAGTACGTCGAAGAGGTCATGAACGCGCTGGGCGAAGCCGCCGACGACCGCTTCAAGACCGAATAAACCGACGCCCCCCCAATCCCCGCCCCGCCGGGCGGGGATTTTACGTGAACGAGGAAAGGAGAGGCTGCTTATGGCACGCGGCCAAGGCGCGGCGCTGGATCGGAAGAAGCTGATGGCGGATCCCATAATGATGACCACCATCGTGCTTTTGATCGCCTTTCTGACGCTGTTTATACTCTATCCGCTGGCAATACTGCTGGTGGACAGCCTGTACGGCTCCAAGGGCGTTTCGCTGGAGACCTTCCAACGCATCTTCCAGATGCACACCTTCCGGAGGGCCATCACGAACACGCTGAAGGTGGGCTTCGTCGTGGGCATACTGTCCACGCTGATCGGCCTGCTGTTTGCCTATGTGGAGGTCTACGTGAAGATGCGCAAGGCGGTGGGTGGCCTGTTCAAGGTGGTTTCGATGCTGCCTGTGGTCTCGCCGCCGTTCGTGCTGTCGCTGTCCATGATCATGCTGTTCGGCAAGGCGGGCCTGATCACCCGCTTCGTGCTGGGCATCTACGACAACAACATCTACGGCTACTGGGGCATCGTCATCGTGCAGACGCTGACGTTCTTCCCGGTGTGCTACATGATGATGAAGGGCCTTCTGAAGAACATCGACCCCAGCATGGAGGAGGCCTCCCGCGACATGGGCGCCTCCCGCTGGAAGGTGTTCACCACGGTGACGCTGCCGCTGCTGCTGCCCGGCCTGGGCAACGCCTTCCTGGTGACGTTCATCGAGTCCATCGCCGACTTTGCCAACCCGATGATCATCGGCGGCAGCTACGACACGCTGGCCACCACGATCTACCTGCAGATCACCGGCGCCATGGACAAGCAGGGCGCGGCCGCCATGGCCGTGGTGCTGCTGTGCATCACGCTGGCCATGTTCGCGGTGCAGAAGTACTACCTGGAGCGCAAGACGGCGGCCACGCTGACGGGCAAGGCCAGCCGCGCCAGGATGCTGATCGAGGACAAGTCGGTCACGGTCCCGCTGACGGTGCTGTGCTCGCTGGCGGCGCTGTTCGTCATCATGATGTACATCTGCGTGCCCATCGGCGCGCTGTTCCCCACCTGGGGCTACAAGTTCACGCCGCTGACCTTCAAGTGGTTCAGCCAGGTGTTCACCAAGTACAGGGGCCTGCAGGCCTTCCGCGACTCCTTCGTGCTGTCGCTGATCGCCTCGCCGATCACGGCGCTGTTGTCGATGATCATCTCCTACCTGGTGGTCAAGCGCAAGTTCAAGGCCAAGGGCTTTATTGAGGCGGTGTCGATACTGGCCATGGCCGTGCCCGGCACGGTGCTGGGCGTCGGCTACATCCGCGGCTTCGCCAACGGCCTGTTCCACACCGGCGTGCTCAGCGGCATCTACGGCACGGGCCTCATACTGATCATCGTGTTCGTGGTGCGCTCGCTGCCCACCGGCACGCGCTCGGGCATATCGGCGCTGCGGCAGATCGACAAGTCCATCGAGGAATCGGCCTATGACATGGGCGCGGACAGCCTGAAGGTGTTCACCTCGGTCACGCTCCCGCTGATCAAGGATTCCTTCCTCTCCGGCCTTGTGACCGCGTTCGTGCGGTCCATCACGGCCATCTCCGCCATCATACTGCTGGTGACGCCCAGTTATCTGCTGATCACCGTGCAGATCAATGAGTTCGCGGAGAAGGGCGCGTTCAGCATCGCCTGCGCCTTTGCCACCATACTGATCCTGATAACCTACGGCGCGGTGCTGCTGATGAACTTCATCATCAAGCACTTCGGCACCAGCAGAATGATAAAGGAGGCTGAGTGATCATGGCCGATATGCGCGCGAAAGACCCCAAGGGCGTAAAGCTGGATCACATTTCCAAGATCTACCAGGACCCCAAGACCGGCAAGGAATTCTACGCCGTGCACGACGTGGACCTGACCATCGAGCCGGGCACCTTCGTCACGCTGCTGGGCCCCTCCGGCTGCGGCAAGACCACCACATTGCGCATGATCGCGGGCTTTGAGAGCCCGGACGAGGGCGAGATCTACCTGGGGGGCGAGCCGATCAACGCCCTGACCCCCAACAAGCGCGACACCGCCATGGTGTTCCAGAGCTACGCGCTTTTCCCGCACTACAACGTGTTCGACAATGTGGCCTACGGCCTGCGGCTGCGCAAGGTGCCCAAGCCCGAGATCCAGAAGCGGGTCACCGACATACTGGCGCTGGTGGAGCTGTCCGGCATGGAGCAGCGCATGACCAACCAGCTCTCCGGCGGCCAGCAGCAGCGCGTGGCGCTGGCCCGCGCCCTGGTGGTGGAGCCGGGCGTGCTGCTGTTCGACGAGCCCCTTTCCAACCTGGACGCCAAGCTGCGCGTGCAGATGCGCACCGAGATCCGCCGCATCCAGCAGAAGCTGGGCATCACCGCCATCTACGTGACCCACGACCAGTCCGAGGCCATGTCCATCTCCGACAACATCATACTGATGAAGAAGGGCGTCATCGCCCAGATGGGCAGCCCCACCGAGATCTACTACCATCCCAACAGCGAGTTCGTCGCCGACTTCATCGGCGAGTGCAACTTCCTGAAGGGCCCCGTCTCCAGCGCCACGCTGGGCGAGGCGAAGGTAAACATCGTGGGCGTGGACGTGCCCGTGGCCACCGACAAGAGCGTGATGGTGGGGCAGGAGGGCGAGATCGTGCTGCGCCCCGAGGCCATCACCATCGCGGACGCCGGCATGCTGCCCTGCAAGGTGGAGCTGAGCTGCTTCATGGGCAGCTACCAGAACTACCACGTGCGCGTGGGCGACACGCTGGTGAAGATCACCGACAACTGCCCGATCAACAAGAAGATATTCAACGTCGGCGACAACGCGTACATCTCCTTCGACCGGAATTGCGCACACCTGCTGTGAGAACCAAACGTCCCTCCGCGCGAGAGCGCGGGGGGACGTTTGGTTCAGTGAGGAATGAGGATTCGCTATGAGAAAATTCATCTGTTTCGTGCTCGCCTCCTTGCTGGCGCTGTCCTTCGCTGCCGCGGCGGAGGCATTTCCGACGGCGTTTGTGCTGGGCGTGGACGTGTCGGAGCTGATCGCCCAGGAGAACAGCGGCGTCACGTACTGTGACGCAGACGGAAACGCGGCGGACGCGCTGAAGGTGCTGGCGGACAGCGGCGTCGATCACATCCGGCTGCGGGTGTGGAACGACCCGACGGACGGCGAGGGCCACGGCTACGGCGGCGGCAACATTGACGCCGGGGTGGCCGCGCAGCTCAGCGCCCGGGCGGCGGCGCTGGGCATGAAGACGCTGATCGACTTCCACTACTCCGACTTCTGGGCCGACCCCTCCCGCCAGCTGGCGCCCAAGGCCTGGGCGGGCATGGGGCCGGACGAGAAGGCCGAAGCGCTGTACGACTACACCCGCGAGGCGCTGGGGCTGATCCTGGACGCGGGCGGCGACGTGGACATGGTGCAGGTGGGCAACGAGATCAACTACGGCATGGCGGGCGAGGACGACACCGACATAGTGGCCCGGCTGATCGCCGAGGGCTGCAGGGCCGTGAAGGAGGTCGCCGCCGGGCGGGGCATTGAGATCACGACCTGCGTCCACCTGACGGACATCACCCGCTACAGCCGAATCGGCGAGGTGCTCGCGGCGCTGCAAAAGGCCGGGACGGCCTGCGACGCGGTGGGCCTTTCGTACTATCCGTACTGGCACGGCGGACTGGAATATCTCGACAGCGCCGTGCGCTCGATCGTAGCGGACTGGGGCAAGGCGGTGTTCGTCGCGGAGACGGCCTGGCCCTTCACACTGGAGGACGGCGACGGCGCGGGCAATGTGATCGGCACGGACCCCGGGCTCTACCCCGTCAGCCCCGAGGGCCAGGCCGCCGCCTTATGCGACGTGTGCCGCACCGCCGCGAACGCCGGCGCGACGGGCGTTTTCTACTGGGGCGGCATCTGGACGCCCGTGGGCAGGAGCGCGCGCAAGAACAAGGCGCTGTGGGCGCAGTGGGGCAGCGGCTGGGCCACCCGCTATGCCGCGGCCTACGACCCGGACCACGTGGAGGACGCCGACGGCGGCTGCGCCTGGGACAACCAGGCCATGTTCGACTTCAAGGGCCGCCCGCTGGCGATACTGGACGCGGTGAAGCAGCTGTCCGAGGGCACACTTCCCGAGGGCCTGGCCGCCGTGACCGTCGAGGCGGACATGCCGGAGGACGACGCGGTGAACTACGTGCTGAACCCGGGCTTTGAGGACGGGGACAGGAGCATGTGGGTTGCCGAATCCGGGGTGGACGACATCCCCTTCGATTACCAGGACTTCGTCAACGACGCCCACGGCGGCACCGTCGCGTTCCACTACTGGTCGAAGGCCGACATGGACTTCAGCATCCGCCAGACCGTCACGGGCCTGGAGCCGGGCACCTACAGGGCCTCCGCCTGGTCCCAGGGCGGCGACATGAAGGACGCGAAGCTTACGCTGTTCGTCGAGGCGGACGGCGAAACCTACGAGGCGGATTTCATGAACACCTCCTGGGCCGACTGGCAAAACCCCGTGCTGGACGCCATCCCCGTGACCGGCGGAGAACTGACCATCGGCATAAGGATCCGGTGTGCCGCCCTCGGCTGGGGCACGCTGGACGACTTCAGCGTGACGCGCG
Source organism: uncultured Eubacteriales bacterium (assembly GCA_902777335.1). Lineage (GTDB taxonomy): Bacteria > Bacillota > Clostridia > Christensenellales > Aristaeellaceae > UBA2862. The sequence continues at coordinate 18,514 of CACYTF010000054.1, forward strand.
TGGAATGACGGACGACTTGCGCGATTGCCGGTTTTGTGGTAGGCTATAGAGGGATTGATTTCCCGTGGAGGTGAGCGCGTGGGTACCTATCTGAACCCCGGCAACAATGCTTTTGCCCGAAACCTGAAGACGAAATACATCGACAAGACCGGCTTGATCGGCGTTATCAACGATACGATCGATACGGCCATGAGCCTGACCTGTATCAGCCGACCGCGCCGCTTCGGGAAGTCCTACGCGGCGCAGATGCTGTGCGCCTATTACGACAGGACGTGCGACTCCCACGATCTGTTTGACGATCTTGCCATCGCCCGCACGAAGGATTACGAGGCGCATCTGAACCGCTACAACGTGATCTATGTGGACATGACGGGCGTCAAGCCCTACTGCGACAATTTCAGACGACTCGCGCCGTTTCTGCGCGAGGCCATCGTCCGGGATATATTGGAGGCGGACCCTTCCGTCAGGGCGGACGGGGATTTCATCGCCACGCTGCTCGACGCGGTGAGGGCCTTTGGCACGAAGTTCGTCGTGATCATCGACGAATGGGACGCGCCGCTGCGCGAAAACGTGGAATCCGAGCGCGAATACCTGGACTTTCTGAGGTCGCTGTTCAAGAACAGCAGCGTGACCAGCAAGCTCTTCTCAGCCGTGTACATGACCGGCATACTGCCGATCAAGAAGATCAAGACCCAGTCCGCGCTGTCGGACTTTGAGGAGTACACGATGCTCTCTCCGGGGCCGTTCGCCGAATACGTCGGCTTCACGGAGCGCGAGGTGGAATCGCTGTGCGCGGAATCCGGCGTGGATTTCTCGGAGATGAAGCGCTGGTACGACGGCTATGAGCTGCGCCGCGTCGGCCCGGTCTACAATCCCAATTCCGTGATGCGCGCCATCCGCAACGACGCCTTCGACTCCTACTGGAGCCAGTCCTCGTCCGCGGACAATCTGTTGGACTTCATCAGCCGGGACGTGGACGGCCTGCGGCGAACGGTCGAGAAGCTGATGGGCGGCGTGGAGGTCGAGATCGATCCCACCGGCTACAACAACGACCTGACCTATGACACCCGGGACGCAGCGCTGACGATGCTGACGCACCTGGGCTATCTGGCGTACAACCAGCAGACGAAGCGGGTGCGCATTCCCAACGAGGAGATTCGGCTGGAGTTTGCGCGTACCCTGCGCGATGATAAAAACCCCGAGACCATGCGGCGCGTCCGGGAGAGCAACCAGCTGATACTGGATACGATCCACGGCGAAGCGGAGAAGGTCGCCGAACAGATTCGCCGCGTGCACATGGAGACCACCAACCCGCTGAACGCCAACCGCGAGGATTCGCTGCGGGCGGTCATACAGGTGGCGTACTTCGCCTATAAGGACTATTACCTGAAGCTGGAGGAGCTGCCCACCGGCAGGGGCTACGCGGACATCGTCTATCTGCCCAAGCGCGGCGCGGATGTGCCCGCGCTGGTGGTGGAGCTGAAGTGGAACGGCAGCGCCGCCGGGGCGATCCGGCAGATCCGGGACAGGCAGTACCCCAGCGCCCTGGAGGGCTACGGCGGCGAGATATTGCTGGTGGGGATCAGCTACGACAGGGAAACGCGGCAGTACGAATGCAGCATCGAGAAATGGCAGCCGTAGGACGGCAATCCCATAAGCAGACGGGACGATCCGATGATCGCCCCGTTTTTGTTTGAAATGTAACTTCAGCACATTCCCAACGGTCTAACAGGTGAAGCTTCAAAGCGAGGACATGGCAGCCATGACGAACGACGAATTCATCCGCAGGGCAGAGGCGCTCAGGCCGGTGCTGTACCGGGTCTGCCGCGTACAGCTTTCCGTTTGGCGGACCGGGAGGACGCGATCCAGGAAGCGGTGTTCCGGCCTGGAACAGGCGCGATACCCTGCGGGACGCGCGGTATTTCAACACTTGGCTGATACGCATACTGATCAATGCGTGCCACGATATCCGGCGTCGGCGCAGACAGGACGTGCTGACCGACGCGCCGCCGGAGCCCCCGGGGAACGACGCCCCCCGCCTGGAGGCGCTGCGGGACGCGCTGAACGCGCTGAACGACAAGCAGCGGCTGTGCGTGCTGCTGCATTACATCGAGGGCTATGAGGTATAAAAATCGAATCGGTGACCCGCCGGTACGCGGGCGAGGGCAGCATCAACGGCGTGCCGGTCCGCGTGGAGGCGCGGGCTTCCGCCGTACACGCCACGGTGAGCGTCGTCGCCGAGGGAAATGCCTTCCCCGACCCGAAGGAACTCTACCCGGAGTCGGACGGACTGTGGTACGAACCGTTGCTGGCAGATGAAAACGATCTGCCGATGAACCTCGAGGAATTTGAAGTCCATGCCGACGGCGCCGCCGCCAGCTTCACCGGCAACGGCCGCCTGCCCGACCGGCTGCGGCTGTTCATCGGCCTGGCCGGGGAGGGGGACTGGTGGAACGAGAACATGGAAAAGCCGGCGCCGATCCTGCTGACGCCGGTGGAAGTGGGATAGACGATTTGGACATCGGGGACAGTCGGGGCGCGGATCAGCTGCGCCGCCAAGGGTTGGGGCACGCTGGACGATTTCAGCGTTGCGAAGGTCGGCTGATGAAAGCGCGACGGACGCGGGACGATCTGTGCATCGCCCCGCGTTTGTTTGTGGCGATTCTCGCGGCCATTATCGGCGCTCTCAAACGTCTCCAATGCCCCTGTTGTCAGATGGATGAGACCTCCATCAAATCCTCCATTTGGCAGTGGAGAGACCTGCTCAATCGGAGCAGTGTCGCGGCGGCTGTTTTGTTGATGTCTCTCTGCTTCTGTTCGAACAGCTGGATCTGACGCACGGCAACGCCTGAATCGGCAGCCAGTTGCGATTGCGACAGCCCGCAGTTTTCCCGCCTTGTCCTGAGTCTGGTGAATGGAAAGCTGGCTTTGAGAGCTTCATCCATCTTTTCCACCATATGTGAAATGTCCATCTCGTGGTACACCGAATACATCCTGATCATCTGATTCAGCGGAACAGCTTTCAGTATTTCCATGAAAGACCTGTTAGAGAACCACTGGTAGTAAGCAAGCGCCCACCCCGACCAGTATTCAGGGGATTTGTCCAGATACATGGCATCCTCGGCCTCCGGGAAAGGGACGCCCGCTTCCTCCAGGACAAGCCTCGCAAGCTCACATCCGTTCATGCCTGCGACATAGCGCGGATTGCCAATCGCGAACTGTTTGGACGCGTTTGAAACAGAAAACGCATTGCCGAACACATTCGGCGAAATCTCCAGGGTCATCACCGCGAAATCCACCGCATGACCAAGGATGTTTTGCGCGCTCTGCACGTAGCTTTCATCGTAAGCGCGGATCTCCATTGCGCATCTCCTCCCGCATGATATCGATCATGAACAGCTCGTTGATCCCATCCGGAGCGCGTTTTGCGCGGCGGTATTCCCGACGGGCATCCCGGTCTCTGACGGACTTCTTCTCAAAAAAAGCTTGAGCATCCGCCGGGATCGCTTCCAAAAACCGAATATGAGCGTATGCCTGCCTGCTCTTCAGTACGATCTGTTCGCCGAGTTTTCCCAGGCGCATGGCTTCAGACAGCTTGGCGAGGGAGATCGTTCCGGCCACAAAATCCTGGGCGAAGGTGAAGTATGAATCATCCGCCCGATAGCCGATGATCACATCGTAGTCAGCGGGGTCGACGAAGAAATACCGCTGCAAATAGTCCTTGGCCTCCTCCGCAATGCTCCCGTTTTGCCAATAGGTCCTGTAGCGGGTAAGGATCGCCAACCAATTCAGGATATTGTACTCCGGAGCGTTGAGATTCAGGATTCGCAGATGCTCCGGCTCAAATTCATAGCAATTTGCAAAGCCGTCCCGGTTGTCCGCGCAAGCCCATTCCTTTGCCAATTCCAGGCTCTCGGTCGTGTAAAAGCCGTAGCCGTAATCGTTCGTCTTTTTGCTCCCATTGAAAACAGGCGCTTCAATGACGTGGTCTGAGCCGTGATAGACAAGCATTGCGATCTCCTCCCAACTCAATTATATCGCTGAAGCGATATAAAGTCAAGCGGACATTGGGGAAACCGTCCCCAATGCCCGCAACGCAGATGGGTCGATTGGACAGGGCGACATCATTTACTTGCCAAACAAAGCAACGGTAAGGAAGTCGGGATTCAGGGCGGCCTTAGACATTTTTGCTTTAGCGCTCATTCTACCCTT
>CACYTF010000055.1 GCA_902777335.1 uncultured Eubacteriales bacterium
CGTCGGCGAGGGCATCGTCACCACCGTCGGCTCCTCCGAGAGCCACAAGGACGTGCTGGAGAACCCCGACCTGATCAGCCGCACCGTGCTGAACAAGGGCCTGGACGCCGGCACCGCGTTTGAGATCCTCTCCATCGACATCGCGGACGTGGACGTGGGCCGCAACGTGGGCGCGCAGCTGCAGATGGACCAGGCGGAGGCCGACCGGCGCATCGCCCAGGCCAAGGCCGAGGAGCGCCGCGCCATGGCCGTCGCCCACGAGCAGGAGATGAAGGCCAGCGTGCAGGAGATGCGCGCGAAGGTGGTCGAGGCCGAGGCCGAGGTGCCGCGGGCCATGGCGACCGCGCTGCGCGAGGGCAAGCTGGGCGTGATGGACTACTACCAGATGCAGAACGTGATCTCCGACACCCGCATGCGCGAAGCCATCGCAGGCGAGGGCGCCGCGCCGGTGGAGAAGGAGAAGAAGTAACCACGCAACGGGGAATGGGGGTTCCCATTCCCCGTTGATTGAAAGGGGGCGTTGAATTGGAGATCATCGTGTTGATCCTGGTGGTCGTGTTCGCCTTGCTGAATGCCAAGGGCAAGAAGCCAAAGGCCGACCAGGCCGGCGCGCCCCGGACCGCCCAGGCGAATCCGAAGCCCGCGCGGGCCATGAACGCCCAGGAGCGCCTGGCACACAGGGAGGCGCTGCTGAAGCAGCGCGACGCGCGCCTGGCGCAGAGCGTCGCCCAGCCCACGGTCGTGGCTCCGGAGCAGGCCGCCGCGAAGCCGGTGGAATCGCCCGCCGAGGCGCGGCTGCGCAAGCTGCAGGCCGTCGTGCAGGCGGCCACCGGCGAGGGCGCGCCGATGCTGGCCGACGACGATTGCCACGGCGGCAGCATGGAGCACACCCACGCCGAGGGCAATGCCGTCCTGACGGACGAGGATTGCGCGGGCGGCAGCATGGAGCACACCCACACCGAGGGCGTCAGCCGCTCGGAGCAGAGCCGCAAGATGGCCGCCATCGACGGCGCCCCGCGCCTCGGCGACGCGCTGCCGGAGGTCATCGACGCCCGGGCCCTGCGCAGGGCCGTGGTGATGGCCGAGGTGCTCGGCAGGCCGCGGGCGCTGCGAGCCCGCCGGTAGCAGAACAACGATATCGCGTGGCAGCGCCGCAGAGCGGCGCTGCCAACGCCTGTATAATGGAGGAAAGTCATGGACCCGATTCGCATACTGATCGCCGACGACGACGCGGGCATGCGCCTGGTGATGCGCAAGCTGGCGGAGAGCGCCGAGGGCTACGCGCTGGTGGGCGAGGCCACGGACGGCGCGGAGCTGATCCGGCTGTACGACGCGCTGAAGCCCGAGGTGGTGCTGATGGACGTGGAGATGCCCGAGATGAGCGGCATCGAGTGCGCGCGCGCCATACAGGACCGGGACCCGCGCACCGTGCTGGTGTTCGCCACGGCCCACGAGGAATACATGGCCAACGCCTTCGAGGTGTACGCCTTCGACTACCTGGTGAAGCCCTTCCGGGTGGAGCGGGCCATGCAGACGCTGGAGCGCATCCGCGAGCGGCTGCGCGGGCCGGTGGCCGCGGCCGTCGCCATGCCCGAAAGGCCGCAGCCGCGGGCCGGGGCCGTGGACCAGGTGCCGGGCCGCATGATGCTCAAGCACCGGGAGGGCGTCAGCTTCGTGGACATCGCCGACATCGCCATGGTGATGCGGGAGAACCGGACCACCGTGCTTCTGATGAAGGACGGCGCGCGCTACGTGGTGGGCGACGGCATGGCCGAGCTGGACGACCGCCTGCCGGACGAGCTCTTCTTCCGCACCCACAAGAGCTACATCGTGAACCTGAACCTGATCGAATCGATACAGCCCTACGGCCGCTGGACGTTCATCGTGAAGCTGAAGGGCCTGAAGGACGACGCGCTGATCACCCACGAGCGGTTTGAAGAGCTGCAAAAAAGATTCATGTGAAGCGTGGAGAGTGAAGAGTGGAGAGTGGAGATAGAGTTGGCTGTGGGGGATGTCATGGAATACAGGAAGAGCTATAAAGCGTTCGTGATCTGGCTGGTGGTATATTTGGCGGCGATGTTTTCGCCGATGCTGCTGCCGAAGGATACGGACGCGGGGCTGGTGATGCGGCTGGTGTTCAACCTGACCTCATTGGGGCTGGTGGTGCTGATGTGGATCATATGGCGCACCGAGAGCGTGTACTGGATCAACGGCACCACCTTCGAGCAGGCCCGGGACGCGGGCAGCGCACGGCGGCGGGCATTCGCGCTGGCGCACATGAAGGTGTTCGCGCGCTTCGCGCTGGGCTACGCGATATTCTCGATCATCATGCAGCTGCAAAACGTCGGCTTTGTCGCGGACATCGTGGCGTTCTGCGTCGGCCTGATCGCCTCGGCCCTCCTCACGCTGCGCATCAGGCTTTGAGGGAGTAGGGGCGCCGATGCGGCGCCCGCCCGTTCGAAAGCTGTCACCGGGACGGTCCTGTTGACAGCTTTTCCTGACAACAGGACCGTCCCGGTGACAGGTTTTTCGTGCCTCCCCGCCCGCAGGCGGGGAGGGGGACCGCTTGCGGTGGTGGGGGACCTGAACGTTCCGCCGTGCGCAGCGATTCGTGTGGAGGGCCCTATCCCCCGCTTCGCGGGTACTTCCCCGTTGCGACGGGGAAGCTATAGCGCAGCGGCATCCTTCTGCTCCTCACTCCTAACTCCACTCTCCACTCTTCACTCTCCACTCTCCACTCTCCTCTCCAAACTCCTCTGGACTTCCTGCCCACATTGTGGTATCATGACAGTGTAACACCGATAAAAGAGGGCCCACGTCATGAAATACACCTATCCCCCGGAGGAATACATGCGGCAGCTGCGCGCCTACAACGCGCTGGAGGCCATGCGGTTTTCCCCTGAGGACAGCCGGGAATACGTGATCGCGAAGTTGGAGGAGCGCAGCGCGAAGAAGCGGGTGATCGCCGGCGTCGCCAACACCATGATCCGCGAATACGTCGAGACCTTTGAGAAGGCGCCGGAAAGCCTGACGCCGGAGGACGCCAACGCGTTGATGGCGTTTCTGGAAATGCTGATCCCGGACGGCGTCGTGAAGGATCTGGTGACCGATTACGGCGTTGCCCTGCGCATCGCGCGGATCCTGGCCGGGTATTACCGGCGCCGGGAGGACTGGAACCGCTATGCCATCGCCCTGAACCGCTGCTTCCTGGGGTTCCAGCTGGTCGTCAACGCCCACTCCTGCGCGCTGGAGGATTCGCCCTATGTGGAGGAGAGCATCGCGCTGGCCCGGCGGCTCGACGCCGAAGAGCTCGACGCGCGCAGCAGGAGCAAGGTGCTGCTTTCGCTCACCTACGCGCCCTACATGGGCGACGACCGGTTCCCGACCGAGCGCTTCCGGACCATCAACGAGATACTGCTTACCCACACGCAACAGCCGCCGACGGCGTTTGAGGAGACCGTGCTGGGCTCCCTGTACTGCAACATACTCGATCACTTCCAGCAGCACTGCATCTACGCCCGCGACCATGACATGACGGTCGACCTGACCGGCGCGCGGCCGTTTTTGGAGGCGCTCTGCGCGTGGCTAAAGGAGCGCCTGGCGCAGGGGCGCACCTTCGGCCTGGACCCCAACATCATCCGCGCCCATCTGATCATCACCGGTTTCTTCCTGGGGAACAGCCCGGCGGAGGCGGCGCTGGACGCGCTCACGGCCATGCAGCGCACCGCGGCGGAGAGCGCGGACCCCTGGCAGCAGGTGGTCGGGCTCGGGCTGCTCAACTACTACTACCTGATCATACTCAACCGGTTCAGCGCGCTGCCGCAGCCGGAGATCGACCGCCGCAGCCGGGCGCGCGTCCGGGAGGTCATGCCGAAGCTCAAGACCGTGTCCCACATCGTCAACAACGTGTATTTCAACCGATACATCTTCCAGTTCCTGAACGCCGCCTCCCTGACGGGCTCGTTCGACGACTGCGCGGCGGTCATACTGGAGACGACGGTGTACGCCGACAAGGCGCTGTACATCCACACCGTCATGGTGCGCCAGATCAGCCGGGCCATATTCGACGCCATGATTGACCGCGTGCCGGAGGCCTTCGACGGCGTCGCGGGGCGCGACGCGGCCTACATCCGCGCGCACCCGTCCGAGATGCGGCAGCTCCTGTCCGACTGCTGCATGTTCCACGACATCGGCAAGTTCTTCATACTGGACATCGTGGAAAACTCCATGCGCCGCCTGACGAAGGAGGAGTTCCGGCTGATCCGGGACCATCCGGGCAACTTTGAGAACATCTACCGGGCGACCGGCGTGCAGGACGAGCGGGTGCGCTGCATCCGCGACTGCGCCCTGACCCATCACGTGTGGCACGACGGCACCCGCGGCTACCCCGACATCCCCCAGACGAAGAACCGCCCGTTCGTGGACATCCTCGCCATCGCGGACGGCATCGACGCCGCCACGGACTTCCTCGGCCGGCCCTACAAGCCGGGCAAGACCTTAGAGCAGCTCATCGGCGAATTCCGGGCCGGGGCGGGGACCCAGTACGGGCCGGAGGCGGTGTCCGCGCTCGACGACCCGGCGCTGCTGGAAAAGCTGAGTTACCTGATCGGCGAAGGGCGCAGGGAGATCTACTATCAGGTCTACGCGTTCAACGGGATCCGGGAGGGCCTGTGAGGGTTTCCCTCGGCGCTGTAGGCGTTGTAAAAACCCGCGGCGCGTGATACAATAGAAGGACCAAGCAAAAGGAGTTATCGATATGATCTTGAAATCCATTGCCGAACAGGCGTTGCACGAGGCGCTGAGGACCGGCGGAGACTTCGCGGAGCTGTTCTGCGAGGACCGCCGCAGCGGCGCGATGGGGCTGGTGGACGGCCACGTGGAGAACGCCTCCACCGTGCGCCGCCACGGCGCGGGCATCCGGGTGTACAACGGCCTGAACAGCGTGTACGTGCACACCAACGACACCAGCCTCTCCGGGCTGCTGTCCGCCGCCCGCAAGGCCGCGGACGCCGTTTCCGGCTCCGCCGCGGTGGGGGACGTGCGCCTGGTGCCGTCCATACCGGCCAACGCGCACCCGATCAAGGCCCTGACCATGGACGTGGCGGGCAGCCGCAAGGCGAAGCTGCTGCGGGACATGGACCTGGCGGCCCGGGCCGTGTCGCCGGAGATCGCCCAGGTGCGCGCGAACCTGATCTACTGGGACAGCGACGTGCTGATCGCCAACAGCGAGGGGCTGTACACCGGCGACAGGCGCGTGTACACCCGCGTGGCCTGCGCGGCGGTGGCCGAGGGCGGCGGCGAGAGCCAGTCCGGCAGCGTGGGGCCCGGGGCCATGATGGGCTTCGAGCTGTTCGAGGGCCGCGTGGACGTGGTCAAGGAGGCCGAGAAGGCGGCCCGCCAGGCCGTGACCATGCTGCACGCCGAGCCCTGCCCCGCGGGCGTGATGCCGGTGGTGATCGACGGCGGCTTCGGCGGCGTGATCTTCCACGAGGCCTGCGGCCATTCGCTGGAGGCCCAGGCGGTGGCCTTCGGCAATTCCGAGTTCGCGGGCAAGCTGGGCGAGCGCATCGCCTCGCCGGTGGTCACCGCCGTGGACGACGGCACGCTGCCCGGCGAGTGGGGCAGCCTGAACATCGACGACGAGGGCACCCCCACCACCCGCCTGGTGCTGATCCAGGACGGCGTGCTGATCAACTACATGGTGGACCGGCTGAACGGGCGGCGCATGAACATGGCCCCCACCGGCTCCTCCCGGCGGCAGGACTACACCTTCGCGCCCACCAGCCGCATGCGCAACACCTTCATCGCCGCCGGCAGCGACGACGAGGATGAGATCATTTCCACCTGCGGCGACGGCCTGTACGCCAAATCCATGGGCGGCGGCAGCGTGAACCCCGTCACCGGCGAGTTCAACTTCGCCGTGGACGAGGGCTACCTGATCAAGGGCGGCAGGATCGACCGGCCCGTGCGGGGCGCGACGCTGATCGGCCGGGGCGCCGAGGTGCTGAAGCGGATCGACCGCGTGGGCAGCAACATGTGGATGGCCCAGGGCATGTGCGGGGCGTCCAGCGGCTCCATCCCCACCAACGTGGGGCAGCCGATGATCCGCGTGACCGAAATGACGGTGGGAGGTCGATGAGCATGCAGAGAAGTGAATTCATGAGCCGCCTGTTCGAGCGGGCCCGCCAGAAGGCGGCGGGCGCTTCGGACTTCGCCTGCGAGGCCTGCTGGAGCACCGGCGAGAGCTTTGAGGTGCAGGTGAAGAACGGCGAGATCTACCAGTACAACGTGTCCGAGGGCGGCGGCCTGGGCTTCCGCGCGCTGGTGAACGGCAAGATGGGCTACGCCAGCACCCAGATTCTGGACGAGGACGCCGTGGACCTGCTGGTGGACGGCGCGCTGGAGAACGCGGCGCTGGTGGAGAGCGAGGACAGGCAGTTCCTGTTCCCGGGCAGCGAGCGCTACCCGGCGCTCAGGCAGTACGAGCCGCGGCTGGAGCGGATCGACGCCGCGCAAAAGATCGAAATGGCCAGGGAGCTGGAGCGGCTGACCCTGGCGCAGGACAGCCGCGTCGTTCAGGTGGAGGACTGCGCCGTGTTCTACGAATCGTCCGAGACCGGCATCGAGAACACGCTGGGGCTGAAGGTGTCCCAGCGCAGCAACCTGATCGGCGGCTACGTGATCGCCGTGGCCCGGGAGGGCGAGAGGGTGAACACCGGCTTCAAGCTGTTCTTCACGATGGACCCGGACGAGATCGACTTAGAGAACGTCGCGAGGGAGGCCGCCCGCGAGGCCGTGTCGGGGCTGGACGCCAAACAGGCCCCCTCCGAGGCCTATCGTGTGCTGCTGCGCCGCGACGTGGCCGCCACGCTGCTGGCCACGTTCTCCGGCGTGTTCTCGGCGGAGAACGCCCAGCGCGGGCTGTCCCGGCTGAAGGGCCGGGAGGGCGAGACCATCGCCGCCCCCTGCGTCACGCTGATGGACGACCCGCACCGCGCGGGCAGCGCGTCCTCCACGCCGTTTGACGGCGAGGGCGTGGCCACCTGCCCCAAGGCGGTGATCGAGGCGGGCCGGCTGACCACGCTCCTGCACAACCTGAAGACCGCCCACAAGCAGGGCGTCGAGACCACCGCCAACGCCAGCCGCCCCGGCTACGCCGCGCCGGTGGGCGTCGCGCCGACCAATTTCTACTTCAAGCCCTCGGATATGGGCTTTGACGCGATGCTGGAGAAGCTGGGCGAGGGCCTGCTGATCACCGAGCTGCAGGGCATGCACGCCGGCGCGAACCCCATCACCGGCGACTTCTCGCTGGCCGCCAAGGGCTTCATGGTGCGCGGCGGCAAGCGCGCCGGGGCCGTGAACCAGATCACCGTGGCCGGCAACTTCTACGAACTGCTCAAAGCCGTGGAGGCCGTCGGCGCGGACCTGGAGTTCCAGGCCCCCGGCACCAGCTGCTTCGGCAGCCCCAGCCTGCTGATCGAAAAGCTGAGCGTCGCCGGCGCGTAACGACAAAGTGAGTCACTCGGGGACAGGTCCCAACTGACTCAAATTTACAACTTATATGTAGCTATTATACACTATAAGATGTATTTTTGAGTCAACCGGAACCTGTTCCCGGGTGACTCATTTTATATACGCTGTATGGTGTTGCGATTCAGACCCGTCAGGCGTGAGAGCTGTCGGACCGTCAGCCCCGCCTTTTTTGCCTCTATGATGACAGCGACGCGCTTTTGCTTGGGGAGCTTCGCTATATCCTCGGGGTTCTCCAGGCCGCTGATGCGTCTGAGAATATTCAGCGCGGAAGCATCCTTCGGAGCGCCGCGATCATCGGCATTATCGTTTTCGTCCTCGGCGAGTATGTAGGCCTTCAGCGCCTGTGTGCCGCCAACGATTTCGCACAACAGCTGCGTCTTGCAAAGCCCCGCGCCGCTTTCCAGTTCTTGCCAGCTGCTCCATTGGTATTCCTGCACGGCGCAAACGCCGGCCTTTTGCGGGTTCCTGAGGATGTAGCGCGCGGCGGCGAGCAGGTAGGAATCATCCTCTATGGCCTTGCTGTGGTAGCGATCCTGAAAGAGGTGGCCGATGCGATCGTACTTGTGATTGAAATAGTACACATAGCTGGACGCGATTTTCTTGATCAGCACGGAAAGCGCGTCGCCTGCATGCACGAGGAGGTGGACGTGATTATCCATCAGGCAATAGGCCAGAACGTCTACCTCCAATTCGATGGAAAAGCGCCGGAGTGTGTCCAAATACTTGAGCCGGTCCATATCATCATGGAAGATTTCCTGGCGGTTCACGCCGCGCGTGATGATATGGTAGTAACCACTGTCGCAATACTGCCGATTCCTGCGCGCCATAGAGATCACCTCACAACAATTCTATCACAACACCCAGAGTGAGTCAATCGGGGACAGGTTCCGGTTGACTCAAAAATACATCCAATAGAGATAAATACATACTATAAGTAGTAAAAATGAGTCAATCGGAACCTGTCCCCAAGTGACTCATTTTGTGGGGAATCGACCTTCACCCTCGAAGATGTTCATTTCGCCGCGCTTTTGAACGAGCGCGGCGAGTTCTCTGTCGCGCACGGTCCAGGCGGCCATGGGCGTTCGGAACAGGAAGCGCTGCATGTGGGGGGCGAAGAAGCGGGGGGCGTTGGCGTTGTAGGCCACGAAGTCGGGGCGGGAAAGGCAGTTGCCCAGCAGGCCCGCCATGAACACGCCGGCGGCGGCGTTCACCACGGGGCGGTAGGCGGGCAGGGCGTCCACCAGCTGGCCGCGGATGACGTCGGGGGCGTGGAAGCGGAACCAGGCCACGATCAGCGGGTTGAAGGATTCGATGATGTATTCGCCCGGGTAGTCCTTCAGGTGCTCTGTCAGCGCCTGGCACAGCCGGTCGTTGTTCCTGCCGTTCTTCAGCTCGATCAGAAGCGGCACCGTGCCGCCGACGGCGTCCAGCACCTGCCGAAGCGTGGGGATGCGGGCGCCCGACCGGCCCAGGAGCGGCAGTTCCTGCAGCTCGCTCAGCGTCAGCTCCCGAACCTTGCGGGGGTCGCCCGTCAGCCGGGCCAGGTCGTCGTCGTGGAACACCACCACTTGCATATCTCTGGAGAACTGGATGTCCAGCTCGATGCCAAAGCCAGCGTCCCGGGCGGCCTCGAAGGCGGGCAGCGTGTTCTCCACCGGCCCCCGCCGGGGGTCGTGCAGCCCCCGGTGGGCGAACTGACGGCCCCGCCACGGCGCGATCTTCGCCCGGCGCAGGCTGGGGTGGGTCATGAAGGCCAGCACGGCGAAGGCGATCAGAAGCAGTATCCAGATGGACATGGGAACACCTCCCGACTCAGACGGATGATGGGCGCGCCCGGCGGTCAGTCGCCCGCGTCGAAGTGCTCCAGCAGGCTCTTCGCGGCCTGGGGCTTGTTGTCGCCGTGGCGGACGAACACCATCGTCACAAACGCCAGGGCGACCATGCCGGCGGCGTAGGGGAACAGCGTGTGATAGCCCACGTGCTCCAGCAGCCACCCGGAGAGTATCGGGGTGAGGATCTGCGCGGCCATCGAGAAGGTGTAGTAGTAGCCGGTGTACTTGCCCACGTCGCCGCTGAGGCTGATCTCCACCACCATCGGGTAGGAGTTGACGTTGATGGCGGCCCAGGCGAAGCCGATCACCACGAACAGCACGTACAGGCCGGCGTTGAAGGTCTTCACCATGCCGGCCGCCGCGAAGCACGCGGCCAGTATCACCACGCCCAGCAGTATCATCTTCTTCCGGCCGAAGCGGGAGGACAGTATGCCCACGGGCACGTAGGACACCACCGCGCCGCCGGTGGCGATCAACAGGCAGGTGGCCGCGCCGGACAGGTCGCCCCACATGCGGGTGAAGTACTTGGAGTAGGCGGTGGTCACCGCGTTGTAGCCCATGTACCACAGCGCCACCGAGCAGAGGATCAGCGCCAGGCTGCGGCGCTTGTCCGGCGGCAGCTTGCCGCCGGGGCCGGCCGCCTCCTCGCCGGGGTCGGCGTTTTCCTTCCGGAGCTTGTTCTCATCGACCCGCCACACCAGCAGCGCCACCGCCACGGCCATCAGCGCCGCCACCGAGACGAACACCCCGGTGAAGTTCGAGCGGCCGTCGGCGTGCTGGCCCACCAGCAGCCGCACCGCGATCAGCGCGTACACGCCGCCCAGCGCGCCCATCAGGTTGATGATGGCGTTGGCCTTGGAGCGCAGCGGCTTGGGGGTGACGTCCGGCATCAGCGCCACGGCGGGCGAGCGGTAGGTGCCCATGGCCACCAGCAGCAGCCCCAGCAGCGTGATGAACAGCGGGAAGCGCCCCGGCGCGTCCGCGCCGGCGAGCGCCAGCGTCAGCGCCACGGCGCAGCCCGTGCCGCAGAGTATGTAGGGCATGCGCTTGCCCAGGCGGGTATCGGTGCGGTCGGACATCCGGCCGAACACCGGCAGCATCACCAGCGCCAGCACGTTGTCCGCCGCCATGATCGCGCCGGCCAGGCTGTCGCCGATGTGGAAGGTGTCCCGCAGGATCAGCGGTATGATGGTGTCGTACATCTGCCAGAACGCGCAGATCGAGAAAAAGGCCAATCCGATCAAAAGCGTTCGCCGCGTGTTCAGCTTCATGCAATCCCCTCCGGCGGCGGTACCGACGTACCGCGCGTAATTTGTACAGTCATTATACCGCAGCCCGGGGCGGGAAGCAAGGCCCTGAAATCATTGTCAAACTCAGGTAAAAGCGTTGACAACCTTCGCCGGGACGGGTAGAATGTATTATGTAGATATATACAAAGCCGCGGGTGTGACCCGCGCGGCGATGCGAGAAGGTGAAGCGGCATGAAGGATCGGATACAGGCAGATTACGGCCAGTCGAACGAGCGCTGGCAGCTGCCCCGTTCGCCCGCGCGCCTTTCCAGCCGCAAGCACGACTACGGCCTGAGGCTCATCAAGCTGGCCAACGTGCTGCTCATCACGCTGCCGTTCGCGCTGTGCTGGCTGCTGTACTACGTCAACACGGTCGTCATATTCCCGTCCATCTACAGAGGCGGCGGCATCATACTGATGTTCGTGGTGCTGTATTCCTTCTTCGGCAGAACCTACGACGCGTTCCTGGTGTCGCTGAAGCGCATCTCGGACATGTTCTACGGCCAGATGCTGAGCATCATCTTCGCGGACGGCTTCATGTACATCGTGCTGTGGCTGATGTCCGGCGCGTTCCCCTACATATTCCCGGCGCTGGCGGCGCTGGCCGGACAGCTGGCGCTGAGCGCGCTGTGGTGCTGGGCGGCCAACCGGTGGTACTTCGCCCACTACGGCGGGCAGAAGACCGGCGTGGTCTACGAAGTGCGCCGCGGCGTGGAGGACCTGTTCGGCCGCTACGGCATGGATCAGAAGTTCAGCGTGCAGACGGTGTGCACGGTGGAGGAGTGCCTCGAGGGGAACATGGAGATGCTGGACAACCTCACCTCGGTGTTCCTGTGCGGCGTGCACAGCCACGAGCGCAACCTGATCCTGAAGTACTGCGTGGCCCACGGCATCGTGGTGTACATCATCCCCCGCATCGGCGACGTGATCATGAGCGGCGCGAAGAAGATCCACATGTTCCACCTGCCCATGCTTCGGGTGGACCGCTACAACCCGCCGCCGGAGCACGTGGCGGCCAAGCGCACGCTGGACCTGGTGATGGGCACGCTGCTGATCGCGCTGTTCAGCCCGGTCATGCTGGTGACGGCCCTGGCCATCAAGCTGGAGGACGGCGGCCCGATACTGTACCGGCAGACCCGCCTCACCCGCAACGGCCGCCAGTTCAGGATGATGAAGTTCCGCTCCATGGTGGTCTCCGCGGAGGATGACGGCGTGGCCCGGCTGTCCACCGGCGAGAACGACCCGCGGATCACCCGGGTGGGCCGAATCATACGGGCGTACCGCATCGACGAGCTGCCCCAGCTGTTCAACGTGCTGGGCGGCAGCATGAGCCTGGTGGGCCCGCGGCCCGAACGGCCCTGCATCGCCGCCGAGTACGAGCGGCAGATGCCCGAGTTCGCCCTGCGCCTGCAGGCCAAGGCCGGCCTCACCGGCTACGCCCAGGTGTACGGCAAGTACAACACCACCCCCTACGACAAGCTGCAGATGGACCTGATGTACATCTCCCGGCCCAACATCGTGGAGGACGTCAAGATACTGTTCGCCACGATGATGATACTGTTCCAGCGCGACAGCACCGAGGGCGTCAACCCCGGCGAGGTGATCGCACGGAATGACGATACGAAGCCGGCGGCGTAGGGAGAAGTTAGGAATGAGGAATGAGGAATGAGGAATTGCGGTTTCATGTTGTAGGGGCGGCGCATCGCCGCCCCTACAACATGTCCACGCTCAAATGCGGATTCGTTCTGAGACGCCCCCATTGTGAAAGGAAGTATACGGCTGTGAAACACAGGCTTTTGGCGCTTTTGATGCTGTGCTGCGCGGTGCTGGCGGGCTGCGGGCGGACGGACAAGGCCGGCGCGGGCGCTTCGGCGCTGGTGGTCGGCTTTTCCCAGCTGGGCTCGGAGAGCGGGTGGCGCATCGGCAACACCGCCAGCATGGAGCAGGCGGCGAAGGACTGGGGCTTCGGCCTGATGCTTGAAAACGCCAACCAGCGCCAGGACAAGCAGATCGCGGCGATACGCTCGTTCATCTCCTACCAGGTGGACGTGATCGTGTTTTCGCCCATCGTGCAGACCGGCTGGGACAACGTGCTGAACGAGGCCAAGAAGGCGGGCATTCCCGTGATCCTGATGGACAGGATGATCGACACCGCCGACGACACGCTGTACACCGCCTATATCGGCGCGGATTTTATGGCGGAGGGGCGGCGCGCCGGCGAGTTTTTAAAGCGCAAGGCCGACGCCACGGGCGCTCGGCATATGAACATCGTGGAGATCACCGGCACCGAGGACTCCACCCCCATGCGCGACCGCCAGGCGGGCTTCATGCAGGCCATCGCGGGGGACGGGCGGTTCGAGGTCATCCAGAGCGTCTCCGGCGACTTTTTGCGCTCCAAGGGCGAGGAGTGTATGCGGGACCTGCTGGAAAAGTACGGCCCGGAGGGCATCGACGTGGTGTATTCCCACAACGACGAGATGACCCTCGGGGCGCTGAAGGTGCTGGACGAGGCGGGCCTGAAGCCGGCGGAGGACGTGATCCTCATCTCCGTGGACGGCCAGCAGGAGGCCATCGACGAACTGAAGGCGGGCCGCGTCAACTGCATCGTGGAGTGCACGCCCAATCTGGGCGACGCGGTGATGGCGCTGGTGGACGCCCTCTCCAAGGGGGAGCAGATCCCCAAGCGCAACCACCCGGAGGAGACGGTGTTCACCGAGTTTGACGATCTGAGCGGCCTCGCGCCGAGGGGATACTGAGCATGAAGGGCAATCCGCGGCGCAGGAGCATCATCGGGCAGCTGGGGCGCACCACCCGCACCATCGCCGTCGTGCTGCTGATCCCGGCGCTGGTCAGCCTGGCGATGATGATCATCACCACCACCCGCTTCCAGAGCGTGTTTTCCCGCATGGAGACGGCGGCGGGCCTGAAGCCCGCGGTGGGCACCGAGCTGCCGGAGCGCCTGTTCTCGGTGGCGGCGGGGCAGATCCACTATGCCGACAGCGGCGTGGAGGACCTGCTGGCCGGCGTCAACCAGACGCTGGACACGCTGCTGAAGGACGACAGCAGCGCGGGCAACCTGCAGCTGACGGTGGCGCGGCGCACCATGGACACGCTGGCCAGTTACACCGGCCAGGTGCGCGAGGGCATGAGCCGGGGGATGCCCATCAGCGAGGTCGAGAAGATCGTGGACGAGGTGCGCAACGTGGGCGATTTGGTCAACCACATGCTGGAGGACTTCATCTCCGTGGAGATCGACGCCGTGGCGCGCACCAGCGCCGGCATCGAGCACATCGTGTGGGTCGCGGCGCTGATCGAGGCGGTGCTGCTGCTGGCGGCCCTGCTGGGCACCGGCGAGGCCTCGGTGCGGCTGGCGGACGTCATCCGCGGCTCCATCTACCGGCTGGAGGGCAGCATGTACCGGCTGACCGGTGGCGACCTGAAGGCCCGCGTGCCGGAGATGGAGGTGGAGGAGCTGTCCGATCTGGCCAACCAGATCAACGTGATGGCCAACCGCCTGGAGAGCCTGATCGAGCGCAGCCGCCAGGAGCAGGAGAACCTGGCCAAGTCCGAGCTGCGGCTGCTGCAGGCCCAGATCAACCCCCACTTTCTGTACAACACGCTGGACGCCATCATCTGGCAGGCGGAATCGGGCAAGAGCGAGGAGGTCATCCACCTGACCCGCTCGCTCAGCGACTTCTTCCGCATATCGCTGTCCTCCGGCGCGGACTGGATCCCGCTGGAGAAGGAGGCCCGCCACCTGTCCGGCTACCTGAGCATCCAGAAGACCCGCTACCGGGACATATTGAACTACGAGATCGACATCCCCGAGGCGCTGACCCACGGGTACATCGTAAAGCTGCTGCTGCAGCCGCTGGTGGAGAACGCGCTGTACCACGGCATCAAGTCCAAGCGCGGCGGCGGCCTGATCCGCGTCAGCGCCGCGCCGGAGGGCGAGAGGGTGCGCTTTACCGTGCAGGACACCGGCAAGGGCATGACGCCGGAGGAGCTGGCCCGGGTGCTGGAGGTGATGCGCAGCGAGGCGCCGTCGGTGGCCGGCCTGGCTCCCGCCGAGGGCGGCGGCTTCGGGCTGAGGAACGTGGACATGCGCATCAAGCTGTACTACCGCCAGAAGGAGGGGCTGCGGATCGAGAGCGGCCCCGAGGGCACCCGGGTCAGCTTCTGCGTGCCCCTGAAATCGAGGGAGGAAATCGCCGATGATGAAGGTATTTCTGGTTGACGACGAGATCGCCATACGGGAGAACCTGCGCAACTCCTTTCCGTGGGAGGAGAACGGCTTCCAGCTGGTGGGCGAGGCCCCGGACGGCGAGATGGCCCTGCCCATGATCCGGGACCTGAACCCGGACATACTGCTGACGGACATCCGCATGCCCTTCATGGACGGCATGCAGCTGTGCGCCGAGGTCAAGCGCATGCTGCCCTGGGTGGGCGTGGTGATCCTGTCCGGCTACGACGACTTCGCCTACGCCCAGAAGGCCATATCGCTGGGGGTGCGGGAGTACCTGCTCAAGCCCATCACGGCCCAGGAGCTGGGCGGCGCGCTGACCCGCGTGGCCGAGCGCATCTGTGAGGAGCGCCGCGCCCAGGAGAGCGTGGCCTCGCTGCGCCGCGACATGGCCTCCGGCAACCAGTTTCTGCGGGAAAAGCTGCTGGAATCGCTGTTTACCGACGAGGGGGACCGCTTTGAGGACGAGCAGCTGATGCGCCAGATGCGCGCGATGGGCGTGAACCTGGCGGCCGGCTGCTATGTGGTGATCGACATCGCCTTCCCGCTGAAGGACGAGGCCCGGGCCCGGGCCCGGGCGGCGCTTTCGCAGCTGGCGGAGGCCAGCGGCGGCAGCGTGTTCACCTGCGGCATGGCCCACGGCGCGCGGGCGCTGGTGCTGGGCGACAACGAGCGGGACGCCGAGGAGCGCGCCTACTCCTTCGCCGCCTCCGCGGCCCACCTGCCCCAGCTGGAGAACTGCGAGGAACTCATGCTGTCCATCGGCGAGACGGTGACCGACTACTTCGACATCCGCCGCTCGATGCAGTCGGCCCGGCACGTGCGCCACGCCGCCGCCGGTGTGGGCGCGGGGCGGCGCATCATCGGCGTGGGCGAGCTGGAGGACAGCACCACCGTGCTGGACAGCCTGGAGCTGTCGCCGCTGTACGAGCGGCTGCAGTACGCCCCCGCGGAGGAGATCGACGGGGTGCTGGCCGAGTACGCGGGCCTGCTGGGCGGCGGCGCGGACGGCTCGGACCTGGCCGCGGGCTATCTGCGCGTGGCGGCGGTGATCGCGGCCCGGCGCATCGCCTCCGACGCCGGGGCCGACCCCCAGGGCGTGCTGGACGAGGCCAGTGTGTCCGAGGCGCTGCACGGCGCGGCGGCCTCGGGCCTGGAGGCCGCGAAGGCGCTGCTGCGCGCGGCCATCGCCTGCCGGGACCGCAGCGGCCGCGGCGTGGGGGAGACACCCGTGGGCCGGGCCCGCGTGTTCCTCAGCAAGCGCTTTGCCGACCCGAACCTGATGCTGCAGGACGTGGCGGGGGAGGTGGGCATGTCCCAGAGCCACTTTTCCACGGTGTTCGCCCAGGAGACCGGCATCACCTTCACCCAGTATCTGACGGGCCTGCGCATGGCCAAGGCCAAGGAGCTGCTCACGGCCACCCAGATGCGCTCGTCGGAGATTGCCTTCGCCGTGGGCTACAACGACGCCCACTACTTCAGCTACCTGTTCAAGAAGCAGACCGGCTTTACCCCCAGCGAATACCGGAAATCGAATAAAAACGAACCCGGGGCGAATGAAAACTAATTTTCTTCGTCAGACTGCATGAAAATCGCGAAGAAATTTCAACCGACTCACAAAGCGATTGCATTTTCATAAACCGGCATGGGTGGTATAATAGCCATGTAAATCGGCGAAGGCGCCGATAATAGAGAATGGAGGTTTTACATCATGAAGAAGATTCTCGTGCTGGTTCTCGCTCTGGTCATGGCCCTGAGCTGCTTCGGCGCTCTGGCTGAAGGCATCAAGGTTGGCATCATCAACCTGGACCCCTCGGAGTCCGGCTACCGCGAGGCGAATGTCCGCAACCTGACTGAGACCTTTACCGCCGACAACGGCTACGACGCCACCTTCGTCACCGCCCCCACCGCCGACAAGCAGCTGGAGGCCGCCAAGGGCTTCATCACCGACGGCAAGCAGTACATCCTGGTTTCCGCCGCTGAGACCACCGGCTGGGACGAGGTCCTGGAAGAGGCTAAGGAAGCGGGCGTGAAGGTGTTCCTGTTCGACCGCATGATCGAGTGCGATCCCTCCCTGTACACCGCGGCCGTCGTTTCCGACATGGCCAAGGAAGGCGAGACCGCCGTTGCGTGGCTGGAGAGCCTGAACCTTGACGAGTACAAGATCCTGCACATCATGGGCCAGATGGGCTCCGCCGCTCAGGTGGGCCGCTCCGGCGCCCTGGAAGAGAAGTGCGCTGCCGAGGAGAACTGGACCATCGTTGCCGACGGCACCGGCGGCGACAGCTGGGATCCCGCTGAGGCCCGCAAGATCGCTGAGGCGGCCATCAACGGCGGCGTCGAGTTCAACATCGTGTACGCCGAGAACGACGGCATGGCCGACGGCGTTGTGGCCGCGCTGGATGCCGCTGGCATCACCCACGGCGTGGACGGCGACGTGATCATCATGGGCTTCGACTGCAACAAGTGGGCGCTGGAGAAGCTGCTGGCTGGCGAGTGGAACTATGACGGCCAGTGCTCCCCCTTCCAGGCCACCAAGATCGACGAGCTGATCAAGACTCTGGAGGCCGGCGGCGAGATCGAGGGCCTGAACGAGCTGAACCAGATCATCTCCGATGAGAAGGGCTTCGACGCCAAGACCATCACCCAGGAAGACATCGACAACTACGGCCTGTAATTTCCGGCCATAACCCAACCACCAGGCGCGGTATGAACGAACGGCTATGCGCGCGTTCATACCGCGCTTTCTATGAAGCGAAAGCCCGCAGGGGCTGAGAAGGCGCATGGAATCACGCAAGGGAGGAGCAGTCCCAGATGCAAAACGACGTAGTATTGAAGATGCGCGGGATCACAAAGCAGTTTCCGGGCACGCTGGCGCTGGACGAGGTGGATTTCACACTGAACAAGGGCGAGATCCACGCGCTGATGGGGGAGAACGGCGCCGGAAAATCCACGCTGATCAAGGTGCTGACGGGCGTCTATGAAAAGGACGGGGGCAGCATCTGGGTGGAAGGCGGCGAGGGCGAGGCCCACATCCATTCGCCCCAGGACGCGCAGAACATCGGCATCAGCACGGTGTACCAGGAGATCACGCTGTGCCCGAACCTGACGGTGGCGGAGAACATGTTCATCGGCAGGACCAGCGGCCAGGTGGTCAACTGGAAGGAATGCGAAAAGCGCGCCGGCGAGATCCTGAGCAACCTGGGCATCCCCGCCCGGCCCAGGCAGCAGCTGGGCACCTGCTCGCTGGCGGTGCAGCAGATGGTGGCCATCGGCCGGGCCGTGGACATGCAGTGCAAGGTGCTGATCCTGGACGAGCCCACCTCCTCGCTGGACGACAAGGAAGTGGAGAGCCTGTTCAAGCTGATGCGCGACCTGAAGAGCCGGGGCGTTGGCATCATATTCGTCACCCACTTCTTAGAGCAGGTGTACGAGGTCTGCGACCGCATCACCGTGCTGCGCAACGGCCAGCTGGTGGGCGAATACCCCATCGAGGAGCTGCCCCAGGTGGAGCTGGTGGCCAAGATGATGGGCAAGAGCCTGGACGATCTGGCCGACTTTGAGGCCGTGGGCGAGAAGAGCACCGGCGCGAAGGAAGTCGTGTACGAGGCCAACGGGCTGTCGAGCACCGACTGCCGCCCCTACGATTTCAGCATTCGCCGCGGCGAGGTCAACGGCTTTACGGGCCTGCTGGGCTCGGGCCGCAGCGAGAGCGTGCGCGCCATATTCGGCGCGGACCGGGTCACCGGCGGCAAGGTGCGCGTCAAGGGCAAGGACGTGAAGATCACCAACCCCCACGAGGCCATGAAGAACGGCATCGGCTACCTGCCCGAGGACAGAAAGCGCGACGGCATCATCGCCGACCTGTCCGTGCGCGAGAACATCATACTGGCCCTGCAGGTCATGAAGGGCTTCTTCCACCCGATGTCCAAGGCCCAGATGAAGCAGTTCGCCGACGAATACATCAAGGCCCTGCAGATCAAGACGGCCTCTCAGGACACGCCGATCAAGTCGCTGTCCGGCGGCAACCAGCAGAAGGTCATACTGGCCCGGTGGCTGCTGACCCACCCGGACTACCTGATCCTGGACGAGCCCACCCGCGGCATCGACGTGGGCACGAAGCTGGAGATCCAGAAGCTGGTGCTGAAGCTGGCCGAGGAGAACATGTCGGTCACGTTCATCTCCTCGGAGATCGAAGAGATGCTGCGCACCTGCTCCCGCCTGATCGTCATGCGCGACCGCAAGATCGTGGGCGAACTGACGGGCGAGCAGCTGACGCAGGGCTATGTCATGAAGACCATCGCGGGAGGTGAGCAGTGATATGAAGCGCAAGAGCAAAGCCCTTTCCAGCCTGGCGGAGCTGCTGATCCCGCTGATCGCCCTGGGCATACTGATACTGTTTAACCTGTTCCGCGATCCCAGCTTCTTCGGCATCCGCGTGGCGGTGAACAACGCGGGCAACCGGGTGCTGACGGGCAACCTCATCAGCATCATCGACAGCGCCAGCGAGCTGGCCATCATCGCCATGGGCATGACGATGGTCACCGCGGCCTGCGGCGGGCAGGACATCTCCGTCGGCGCGGTGGGCGCCATCTCCGGCGCGGTGCTCGTGAAGATACTGCAGGCCTTCGGCGCCATCACCGGCCCGTCCCTGATCGTCGCGTTCATCGGCGCCTGCCTGGCGACGATCCTGTTCAAGCTGTTCAATGGCACGCTGGTGGCCGTGTTCCGGATCCAGCCGATGATCGCCACGCTGATCCTCTTCTCCTGCGGACGCAGCATCGCCTACTGGATCAACGGTGACGCCACGCCCCAGCTGGCCAGCCCCATCCTCAGCTCCATCGGCATGACCATCCCCGGCATACCGGTGCCCACGCCGATCTTCTGCGTGATTCTGGTGGGCGTGCTGCTGGCGCTGGTGTTCCGGTTCACCAACATCAGCCTGTACACCCAGTCCGTGGGCATCAACCAGGGCGCGGCGCGGCTGAACGGCATCAACCCCGTGGCCATCAAGCTGCTGTCCTTCGCGCTGCTGGGCGTGTGCGTGTCGGTGGCCAGCCTGATCGGCATCAGCCGTCTGGGCCAGCTGAACCACAAGACCCTGCTGGTGGACATCGAGATGGACGCCATCCTGGCGGTGGCCATCGGCGGCAACAACCTGGGCGGCGGCAAGTTCAAGCTGTCGGGCAGCATACTGGGCGCCTACATCATCCAGATGCTGACCACCACGCTGTACGCCATGAAGGTGAGCCCCGTCAACGTCAAGGCCTACAAGGCCATCGTCATCATCGTCATCGTGGTCGCCGGCTCTCCGGTGGTCAAGGAGAAGATCGGCGCGCTGATGAAGCGGCGCTCCGGCGGCTTTCATACCGCCGCGGGAAAGGGGGTGCGCTGAGTGAACGGTGTGAAGAACAATGCGCGCGCCAAGCGCAGGGAGCCCCTCACCGACGCCCAGCTGCTGATGACCATTTCCATCGGCATCTTCGTGGCCATGTACGCCCTGGCCATGATCTTCATGGGCGGCGGCTTCCTGAAGGTCCAGCAGATCTTTGACCTGCTCAACGACAACGCGGCCCTGATCATCGTCGCCAGCGCGCTGACCATCGTCATGATCGGCGGCGGCATCAACATCTCCGTCGGCGGCGTCATCAGCCTGACCTGCATGGCCTGCGCCATATTCCTGAACGCCCACACGGGCGGGCTGTCCATACCGCTGGCCACGCTGCTGGCGCTGGGCATCGGCCTGGCGTTCGGCGCGGGCATGGGCTTTTTGGTCAGCTACCTGGAGATACAGCCCTTCATCGTGTCGCTGGCCGGCATGTTCCTGGCCCGCGGCCTCACCACGATGCTCTCCGTCAACCCGGTGAAGGTGGCCCACGAGGGCTTCCTGGCGCTGGTGAAGTCGAAGATCAAGATCTCCTGGCTGGGCTATGTGGCCCAGAACGGCAACCTGATCCCCGCAAAGTTGGAGATCGGCGCGGTGGTGGCGCTGCTCGTGGTGCTGGTGATGGCCCTGCTGCTGCGCTACGTGCGCCTGGGCCGCAACATCTACGCCCTGGGCGGCAACCGGCAGAGCGCGCTGATGCTGGGCATCAACGTGAAGCGCACCTGCTTCATGTCCTATGTGATCAGCGGCCTGCTCAGCGGCATCGCGGGCTTCGTGTTCCTGACGCACAAGCCCGCCGGCAACGCCAGCGTGGCCATGCGCAGCGAGATGGACGCCATCGCGGCCTCGATCATCGGCGGCACGCTGCTGACCGGCGGCGTCGGCAACGTGATCGGCACGCTGTTCGGCGTGCTGATACTGGCCACCATCCAGAAGATCATCGCCCTGAGCCCCCTGAACGCCTCCTGGTGGCAGGACATGGCCAGCGGGGCAATGCTCGGCTTCTTCATCATACTGCAGAGCGTGGTGCTGTCGTACAGGAGTAAGCAGAAGAAGTAGGGAGTAGGGTACAGGGAACAGGGAACAGGGGACAGGGCCCTGCTCCCTTTTCCGTTGAAAGGAGATGAACCTATGGACGCACGGGCGTTGATCGAATTTCTGAGGGTGGCGGCGCGGCTGAAGGACGCCACGCGCCACTGCTGGACCGCCGGCGGGCGGCAGGAGAGCGTGGCCGAGCACAGCTGGCGCGTCGCGCTGATGGCCATGCTGGTGCAGGATGAGTTTCCCGATGTGGACATCGACAGGGTGATCCGGATGTGCCTGATCCACGATTTGGGCGAGGCCGTCACCGGCGACATTCCCACGTTCGTGAAGACCGACGCCGACCGCGTCGTCGAGGGCCGCGAGGTGGACGCGCTGATCGCCGGCCTGCCCGCGCCCTGGCCCGACACGCTGTCCGCGCTGTTTGCCGAGATGGAGGCCCTTCAGACCCCCGAGGCCAAGCTCTACAAGGCCCTGGACCGCATGGAGGCCATACAGAGCCACAACGAGTGCGACATAGCCACCTGGCTGCCGCTGGAATACGACCTGAACCTGACCTACGGCGCAAAGGACGCCGCCTTCAGCCCATACCTCACCGCCCTGCGCGCCGAGATGCGAAGGGACACCGAGGCGATGATCGAGGACGCGAAGCGAAAGGACATCGCGCCGGAATAGTGTTTGGCGCTTCACGTTTTCTTGGGGATTCCCCTCTCAGGCGCTTCGCGCCAGCTCTCCCCGTTCCCGGGGCGAGCCAAGGCTGCCGCGCAGGTGCGCAGACCTCGGACTCCGCGCTATCTTGTCACCGGGGCGAGCCAAGGCTGCCGCGCGTGTGCGCTAACCTCGAACTCCGCACGATCCCCCCTTGCCTCGCCCCCGTGAGGGGGGCCGCAGCGCCCGGAAAACAGTCCAGTGGACTGTTTTCAGCGAGGCCGGGCCGGTAGGCCCCCGGAAGAGGTGCCATATGCCCCTGCCGGTTTTCCCGGCAGGGGCATATGCTTCTATTATATCAACGCGCAAGTGTCGAGCAGTATCATAGATAGTCCTCGAAGCCCTCGGGCGTTTCGTTGAAGTCGTCGGACATGTACAGCAGGCCGCCGTTCCAGATTCCAAGCGGGAATTCATGGCGCGACGGCGCTTCTGAATCGCGCCTGGCCTGGCGCAGCAAGGACCTGATGTACCCCTGGGCCTTCAGCTGATCCTCGGCGGTCAGAGCCTCCAGGTCTTTCAGTATGGACGCCGGTATCGCCATATGGTCACGCCCCTTTCAATGCCGATCCCATATACATTGTACAGCAGAAAGCGAAAATGATCAACCGTTTTCCAGCTTTTTCCGCGTCGCCTCGATCGTCGCCTGCACCGCCTCGGGCGCGGGGCCGCCGGGGAGGTTGCGCTGGCGCACGCAGGTCAGCAGGTCGATGGCGGCGTACACGTCCTCGTCGAACACCAGGCTGAAATCCCGGTACTCGGCCAGCGGCAGCGCCTCCAGCGTGGTGCCGCGGTCGATGCAGTACTTCACCAGGCGGCCCACCACGCCGTAGGCGTCGCGGAAGGGCACGCCCTTTTTCACCATGTAGTCGGCGCAGTCGGTGGCGTTGATGAAGCCGGCGGCGGCGGCCTGGCGCATGGCCTCCGGGTGGAACACGGCGGTGCGCAGCATGGGCGCGAGCACCGACAGGCTCAGATCCGCCGTGTCGATGGCGTCGAACAGCGCCTCCTTGTCCTCCTGCATGTCCTTGTTGTAGGCCAGCGGCAGTGCCTTCATGGCCGTCAGCAGCGCCATCAGGTCGCCGTACACCCGGCCCGTCTTGCCGCGCACCAGCTCGGTGATGTCCGGGTTCTTCTTCTGGGGCATGATGGACGAGCCGGTGGAGAAGCTGTCCGACAGCGTGA
This sequence comes from uncultured Eubacteriales bacterium, assembly GCA_902777335.1. Lineage (GTDB taxonomy): Bacteria > Bacillota > Clostridia > Christensenellales > Aristaeellaceae > UBA2862. The sequence continues at coordinate 23,215 of CACYTF010000055.1, forward strand.
CGAACCGGAACTCCCAGCTGCACCACAGGCAGATCTCCTCGCTGAAGCGGGAAAGGTGCATCATCAGTATCGACAGGGCCGACAGCAGCTCCAGCGCGAAATCCCGGTCGGAGACGCCGTCCAGGCTGTTGAGGCTGATGCCGTTAAAGCCCAGCTGGCGCGCCACGTATTCCCGGTCCAGCGGATAGGTGGTGCCGGCCAGCGCGCCGCTGCCCAGCGGCAGCACCAGCGTGCGCTTTTTGCAGTCCGATAGCCGGTCGATGTCCCGCAGCAGCATCTGGGCGTAGGCCATCAGCCAGTGGGCCAGCGTGATGGGCTGGGCCCGCTGCAGGTGGGTGTAGCCGGGCATGACGGTCTCCAGGTGCTTCTCCGCCGCCTCGCACAGCGCGGCGATCATGTCCTTCGCCAGAGCGGTCAGCCGGTCGATCTCGTCCGCCAAAAACATGCGGATGTCCAGCGCCACCTGGTCGTTGCGGCTGCGGGCCGTGTGCAGCCGCTTGCCCGCGTCGCCGATGCGCTGGGTCAGCGTGGCCTCCACGAAGGTGTGGATGTCCTCGCAGGTCATGTCGATCTGCAGCGCGCCGCTTTCGATGTCGGCAAGTATGCCCTTCAGCCCCTCCACGATGGCCGCCGCGTCCTCTTCCGATATGATGCCCTGCCTGCCCAGCATCTTCGCGTGGGCGATGCTGCCCGTGATGTCCTGCCTGTACATGCGGCTGTCAAAGCCGATGGAGTTGTTGATGGCGCTCAGCCTGTCGTCCACGTCGCCGCCCGCGCGGCCTGCCCATAGCTTCATATGACTTCTCCCTTTCGGTGTAGTATGCGTTTCAGCGAATGATGGCGAAGGCCACGTCGGCGGCGTACAGCGCCAGCATCACGGCCCCCTCCCAGCGGTCGATCCGGCGGCCGGTGTACAGGAACAGGCAGCACAGAACGGACACCGCGGAGAGTATCGCCAGGTCGGTCACCGAGGCCAGGTTCACGCCGATGGGGTGTATCAGGGCCGACACCCCCAGCACGAACATCAGATTCATCAGGTTGGAGCCCACCACGTTGCCCACGGCCATGTCCGTCTCGCCCTTGCGGGCGGCCACCACCGAGGTCACCAGCTCCGGCAGCGACGTGCCCAGAGCCACCACGGTCAGGCCGATCAGCGTCTCGCTCATGCCCGCCGCGCGGGCGATGGCCTTCGCCGACACGACCACCGCCTCGCCCCCGGCGATGATCAGCGCCAGCCCGATGATAAGCTGCAGCGCGCACCGCTTGGGCGAGAAGGGCTCGGGGGCGTCCTCCTGCGGGGTGGGGTTGCGCCGGGCGGAGATCACCAATACGGCCAGGTAGGCGATGAACCCGGCCATCAGCAGCGCCGCCAGGGGCCGGGTGACCGCGCTGGCGGTGTCGGCCATGCCCAGGCCGGAGAGCCTGCCCGAAAACAGCGCGGGCCCGCCCACGAAGGCCAGCACCACCAGCGTCGTGGCCAGGTTGACCGGGTAGTCCCGCTTCAGCACGGCCCGGTCGGTGGGCACCGGGTGCAGCGCGGCGCACAGCCCCAGCACCACCAGCAGATTGAACAGGTTGGAGCCCACCACGTTGCTCAGCGCGATCTCGTTGGAGCCCTGCAGCGCCGCGGCGGTGCTGACGGACAGCTCCGGCAGCGACGTGCCCATGGCCACGATGGTCAGGCCGATCACCAGCCCCGACACGCGAAAGCGCCGGGCCAGGGCCGAGCTGCCGTCCACGAACAGATCCGCGCCCTTCACCAGCGCGGTGAATCCCGCCAGCAGGATCAGTATGTTCAGAAATATCAAATCAATCCGCCTCCTCCGCTTCAAACTGCGCTATTGCCGGCGGCGGTCGATTCCGCTCTGGCGGTAGTATTCGGCCTTGTCCGCGTACATGAGCTTGTCCGACCGCGACAGCGTGTGCTGCGCGCTCTCGCCGTCCGCGCGCATGGCATAGCCCGCGGAAAGGCTGTAGCCGGCCTGCTTCACGGCCTGGCACGCCCGCAGTACGGTTTGGTTGACCTCGTCCTCGCCCTGCTTGAAGAAGAGGATCACAAACTCGTCGCCGCCGATGCGGTACGCGGTGGTGTTCCGGTCGTTGACGCCGTTCAGGCAGCGGCCGATGGCCCTCAGCGCACTGTCGCCCGCCGCGTGGCCCTGGGTGTCGTTGATGCGCTTCAGGCCGTTCATGTCCAGGGAGGCGATGGCGGTGATGTCCCGCTGATGGTCCTCCATGTCGTCATAGAACGCGAAGCGATTGGCCAGATCGGTCAGCGGGTCCAGGCGGTTGTCGTGGAAGCACAGGAACAGGTTGAAGAACACGCAGCTGACGATCAGCGCCTGGTTCAGGTGGTTGCCGCCGTAGAACATGTCGATGACGGTGCCGAGGATGCAGGCCGCGGCGCAGAGGATCAGTATCCACCGTTCCGAACGCTTGCGGACGTAGAAGCGCCGCCAGGACAGATAGAGTATCTGAACCATGTACAGGAAGGCGACGACGAACACGCACGCGCCCAGGGGCCCGCGCACGAAAGCGTAATCCTCGTCAAAGGAGAAGGCAATCGGGGAGAAGAAGGCCGTTGAGAACACCGCGAGGTTGATGAAGTTCGGAATCCAGACGCGCCAGGTCCGCTTCTCCGGGGGACAGACGACCAGCAGCAGCCCGAGGGCCGCCGTGGGGCGCAGCACATAGCCGAGGGTGGACATGGCGATCCGCAGCAGGCGCAGGTCCGGGTCCTGCGCGGCCGCGCTCTCGACGACGTCCTCGACCGCCAGCAAAAAGCAGCAGATCAGGGTCATCCAAAAATACCGAAGCTCGGCGTTCTTGGTCCGCTTTTGATTGTACAGCTTGACGCCGAATACGACGCCCAGCACGATCGTGATATAGTGCGTCGTCACCAATTCGCTGAAGACAGCCGTCAACGACATATTGAAACCTCCAAAGCCGGGTGGTCGGGTGATGGTTCTGCGCCCATTATACATGCGAACCGGCCCGCCCGCAAGGGAAGGCCGGTTGAGTTTGTGTTGCCCCGTCAGGCCGCGCTTCTCGATCAGAGGTTGTTCTTCGCCTTCATCTTCGCGTACACCGCGGTGGGCAGGCCGTAGAGGGTGATGAAGCCGTCAGCCCAGGTCTGGTCGTAGACGTTGTCCTCGTCAAAGGTGGCGATCTCCGGGTCGTACAGGCTGTAGGGGCTGGTCATGCCCGCGCCGATGATGTTGCCCTTGTACAGCTTGAGCTTCACGGTGCCGGTGACGGTCTGCTGGGTCTTCTCGCAGAAGGCGGTCATGGCCTCGCGCAGCGGGGAGAACCACTGGCCGTTGTACACCAGGTCGGCGTACTCCAGGGCCATGCGCTGCTTGTAGTGCTGGGTGGCCTTGTCCAGGCATAGCTGCTCCAGCTTCTCGTGTGCGGCGTAGAGGATCGTTCCGCCGGGGGTCTCGTAGATGCCGCGGCACTTGATGCCCACCAGCCGGTTCTCGACGATGTCGATGATGCCGATGCCGTGCTTGCCGCCCAGCTCGTTCAGCTTCCACACCAGGTCCACCGGCGCCAGCTTCTCGCCGTTCACGGCCACGGGCCAGCCCTTTTCAAAGTCGATGGTCACGTACTCGCCCTCGTCCGGGGCCTCCTCCGGGGTCACGCCCATCTCCATGTTGCCGGCGTACTTCGGCTCGTTGGCGGGGTCCTCCAGCTCCAGGCCTTCGTGGCTCAGGTGCCACATGTTCTTGTCCTTGGAGTAGTTGGTCTCCCGGCTGATCTTCAGCGGGATGTTGTGGGCCTCGGCGTAGTCGATCTCCTCGTCGCGGCCCTTGATGTCCCAGATGCGCCAGGGCGCGATCACGGGCATGTCCGGCGCGAAGGCCTTGATGGCCAGCTCAAAGCGCACCTGGTCGTTGCCCTTGCCGGTGCAGCCGTGGGCGATGGCGTCCGCGCCCTCCTGCTTGGCGATCTCCACCAGCCGCTTGGCGATGATGGGCCGGGCGAAGGAGGTGCCCAGCAGATAGGTGTTCTCGTACCTCGCGCCCATCTGCATCGACGGGATCACGACCTGCTCGATGAACTCCTTGTTCAGATCCTCCACGTACAGCTTGGAGGCGCCGGTCTTCAGGGCCTTCTCCTCCAGGCCGTCCAGCTCGCCCACCTGGCCCACGTTGCCGGACACCGCGATGACCTCGCAGCCCGGGTAGTTTTCCTTCAGCCAGGGGATGATGATGCTGGTGTCCAGCCCGCCGGAGTAGGCCAGCACGATCTTCTTGAATTCCTTATTGCCCTTCTTTTTCATGACGCTCGCTCCTTGGTTTGCCGCGTTGGCGCGGTTGATTTCGTTGTATGGCTCTATTATATACCGCCAATATGCAATGTCAAGCCCTATTATACGTTGATCGGGTTAATTTTCGGGGATTATATGCATAAATAATGAATAATAATACATCCACCAAAATCAGTCTGCGAATAAAAAGTCAATAGGGCAACAAGAAAAATAACAGGCATTCAACGGACCAAAGGAGCTTGAATGAAACAGAACCACCGAACAATCGCTGGTTTAGAGAGAG
>CACYTF010000056.1 GCA_902777335.1 uncultured Eubacteriales bacterium
GCTCGCATATCCCCGTTCGACTTGCATGTGTTAAGCACGCCGCCAGCGTTCGTCCTGAGCCAGGATCAAACTCTGATGTTCAATCCTCATCCACTCCCCAAGCCTTAGCTCCGGCTCGCCAAAGCCCTCGCCTCGCCCCGGTTCGTGGCGTTTCACTCATAGAATTCTGACTTTCTTCTCGTCTTTGTCTGTATCGTTTTCAAGGTTCGAACGCGCCGTTCTCGGGGTGACCCCTCGTTCAACGCGAATGTTATTATACCAAATTCGCGGCGGCTTGTCAAGCATTTTTTTCTCACAAATTTCCGCCCACTCTTGTGGAATCGGGCTGTTTTGACCACAATATCTGGTGTTTTCGCGTTAAATGGAGGTAATTGGCAGAATCGTAACCTCTTTTGGTTTGTTAAGAAATGGATTTTCTCATCCGCGCCAACGCCGGCAGAACCAGCAGCGCGGCGGCCAGCGCCGCCGCCTCGAAGGGCCTGGCGCTCACCCGGCGCAGCAGCGCCCCGCCGCCCGGGGCAAGGCGGATCAGCAGCGCCATCCAGCCGGCGTTGATCGCGGCGGCCAGCAGCCGCGCCCGAACGTAGAACCCGGCGCGAATGCCGCAGCCCCTCAGCGCGTCCAGGCTCTGCGCGGCCACGCAGGCGCCGCCAAAGCCGCACACCGCGGCCAGCAGCACCGGCTTCGCGGCCTCCAGCGCCGGCGAAAGGCTCGCGATCACCCGCGCGCCGGACGGTGCGTCCAGCAGGCACAGCAGCGCCCCGGCGACCTCCGGCCCCGCGTGGGCCGCGATCACCGCCGCCGCCGACTGGAACAGCGCCATCCAGCCGCAGATGGTCGCGACCGACAGCACCGCCGCCCGCACCGGGCTGCCCCCGTCGCCGGACGGCGCGCCGGTGATGGGCGCGACGGGTTCCGCGTCGGGCGCCACCGTCCAGCGAAGCAGCAGCGCCATCGACAGCTGCGTGAGCAGCTGCGCCTGCACGAGCTTCCAGCCCAGCGCCGGGCTGCCCATCAGACCCTCGCCGACGCCGCCCACCAGGAAGGCCGGGCTGAAGCCGGTGGCGGCGGCGGCCAGCCGCTTCAGCTGGCCCCGGGTCATCCCCGCCCGGGCAGCGACGTCCCGCGCGGCCAGCGCGCCCGCCGGAGCGCCGGCCACCATGCCGGCCACCATCGCCACGGCCGCCGCCCCCGGCAGGTCCAGCACCGCCCGCAGCGGCCGGCCCAGCAGGCGCTCATAGGCCCGGGCGGCCGCCCCGCAGGTCAAAAGCGGCATCAGTGCCGCGAACGGAAGCAGCGCCGGCGCCACCGTCATCGCCCACTGCGCCATCGCCCGGGCCGCGCCGGCCATGGCCGCGCGGGCGTCGCAGAGCAGAAGCGCCGTCAGCGTCAGGGCGCCCAGCCACCTGAAATGCCGCAAAAACATCCCCCCTGTTCAGTGGATGCTATGCGAACAGGGGGGATGTTCATACTCGGGAAATCAGAATCGCACCGTGCACTCGCCGCCCTCGCCCACGCCGGGGCTGTCGACGTAGAAGTGAGCGACGGATTCCTCCTGAAGCCACTCCACCATCAGCGTGCCGCGGGCGGGGGCCTCCTGCCGCGCGCCGTCCTCTCCGGCGGGCTCGGCAGCGGTGTCAACGGCCAGCCAGATCTCGCCCTCAACGTCGGCCTTCGAGCGGTAGAACAGGCCCAGCGCCGTGGGATAGGCGCGGTAGACGTAGCCATAGTCCTGAAGGACGTACTCGGCGTCGCCTTCGGGGTCCGCCTCCAGACGGGCCGCGCGCCGCTCGTTCAGCCGCGACTCGTCGGTGTCCACCTGCCGCAGCACCACCACCTTGCGCTTCCCGGAGGGCGACGTCAGCGTGGCGAAGCGCTGGGGCACGGTGAGGGCGGCCATGAAGCTCAGATACGAGGACACCAGCACCATGCCCAGCGCCAGCACCAGTGCCAGCACCACGGTCACTGCCACCTTGACGGTGCGGCTCTTGATCTTGCGAACCAGCCGGTAGGCCAGCCAGCCCAACAGCACCAGCACGCCGATCACCGGCAGGTACAGCGTCAGCGTGCCGTTGATCAGCGACAGGCCGCAGCGCTGGAGTATGCCGACGACGATGAGCACCACGCTCATCACCGCCATCGCGCCCAGCAGCACCTTGTCCACCGCGGTCAGGACAAAGCGCTTCTTGCTTCCTTTTTCCACGTTCATCACACCCCGTGCCATGGATCGATTACAGCTTCTCGGGATAGACGCCCTTGGCGTGCAGCTCCAGCAGCGCCTGTTGCACCAGCGGGCGGTCCTCCTGATAGGTCACGCCGAACCACACGGCCTCGGTCTCCAGCATGTCCACGGTGATCTCGCCCTGCTTGAGCAGCCGGTCCACCATCACGGGCAGCAGGCACTCGCACTTGATGTCGGAGGGGTCCGCGTTCTTCAGGAAGTCCTCGAAGTACCGCTGCATGTTGTCGAACAGCTCGGGCCTGAAGCCCCAGAAGTTCATCGAGACCAGCGCGTCGGGGTCCAGGTCGCGGCCTGGCTCGCCCTCGGAGGTGTCGGCGATGCGGCCGTCCGGATACAGGCGGATCTTGGCCACCTCGTCCACGTCCACCATGCGGCCGTCCACCACCTTGCACACGCCGCGGGTCACCGCGCCGTGGATCGAGACGGTGTTCTTCAGCCGGTAGCCCACCATCGCCGCCCGGGAGGGATCGGAGGAGGCCACCAGGTAGTCGTGCATCTTCTGGAAGGAATCCACGCCGTAATAGTCGTCGGCGTTGATGACGGCGAAGGGCTCCTTCACGCAGCTGCGGGCGCACAGCACCGCGTGCACCGTGCCGAAGGGCTTCACGCGGCCTTCGGGCACCGCGTACCACTCGGGCAGGGACGAATAGTCCTGGAAGGCGTATTCCACGTTGATCTTCTTCGCCAGCTTGTCGCCGCAGATGCGCTTCATGTCCTCCAGCATGTCGGGCCGGATGATGAAGACCACCTTGTTGAAGCCCGCGCGGATCGCGTCGCACACCGAGTACTCCAGCAGTATCTCGTTGTTGGGGCCCATGCCGGTGATCTGCTTGTTGCCGCCGTAGCGGGATGCCATGCCCGCCGCCATGACTACCAGTGTCGTGTTCATATCCATCGTCCCTTTCTATTATTATATAGGTTCCTTGTACATTTCCGGTTTCTCATCGGTCCGTGCTTCCGAAGCCGCCCAGGCGCTCGCCGCCGGCGGCGTCGTCCTCGGTGAGGCCGAAGGGCACGAACACGCCCTGGGCGAAGGCCTCGCCCGCGCCCACCGACAGGGGTTTGTCCCCGGCGTTGGTGAGCTTGATGAATATGTGGCCCTCGTTGCGCGCGCCGAAGTAGTCGGCGTCGACGATCCCCACGGTGTTGTTCAGCTGCAGCCGGTACTTAAAGCCCAGCCCGCTGCGGGGAAACAGCATCAGCACCCAGCCCGCCGCGATGCGCGCACGATAGCCGGTGGGAACGCGTATGCTCTGGCCGGGCTCCAGGTGAAACGCCAGCGGGGAGAAGAAGTCGTACCCCGCGGAGCCCGCGGTGGCGCGCCGGGGCGAATCGGGCCGCTCGGGGAGCGCCGCGCCGGGAAAGGCGTCCTGCCAGTCGGCGCGAAGCTGCCCTTCGCTCACGGGCAGGAACCGGGCCACGCGCGTCATGTGCCCAGCCCCTCGATCAGCGTGCGCGCCAGCGCCTCGTCCACCACGCCGGTCACCTCCAGGCCGTGGTCCTGCTGATAGGCCTTGACGGCCGCCGCCGTGCCGTCGCCGTACACGCCGGTGGGCCCGGTGATGTCCTCGCCCAGGCTGTAGCCCTGGTTCAGCAGCGCCTGCTGCACCAGGTGGGCTTCCCAGGAATAGGTCGTCTTTTTCAGGGGCACGTAGGCCATCTCGTAGGGCTCCAGCGGCGGGATCTCGTATTCGGTGACGGGCTTGGTCAGTTCGCTGGTCTCGTTCTCGGGATAGCCGAACATCTCGTTCAGCGTGACCAGCTGATAGCCCTGCTGCACCGCCCAGGGGATGAAGCGCTCCAGCTTGTCCAGGTCGGTGTTGGTGGTGTGGAACAGGAAGATCGCGCCGGGCTTCAGGCCCTTGGCGATGGTCTTGTCGCTGTTGGAGCCGTCGACGGACCAGTGGGCGATGCCGTAGTAGCCCATCTGCTTGGCGTACATCTGCAGGCGCTGGTCGCCCCGGGCGTCTCCGCCGCGGGGGCGCAGGAAGTGGCAGTGGTATTCCACGCCCAGTATGTGGCTGAGGGCCAGCTGCTGGGTGTAGATCTCCTGGGCCAGGACCTCCGGGGTCTCGTTGTACAGGGAGCTGTGGGTGTAGGTGTGGTTTTCCAGCTCAAAGCCGTTCTCCCAGGCGTATTTGAGGATCTGGCTCTGCTTCTCCTTCACCGCGTTCTTGCCGATGGGGAAGATGGTGAGCTTGCCGCCCACCGACATGGCCGTGTCCACGATCTTCTGCAGGTTCTCGGCCTGGAAGCAGTCGTCCACGGTGACGGCGATGATCTTCTCCTCGGTATTCGCCTTCGCGAACACCGGCATGAAGCCCTCCGCCGTGGCCGTGGGGCGCGCCTGCACCCGGGGCGCCAGCGCGTCCGGGATCGGGGTGGGCGTGGGCTCAGGCGTGGGGGTGGGCTCGGGCGTGGGCGTGGGCGCCTCCGGCTCTGCCGCTTCCGCCTCGATGGGCGCCGGCGCCTCCGTCGGCGCGGGGGCCACCGCCTCCACGGCGCGGTCGGGCCCGTTGCCCTTGGGCAGTATCAACACGATCAGCACAATCGCCAGCAGCGCCACGAGGACGCTGCTGCCGATGACGACATGTTTTTTGTGAGAGGCGCGCTGCCGCGCCCGGGATACCGTGGGCCTGCTGTATCGGTTCGCCATGGCTTTTTCCTCTGTGCCGTCGGTCTTTTGGATTGAAATCAGTATATCAGAATCATTCTGAAATGTCAATGAAACCGGTACACAAGGGCGGGGGATAGTTCCCCCGCCCCGTCGTTTACTCCAGCCTGACCAGCGACAGCGTGACCAGCGGCTGGGCGCAGGGGTTGGTGATGTTGATCGCCTCCGAGCTGCGCAGCGCGATCGTGGAGCGGTCGGCCACGTCGAATATGGCCTGGCCGGTGAAGCTGGCGGGGCCCTCGCCGCCCGCCTCGACGATGGCCGAGGTCTGGGAGGCGTCGTTCACGTTCAGCGTGAAGTCGGACTGCACCGTCTCGCCCTCGGGCACGCGCAGCGTGTAGGTGGCCAGATAGGTGCCCTTTTCCTCCACCGTGATCAGGCCGCTGTTCACCGGGAACTCGCTGACGCTGCCCAGGCAGTTGTTGCCGGCCAGCGGCACGATGCCGTTCGCGGCCACCGCCATGGGCAGCATGGCCGAGAACAGCGCGAACCTGCCGCAGCAGCGGCGGCGGCGGCGGTCGCAGCAATCCTCGTCGCGGTCGTCGTCACAGCCATAGTTGCCGTTGGCGTCCGGGCAGGGCCCGCCGTAATAGGGGTAGTTCTCCCAGCAGCGGCGCCTGTCCAGGCAGCTCAGGCAGCCATAGGAACTATTGGAATTGCGGCGCAGGTATCCGCCGCAGCAATTGTTGTTTGCCATGTGCAATGCTCCTTTCAAGGGGGTTCGCACTATAATACGCGCCGCGCACCGATTCGGTGCGCGGCGCGTAAATGGCAAGGCGGCGTCCCCGCGAACGGATGAGGGCACGGCCCGTCATTCCTTCGGCCTGCCCAGGGAATCCCCCTCCAAGAGCTCGGTGGGAATCATGGTCACGTCGTTCGGCGCGGTGACGGGGTGTTCCACGTGATCGATCAGGCTGCGCGCGGCCTGGCGGCCCATGCCCACGTTGTCCTGGCGCACGGTGGTCACCCTGGGGTGGACCGAGTACACCGCCCGGACGCCGTCGTAGCCCCCCAGGGAGATGTCCCGGGGCACCTGTTTGCCCATGTTCCACAGCAGATCCAGCGCCCCGAAGTAGGCCGCGTCGTCCGGCAGCAGCACGCAGGTGGGCGGGTCCGGCCGGTTCATCAGCTCCCAGAGCCGGGGGCGGTTGGCCATCACGTCGTCATAGCGGCCCCCGGTCAAATAGCCCTCGGGCACGCCGAGCCCGTGGGCCTGCATGGCGTCCAGAAAGCTCTTGATGCGGGTCTCCGTGACCAGCGAGTTGCGCTGGCCGTGGATGTAGGCGACGCGCCGGTGCCCCAGCTCCACGGCCCGGTCCACCAGCAGGCGCATGCCCGTTTCGTTGTCGGACATCACGCAGGGCCGGTTTTCAAACCGGTGGTCGATGGTGACGCAGGGAATGTCGCTGTTCACCAGGGCCACCACCTCCGGCGAGCGGAAATCCACGCAGGCCAGGCACACGCCGTCCACGTTCCTGTAGTGGCAGTGCTCCAGGAAGGTCATGTCCATGGTGCCGATGTTGTGGTTGATGAAGGTGATGTCATAGCCGTGGGCCTCGGACTCGGACTTGAACGCGTTCAGCACCGCGGCAAAGAACGGGTGCGTGAGCCCGCTGACGTTCTCGTCCACGAACAGCACGCCCAGGTTGTAGCTGCGGTTGGTCTTCAGCGCCCGGGCCAGCGCGTTGGGCCGGTAGCCGATCTCCCGGGCCGCCTCCATCACCTGGCGGCGGGTGGCCTCGCTGATGTCCGGATAACCGTTGAACACCTTGCTGACCGTGGCAATGGACATCCGGCAGTATCGCGCGACATCGCGAATGGTCACTGCCATGGGCCGCACCTCCCTGATTCGTCAGTCGTCCACCGTCGGCGCATCCTCCGCGAACAGCCGCTGCTGGGTGTCCACGTCCGCGGCGCCGGTGGCGGCGATGCCCAGCTTGGCCTGGAAGGCGCTCAGCGCCGCGGCGGTGCTGCTGCCGTATACGCCGTCGGCGCAGCCCTCGGGCAGGTAGCCCAGCTGGATCAGCCTGCGCTGCATCAGGTTTGTGGCCCAGGTGCAGTCGCCGGCCTTCATGAAGTAATAGGGGATGTCGTGGTTCTGCAGCTCCGGCATGGTCTCGGCCAGCACGTTGGAGCTGCTCTGGCAGGTGTTCTTCTCGTAGCCGAACAGCTCGTTCAGCGTCACCATCTCGAAGCCCTGCTCGGCGGCCTCCTCCATCAGCACGTTCATGCGCCGCAGATCCTCGTCGGTGGTCTTGAAGTAGTAGATGTTGCCGGGGGCCAGGTTGTTGCCGATGCGGCCCTCCTCCATGAGGCTGCCGTTGTAGGTCCAGCCGGCGAAGCCCAGGTAGCCCTCCTGCATCAGGTAGGTATGGGTGCGCAGGTCGTTTTCGCCGTCCCTGCCGTACAGGCGCAGGAAGTGGGGCTGGTACTTGCCGCCCAGCACAAAGCTGACGGAGATCATCTGCTTCCAGATCTCCGACGCCATCAGGGTGTCGTTCAGCGAATACAGGCGGGCCAGCGTGCTGTAGCAGCGGTTTTCGATCTCAAAGCCGATGGAGAAATAGCAGGTCTTCAGCACCTCGTCCATGCCGTTCTTCATGACGTTTTCGCCGGTGGGGAACAGCGTGAGCTTCGCGTGCCTGTCCAGCGCCGCGCGGATGAACTTCATCGTGATGGTGGCGCCGGAGCACTCGTCCAGCGTGATGGCGATCTGCTTTTTGTCGGTATTGGCCTTCGTGAAAACCGGCAGGTAGCCCTCGCCGGTCGGTTCCGGCCGGACCAGCGCGAAGGGCTGGTCGGGGTTGAAGGTGGGCTCGGGCGTGGGCGTGGGCTCCAGGGTGGGCGTCGGCGAGGGCGTCAGCACCTGTATGCTGCCGTCCCCCTGCACCACGTCGCCCGCGGTGAGCACCATATCGTTGTCCTCTGCGGGCGGGTTGTTGGCATCCACATAGCCGTCCGTCGCCACGTCCGGCTTGACGATGCGGCTGCCCTCGGGCTTCAGCCGGTTGGTGACCACGATGGCCACGACCAGCGCCAGCGCCGCCACGGCCAGCACGCCGATCATGAAGGACAGACACCCGCCCTGGGCGCGGCGGCGGCGGTGGATGGATCGTCTGGGCATTTGTCAAACCTCGCTTCCGGGGCGATGTAGGGTAAAGCTGAACTCGGTGCCGGCGCCCTTCTCGCTGGTGACCCAGATCTCTTCATCCATGCGCTTGAGCAGTTCCTTCGCGATGGAGAGGCCCAGGCCGCTGCCCTTGCCGCTGTGGGCCTTGTCCACCTTGTAGAAGCGGTCGAACACATAGGGCAGGTCGTTTTCCTCGATGCCGATGCCGGTGTCCTTCACGTGGATCACCACGCGTTCGTCATCCCAGTCGGCCCAGACCGTGACGGAGCCCTGCTCGGTGTACTTGATGGCGTTGTCCACCAGTATGATCAGCATCTGCTCCACCCGGTCGGCGTTGGCGTACACCTGGGGGCAGGCGGTGAAATCGGTGCCCACCTTCAGCTCCAGGCCGTGCTCGGCGGCGATGGTGCCGTAGCGGTCGCACACGTCGTACACCACGTCGTCCAGCGCCATCACGCTCTTCTGGATGGACAGCGTGCCGCTCTGCAGGCGGGACAGCTCCAGCTGGTCGTTGATCAGCCGGGACAGGCGCAGTATCTCCCGCAATATGATGTCGTAGTAGCGCTGGCGGTCCGCCTCGTCGGTGACCATGCCCTCCTTCAGGGGCTCGATCAGCGCGCGCATGGCGGTCAGCGGCGTGCGCAGCTCGTGGGACACGTTGGAGACGTAGTCCCGCCGGGTCTTCTCCAGGCGCTCCATCTGGGTGATGTCGGAGAACAGGCCCACGGCCCCGGCGATGGCGCCGATCTCGTCCACGATGGGCGTGATGGTCAGCCGCAGTATCATGTCCCGGGACTCCAGGTTCCGGGTCATGGCCTCGCCGGTGCGTATGACGCCGTCGAAGTCCTCCCAGATGCCCTTGTCCGGGATCAGCCTCATGCGGGGGTCGGGCAGGTGCAGCGCCAGTTTCTGCCGGGTGAAGAACCGGTCCAGCGCCGGGTTGGTGTGGGTCACGTGCCCCTCGGCGTCGATGGCCACGATGGCCTCGGACAGGCCGTTGAGCATGTTGCGCAGGCGGTTGCGCTCCACGATCAGCGTGTACATGTTACGGGACAGCTGCTCCGACAGGTTGTTCACCGCCCGGCCCAGCTCGCCGATCTCGCCCTCGGCGGTCTCGTCGGCCCGCTGCTCCAGTTCGCCCCCGGACATGGCCACGGCCACGTCGCGCAGCCTTCCGACGGACGCCAGTTTTTCGTCGATGACCTCTTGGGCCCTGGCCTGCCGGCGAAGCCCCAGCGCCGCGATCAGCGCGCCGAGCAGTGCGGACGCGGCCGCCGCCGCGATCCAGCCGGCGGCGCCGGCGCCGCGAACGGGCAGCGCGACGGCCACGGCGGACCACGTGCCGCCCTCCGGCGCGATCGCCGCGTCGGAGCGGGCGTAGCGCACGCCGTCCCGGCGGAAGGAATCCGCCTGAGGCAGGGGCTGATCGCCCGTCAGGCACTTTGCCCCGGCGTCGCCGCCCGCGGGCACCAGCCACACGCTGCCGCCGGAGGACGCGACAAGGTCCGCCTCATCCGCCAGGCGGTCTGGGGCGTTGACCGGGTCCTCGGAGGCCAGCTCAGCGAGGTAGCCGGCCATCGGGATCAGTTGTGCGCGCGCTGCGGCATTTGTCTGGGTGCGGCTGACGATGGCAAAGGCAGACAGACCCACGGCCACCGCGACGGTCATCACGGCTGCCGTGTATAACGCAGCGCGCCGTTTCAGCACGCTGCGTTTTTTCATGCGTTGACCTCGAACCTGTAGCCGACGCCGTACACCGTCTTCAGCGCCCAGGGCACGTTCTCCTGGGGCAGCTTCTGGCGGATGCGCTTGATGTGGGCGTCCACGGTGCGGGTATCCCCGAAGTAGTCATAGCCCCAGACCCGGGAGAGGATCTGCTCGCGGGAGAAGACCTGGCCCACGTTGCTGGTGAGCATGTGCAGGATCTCCACCTCCTTGGGCGTGCAGGGGATCACCTTGCCGGACACCTTGACCTGATAGTTTTCCAGGCTGATTTCCAGCTGGGGCAGGCGTATGATGGAGGAATCCTCCTCGCCGCTCTTCTCGCTGAAGCGGCGCAGCACGGCCTTGATGCGGGCCAGCACCTCCCGGGGGCTGAAGGGCTTGACGATGTAATCGTCCGCGCCCAGCTCCAGGCCCAGTATGCGGTCGATCTCCTCGCCCTTGGCCGTGAGCATGATGATCGGCAGGCTGCTGGTCTGGCGAATGGTGCGGCAGACGTCGATGCCGGAAACCCGGGGCATCATCAGATCCAGTACCACCATGTCGGGGTGCAGGCTCTCCACCATCTCCAGCGCCTGCTGTCCGTCGTAGGCGCTCTGGTGCTCGTAGCCCTCGGAGCTCAGGTAAAGACCCAGCGACTCATGCACCACCGGATCGTCGTCAGCGATAAGAATAAGCGGATACATTGACATTTATACCACCCCAAATATCACTTTTGTATATTTATTATATACATTCCTTCATCTTAGTGCAACCATATCCGGAAGAAGCCCAGATTTTATCACAATTTGCAGGGGCGGGGAACCCGCTTCCCCGCCCCCGCCGCTCAGTTTTGCAAGAACGCCTTCTGCCGGTCGATGGTCTCGTTCTGCTGCACCACGAACTGGCTGGCGAGGCTGCGGGCGCGGTCGTCGGCGGTGTCGTAGGTGTTCAGGGCCTTGGTCATCTCGATGACGCCCATGGTCGCGCCCTGGATCACGATCTCGGCGATGTGGGCGTCGGAGCGGTCCGTCGCGGTCTCCATCTCCAGGCCCATCCACATGCCGGCCTTCGCCAGCGGGCCCACCGGCTCGGCCCGGCCGCCGGCGTCCGTCAGCGCCTGCTCGCTCTCCCGCCGGGTGACGGCGTAGTCCTCCTTTTCGCGGATCAGTTCGTCGCGCATGCGCTGATCGTCCACCTTTTTCATCAGGTGCTCCACGGAATCCTGACCGGTGCGCGCGTTGCGCACCACGTCCTGAAGCAGCTGTACCGTCTCGTTCATATAAAAACCCCCTTCGCACATTTTCAGGGAATAGTGTGCGCCGGGGTGTGCGGCGGTATGGGTGGGAAAATCTGAATGGTTCTTTATTCCGAAAACAGATCGTCCAGCGTTATGACGTTGGTGAATACCCCGCTGTATTCGTTCTGCGTAAGCCCGTATGTGGTGATCAGCGTACCTCGAACCGCCATTTTGGGGCCGACTTTTTCCATCAGCAGGTTCTGTCTGGCGAGCAGCGTCAGATAATCCTTCTTCTTAACGGTGAATTCTCCGCTATAGTACTTGATTTCACACATATTCAGAACGTTATCGCTTCGCTTCAGCAACAGATCTATCTGTGTGCCTTTCCGATCATCCTCGCATATTGACCATGCAGACGCGGAAGTCATGACGCCGGAAACACCCAGCGCCCGCTTGATTTGGCGAATGTGGTTAAAGCACACATTTTCAAAGGCAAAGCCTCTCCAGGTTACGACGGAATGCGCGGTCACGTTTTCCTGCCAGAAGGATTCGCTCTTCCCGTTCATCACAGAGGCAAAGTGCAGATAAAACAGGCAAAATGGGTCGACGACTTTATAGTATTCCTCGCGCTTTCCCATGTCAAAGGGCACGTATTTGACGATAAAATCACTGGCAATCAAGGCATTCAGATTTCTGGACAACCTGCCTCCGTCTGACATGCCAAGCTTGGACGTGATTTCCTTTCTCGTGTAGCCGGCATTGCGCGTCGCCAAAAATGAAACGATCGCTTTCTCTGTGTCCGGGTTGACAAATACAGATCGGAAGAGTCTGTCATATTCATCTTTCAGCTTGGCGTATCTGGAAAAAACGATTCTGTCCACATTCTGGGCAAGGCTGAATTCTCCGTCAAAGTAACCCAGATAATAGGGAATGCCCCCGAAGATCATATAGCTCTGAGCGATATCATATCTCGAAAGCCTGACTCGGTTGTATTGGAAGAACGCTTCACATTCCCGCAGCGTGAAGGGGGAGAGCTTGATTTCATAGGTCACCCTGTTATACAAGCCCCCGTGATTGTTGATCAGACGGTCTGTCATCCACGAATTGGCGCTTCCGCACACAACGACCATCAGATTTTTCCGATGACAACCCCAGTTGTTCCAGAAACCCTCAAAGGCCCTGATAAATCCCGACCGCGGCGTGTCCAGCCAAGGCAATTCATCCAGAAACACGAGCTGTCTTGATCCGTCGTCTATCCTTTGCAGGAACTGCTCCAATAACAGAAACGCATCCATCCAATTGTCCGGCTTGTCACTCTTTTCCATGCCGAAGAGAATTAAAGAATTGTAAAAGTGATCCAACTGCGCCCGAAGCAAACCCCTCGCATCTTCATCCGCCGGAGAAAGGCCGGCATGGCGAAAAGTGATCCTTCCCGAAAAGGTTTCGTCAATCAGATAGGTCTTCCCGACGCGGCGCCTTCCGTAAACGGCCACCAGTTCCGCCCGGTCTCTGTCATACAGCCTGTTTAATTCCCGGACCTCTTTTTCCCGCCCAATCATCCTTCGTCCGCCTCCCGTCGATTAAAGCGGCTGCGAACGTGCTTTTTCTATTGTTCACCGCCGCTTAATTGCATTATAGACCAGATCAAAGCGGCTGTCAATGGCACTGTCCATGCTCGCCGCGTCCGGGATCCCGGTCATAAACCCGAATTCGCGATCGTTTCCGCCCGGCGAATGTATGGGCCTACTTCCTCGTATAGTATTCGTGCAGCCCCGCGCGGCCGCTCTCGGCCCGGACGCCCTGCAGCCTGCCCTGGGCGTTCAGGCTGATCACCTCGCCGCCGCCGGTCAGCAGGCAGTCCAGCAGGTCGATGCCGGCCCCGCGCAGCGTCACGGCGAAGGCGTCGAGCGCTTCGAACCGGGCCCCGTCCAGCGCTGGCGGCGCGCCTTCGCCGGGCAGCACCAGGAACACGTAGCGCGCGCCGTTGTCAATGGCGTCGGTCAGCATGCGCCGGACGTTGGCCGCGCCGGACCATTCGCCCGG
Organism: uncultured Eubacteriales bacterium; assembly: GCA_902777335.1. GTDB lineage: Bacteria > Bacillota > Clostridia > Christensenellales > Aristaeellaceae > UBA2862. The sequence continues at coordinate 13,031 of CACYTF010000056.1, forward strand.
GTGCTCCAGCTCGATGCAGGCGATCAGGTTGAAGTTGAAATCCGCGCAGAGCATCATCGACCCTTCCCCGGCGGCCGGGCCGGACCGGGAGAGCAGGAAGGCCCGCACCTCCTGGCAGCAGCTCAGGCGGATGTCGCTGTGATTGTGCAGGTCGAAATAGGCCCGCATCAGTTCGCCGGTCAGCCCGATCCACTCGGCCAGGGTATTGGTCACGCCCCCGACCGCCAGCAGCTGCTCCCGGGACGCGCCGAACACGCCGCCCACGGAGCCGAAGCGGTCCACCAGCAGCCGGGCCACGTCGGACAGGTCCTGCCGGGGCACCGCGTAGTTCAGCACCAGCTCCACCATCTCGTGGGGCTTCAGGGCCTCCCAGCCCTCCCGCTCCAGCCTCCGGCGCAGCCGCTCGCGGTGGCCCTCCCACAGGGGCCTGCCCGCCTCATTCCTCGAGGCTGATCTTGTCCCGTCCGAAAACGTCATAGGCTTGATTGATGACCTCCTTGGCCGTGCGGGAGACGTCCTTCTCCGCCGCGCCGCTGCCCTCAAGGTTCATGGCGATGCTCACCGGCTGGCCGAAGGCTTCGGCCAGCGCCGCCTCGATCATGGGCTTCTTGCGCTCCAGCAGCTTCATGTGCATCATGTTCTTTTTGGAAAATTCCACCGTCGCCTGTCGCCCGTCATAGCGGATGAACCGCATGGAGCCCAGCGGGCTGCGGATGGACGGATTCTCCTCCTGAAGACGGGCGATGGCGTCCAGCCAGGGCTGGGGCGGGGTCTCAGCCGGGGTGGGCTCAGGCACCGGCCCGGCCTTCGGCTTCGGCGCCGCCTCCGCCTCGGCGGCCTTGGGCGCGGGGCGCGACGGCGCCTGGGCCGCGGCGGCGCCACTCTCGATCAGCTTCTCCACCCGCTGCAGCCGCTCGGCCATGCCGGCGTCCGGCTCCTTCTCCGGGTGGCAGGCGCGCACGGCGGCCAGCTCCAGTATTGTGCGGGGGCGGGAGGCCCACCGGGTGTCGGGCTCGGCGCGCATGAACAGGTCCAGCATGCGGCTCAGGGCCCCGGCGTCGACGCGCCCGGCCTGCTCCACAAAGCGGGCGGCGTCCTCCGGGGTGATCTCCAGCAGCTCCGCCAGGCCCTCCGGCACCGCGCCGGCCAGCATCACGCCCCGCAGGTGGGCCACGGTATCCCGTATGAACACCTGGGGGTCGCTGCCCCGGCGCATCACCTGGTCGATCTGGGTGAGGGCGGCCCCGGCGTCGCCGTCGATCAGCGCGTCGGCGAAATCGAACATCGCCGCTCGGCCCGCCGTGCCCAGCACGTCCCGGGCCAGCTGGGCCGACACCTCGCCGTCGGTGTAGGAGAGGCACACGTCCAGCAGGCTCAGCGCGTCGCGCATGGCGCCCTCCGCCGCCCGGGCGATCTCGTTCAGGGCCTCCTCCGAGGCCGAGCGCCCGATGCCGCCCAGCACCACCATCAGCCGGTCCACGATGACGTCGGTGGAGATCCTGTGGAAGTCAAAGCGCTGGCACCTGGACAGTATCGTGGCCGGCAGGCGCTGGGGCTCGGTGGTGGCCAGTATGAACACCGCGTGCTTCGGCGGCTCCTCCAGCGTCTTCAGCAGCGCGTTGAACGCGCCGGTGGACAGCATGTGCACCTCGTCGATGATGTATACCTTGTACTTCGTCAGCGCCGGAGGGTACTTGATCTTCTCCCGCAGGTCGCGGATCTCGTCCACGCCGTTGTTGCTGGCCGCGTCGATCTCCATCACGTCCATGCTGTTCTCCTGCTTCAGCGCGCGGCAGATCTCGCATTCGCCGCAGGGATCGCCGTCCACCGGGTTCAGGCAGTTGATGGCCCGGGCCAGCACCTTGGCCGCGGTGGTCTTGCCCGTGCCCCGGGTGCCGCAGAACAGATAGGCGTGGGCGATGTGTCCGGTCACCACCTGGCGCTTCAGCGTTCGGGTGACGGCGTCCTGGCCGCAGATGTCCGAAAAGGTGTCCGGCCGCCACGCGCGGTACAATGCCTGATAGCTCATATCACAAACCTCCGGGACAGAAGTATTTCTGCACACTCCCCATTGTAACCGATTTTGATCGAAAACAAAAGGGGGTTTTGATGCATTTTGACGATTTTTCGATGCTGATGTTCCTTCGCGCCCGTTTTACGATTTTACCCCGTTTTTTTAACAGCGCGGTAAAGGCGAATACATCTGAGGGGCTTATAATGCGGATAGTCCGTATGGAGCGCATAATTATACATAAATTATGCATCGTTATGGAGGAATGTGCGTTGAAAAGAATTGTCCTCACCGGCGGCGGCACCGCGGGCCACGTGACCCCGAACCTGGCGCTGATCCCGAGGCTTCAGGCCGACGGCTGGGAGATTCACTACATCGGCGCCGCCAACAGCGCGGAGGAATCGCTGATTTCGGGCGTGCCCGGCGTCACCTTCCACACCGTTTCCGTGGGCAAGCTGCGCCGCTACCACGACTGGAAGAACTTTTCCGATCCCTTCCGCGTGGTCAAGGGCATCGGCCAGGCCACGGCCCTCATCCGCCGGCTGAAGCCAAACGTGGTGTTCGCCAAGGGCGGCTTCGTGTCGGTGCCGGTGGTGTACGGCGCGAAGCTGAACGGCGTGCCGGTGGTGACCCACGAATCCGACATGAGCCCGGGGCTGGCCAACAAGCTGTGCCTGCCCTTCTCGAAGGCGCAGTGCTGCACCTTCCCCGAGGCGGTGAAGTACGCCCGGGGCAAGGGCGTGCACACCGGCACGCCCATCCGGCCCGAGATTCTGCGGGGCGACCGGCAGCAGGGCCGCCGGCGCTTCGGCTTCAACGACCATCGCCCGGTGCTGATGGTGGTGGGCGGCTCCAGCGGCGCGCAGGCCATCAACCAGGCGGTCTGGCAGTCCCTGCCCAGGCTGACCGAGAACTTCCAGGTGCTCCACCTGTGCGGCAAGGGCAACCTGAACGACGTGTACGAGGGCACCGCCAACTACGTGCAGCGGGAGTACCTGAACGAGGAGATGGCCGACGCCTACGCCTGCGCCGACATACTGATCTCCCGCGCGGGCAGCAACGCCCTGTGCGAGATACTGGCCGCCCGCAAGCCCGCGCTGCTGATCCCCTACCCCAAGGGCGCCAGCCGGGGCGACCAGCTGCTGAACGCCGAATCCTTCCGCGCCCGGGGCTTCAGCCACGTGCTGATGCAGGAGGACATGACGCCCGACACGCTGGTGCAGGCCGTGGAGCAGCTGTACCACGACCGCGGCGCGCTGTACGAGGCCATGGCCACCGAGCCCACCGCCAACGGCATCGACAACGTGCTGGCGCAGATCTACAAATACGCGAGGGCATAAACCGTGCAAATACCCGAGGGGCCGATCCACCCGGATCGGCCCCTCGGCTTTCCCCTGTTCCCTGTTCCCTGTACCCTGTTCCCTGTTCCCTGTACCCTGTTCCCTGTTCCCTGTACCCTGTTCCCTGTACCCTGTTCCCTCAACTCCCAAATATCGCCCTGACCGTCACGGCGTCCACCACGCTGGTCAGGTCGTCGGGGTCGACGACCTCCAGGTCCAGGCCGTACTCCTCGTTCACGCGCATCTGGAACGCGGCCACGGCCTCCAGGGTCTGCCGGTCCAGCACGCCGGGCTCCAGGCCGTCGGTGGAGAGCAGGCCCAGGCTGTACAGCTTCATCTGCAGCTGCTGCACCGTCTCGGCGTCGGAGCTGCCGCTGATCGCGCCGGTGACCGTGTCGGCCCCGTCGCCCTCGGGCTCGGCCGCGGGCGGCTCGGTGGGCGCGTCGGTGGGCGCGGGGATGCCGAAGCGCGCGCTGCCCCACTGCATGTCGTCGCGGTCGCCGCCCGCCGGCAGCGCGCCCACGTACACGGTGTACACGCCCGCGGGCAGGCTGCTGGTGCTGACGGTCTTGCTGGTGTCGGTGGTGCCGCTCAGCAGCTCCTGGCGCTCGCCGGCCTGGTTCTCCACGTACACGGCGTAGGCCGCCACGTCGCCGTCGGCATTCCAGCTGATGATGATGGTGTTGTCGATCATGAAGGACACGCCGTCCACCTGGTAGGCGGAGCCGCCCACGGTGACCACCGGCTTGCCGATGACGGCCACCTGGGGCGCCGGGGTGGGCACCTCGGTGGGCTCGGGCGTGGGGATCTCGGTGGGCTCCGGCGTGGCCTGGACCGGCCGCATGAACTGGGCGCGGCTGAACTGCACGTCGTCCCGGGTGCCGCCCGCGGGCAGCGCGCCGACGGTCAGCGTGTACAGCATGCCCGGGCGCATGTCGTCCGCCCGCAGGCTGAAGCCGGTCTGGGTGGTGTACTGGGGCTCGAATATGTCGTTGCCGTCGGCGTCGGTCACGCGCAGATAATAGCTCTGCACATCGCCGGAGGAGGACCAGCCGATCTGCACGCTGCCGCCCTCGATGGTGATCGTGCTGCTGCCCGCCGCGGTGCCGGCGATGGTGATCCTCGGCGCGGAGACCTCGGCCACCGTGGGCTCGGGCTCGGGCGTGGCCCGCTCGGGCAGCATGAACCGCACCGTGCGCCACACGACGTCGTCCCTGCCGCCCCGCGCCGGCAGCACGCCCAGGCGCAGCGTGTAGGGCGCGCCGGGGGTCATCTGCGCGGTGTTGACGGTGAAGCCGGTGTGCTTGGTGCTCTCCTGGCGGGCGATGGCGTTGCCGTCGGCGTCCTCCACGGACACGTAGTAGCTGTCCACCTCGCCCTCGACATGCCAGCGCACCGTGAGCTTGCCCTCGGACACGGTGACCACGTCGCCCTCGGCGACCACGTCGTCAAAGGAGATGGCGATGTCGCCGATGGCCCCGACGGCGGGCGCGTCGGTGGGCTCGGGCGTCGGTTCCTCGGTGGGCTCCGGCTCGGGCGCCTCGGTGGGTTCGCTCCGGCCGCCGTCCACGCGGATGTCGCGGTCATAGGCGTACTCCAGCGCCTGCCGCGTGCGGTCGTCCACCTGGCCGGTGACCGGCAGGATCTCGCTGCCCTGCACGCTGTTGACCCACTGCTGGAAGCGGCGCACCGCGTCCTTCGTGGCGTTGCCGTAGACGCCGTCCGCGCCGTCCTCTTCCATCAGGCCCACGGCGCCGAGCATCTGCTGCACGAAGCGTATGGACTCCGGATCGGAATCCGGGCCGATGGCGATCTGCTGGCTGCCCTCCGGCTCCTCCGGGTCGTCCTCGGCGGGCACCTCGGTGGGCTCGGGCGTCGGTATTTCGGTGGGCTCGGGCGTGGGTATTTCCGTCGGCTCCGGCGTGGGTTCCCGGGTCGGCTCCGGCGTGGGCGCCTCGGTGGGCTGCTCGGTGGGCTCCTCCATCACCCATTCGTGGTTGTAGGCGTACTCCAGCGCCAGCCGCGTGCGGTTGTCCATCTGGCCGGTGACCGGCAGGGCTTCGCCGCCCTGCACGCCGTTCACCCACTGCTGGAAGCGCTTCACGGCCCGGGTGGTGCCCTTGCCGTACACGCCGTCTATGCCGCCGGCGTCCATGGCCCCGACCGCGCTGAGCATCTCCTGGACGTAGCGTATCGATTCCCGGTCGGAATTCGCGTCGATGGTGATCTCCTGGTTCTCCTCGAGCGGCTCGTCGCCGTCCTCCGGCGCATAATCGCCCTCGGGCTCGACCTCGGCGGGCTCGGTGGGCTCGGGCGTGGGCGCCTGCGTGGGCACGGGGGTGGGCGTGCCGTAGGGCATCAGGCCGTGGTCCTTGCAATACTGCAGGTAGGCCAGCGTCATCTGGTCCACTTCGCCGTTCACGGTGAGGGTCTGCTCGTCGCGCTGGTCGTTCACCCACTGCTGGAAATCGGCCACCGCGGACAGGGTGCCGCTGCCGTACACGCCGTCGGCGCCGCCGCCGGGCAGCATGCCGATGTCCACCAGCAGCTGCTGGACCTTGCGGATGGCGTCCCGCGACGAATCGGCGTTGATCACGCCCGTCAGCTCCTCCACCGGGCGGGTGGTGGGCGTGGGCGTGGGCCTGCGGGTGGGCTCGGGCGTGTCGGTGGGCGCCGCCGTCGCCTGACGCAGGCGCTGCCATTCCTCGGCATAGTAGTCCAGGAACGCCAGGCTCTGGGCGTCCATCCTGCCGGTGACCTCCAGCACGTCGTAGCCGGCCAGCTGGTTCACCCGCGTCTGGAACTCGCGCACCGCCTTCGCGGTGGTCGCGCCGTACCGGCCGTCCACGGCGCTCTCGGGCAGCAGGCCCAGTATGGCCAGCTGCCGCTGCACCTGGCGCACCTGCGATGCCTGGGACTTCTCGTCCACGGCGCTCTCCTCCGGCTTCGGGGTGACCTTCGGCGTGGGCGTGGGGGTCGGCTTCTGGGCCTGGCCGTCAAACAGCCACTGCAGGGTCTTCGGGCCGGCGACGCCGTCCACGCTCAGCCTGGGATTGGGCTCGTATTCGGCGTTGACAAACCGCTGGAAATCCCGCACCGCCTGGCGGGTGGCGGCGTCGTACTCGCCGGAGACGTCGTCGCCGTCCAGCCAGCCCAGCGCGCTCAGCCGCTTCTGCAGCCTGCGGATCGTCGCGGCGTCGGAATTGCCGTTGACCATGGTATAGGTGTTGTCGTTCTCCGCCCGCTGGGTGGGCAGCGGCACGGGCGTAGGCGTGGCGGCGGCGCGCTGCTCGCGCTGGTAGTCCTGCTCCACGTCGCCCTCATAGGTATAGTCCATCCACGACAGCTCCGGATCCACCAGCGCCGCGAAGGTCGGGGCCACATAGGGGGTCGGGGTGGGCGTGGTGACGGGAATCCAGACCTGGCTGGGGTCCAGCGTGGGGCTCTGGGTGATGTCCCGGCTGGTGGGCAGCGCGCCGTTGAACACGGTGATCAGCAGCACCGCCGCCACCACCAGCACCGCCACGGCGATGCCGGCGAACATCAGCACCCGGCGCCCGCCGCCGGTCTCCTCGTCCTCCATGGCGCTCTCCTGGGGCGCGGCGGGGGCGGCCTGCTTGCGCTGGGCAATGTAGGCCGTGCCGTTTTCCTCGAAGAAGAAGTGGCGCTTGCGGGGGTCCTCGACGCCCTCCACGCTGGCGCGCAGCTTGCGGATGCCCGCCTCGAACTGGTCCTCCATGCCGGCGATGGGCACCACCGCGCCGTCGTTCAGCCGCTCGGCGCAGTCCCTGGGCAGGTATTCCCGGATGCGCAGCTTGTTCTCCCGCTTGGTGTCAAACGCCGCGTAGACGATGCCGCTGGCGTCCTGCCCCAGCGCCCGGCCGATCAGGAAGCGGTCGTGATAGATCCGCGAGCCGGGCAGCATCTGGATCTGCGGCACGGCGGCGCGGGAGTCCCTGCCGCAATGCGGGCAGGTGGTCTGCCCCCGCATATCCTCGAAGCAGTACATGCACAGGTTTTCATATGTCATGGTCTACACCCCTTCATGCCGTGGAGTACCCTACAGTCTATTCTCACCGCGCGTCCAGCAGCCGGTCCACCGCCGCGCGCACATCCCCGAAGACCTCCTCGATGCTCCTGGCGGCGTCCACGCGCACGATCCGGTTTGGCTCGGCCTGAGCCACGATGTCGTAGCCGCGCTGCACCCGGGCAAAGAAGTCTTCCTTTTCTATTTCCAAGCGGTCCAGCGGCGCGCCGTTCGCCATGCGCCGCCGGGATTCCTCCCGGTTCAGATCCAGCAGCAGCGTCAGCTCCGGAAGCGCCAGCCGGGTCGCCGGTTCATTGATTTGACGCACAAAGGCTTCGCCAAGTTCACGCCCGTAGGCCTGGTAGGCGATGCTGGAATCCAAAAATCGATCGCAGATCACAATTTTGCCGCACTTCAGGGCGGGCGCGATGACCTCGCGCACGTGCTCCACACGGCTGGCGGCGTACAGCAGCGCCTCGCAGGCGTCGGACATGCCCTTCGATTCCAGGCTGAGTATGATGTCCCGGATGCGCTCGGAGATGGGGCAGCCGCCGGGCTCCCGGGTCAATACGACCTCGAAGCCCCGGCGCTCCAGGTGCTGCTTCAAAAGCGCGATCTGGGTGGACTTGCCGCAGCCGTCGCTGCCCTCCAGGCTGATGAACGCCCCGCGGGGCATTTCACCGCCCAGCAGCCACGCGGCCATGCCGTCCGCGTCCGGGAACACCGCGTCCGCGCCGGCGGCCGCGAGCTCGCCCGGCTCGGCGTAGCCGTAGTCCGCGCCGACGGCAATGAGGCCCAGCGCCTTCGCCGCCTCGACGTCAAAGCGCCTGTCCCCCACCATGCAGGCCCGGGCGGGGTCGGCCCCCTCGGGCAGCGCCTCGAGGATCAGGTCCCGCTTGTCGGCGGCGTGCCGGTCCAGGCCGATGCCCACGATGCCGTCCAGGAAGGCGTCGATGCCGTAGTGGGCCGCCAGGCGCTCCAGCATGAACCGGGGCTTGGCCGAGGCGATGGCCACATAGGCCCCCGCCCGGCGCAGCGCGCGCAGCAGGCCGGCGATGCCGGGGTACAGGTGGGACTCGTACAGCCCCACCTCGGTATACCGCTCGCGGTAGACCGCGACGGCGCGCTCTGCCTCCTCGTCGGTCAAGCCGCAGTATTCGATGTAGCTGTCATGCAGCGGCGGCCCGACGAAGCGCTCCAGCACGGCCTGATCGGGCACGGGCCTGCCCAGCTTCTCCAGGCTGTAGGCCACGCTCTTAGTGATGCCCTCGCCGGTATCGGCGATCGTGCCGTCAAAGTCAAACAGATAGCAATCGAATTTCAGCACCATGCCATTCTTCTCCCCTCGGTCATACCTATAGCGATTCTATTCTATTTTATCAAATGAATGTGACATTACATCAGGGATTGTTGGAAAGGCATATGAATTTCAACGCACCAGTTTACATGGGGACGGTTCTACTGTATCTGTCCCCATGTAAACTAAAAAAACACCGGGGACAGATACACAAGAACCGTCCCCATGTAAACCTGCTCGTCTTTCCACGCAAAAAGAGAGCCATTCTTTCGAATGGCTCTCGGTGAGATCCGGCGACGACCTACCCTACCGGGCCGTTTCCAGCCAAGTACTATCAGCGTGCTGAGGCTTAACTTCTGTGTTCGGGAT